>JAHKAA010000021.1 GCA_018825965.1 Gammaproteobacteria bacterium
ACGACCGATTAGACCGATAGCCATATCCTAAACCTCTCTAAAAACCTGTCTGATTAGCCCAGGCTGATTTGAACGTCAACGCCAGCAGGCAGATCTAAACGCATCAGAGCATCAACAGTCTTTTCTGTTGGTTCAACGATGTCGATTAAACGCTTGTGGGTACGGATTTCGTACTGGTCACGTGCATCTTTATTCACGTGAGGAGAAATCAATACAGTGAAACGTTCCTGGCGAGTCGGAAGTGGGATAGGACCACGAACCTGCGCGCCCGTACGCTTAGCTGTGTCAACGATTTCCATAGTTGACTGATCGATCAAACGGTGATCGAACGCTTTCAGACGGATGCGAATCCTTTGATTACTCATAAACCAAAGCCTCAAAGAGCAAAAAGAGCAAAATAAAACAGAAGCTTTCTGACCCATCAATAAATGGAAGAATGCCCCTGCACCAATGTAACGTTTGCTCCCCAATCGGGAGCACTGTTGTCGTTAACCAATTCAATTGCTGGTTAACCGCCTGCCGAAATTACGGCTGGCCGCGCATTATACTCAACTGATTGAGAAAGACAACCCCTGCTGAATAATTAAACAGCAGGGGCGCATTTTATGATCAAAAGCTGATCAGAACAGCTTTGGTTCTGCTGATGATAACTCTGCAGGAAACTGCTCAATCAGGCTGAACAGGCTCTCGATACGAGGCAAGACTCTGCTGTAGTAAAACTTAGCTTTGAGTTGCTTGGACTGGATAAAATCCTCGCTGTGTTTTGCAGTATCTAACGCAGCTTCCATCTTATCCCACATAAAGGCGTAGAGCAGATAGCCAGTTAAATCCAGATAGTCATTCGCTACCCAGGCGAATAATTCCGGTTGGGTTTTGCCCCGCTCTAATAAAGATTGGGTTGCTGACTCAAAACGCTCTGCCGCTAAAGTGATTTGTTTGCTCGCTGAACCAGCCAGGCCTTCTTTTAATTCACGTACCAGTTCTAACAACACAGCGCCCTGATCCGATGCCACTTTACGTAACATAAAGTCAGCGGCCTGAATGCCGTTGGTCCCTTCATAAATCTGGGCAATACGCACATCACGCACTAACTGCTCCATACCCCATTCGCGGATATAACCATGACCACCAAATACCTGCTGTGCTGTGACACAAGCATCCAACCCCCTGTCCGTCATAAAAGCCTTAGTCACTGGCGTCAGCAAATTGGCTCTGGCTTGCGCTTTAGTATCCAAACCAAACTTGGCCTGATCCAATAAATGCCCTACGTACACACTAAAGGCCCTGCCCGCTTCATTGATGCTGCTGATATTCAGCAGCATACGTTTCACATCGGGATGACCAATAATAGGATCGGCTTTGTTACCATCTTTAGTTGCTGTTCGGCCTTGTAGACGATCATTGGCATAGGCAAGGGCATTCTGGTACGCACGCTCAGCTGCACCTAAACCCTGACTGCCCATGGCCAGACGTTCATAGTTCATCATGGTGAACATACAAGCCAGACCTTTATGTGGCTCACCAATCAGGTAGCCTTCGGCGCCGTCAAAGTTCATCACACAGGTGGCTGAACCATGAATACCCATCTTATGCTCAACTGAACTACAGATCAGACTATTACGCTCTCCCAGATTGCCACTGGCATCGACTTTAAACTTAGGCACTAAAAACAGAGAAATACCACGGCTGCCGGCTGGCGCATCCGGTAATTTAGCCAGTACCAGATGAATGATATTTTCCGTCAGGTCGTGCTCACCTGCTGTGATAAAGATTTTTTCACCGCTTATACGGTAGCAGCCATCGCCAATCGGTTCGGCTTTACTACGCATAATGCCTAAGTCAGAACCAGCATGTGATTCTGTCAGGCACATAGTGCCGGACCATTCACCGCTGTATAGCTTTGGTAAATACAAAGCTTTGGTTGCTTCATCGGCATGTTGCAATAAAGCTACACAGGCACCTGATGTCAGGCCCGGGTATAAAGAGAAGGCTATATCAGCACTACACATCATTTCGTCGTACAAACCCGACAGGCTTTTGGGCATGCCCATGCCACCATATTCAGGATCACCGGACAAACCAGTCCAGCCCCCTTCACACAACAACTGATAGCATTCTTTGTAATGAGATGGAGTTGTTACTTCACCAGAAACACAAGACACACCTTGCTCGTCGGCTGCAGCAGCTAAAGGGGCTATTTTTTCGGCGGTAATTTTTGCAGCTTCTTCTAAAATGGCAGCAGCAGTGTCTGCATCTATCAGTTCAGCTAACTCAGCTTGTTGTTGCCAAAACTGTTGAACTTGCCACACATCAAATAATTGGAACGACATATCGGCCAATGGCGCCTGGTAGTGACTCACAATAACTCTCCTTGAAAAACCCTAATGGTCGGATGAGTTAGTTCTAGCATGTTCAACAGGCAAATTCAAACAAACGTTTGAATTACAGACAGAGATCCAGATCTGCTTTGTATTAAAGGTATGACAGCAGTAGTGCGGTAGGGCCTTTAGGCAAAATGTATGAAAAATAGATATAAAAAAAGGCCCCGAAGGGCCTTTTTTAAAAGTTCTGACTATTACGCCAGTACTTTAGATACTACACCAGCACCTACTGTGCGGCCACCTTCACGGATGGCGAAGCGTAAACCTTCATCCATCGCGATTGGGTTGATCAGTTCAACAACAAACTTCAGGTTGTCGCCTGGCATGACCATCT
>JAHKAA010000084.1 GCA_018825965.1 Gammaproteobacteria bacterium
AAGTTTAGGTCTGATTTCATTTCGAAATATGGGTTTGTGCCATGCTCGATTTTGATTAATGATCGCCATTCGACCAAGGATGTTTTAGATGTTGCAAGGGACACGGGGAGAAGATATTCTGATCAACGTTTGCGTTGCAAAGATGAAAATGATTTTCAACTGAAGAAAGGATTTGATGAAGCGTTTTATTTCAGTCGTAGAGGAGCTATGCATGGGGCTTTGTCTACTTTCCCACAGAATATAGGGCGATTAATGGTTGAGTTTTTCTGTCCTTTGGATGGGATAGTTTATGATCCTTTTGCTGGGCACAATAGCCGAATGCAACTTGTTTATGGTTGCCAACGCCATTATATAGGTGTGGATATTAGTAAAGAATTCATGAAGTATAACTTTTTGGTTAGAAATGAATTGTTAAAACCAAAGGGTTTTTTTAAGAATGAAGCAACCATTACATTGATTGAAGGTTCATCTGCAAAGGTTGATCAGGTTGAAAGTTCGTATGCAGATTTTACCCTAACAAGTCCGCCATATTGGGATATTGAATATTATGGCGATGAACCTGAACAGTTGGGCAACGCTAAAACTTATGAAGACTTTCTAAACCTTATCTTTCCACATGTCCAGGAAAACTTTCGTATTTTGAAATTAGGGGCTTATTGCTGTTGGTTTATCAATGACTTCTTCAAGGAAAAGATTTTCTATCCTTATCATTGCGATTTATACTATTTGTTTGTGGATGCAGGATTTACTCCGGATAATATCTATATTGTTGATTTGGGGCAACCATTACAGGCTGCTTACGTTCAACAGATTGAGAAAGCAAAAAGATTCCCAAAGAGACATGAATATTGTCTTGTCTTTAGGAAATTGTGATGATTAAATCTGATACAGGTTTTGGATTAGTTGATGTTTTGCCATTATCTTTGAAAGATAGATTTGGGGCTCCCCCGTTTTCTGTCCTGGATGCCAGACAAGGTTATTGGCAAGCGAGAAAGAAGAAATGGCTATCTTTGGGTATTGAATCTGAGGTTGGCCGAAAAGAAAGATTAATCAATTATCATGAAAACGTTGCCAAATATAAAGGTGGTTATCATGAAAAGGACGGAACCCTAAAGAAGACCTTTGGGGTAAGTGTTTTTGATCCGGTGCTTTGTGAATTAGTTTATCATTGGTTCAATTATCCTGATGGTAGGATTATTGATCCTTTTGCTGGTGGTTCTGTAAGAGGGATTGTTGCTTCGATATTAGGTATGAATTATACAGGGGTTGAATTAAGAAAGGAACAGGTTGAAGCCAATTACTCTCAATGGAATCGAATTTCAGATAAAAAGTTTGCTGTTGAAATGCCATCCCCAAATTGGGTTTGTGGAGATTCTATTTTTATCAAAGATTTAATTGGTGGAGAGTATGATCTTATTTTCAGTTGCCCACCATACGGTGATTTGGAAATTTATAGCCATGACCCACGTGATATTTCAAGCCTGAATTTTGAAGACTTTTTGGATTCTTATTTTAAGATTATTAAAACAACTTGTTCGATGCTTAAAAACAATCGATTTGCTTGTTTTGTTGTAAGTGATTTTCGAAATAAAGATACTGGTTTCTATCGAAAGTTTCCTTATTATACTGTAGGCGCTTTTGAGGAAGCTGGATTGCAATTGTATAATGAGGGAATTTTGGTTACTGTTGTTGGTTCTGTTGCCGTTATGGTTAGTAGATATTTTAAAAACAGAAAATTTGGAAGAACACATCAAGTTTTTTTGGTTTTTTATAAGGGCGACCCTAAAGATATTCAAGAGAATTTCCCGGAGGTTAAGTGATTCATTTGCACGTACATTCGGAGCACTCGTTACTTGACGGTTACGGTTCTCCAAAACAATATGCAGAAAGAGCAAAGGCATTAGGCCACAAATTCCTTGGACTTACCGATCATGGAAATGTTGATGGTGCACTGAAATGGCAACGGGCTTGTGTTAAAGAAGGAATTAGGTCTATTATTGGTTGTGAAATGTATATTGTTTCTGATTTGAAAATCAAAAAGAAAGGTGAAAAGAGAGGCCATATTACAGTTATTGTCAAAAACAAGGAAGGTTGGCAAGCCCTTTTGAGGATGTTGACAATTGCTAATCTTGAAGGATTTTATAACAAACCGAGAATTGATTACAGATCATTTTTGGATAATGTAAACGATGGCTTGATTATATTGACTGGATGTTCGAGCTCTTTTTTGTTATTTCCTGATGGCCAAGAAATGTTTTTTAATTTGATTAGAATGGGCATAGAATGTTATTTGGAAGTTATGCCACATCGAATTGAAGTTCAATACAAAATTAATCGATTATGTTTAGATTTATCAAAACAAACTAACGTTCCATTGATTGCGACAAATGATTGTCATTATGTTATGGAAGAACAATGGAAGGTTCAGGAAGTTTTGCTTGCTATTCAACGTAAAGATAAGTGGTCAAATCCTAAAAGATGGAAATTTGGTTTTGCCGGTTTACATTTACGCACTGAAGGAGAAATGGTAGAAGAGTTCTCGAAACAGGGTATTTTTAA
>JAHKAA010000022.1 GCA_018825965.1 Gammaproteobacteria bacterium
AAAGGCCTTGCTGATGCAAAATCTGAATTTTCATGAGTTCTTCTTTTGTGATCAAAATGCCTCCGAAAAGGCACCATAGTGAAAACAAGTGGATCAAATTTCAATTGTTGGAGTGGATCAGTTTTGCATTGTTGGTAACAATCGGAGCGCAGCGACGATGGCCCGTAAGGGTGAGTGCCAAGGATGGTAGCGAATAAAAAAAACCACCCGAAGGTGGCTTTTTAGCATGCAGTAATCCGCTTATTTTTTGCGAAGTTTCTGAATTAAACGTAACTGGGCAATAGCTTCAGCCAATTGAGCTGCTGCTTCTGCGTAGTTGAAGTCAGCGCCTGCGTGTTGCATCGCTTCTTCTGCACGTTTCTGAGAGGCTAATGCAGCCTGCTCATCCAGATCTTCAGCCCGTACCGCAATGTCGGCAAGCACTGTGATGCTGTGAGGTTGAACTTCCAGCACACCACCAGCAACATAAATCAGATGCTCTTCACCAAACTGCTTGATGATACGAACCATACCAGGCTTGATTCCAGTAAGAAGCGGAATGTGACCAGGTAAAATACCCAGCTCACCTTCACTGCCTGTTACCTGAATGGATTCCACCAGACCAGAAAAAATCCGTTCTTCGGCGCTTACCACATCCAGTTGTACTGTCATTGCCATTTCGCTCTCCTAAAGCTGCAGTTGATTACAGCTTCTTCGCTTTTTCGATGGCTTCGTCGATAGAACCAACCATGTAGAAGGCTTGTTCTGGCATGTGATCGAACTCACCGTCCAGAATACCTTTGAAACCACGGATAGTTTCTTTCAACGGAACGTATTTACCTGGTGAACCAGTGAATACTTCAGCAACGAAGAATGGCTGAGACAGGAAACGTTGGATTTTACGTGCACGGTAAACCACAGTTCTGTCTTCATCAGACAACTCGTCCATACCTAAGATGGCGATGATGTCTTTCAATTCTTTGTAACGTTGCAGCACTGACTGCACGCCACGGGCTGTATCGTAGTGTTCTTTACCTATCACTAACGGGTCCAGCTGACGTGAAGTAGAATCCAGTGGATCGATGGCCGGGTAGATACCCAGTGAAGCGATGTTACGGGACAATACCACTGTCGCATCTAAGTGAGAGAACGTAGTAGCTGGTGACGGGTCAGTTAAGTCGTCCGCTGGTACGTAAACCGCTTGTACAGATGTGATAGAACCAGTTTTGGTTGAAGTGATACGCTCTTGCAGTACACCCATCTCTTCGGCCAGCGTTGGCTGGTAACCTACTGCAGATGGCATACGGCCTAACAGAGCTGATACTTCAGTACCTGCCAGTGTGTAACGGTAGATGTTGTCCACGAAGAACAGAACGTCACGGCCTTCGTCACGGAACTTCTCGGCCATAGTCAGACCTGTTAAAGCTACACGTAAACGGTTGCCTGGCGGCTCGTTCATCTGGCCATACACCAGTGATACTTTGTCCAGTACGTTTGAATCGTTCATTTCGTGATAGAAGTCGTTACCTTCACGAGTACGCTCACCAACACCGGCGAATACAGAGTAACCACTGTGCTCGATTGCGATGTTACGGATCAGTTCCATCATGTTTACGGTTTTACCAACACCGGCACCACCGAACAGACCCACTTTACCGCCTTTAGCAAAAGGACATACCAGGTCGATAACCTTGATGCCTGTTTCTAACAGAGCGTTTGAAGCGGCTTGATCTTCGTAGCTTGGCGCTGCACGGTGGATAGGCATACGCTCATCTTCACCGATAGGACCAGCTTCGTCGATTGGCTCGCCTAATACGTTCATGATACGACCTAAAGTCGCTTTACCTACTGGTACGTGGATGGCTTTGCCAGTGTTAGCCACTTCAGCGCCACGACGTAAACCGTCAGTTGAACCTAACGCGATAGTACGTACAGTACCGCCGCCCAATTGCTGTTGTACTTCAAGTACTAAACCAGCCAGGTCGCCGCTTGTTACGTTTAACGCGTCATAGATACCAGGTACCGATTCTTGTGGAAAGTCGATATCCACAACGGCGCCAATGATTTGGACTACCTTACCTTGACTCATGTTTAATCCTCTAATTTCTGTAACCTTAGCCTTAAACAGCAGCGGCCCCACCGACGATTTCGCTCAGTTCCTGGGTAATAGCTGCTTGACGTGCTTTGTTGTAAACCAACTTCAGGTCATCCATTAAGCTACCAGCGTTGTCTGTTGCGGCTTTCATCGCCACCATACGGGCAGCTTGTTCGCTGGCACCGTTTTCAACTACACCCTGGTACACCTGAGACTCTACGTAACGGTCCAGTAATTTATCTAAAATTACCTTTGGATCCGGTTCGTAAATGTAATCCCAGCTATGGCTTTTCGCTGCTACGTCTGCTTTTGGCAAAGGTAAGAGTTGTTCGATCACTGGCTCTTGTTTCATGGTATTGACAAACTTGTTGTACACCAGGAACAAGCGGTCGATACGGCCTTCCTCGTATGCGTTCAGCATTACGCGGACCGAACCAATCACATCAGCCAAACGTGGGGTGTCACCAGCTCCGGATTGTTGTGCCAGCACTTTACCGCCAAAACGTTTAAAAAACGCTGTAGCTTTGTTGCCAATCACTGCAATCTGAGCCTGGGCTCCCTGCTCTTTCCAGCTTTTCAGGTCCAGAGCAATACGTTTGAACTCATTGGTATTTAAGCCGCCGCAAAGGCCACGGTCTGTCGATATCACAATGTAGCCCACATTTTTTACCGGACGTTCCGTTAAATACGGATGACGGTATTCAATGCTGCCGTTTGCGATATTGCCGATCACTTTGCGCATACCTTCAGCGTATGGACGGCTATGTGCAACCCGCTCTTGCGCTCTGCGCATTTTGCTGACTGCTACCTTTTCCATTGCGCTGGTGATCTTACGAGTATTATTAATACTCCCGATCTTACTTTTTATCTCTTTTGCGCCGGCCATGACTAATCTCCGAAAGTTTCAACGACCGGGTGCGGTTGCCCACACCCGATATGTTTACCAAGTCTGAGTTGCTTTAAACTTCTCAATAGCGCCTTTTAATGTCGCTTCGATTTGGTCGTTGTAGTTACCGGTTTTGTTCAGATCAGCCATAAAGTCAGCGTGCTCTGAGTGCATGTAAGCAATTAAAGCAGCTTCAAAATCAAGGATTTTGGCAACTTCGATGTCTTTCATGTAGCCTTTTTCGATAGCGAAAATAGACACACCCATGTCAGCCACGCCCATTGGCGCGTATTGTAACTGTTTCATCAGTTCAGTTACTTTCTGGCCGTGGTCTAACTGCGCACGGGTCGCGTCATCCAGGTCAGATGCGAACTGAGCGAATGCCGCCAGTTCAGAGTACTGAGCTAAGGCTAAACGGATACCGCCACCCAGCTTTTTGATGATTTTTGTTTGAGCAGCACCACCAACACGGGATACCGAGATACCAGCGTTTACAGCTGGACGGATACCTGCGTTGAATAAACCAGATTCTAAGAAGATCTGACCGTCAGTGATCGAAATTACGTTGGTTGGAACAAACGCAGAAACGTCGCCAGCCTGAGTTTCGATAATTGGCAGTGCAGTTAAAGAACCAGTTTTGCCTTTCACTTCACCGTTAGTTAAACGCTCAACATAATGCTCGTTTACACGAGATGCGCGCTCTAACAGACGGCTGTGGAGATAGAATACGTCACCTGGGTAAGCTTCACGGCCTGGTGGACGACGTAACAACAGAGAGATTTGACGGTAAGCAACAGCTTGTTTAGACAAGTCATCGTATACGATCAAAGCATCTTCACCGCGGTCACGGAAGTATTCACCCATAGTACAACCAGAGTATGGCGCCAGGAACTGCAGTGCAGCGGCTTCAGAAGCAGAAGCTACAACAACTATAGTGTGGGCCAGAGCGTTATGCTCTTCCAGTTTACGTACTACGTTAGCGATAGTAGAAGCTTTCTGGCCTATAGCTACATAGATACATTTCACGCCAGAGGTTTTCTGGTTGATGATGGCATCGATAGCTAAAGCCGTTTTACCTGTCTGACGGTCACCGATTAACAATTCACGCTGACCACGACCGATTGGGATCATGGAGTCAACTGACTTGTAACCAGTTTGCAGAGGTTGGTCTACTGAACGACGATCGATAACACCAGGAGCGATTTTTTCTACTGGTGCAAAACCAGCAGCATCGATTGGGCCTTTACCGTCGATTGGCTCACCTAAAGTGTTCACCACACGGCCTAATAAGCCTGGGCCAACTGGTACTTCAAGGATACGGCCAGTAGATTTAACTTTAGTACCTTCACGCAGGTCCGCATATGGACCCATAACTACAGCACCTACTGAGTCGCGCTCAAGGTTTAATGCGATAGCGTAACGGTTGCCTGGAAGCTCAATCATCTCACCTTGCATACAATCAGCAAGGCCATTGATACGAATAATACCGTCTGTAACAGCGACGATAGTACCTTCGTTGCGAGCTTCACTGACAACCTCAAACTGCTCAATACGTTTTTTGATCAGTTCAGAAATTTCAGTGGAATTCAGTTGCATGCTCTAATCCCCAATTATGACTGCAGTGCAGTAGCTAAACGATGTAATTTGCCACGAACCGAGCCATCAATAACCATATCACCGGATTTGATAACCATACCGCCAACGACGGCCGGATCTACACTGCAGTTCAATTTTACTTTACGTGCTAAACGTTGCGATAAAGCTTCAACCAGTTTGGCTTGCTGAGCTGCGTCTAATTCGGTTGCGGAAACCACTTCTACAGTGGCTTCTTTTTCATATTCAGCTTTTAACTGAATAAAGGCGTCGAAGACTTCAGGCAAAGCTAACAAACGGTGGTTTTCAGCCATGATCCGGATCAGGTTTTGGCCCGAACTATTCAGCTGTTCTGCGCATACTTTGATAAAAAAGTCAGCTTGCTTTTCTGAAGAACCTAAAGCGTGTAACCGTGAAGCTACTTCAGTGGTTTTTGCAACTTCAGCTGCGAAAAACAACATAGTAGCCCACGAATCCAATGCTTTTTGTTCTACAGCAACGTCAAAGGCTGCTTTAGCATAAGGACGAGCAACGATAGTCAGTTTAGACATGGCTCACCCTCATTAAAGTTCTGCGACCAGTTTTTCCAGGATGTCGCTGTGTGCAGCTGCATCAATAGAACGCTGAAGAATTCGTTCAGCACCAGCTACAGCTAACACTGCAACCTGCTTGCGTAATTCTTCTCTGGCTTTAATACGTTCAGCGTCAATTTCAGCTTTAGCCTGAGCAAGGATTTTCTCGCGCTCAGACTGAGCTTTCACAGAAGCTTCATCAATAATTTGTTGTTCACGCTTTTTAGCTTGATCAATTAACGCAGAAGCCTGTGTTTTGGCTTCAGCTAATTGCTGCTTAACCTTGTCCTGAACCAGACGTAAGTCTTGTTCAGCGCGGTCAGAGGCTGCTAAACCGTCAGCAATTTTTTGCTGACGAGCT
This sequence comes from Gammaproteobacteria bacterium, assembly GCA_018825965.1. Lineage (GTDB taxonomy): Bacteria > Pseudomonadota > Gammaproteobacteria > Enterobacterales > Alteromonadaceae > Pararheinheimera. The sequence continues at coordinate 5,487 of JAHKAA010000022.1, forward strand.
TCTATGGCACCAATCAATGGTGGCCATACAAACTTCATGCAGAACAGCACGAACACTGCGAAGGCTATTAATTCCCCGAGTAGAGTGGCATTAAGATCCATGACCCCTCCTCCTATTAAAGTTGTTGTTCATTAAAAAACGTGTGTTTTGAATTACAGAACGAACAACAACACCATCGCAATACCAACACCGATCATCGCTACCGCATCGATCAGACCTGCAAGGATAAACATTTTAACTTGCAGTGAAGGAGCTAACTCTGGCTGACGGGCACAAGCTTCTAAGAACTTACCACCCATGTTACCGAAACCAATTGCAGTGCCGATAGCACCGAAACCGATCAACAGAGCAACAGCGATATATTTTAAACCTAATACTAGTTCCATTTTTTTCTCCAAAGTTTCAATTGTTAAAGTTAAAGCGAAATCTTCTAGTGATTGTCAGCACTGGCCATGCTCAGATAAACAATGGTCAGCATCATAAATACAAAAGCTTGTAACACGATAACCAGGATGTGGAATACAGCCCAGATAAAGTGCAGTGGTAACTGCATCAGACCAACAGCACCGATCAGAATAAAGATCAGCTCGCCTGCATACAGGTTACCGAACAGACGCAGTGCCAGCGAGAAAGGCTTGGCGACTAAAGCAATCAGTTCTAATAACAGGTTGAAAGGTACCAATAAGGCTTGCACGAACACATTTGACGCCTGGAAAGGGTGCAGAGTTAATTCTTTAATAAAACCTGTCACACCTTTAATTCTGATCGAGTAACCAATCATCAGTAAAAATACGCCAATAGCCAGAGCTGCTGTCAGATTGATATCTGTGGTTGGTACAATTTTCATGTACACATCATGTGAGTTGACACCAAAACCAGCTTCACCGACATAACCGGCAAATGCAGGAAGGAAATCAACAGGAATTAAGTCCATCAGGTTCATTAAGAACACCCAAACGAAAATCGTCAGGGCGAGCGGAGCAATAAGTTTGCTTTTGCCGTGGTAAGTGTCTTTCACGTTGTTGGCTACAAATTCAACAACCATTTCGATAAAACACTGGAATTTACCTGGCACGCCCACAGTGGCTTTGTTTGCTGCTCTTTTGAATAAAAACAAAAAAAGCAAACCTAAACCAATAGACCATGCCAAGGTATCAATGTGCCATGTCCAGAAGCCAGCCTCACTACATGCTTTATTAAACGCGACACTGCCATCGACAGTACACATTTTTGCATTAGTAAGGTGGTGCTGAATATGACCGGTGAGAGTAATCTCTTCGCCTGCTGCCATTTTTAGTCCCAATAGTTAATGTTTAAAAAAGAAACCCGTACAAAACTGCAGCATCACTACGATAGAGTAGGTCAACAAAAAAGGTGCGGCTTCAATAGCCGAACCACTTAAAACAGCTGCAAATAATAAAATACTGATCATCGTTTTCAGGGATACGGCCTTTTGCATCATCTGCCTGGCCAATTCTTGATTTTGTGATGCATCCACTTTAAACGATAAAAAAACAAATACTACATTAGCAATTACAGCAATAAGTCCGCCTTTTAAGGCTGATTTCGCTTCGGGCTCGCCAAAATAAAAGAAACTGGCGGCGAACAAAAACGTCAGAGCCAGCTGAAAAATAACAAATTTATAGGCTTGCTTCTTGTTTTGTTCGTGTGAAGCCACTGTAATTTGTTCAGTCTGAACCATCTGTAAACCACGGTTAAAATGCCGTCGCAAGTATACTTATCTGCCTTTTTTTTGCAAGAAAAAGCGGGCTTACTCTATTTTTTGTCTGAGATAGTGAAAAATTACAACCTAGGATTCAGAATCCTGAGTCTGCAATTTACTCAATATGCCTTCCAGCTCATCTAAACTGCTGTATGAAATCACCAGATTGCCTTTGCCTTTTTTGTTGTAATTAATCTCAACAGGGGCAGCAAAACGTTCACTTAAACGTTGCTCCAGTGAACTGACATCCGGATCTTTTACTTTAGGAGCCATTTCAGGAGCAGGTTCCAGCAGTCGACGCACCAGATTTTCAGTGTCCCGCACCGTCATTTGTTTTGCAGCCACTATACGGGCAGCATCCGATTGTGCAAGACCATCTAAAGCTAATAAAGCACGGGCATGGCCCATTTCAATATCACCATGCTCAAGCAATAACTTCACATCGTCATTTAGCTGGTTCAAACGTAATAAGTTGGTGACACTGGCGCGGGATTTACCTACAGCATCAGCCACCTGCTGGTGGGTCAGTTCAAATTCGGACAACAAACGCTGCAATGCTATGGCTTCTTCCATCGCATTCAGATCTTCACGCTGAATGTTTTCAATCAGGGCAATAGCAACTGCTGCTTCGTCTGGTACATCTTTGATAAGACAAGGAATAACATCCAGTTGCGCCAACTGGCTTGCGCGCCAGCGCCGCTCACCAGCGATGATTTCATAAGACTCTTCACCCACCTGACGTACAACTATGGGCTGAATGATGCCCTGAGAACGGATGGAACTGGCTAAATCTTCCAGCGCATCCTGTGACATATCTTTACGCGGCTGGTATTTACCTGGCTTGAGCCATTCAATTGGCAGTTTTTGCAACTCGCTTTGCTGAGCTGAAGAAAAGTTGGCGTCATTCTGTTGATCAGACACAGGTTTAGTAGTGAGTAAAGCGTCTAAGCCCCGGCCTAAGCCACGTTTTTTTACCGACATCTTCAGTTGTATTCCTTGTCTTTTAGGCGCGTTTTAATTAGGCGGAAATGGAGGTTTTTACAGTTTTTTTATCAGCACGGCGTAAAATTTCGCCCGCTAATGCCAGATAAGCTTTAGCCCCTGTTGAACCTTTGTCGTAATACATCACCGGAGTACCAAAACTTGGCGCTTCTGCCAGTCGCACGTTACGTGGGATCACAGCGCGGTAGACTTTATCGCCAAAATGCTGTTTCAGCTGTTCAGACACATCATTGGCCAGACGATTTCGCGGGTCGTACATAGTACGCAGAATACCTTCAATTTTCAGATCGGCATTCACCACTGAAGTCAGCTGATTGATGGTGTCCATCAGGGCTGTTAAACCTTCAAGCGCATAGTATTCACACTGCATAGGGACCAGCACTGAGTCGGCGGCAGCCATAGCATTCACAGTCAACATATTCAGTGAGGGTGGACAATCAATAAAAATAAAATCGTAATGTAACCGCGCTTCTTTTAGCGCATTACGCAACCGCAGCTCACGGGCAAACACATTCATCAGCCGGACTTCGGCCGCTGTGACATCTGAATTGGCTGCAATCAGGTGGTAACCACCAGCTGTATCTTTCACCACGACTTCGGCAAAAGGCTTTTCGTCTACTAATAATTCATAAGCACTGGCATGTACGGCGTACTTATCGACGCCGCTGCCCATAGTGGCATTACCCTGAGGATCTAAGTCAATCAGCAGCACCTTGCGTTTGGTTGCGGCCATAGAGGCAGCCAGATTGACCGCTGTGGTTGTTTTGCCCACACCACCTTTCTGGTTTGCAATAGCTATGACTTTTCCCACAAGGACCCCAATAAGAATTTAAGTAAATTAGACTTTCTCCAACACCACCAGATAACGTTCGGCATTCAGTGTTGGCACCTGTAACGGATGACTGCCGACAACTTTAACAAAATTCGGCAAAGCTGCAATTTCTTCTTGAACCAAAGCGCCTTTCATGGCTAAAAACTGGCCATCTGCCGCTGGTAAATGCTTACACCAGTTCACCATATCAGTCATAGACGCAAAAGCACGGCTCAGCACCGCATCATACCCTGTTTCAGGTTGATGATCTTCCACCCTGCTCTGAATAGCTTCAAAGTTCTGTAATTTCAGCTGCAGTTTGACATGATTTAAAAAGCGAATGCGTTTACCAAGGCTGTCCAGCAAGTAAAATTGCTTGTCTGGCAGAGCTATGGCCAGTGGAATACCGGGTAAACCAGGACCAGTGCCGACGTCAATAATACGTTTTCCAGTGACAAAAGGCGCCACAGCTAAACTGTCCATAATGTGTTTCACCAGCATTTCTTCCGGATCACGCACTGAGGTCAGGTTGTAAGCGCTGTTCCACTTGTCCAGCAGCTGGACATAAGCCACCAGTTGTTGCAGTTGGTGTTCAGATAAAACTAAGCTGGTCTGAGCGACCAGCTTTTTTAATTTTTCCAGCATGATGATCCCAATGCTTAAGCAGATTTGCGTAATAAACCCTGTTTTTTCAGGTAAACCAGCAATAACGAAATAGCGGCAGGCGTGATGCCTGAAATACGCGAAGCCTGACCCATAGTTTCAGGTTGCACCTGATTCAGTTTCAGAATGACTTCGTTGGATAAACCTTTCACCACTTTGTAATCAAAGCCTGCAGGCAAGCGGGTATTTTCATTACGTTCCTGCTTGGAAATTTCATCCTGCTGGCGATTGATATAACCTTCGTATTTGATTTGAATTTCAACTTGTTCAGCAGCTGCAGGATCGGCTAACCCAGGGCCAACCAGATCAATTTTCATCAGATCCTGGTAATTCACTTCAGGACGCCGGATCAACTCTTCCAGACTGGCTTCTTTGCTCAACGGCGTTTTCACCAACAGGTTTACTTCAGCCAAAGCTGCGTGTTGTGGGTGGATCCATTGCTGTTTTAAGCGCTGACGTTCCAGTTCAATTTGTTCAATTTTCAGGTTAAACGCAGCCCAGCGATCGTCGTCAACTAAACCTAATTCACGGCCTTTGGCAGTTAAACGAATATCGGCATTGTCTTCCCGTAACATCAGACGGTATTCAGCACGGCTGGTGAACATACGGTACGGCTCTTTGGTACCCATAGTGGTCAGATCGTCAATCAATACACCGACATAGGCCTGATCACGACTTGGTGTCCAGGAGTCTTTGTCCTGAGCAGAAAGCGCAGCGTTCATACCGGCCATTAAGCCCTGAGCACCAGCTTCTTCGTAGCCTGTGGTGCCATTAATCTGGCCTGCAAAAAACAAACCTTTGATAAATTTAGTTTCCAGTGAAGTTTTTAGATCCCTCGGATCAAAAAAGTCATATTCAATGGCATAACCAGGGCGGGTGATATGGGCATTTTCCAAACCTTTGATTGAACGAACCAGGTTTAACTGCACATCAAAAGGCAAGCTGGTCGATATGCCGTTTGGATACAGCTCATGTGTGGTTAAACCTTCAGGTTCAATAAAGATCTGATGTTTATCTTTGTCAGCAAAACGGGTGATCTTATCTTCAATCGAAGGGCAATACCGTGGGCCTATGCCTTCAATCACGCCAGTGTACATAGGGGATCTGTCTAAACCGTTACGAATAATATCGTGGGTTTGTTCGTTGGTGTAGGTGATATGACAAGGGATCTGAGTCGGTTGATCCTTGTGCGATCCCATAAACGAAAATACCGGAGTAGGGTTATCACCAGGTTGAGCCTGCATCACTGAAAAATCAACAGTGCGGGCATCAATACGGGGTGGAGTACCTGTTTTTAAACGGCCTACACGGAAAGGCAATTCACGTAAACGTCGAGCTAGCGCTATGGATGGCGGATCACCAGCACGGCCACCGCTGTAATTTTCTAAACCAATATGGATCTGGCCACCAAGGAAAGTTCCTACAGTCAGCACCACTGATTTAGCTTTAAATTTCAAACCCATTTGGGTTACTACACCACAGACCTGATCGTTTTCAACGATCAAATCATCACAGGCTTGCTGAAAGATCTTCAGATTTGGCTGGTTTTCAAGTACTAAACGTACAGCTGCACGATAGAGCTGACGGTCAGCCTGAGCACGGGTTGCACGCACGGCAGGGCCTTTAGAACTATTTAACGTTCTGAATTGGATCCCGGCACGATCCGTCGCCTTGGCCATGACACCACCCAGGGCATCAATTTCTTTCACCAGATGGCCTTTACCAATGCCGCCAATGGCTGGATTACAGGACATCTGACCCAAAGTCTCAACGTTGTGAGTCAGCAATAAAGTTTGCATTCCCATGCGGGCCGCAGCAAGCGCAGCCTCAGTGCCGGCGTGACCACCACCAACAACGATGACATCAAATGTTTCCTGATAAAGCATATAGGCCTCGAACTCAAAACCAGTTCTGTAAAAAGGGCGCGTATTGTAACTGGATCTGAGGCATAGGGAAACGATTAAAACTCGATCACGATCCTCGAAGGATCACTAATAATATATAAGGATCTTTAAAGAGATCTTTTTATTATGTTTACTACTATACAGCGCCTTTTCTGTGGGTAACCCTTGATCTGTTTTGAAGATCAATCAGTTAGGAAGGATCGGATCCTGTGATCAACACAAGATCCTGGGTCGAACAAGCGGTGTTTAACTAGCACTTTTATACACAGGGCATAAAACATGATTTGTTACACAGAGGATAACTTCAGCTTTTACATAAGTTATAACTACACTTATACACATTAGATTCTGAAAATAGTTAAAACTGTGGATAACCATGTTTAACTGGATCATAAGTATGATCCTCTTTATATAGCAGTGGATCATGATCAGATAATAAAGAGGAAAGGCCCTGCATTGACGGGCCTTTGAGTGAATAACAGTAAAAGATCCTGTTCTGTATAACTAAGAGCGGTTTACGCCAGACTTTTGATAAATTCAGGCAACCAGACTAAAGCTTGATCTTCAGGCAGTTCAGCCGTTAAAACATCGATATCTAACCCTGGTAACAATAATCTGCCACCTAAAGAGCCAAATAAGTCGGAGATTTTTTTACCAGCCAGACAAAAAGTATCGTAACTCGAATCACCTAAAGTGATCACTGCGTACGAAACTGTGGTAAGATCTGTTTGATCTTGTGCTAATTGATCCACAAAAGGTTGGATATTATCGGGCAGATCCCCTGCGCCATACGTCGAAGTGACGACTAACCAGATACTGTTTCTGGTTAACAGTGTTAAATCAGGGGTGAGATGAAGTTTTACTTCATAACCCGCTTTTTCCAAAGTTTCAGCTACTTGTTCTGCTGCATATTCCGCAGCGCCCATTTGGCTGCCCACAAGGATCTCAATCATACTGCATCCTATTGTCAGTGAAATGATTGGCTATACTACTGGAATTAAAACGTGCAAAGCGAATGCTTCTTGCACCTTTTTGGGTATTTTTACTGCAAAGCAGGCTCAGTAAATCTACGATAGCACAAACCGTTCGCCTGCGTGTTATTGAGGTTTATACAATATATGTCCGAGTCCATGTCTTTTTCCCAGCTAGCGCTGCCGGAACCTATTCTTCGTGCAGTTTTAGAACTTGGTTATGAACATCCGTCTCCAATTCAGGAAGCGGCTATTCCTAAGTTACTGGCTGGTGAAGACTTGCTAGGCCAAGCCCAAACAGGTACTGGTAAAACAGCTGCATTTGCACTGCCTTTATTAGCCCGTTTAGATCCGGCCCAAAATGATCCACAAATTTTAGTGCTGGCACCGACACGCGAACTGGCAATCCAGGTTGCTGAAGCGTTCCAGGCTTATGCCCGCTATATGCCGGCTTTTCATGTTTTGCCTTTATACGGCGGTCAAAATTACACTACTCAGTTAAAAGCACTGAAACGTGGCTCTCAGGTTATAGTGGGTACGCCAGGCCGTATCATGGATCACCTGGATCGTGGCACTTTAGTGCTGGATAAGCTGCGTGCCATAGTACTGGACGAAGCCGACGAAATGCTGCGTATGGGTTTTATCGATGATGTGCAAACTATCATGGATGCCACTCCGCCAGGCCGTCAGGTGGCTATGTTCTCTGCAACTATGCCAAACCAGATCCGTGCTATTGCTCAGAAGCATTTGAAAAATGCTCATGAAGTAAAAATCGAATCAAAAACGTCCACAGTTGAGCGAATTCAGCAGCGTTATGTGATGCTGGACAATAATCAGAAGCTGGATGCGTTAACCCGTATTCTGGAAGGCGAAGAATATGATGCAAGCATCATTTTTGTTCGTACCAAAAGTGCGACTGAAGAAATTGCTGAAAAGCTGGGTGCCCGTGGTTATGCAGTCGCCTGCTTAAACGGTGATATGAACCAGGCTCACCGCGAGCAAACCATCCGTCGTTTAAAAGCTGATCAGCTGGACGTGATAGTGGCAACAGACGTTGCTGCCCGTGGTCTGGACGTAGAACGCATCAGTCTGGTGATTAACTATGACATTCCATACGATAGCGAAGCTTATGTACACCGTATAGGTCGTACCGGCCGTGCTGGTCGTGATGGTAAAGCTATCCTGTTTGTATCACCACGTGAACGTCGTTTATTACGTACTATTGAACATGCAACCCGTCAGCCGATTGAAAAAATGTCGCTGCCAACAGGTCAGGTGATCGAACAACGTCGTATTGAATCTTTCCGTGCTCAGTTAGCTCAGACTATTGAATCGAAAAACTTAAGTTTCTTCCAGGATCTGGTAAACGACTGGCGTGAAAAGTTAGAAACGACAGATATCGATATGGCTGCTGCCTTGTTGTATCTGGCGCAAAAAGATTCTCCGTTAAACGTCGCTAACCAGTTTCCGGAAATCCGTGAGCCACATAGCCGTGACCGTGATGATCGTGCTCCGTCTTCAGGCCGTGATAAATTTGCCCGTGGTGACAGACCAGAGCGTTCAGGTGACCGTCCTGAACGTGGCGGCGATCGTCCACCACGTCAACGTCGTGAGTTAAAAGGTGATTACACCAACTACCGCATTGAAGTGGGTAAAGAGCATGGCGTACGCGCTGGTGACATCGTTGGTGCTATAGCGAACGAAGCCAACATTGACAGCCAGTTCATCGGTAACATCAAACTGTTTGATCATTTCAGTACTGTAGAATTGCCAGCCAATATCCCGGCTGAAACTATGCAGCACCTGAAAAAGGTTTATGTGCGTAAGCAGAAACTGAATATCAGTGTGGATACTGGCTCAACAGCTGGTGGTTCAACATCTGGTTCAGCTCCTGGTGCAGCACCACGTCGTGAACGCACTGAATCAGGCTCAGGCCCGCGTCCAGGCGCAGCTCCACGTGCACCTCGTAAGCCAAGAGATTAATCTCTGACTTGTAGAAAGACCGGCGAAAGCCGGTTTTTTTATAGTTATAACTCTATAAAAACTTATGCAGTGCCCATATCTAGCTTTCATAGCCCAATCTGGAGCCAATTATGATTATTGCCTGCCCTCAGTGTTCAACCTTAAACCGGGTTCAGCCGGAAAAGTTTGCCGATCATCCCAAATGCGGCCAGTGCAAAGACGCGCTTTTTGCCGGAAAACCCATAGAGTTAACCCAGCAGAACTTTGTTAATCAGATCCAAAAGTCAGAATTACCTGTGGTAGTGGATTTTTGGGCCAGTTGGTGTGGGCCTTGCCTGAACTTTGCACCTGTATTTAATCAGGCTGCAGTTGAGTTAGAGCCGCAATTTCGTTTTGCCAAAGTCAATACGGAGCAGCAGCAACAGCTGGCGACACAGTTTCAGATTCGTTCCATTCCCACTTTAATGTTGTTTAAAGCGGGCAAGTTGATTGCCCAACAATCCGGTGCTATGCCAAAACAGATGTTTTATCAGTGGTTACAGCAACATAGTTAAAGTGGCGCGGACTAAGTTGGTCGCAAAAGTCTGGATTTGCCTGGCTGCAAAGTTCAGACTGATGCTCTATTTCCCGCTTTGTATTGAGTCAAATCTAAGGAAACACCATGACATCTAGTGTATTTCAGCTGACCAGCCCTGACATCAGCGAAGGCCATTTTATGGCAAAGATCTTTGAATTTAATGGTTTTGGTTGTGATGGCCCAAATTTGTCGCCAGCACTGAACTGGCAGAATGCGCCAGCTGGCACTCAGAGTTTTGCTATTACGGTGTTTGATCCTGATGCACCTACAGGTTCAGGTTTCTGGCACTGGCTGGTTCTGGATATTCCGGCCACTGTGACTTCGTTGGCTCAGGGCGCTGGCAATGGTCAATTACCTAAAGGCAGCCGTTCATTTAATAATGACTATGGCATTAAAGAATTTGGTGGTGCTTGCCCGCCTGAAGGCCATGGTATGCATCGTTATCAGTTTACGGTCTGGGCATTGCCTGAAACGACTTTAGCTGTGCCTGATGGTGCCAGCGCTGCAGTGGTAGGTTTTATGCTGAATGCGACTGCTATTGGCAAAGCCACTTTAACTGCTACTTACGCTCGTTAATCAGAGTGTTGATCTAAGCCTGCGAGTAAAAACACTATGGATCTGTGGGTACTGACGTTATTTATTTTTGCAGGTGTGGCAGGCGGATTATTGTTGGGCCTGATAGGTGTAGGAATGGCACTGGTGACTGTGCCATTTTTAACTTTTATGCTGCCGTCTTTAGGTTTTAGCGCTGAAGTTACCCCTGTTATAGCTCTTGGCAGTTCGATGCTGATTGCCGCTATAGGTTCTGTTTCTTCACTGCGGGTGCATCAGCAAAAAGGCGCCATAAACTGGGGGTTGATCCGCTTGATGTTACCAGCCAGTTTGTTTGGTGTGGTTGCAGGTTCCTTGCTGGTCACCCGTTTGCCGGCCTTGTGGCTGCAGTGTATTTTTGCCGCTTTTTTGTTGTATGTGGCTTTTTCAATGCTTAAACCTGCTTCGTTAAAAACGGCACAACTGCAACAACCGCCTTCAAATCAACTATTGCGTTGGTTTCCGTCCGTCGTTGGAGCTACTGGCAGTTTTATAGGTGCTGGTGGTGGTGTATTGATGGTGCCATTTTTAGGCCGTTTTATGGCGATGCCCAAAGCTGTGGCCAGTTCAGTGGCTGTTGGTTTCCCTGTGACAGTGTTTGGCACCATCTCCTATATGCTGCAAACAGCTCCAGTCAATCATCCGGATTTGATAGGGGCCGTCTATTGGCCAGCTGTACTGGGAATGAGTATAGGTTCTGTGGTGGCCGCTCCGCTTGGTGTGCAGCTCGCGACCAAAGTTCCTGCTGCTTTGTTAAAGAAGATATTTGCCTGCGTGTTACTTTTGATAGCGCTAAAGATGCTGCTGTCTTTTTAAAACCTTCTGGCTAAGGAAGCCTGTTTATGTCTGATCCAGTGGCCCGCCGCATCCTATTGGCTGGTTTTTTCAGTCAACTCTTGTGTTTAGGCATAGCGCGTTTTGCTTACACTCCGCTTATTCCTCTGATGTCCGGTGCAGGTCTTACTGAAGACCTGGCTGGTTATTTAGCTGCAGTAAATTACCTGGGGTATTTTGCCGGTGCTTTATTGGCTGTGCGGCTAAAAGACTGGCAATGGAAATTTTATGCCTACCGTACTGGTTTAGTTTTTGCTGTAGTTAGCACACTAGCCACAGCTTATAGTTCAGACCCGCTGTTTTGGGGCTTGTGGCGCTTTCTGGCAGGTTTAAGTTCGGCTGCATCGATGTTATTAGCCTCAGGTCTTATTTTGCAGCAGCTGGCCGCGCGTGGCGCTAAAGCTGAACTGGGTTTGCATTTTGCAGGTCTTGGTTTAGGCATCGCTTTGGTCGCTTTATTAGTGGAACTTTTTAGTGCTGTCACTTTGAACTGGGATCAGCAATGGCTGGCTTTAGGCGTGCTCGGATTGCTACTGATAGTTCCGGCCTGGCGCTGGCTGCCGGCTCCACAACTGTCGTTATCCACTAACAATACAGCTGCAACAGCTTTAGTCTTGCCCCGTAGTTTTCTCTGGCCTTTATTTTTAATGTATTTCTGCGCCGGTTATGGCTATGTGGTCACTATCACTTTTATTGTTGCTATGGCGAGTCAAAGTGCCGAACTGACAGGTTTTGGTAACTGGGCATTTTTTGCATTAGGTGTTGGTGCAGCACCAGCAGCGCTATTTTGGGATCGTGTCGCGCGACTATCAGGTTATTTAGTTAGTTTACGCTGGGCTTTGCTATTAAACGCTTTGGCTATTGTATTACCAGTGCTCTGGAGTCAGAGCCTGGTGTTATTCTTCAGTGCCTTTTTATTTGGCATCAGTTTTGTGGGTTGCGTCAGCTTAATGCTGACGATGGCAGGGCGCTTATTACCGGAGAAACCAGCTCAGCTGATGGGCAAGATGACACTTTGTTATGGCACAGCGCAAGTTATAGCACCGGCGATCAGTGGTTATTTAGCCAAACAAAGCGGCAGTTTTGATTCAGGTTTACTACTGGCAAGCGTGATTACGTTATCTGGCGCAGCAGTTCTGACGCTGCTGATCCGCCGCACCGCCAGCGATCATCTGGCCATGCGGGGTGAAAAAGAGTGATGTGGTTTATCTGGCAAAGTGTTACTTCTTGTGTGGCTTATCGTGTTGCACTTTACTGATCATTTTGTCAAAGTCACTTTCAAAAAGCTGATCCTGAATAACTCTATACTTATCAAACTCCGACTCTGCATATTGTTTTGCAAGAGCCGCACTGATAGAACCACTATCTTTTAGAACTTCACGGTCATCAAATTCTAAAAATGCGTCCAACCTTTTGGACCAGTCTTCCATGGTCATGGGTATTTTGCGTCTGGCTCTTTCTTCCGCCAAATCAAGGTAGGCGTTGACTATCCGGCCCAAAGACTGCAATTCGTCCTGACGAAGATAATTTTTGCTTACGGCTTACTTGCCTGTTTCCCTCTGTTTGAACTTGTAAGAGTTCTTTACAAGTTGCTTTCTCTGTAAGTTCACCATCGACATAAATGTTCTTCAGATGTTGAGTAATATTTTGTGGCTGAACTTCGAATAGCTGAGCCATAAGCTTCTGGCTTAACCAAATAGTGTTATCTTCATAACGTGCTTCAATACTCTGTTCACCAGACTGTCCAGTGAATATAAGAAATTCAGCGGTACTGTTACGGATAAGTTTAGTCGTCATACCGTCTCCTTAACTTATTTCCCGATACAAAAGCTCGAGAAAATCCTGCCCAATAAATCATCTGAACTAAATTCGCCTGTGATTTCATTCAGGTGTTGCTGAGTCAGACGTAGTTCTTCAGCTAACAGCTCGCCGGCTAAGTGGTTATGCAACTGAGCGTCGCCTATGGCTAAATGCTCTGCAGCGCGTTCCAGCGCGTCTAAATGGCGGCGGCGGGCGATAAAGCTGCCTTCGGTATTGGCGTCAAAACCCATGCAGGCTTTTAAGTGATCCCGTAGCTGTTCTATGCCGGAATTGGTTTTGGCGGAAATATGAAAAACCGGATAGTCACCGTCCTGGCTGGCACCTGTAGTTTCGCCCGTTAAGTCGGCTTTGTTGCGAATGACAGTTAAGCCTAAGTCTTTGGGTAAACGTGACATAAAATCTGGCCAGATGTCGGCTGGGCTGGTGGCGTTTGTTGTGGTGCCGTCGACCATAAAAAGTACGCGGTCGGCCTGTTCTATTTCCTGCCAGGCGCGTTCTATACCTATTTGTTCCACTTTGTCTGTGGCTTCGCGTAAACCTGCAGTGTCTATGATATGCAAAGGCATACCGTCTATATGAATATGCTCACGCAGTACATCGCGGGTGGTGCCTGCTATTTCTGTCACTATGGCGGCTTCACGGCCTGCTAAAGCGTTTAATAAGCTGGATTTACCGGCATTGGGTCGGCCTGCAATCACTACTCGCATGCCTTCGCGTAATATGCTGCCCTGAGTCGCTTGTTTCTGGATGCCAGTTAAGTCAGAAATAATGGCGGCTAAATCACCCGCTACTTTACCGTCAGATAAAAAGTCGATTTCTTCATCCGGAAAGTCGATCGCTGCTTCTACATAAATCCGCAGGTAAATTACTTTTTCGACCAGGTCGTGAATTTTGCGCGAGAACTCACCTTGCAACGAATGCATAGCGGAGCGTGCTGCCTGCTCTGAGCTTGCGTCAATTAAGTCGGCTATGGCTTCGGCCTGAGTTAAATCTAATTTGTCGTTTAAAAAGGCCCGTTCGGAAAACTCACCTGGCCGTGCTATCCGCACATCTTTTATATCCAGTACACGGCGCAGCAGCATATCCAAAAGCACTGGTCCTCCGTGACCTTGCAGTTCCAGTACATCTTCACCGGTAAAGGAATTAGGACCTGGGAAATACAGCGCTATGCCCTGATCCAGAGTTTGTTGTTGTGCATCTAAAAACGGTAGGTATTCAGCAGTACGGGGTTTAGGTATTTTGCCCAGAATGGCAGAAGCCACTGCAGATACGGCAGGGCCCGATACCCGTATTATTCCTACACCGGCACGACCTGTGGCTGTGGCCTGAGCTGCAATAGTGTCTGTGCTGTACATAAAAACCCTCAAACGTTTTTAAACTCAAAAAAACAAAAAGGCCTGAGAACAGGCCTTTAAAGTGTAGCTCAGGAGCATCAGGCCTTAGTGTATAAGCCTTTCTTCTCCATGCCACGGTAGATATACAGCATCTGGGCTAAAGAAATCAGGTTGCTGACTAACCAGTACAGCACCAGACCACTTGGGAACCACAGGAAGAATACTGAGAACACCACTGGCATCCACAGCATAATTTTTTGCTGCATTGGATCTGTCACTGTCATAGGCGTCAGTTTTTGCATCACAAACATACTGATACCAAACAGCACTGGTAATACGTAATACGGGTCTTGTGTGGATAAATCCTGGATCCATAACATAAACGGAGCCTGACGTAATTCCACACTCTCAACAAATACCCAATACAGCGCCAGGAAGATAGGCATTTGCACCAGCATAGGTAAGCAGCCACCCATAGGGTTTACTTTTTCTTTGCGGTACAGCTCCATCATAGCCGGGCCCATCTTTGAGCGGTCGTCTTTATAACGGGCCTGCAGTTCATCAATTTTTGGCTTCAGATTACGCATCTTCGCCATAGACTCGTACTGTACTTTGGTCAGAGGGTACATCAGGCCTTTGACCAGCAGGGTGATCATGATAATGGCGACACCCCAGTTGCTGACAACACCTTGAATAATGGTCAGTAACCAGAATAAAAATTGAGAAATAAACCATAAGAAGCCGTAGTCCACTGTCAGATCCAAGCCTTCAGCAATAACAGCTAACTTATCCTGATCCTTAGGACCTGCATAAAAAGTAGATGCTATCGTCAGGCTTTCACCTGCAGCAATAGTCAACTCCGGGCCTTTCACACCTACAATGCCATTGCCGTTATTTACTAAACTATACAGTTGATTGTCTGCAGTTTTTTCCGGGATCCAGGCAGCAACAAAGTAGTGCTCCAGCATAGCCACCCAACCCCCTTTGGTGGATTGAGCCAGGTTGGTTTCCTGCATCTCTTCAAAATCGTATTTTTTGTAAAGTTTTTCAGAAGTAGAGTAAGCAGCGCCACGGTAAATAGGCATCATCATATTGCTGCCTTCGCCGTTATCAATGGTTTGCACCAGATGTTGATAAGGCTGAACCAGCTTAGTGCCAGTAGTGGTATTTTTCAGCAGATATTCTACCCGGACATCATATTTGCCAGCGGTAAAGGTGTAGCGTTTTTCAATCTCTAAGCCATTGTGGCTAAAGGTTAAAGGCACCACCACTTGCTGTTCACCATCAGCCAGCTGATAGCTGCTTTGGGCCACGCTATAGACAGGACGACCGCTATTGCGTTTATCATCCGGGCCGTCTGCTAATAAACCAGACTGAGCCACATATTCAAAACCATTGAGCTTACGCATCAGCTGATAAGGCTGGTCGCTGTCTTTGGTTAAAGTAAAAGCAGGTAAGGTTAAGTCAACAATATCGCCACCTTTAGTGTCGATCTGCACTTTTAATACATCAGTGCTGACAGTAATCACTTGCTGAGCTGCAACAGGGGCTGCAGGTTGAGCTGAGGTGCCTGAACTGCTTAATTGTAAGTCGGCTGAACCTGTTGAATTTGTTGTGCTTTGTTCAGTGACCGGAGTTACTGGTTTAGGCGCGTGATCGGTTTGCCATGCTTGCCATAACAATAAGCTAACGAAGGCGAGGGCTATCACTAATAAACTGCGTTGAGAATCCATCTGTTAGTTAGTCTCTTTCTGCTTTTGTGGAACCGGGTCTTCACCACCGGGGTGTAAGGGGTGACATTTTAATAAACGTTTTGTAGTTAACCAACCACCTTTTACGGCACCAAAGCGTTCTATGGCTTCAATAGCGTAATGAGAACAGGTGGGATAAAACCGGCAACTGGGTCCAAATAAAGGACTGATCAACTTCTGATAACCACGTACTGTGGAAATTAGCAGTCTTGCACCAGTATTTTGTATTGGCGAGCTATTTTGCCCCATAACTTATCCAGTTGCTTGTGCAATTCTTCATTGGGCGTGTTGCTGATATCACCTTTTACCATCAAAACTAAATCAACAGGCGGAAGTTCATGTTGGTGTAGCCGAAAGCTATCCCGTGAACATCTTTTGATGCGGTTTCGATGCGTGGCTAATTTAACACGTTTTTTGGCAATAGTCAGACCAAGTCTTGGATGAGAAGACTGATTAGGCTTACACAATATGGTAAAGAGAGGAGAAGAAACCCTGAAGGGATTTTGGAAGACATTGTCGAATTCGCGGGGAGTTAACAGACGTAACTCCCTGCTGAATGTATAGCTGACCACGCAGCGCTTACGAATCTGACTAGACTGTTAAGCGCTTGCGGCCTTTAGCACGACGACGTGCAATCACTTGGCGGCCATTTTTAGTAGCCATGCGAGCACGGAAGCCGTGGACGCGAGCACGTTTTAAAACGCTAGGTTGAAATGTTCTTTTCATAACTTCGTCCGTCCGGTCGATATTTACTAAGGGTCTGTGTTTTAGTAAAAACCAAAACGCAGCGATTAAAAAAGAGCGCGAATTCTAAGCGGGTCAGCAGCTCTTGTCAATGCAGATCCTTGTGTTTCTGCTGATCTGATCATTATTTTTTACCGATCTTTAAAAGTTGTCCACAAGGCAGATGGTTCAGCTGGGATAAAATGTGAGTTGTTTTAAAAAGTTTGTGTTTTTGGACCACTTTGGTCTTATATTTTGCTTGCATATCAGTAAATAGAATAAGATGTTTATTATTATATAAAACAAGTGGTTACGTATTGTTTTTGCCGCGCGTCGCATTTTTTCAAAAGTCAATATTGAACTTGTGGATAAGATCATATGATAATGCTGCTCTTTTCACTTACGCCCCCTAACTAAATAATAATTATTAGGGGCTTTTGGAGATATGGTGTATCAGTCCGTTTGGAAAAATTGCCTCGAAGCGCTCCAGGCCGAGCTACCAGCTCGTGATTTTGGAACCTGGATCCGTCCATTACAAGCTGACAGCTCGCATGACGCACTGACTTTGTATGCGCCTAACCGCTTTGTGTTGGATTGGGTGCGTGACAAATACCTGAACCGGATCAATGAACTGATCCAGGGCTACTGTGGCGATCATGCGCCACGTTTACGCTTTGATGTAGGTTCAACCCAAAAGCCTTTGGCCGCCCCTGTGAATCAATTGCCACGAATTGCACCAGCTGCAGCTCCGGTGGCCGCTATGCCTGAGCCAGCGCCAAAAACTATAGTGAACAGCAACGTTAATGCGAAACACAACTTCGATAACTTTGTTGAAGGTAAATCGAACCAGTTAGCGCGTGCTGCTGCCAAGCAAGTAGCCGATAATCCGGGCACGGCTTATAACCCGCTGTTTTTATATGGCGGTACGGGTTTAGGTAAAACTCACTTATTGCATGCGGTAGGTAATGGCATTCTGGCGAAAAAACCAGATGCCAAAGTGATTTACATGCACTCAGAACGTTTTGTACAGGATATGGTAAAAGCCTTACAAAACAATGCGATAGAAGAGTTTAAGCGCTATTACCGTTCTGTAGACGCACTGCTTATCGATGATATTCAGTTTTTCGCGAAAAAAGACCGTTCGCAGGAAGAGTTTTTCCATACCTTTAACGCCTTGCTTGAAGGTAACCAGCAGATCATTTTAACCAGCGATCGTTATCCAAAAGAAATCGACGGCGTGGAAGAACGCTTAAAAAGTCGTTTCGGCTGGGGTTTAACTATAGCCATCGAACCACCAGAGCTGGAAACCCGGGTTGCGATCCTGATGCGTAAAGCGCAGGAGATCAATATTCGTCTGCCGGAAGAAGTGGCTTTTTTTGTCGCTAAACGTCTTCGCTCTAATGTGCGTGAATTAGAAGGGGCGTTAAACCGTATTTCTGCCAACGCCAACTTTACTGGCCGTCCTATTACCATCGATTTTGTGCGTGAAGCATTACGCGATATGCTGGCGTTACAAGACAAGTTAGTGACTATCGAAAATATTCAGAAAACTGTGGCCGAGTATTACAAAATACGGGTGGCGGATTTATTGTCAAAACGCCGCAGTCGTTCAGTCGCCCGTCCCCGTCAAATGGCGATGGCTTTGGCGAAAGAACTGACCAACCACAGCTTGCCGGAAATTGGTGACGCTTTTGGTGGCCGTGACCACACCACAGTTTTACATGCGTGTCGTAAAATCGAATCGTTAAAAGAAGAGACGCATGAAATTAAAGAAGATTTCCAAAACTTAATTCGAACATTGTCTTCATAATAGGGAATGGTGATGCAATTTACTATTGAACGCGACGCTCTGCTCAAACCCTTACAAATGGTGTCAGGTGCTATTGAACGGCGCCATACTTTACCTATTTTGTCGAATGTATTAATTGAAGCGCGCGAAGACGGTCAGCTTATTCTGACTGGTACCGACTTAGAAATCGAACTGGTGGCCATGTCACCTGTTCAGCAACTGATCAGTCCTGGCCGTATTACTGTGCCGGCGAAAAAGATCCTGGATATTTGCCGCAGCTTACCCGACACCTCTTTATTAAGTGTCACAGTGCAGGGTGATAACTGTGTGGTCAGCACTGGTAAAAGTAAATTTACTTTATCGACTTTAAGCGCCAACGATTATCCAAATTTAGAAAGCTGGCAAGGCGAGGTCGACTTACAGTTGCCACGCAGCCAGTTGCGTCATTTGTTAGACGACACTGCATTTTCAATGGCGAACCAGGATGTGCGTTATTACCTGAACGGTTTGTTATTTGAAGTAGATAACGGCACTTTACGCTCTGTAGCAACAGACGGTCACCGTCTGGCGATGAGTTCTATTGAACTGGCTGCTACTGCAGGTCATCAAAAACAAATCATTATTCCGCGCAAAGGTGTGTTGGAAGTGATGCGTTTGTTAATAGCCGATGATCAGCTGGTGACTTTAAGCTTAGGCCAAAACCATATTCGTTTAACCGACACTCAGTTCAGCTTCAGCTGTAAATTGATTGATGGCCGTTTCCCTGATTATCGCCGTGTATTGCCACGCAACAGCACTAAGCTGGTGACAGCACACCGCGATGTATTAAAAGATTCCTGTGTTCGCGCTTCTATTTTGTCGAACGAAAAATACCGTGGTGTACGTTTTACTTTGAGTTCAGGCGAGCTGCAAATAGTGGCCAATAACCCTGAACACGAACAAGCGGAAGAAACCATAGAAGTGGAATACCAGGGCGATACGCTGGAAATTGGTTTTAACGTGGGCTACTTGCTTGACGTACTGAATACCTTATCAACCGACCTGGTCGTGCTGCATTTAAGTGACGGTAACTCCAGTGCGCTGATTGAAGGTGTAGCAGGTAAGTCAGGCGCCATGTACGTTGTGATGCCAATGCGTTTATAGTGAATGGCATTAAATAGGCTTAGAATTCAGCAGTTTCGCAACATTGCCGAAGCTCAATTAGAGTTTCGTTCCGGGATAAACCTGATTTATGGCGAAAATGGCAGCGGCAAAACCAGTTTGCTCGAGGCCATTTATTATTTGGCGCATGGCCGTTCTTTTCGCAGCAGCAGACCAGAAAAGCTGATCCGCTATGAACAACAGGCATTTTTACTCAATGCCAAAGTTGAAATGGCGCAGCAGGTTTTAACTCTCGGTTTGCAGCGTGAACGCGAAGGCGAACTACGGATGCGGTTAAATGGGGAAGACCTGAACCGCGTCTCTGAACTGGCGCAATTGCTGCCGGTACAATTAATTACCCCAGAAAGCTTTAAGCTATTACTGGGTGGCCCAAAAGAAAGACGTCAGTTTTTCGATATGGGATTGTTTCACGTGGAACAGAGTTTCTATTCCTTGTGGAGCAAATTGCAGCGTGTACTGAAACATCGCAATGCGTTGTTAAAAACACAAAAGCGTTATAACGATGAATATGCCTACTGGGACCAGAATTTGGCCAGTTTGGCATTTGAATTACAGGCGTTACGCCAGCGTTATATTTCAGCCTTAGATGCGGCGGTTCAGCCTCTATTGGCCGATGCGCCCTGGGCTTCGGGTTTAACCATGCAACTGTATTCAGGTTGGCCCGAACGCATCGATACGCCAGAGCAATTACAGCAATTATTGCAGCAAAATTTTCTGCAAGATTTGCGATTAGGACATTGTCAGTTTGGCCCGCAAAAGGCGGATTTAAAGCTGAAAGTAGCGGGCCAGGCGGTAGAAGAAGTGTTGTCGCGTGGACAACTTAAAGTATTACTCTTTGCGCTGAAAGTTGCACAAAGTAACGTGATTTATAACTACGGCCATAAAAAGCCAGTGTTATTAATTGATGATTTGGCCTCGGAATTAGACGATAATTCCAAGCGTCATATATTTAGTTTTTTAAACACCATTAACTCGCAGGTTTTTATTTCAGCGATTAATACTGACCAGGTTTTGCCAGCAATACCGGATCTGAATCCGGCATTGTTTCACGTGGAACACGGACAGATAACAATACGGACAGAATGAAGATGGCCGAAGAACATATTTACGACTCGTCGAGTATCAAAGTATTAAAAGGCCTGGATGCCGTACGTAAAAGACCCGGTATGTATATCGGTGATACGGACGACGGCTCAGGCTTACACCACATGGTATTCGAAGTCGTTGACAACTCCATCGATGAAGCCTTAGCAGGCCACTGTACTGACGTGTGGGTCACTATCCATACCGACAACTCAGTATCAGTACGCGACAACGGTCGTGGTATTCCTACAGACATGCACGAAGAGGGCGTATCTGCTGCTGAAGTGATCATGACGGTATTACACGCCGGTGGTAAATTCGATGATAACTCCTACAAAGTATCAGGTGGTTTGCACGGTGTAGGTGTATCTGTAGTAAATGCTTTATCTGACAAGTTAGAGCTGACTATTCGCCGCAAGCAAAAAGTGCATTCACAAATCTACCATTTAGGTGTGCCAGAAGCGCCTTTAGCTGTAGTAGGTGAAACTGAAGGCACCGGTACTTCCATTCGTTTCTGGCCAAGCCCAACTATTTTCAGCGATATCAACTACCACTACGATATTCTGGCCAAACGTTTACGCGAATTGTCTTTCCTGAACTCTGGCGTCAGCATTATTCTGACCGACGAACGTGACGACAAAACCGACCATTTCAAATACGAAGGTGGTATCGAAGCTTTTGTGCAGTACTTAAACCGCACTAAAACTCCGGTTCACCAGAAAGCTTTTTACTTCACTTCACACCGTGAAGAAGATGGTATTTCGGTAGAAGTAGCAATGCAGTGGAACGACTCCTTCCAGGAAGGTATTTACTGTTTCACCAACAACATTCCACAACGGGATGGTGGTGCTCACTTAGCAGGTTTCCGCTCGGCGTTAACCCGGGTGTTAAACACTTATATTGAGCATGAAGGCTACGCCAAAAAAATGAAAGTCTCGGCCACAGGCGACGATGCCCGTGAAGGTTTAACTGCTGTGATCAGCGTTAAAGTGCCGGACCCTAAGTTCAGTTCTCAGACCAAAGACAAGCTGGTTTCCAGCGAAGTGAAGTCTGCAGTTGAAAGTGCAATGCACGAAAAACTGAATGAATACCTGTTAGAAAACCCGGGTGAAGCTAAAATTATCGTCGGCAAAATTGTCGACGCAGCCCGTGCCCGTGAAGCAGCGCGTAAAGCCCGTGAAATGACTCGCCGTAAAGGTGCGTTAGATATCGCCGGTTTACCTGGTAAATTGGCCGACTGTCAGGAAAAAGATCCAGCATTATCAGAACTTTACCTGGTAGAGGGTGATTCTGCGGGTGGTTCTGCCAAGCAGGGCCGTAACCGCAAAAACCAGGCTATTCTGCCTTTAAAAGGTAAAATCCTGAACGTAGAAAAAGCCCGTTTCGACAAGATGATTTCATCTCAGGAAGTAGGCACCCTGATCACAGCTTTAGGTTGTGGTATAGGCCGTGACGAATACAATCCGGACAAAACCCGTTACCACAGCATCATCCTGATGACGGATGCTGACGTCGATGGTTCTCACATCCGTACTTTGTTACTGACGTTTTTCTACCGTCAAACCCCAGAGCTGATTGAACGTGGTTACATCTATATTGCTCAGCCGCCTTTATACAAAGTGAAAAAAGGTAAGCAAGAGCAATATATTAAAGACGATCCGGCTTTAACTGAATACTTAACCACACTGGCGCTGGATGAAGCCACTCTGCACGTCAATGCAGATGCTCCTGGCATAGGTGGTGTGCAGCTGGAAACTTTAGTGCAGCTGTACCATAAAGTAACAGCCACTATCACTCGTTTAAGCCGTAAGATCCCATCTAACTTACTGAACGAACTGGTGTATGTGCCTGCTCTTACGCCTGAGCTGTGCAAAGACGCTGCTTTAGCTGAAAGCTGGGCTAAAAACATAGTTGCACGCTTACAAGAGCGTGAAGGCGATGGTTCAAGCTACGCACACGCTATAGTAGAAGACCGCGAACGTCAGCTGTTTATACCAAAAGTTATTATCCGTCAGCACGGTATCGACAACGAATACCTGCTGCATTACGACTTTATCACTTCAGTAGACTACGGCCGTATTGTTGAATTAGGCAGCGCTATAGCGGACCTGATTGAAGAAGGTGGTTATGTTCGTCGTGGTGAGAAAATTAAGCCAATAGAAAGCTTTGTAGAAGGGCTTGAATGGCTGATGGCTGAATCCAAACGTGGTTTATATATCCAGCGTTATAAAGGACTGGGTGAGATGAACCCTGAGCAGTTATGGGAAACCACCATGGATCCAAATACCCGCCGCATGCTGCGTGTGACTATTGAAGATGCCATAGGTGCCGACCAGCTGTTTAGCACACTAATGGGTGACGACGTAGAACCACGCCGTAACTTTATCGAAGAAAACGCGCTGCGGGTTGCAAACCTGGACGTGTAACTTTGTTGGTACGCTAACAAATGCTAAAAAAGCAGGCTGAGTTAAGCCTGCTTTTTTATGTGCTTCGAGTTGTGGAACTTACATATCGGATTAGTTGCAATAATTGGTCAGAAATTATAACGTTAGGAACGTAGATGATTTTATAGGGACATACCTTTGCGTATTGAAAAAGTAAACATTGAAAACTACAAATGTTACGAGGGTAAGTTTTCAATAACTTTCAACGCTGGCGTTAATATAATTGTCGGTGACAATGAAGCTGGCAAGTCGACGATTCTTGAAGCTATAAATTTAGCGCTGACAGGGGTGATAAATGGGCGCTATTTAAAGAATGAACTCAGCCAGTACTTATTTAATTATAAAGTTGTGGAAAGTTATCTATCAGATTTGAAAAACGGAGCGAACCCTCAGCTACCGAGTATAACGATCGAGGTATTTTTTTCAGATGCTAATTTCCCACTCTTTGAAGGCAATGGTAATCAAAATAAAGAGAAGGCTCACGGTGTAGTATTTAAAATTGAGTTTGATGAATCATATAAAGCCGAATATCAGATGATTATGGCTAATGGCGGCCAACACCTGACAACCTTACCCATCGAGTACTACAAAGTCAGCTGGAGTTCCTTCGCTCGCGAAACAGTGACAAGCAGAACTATACCTATTAAATCAGTTCTAATTGATTCCACCTCTGCAAAATACCAAAATGGTTCTGACGTATATATTTCTCGCATAATAAAAAACGATTTAGAGGATTTAGAAAGAGTTCGTTTATCGCAAGCCTATCGAAAGATGAAAGACCAGTTCATCGAAGATGATGCGGTTAAGGCTATTAATACCAAAATTACTGCCAAAGCTAAAATCTCTGAAAAGACGTTGAATGTGTCTGTTGATCTGTCTACGCAAAACTCATGGGAAACCGCTCTCATGACTTACCTGGATAACGTGCCTTTTCATCAAATTGGTAAAGGTGAGCAATGTATTATTAAAACGAACTTGGCCCTTGGACACCAGCGTAATCAGGAAGCAAATCTAGTTTTGATTGAAGAACCGGAGAATCACCTCTCTCATACTAAGCTGAATCAACTTATCAAAACAGTAAGTGATAGCTGTATAGGTAAGCAGGTCATCATTTCAACGCATAGTAGCTACGTAGCCAATAAGCTTGGTCTGGAAAACCTCATATTATTAAACGATCGAAAAGTTGTACGATTGGATGACTTAGATCCAACAACATTCGATTTTTTTAAAAAGCTTCCAGGATATCAAACATTAAGGATTTTGCTTTGCAAGAAAGCCGTTCTTGTTGAGGGTGATTCTGATGAACTGATTTTCCAAAAGTGCTACATGGAGTCAAATGATGCGCGACTACCCATCGAAGATGGGATTGACGTTATATCGGTAAAGCTTACTTTTAAACGATTTTTAGATATAGCCATAAAGATAAAACAACCTGTAGCGGTCATTACCGATAATGATGGAGATTATGACTCAAAAATAACTAAGAAATATGAGGATTATTCGGGGTATCAGTGCGTGAAAATATTTGCAGACTCACGAAATGAATTGAACACACTTGAGCCGCAATTTGTAAGTGTAAACTCACAAAATCTAAAGTTACTTCGCGAAGTATTAGAGCTGGATGACAAACACTATGATACTGCAGAGAAAATTGTAGGACACATGGTAAACAACAAAACCTCATGGGCATTAAAGGTGTTTGAGTCGAAAAAGTCGTTACTTTACCCTGACTATATTCAACGTGCGATTAAGTGGTGCAATGAATAATAATCGGCTTCTCATTGCCGCTGCAGGCGCGGGGAAAACAACGTACTTAATAGAGCAAGCTCTCGCCTTGGCTCCAGAAACAGTATTGATCACAACTTTTACCGAGGCTAACGAACGAGAAATCCGCTCAAGATTCGTAGCTAAAGTGGGCTACGTCCCAAGTAACGTTACCATCAAAACTTGGTTCGCATTTCTATTGCAGGACGGGGTTAGGCCTTTCCAGAGTGTCTTGTGTGAGGAATTACATGACAAAACGATAGGCTTCATTCTAACTAGCGATAAATCTGGAAAAAGGTTCGATGGCAACGGAAAACCATTACTATTCCAAAATCGTCCGCTCTACTGGGGCGAGAAGGATTTCTTAAAACACTACTTTACCGAAAGTCTTAAAATATACTCTGACAAAATTGCGAAGTTCGTATGTGAAACCGAAGCAAAATCTAATGGTGCTGTTGTTTCAAGGGTGGCGCGCGCATTTAAGAATATATTCATAGATGAAGTGCAGGATTTAGCTGGTTATGACCTTGAATTATTAAAGTTGTTTTTTAAATCAGATGCCAAGCTAGTCCTCGTAGGTGATCCAAGGCAAGTTACCTACCTAACACATAACACACCGAAGTTCGGTAAGTATGCTGAAGGAAAAATCAAAGATTTTGTTGAAATTGAACTTGGCAAAAAGATAACTTGTATTGTCGACACGGAGACTTTATCTGCATCTCACCGGAACCACCGATTAATCTGTGAGTTTTCATCAAAACTATATCCTAATCTCCCAAAAGCAATTTCTTGTTCATGCGTGCAGTGTAATAAGGATGATCCTCATAATGGAATATTCCTAATAAAGCCTCAGCAAGTGGAAGAGTACTTAGAACAGTATCGACCTTTACAGTTAAGATGGAATTCTGCAGCCAAAGTGAACAAAGCTTTTGAAGCCATGAATTTAGGAGAATCAAAGGGACTAACCGTAAATCGAGTATTGATCTACCCGACCAAAGACATGCTGTCTTGGCTAAGGAATCATAATTTTAATTTAAAGAATGATGCCAGAGCTAAACTCTACGTGGGCCTTACTAGGTCTAGATACAGTTCTGCCATTGTTGCTGATTATGCTGACAATGAAGAATTCGACGGAGTATTAAAATATAACAGCCAAAAAATCTAAATCTAGCTGTTGTAGTTTAGTCTTTGTGATTGGGTGATTTTAACGAAACTAGATATTTTGCTTTGTTCGACTAAATGACTCCTCTTATAAGAAAAACTAAAAAACCCATAAAAAACGCGGCTTAGCGCTACAGTTCAGCGGCGCAAATAGGTATACTTTTCAGTCATTTTTACCAGCAGGTCAGGCTAATGCAAAAGTACGATATGAAGACCTTCCAGGGGTTGATCCTGGCATTACAAGATTATTGGGCACGCCAGGGCTGCGTTATTGTTCAGCCGCTGGATATGGAAGTAGGGGCCGGTACTTTCCATCCTATGACTTTTTTACGTTCTTTAGGCCCAGAGCCGACCAACGTGGCTTATGTGCAGCCTTGCCGCCGTCCTACCGATGGCCGTTACGGTGAAAACCCAAACCGTCTGCAGCATTACTATCAGTTTCAGGTGATCTTAAAGCCGTCACCAGCCAATATTCAGGAGCTGTATTTAGGTTCCTTACGTGAACTGGGTATTGATACTCTGGTGCACGATATACGTTTTGTCGAAGACAACTGGGAATCGCCAACACTGGGCGCCTGGGGTCTGGGTTGGGAAGTGTGGTTAAACGGCATGGAAGTGACTCAGTTCACTTATTTCCAGCAAGTAGGTGGCTTAGAGTGCCGTCCTGTTACAGGCGAAATTACCTATGGTTTAGAGCGTCTGGCGATGTACATCCAGGGCGTGGACAGTATTTATGATCTGGTATGGGCTGACGGTCCTTTAGGCCGTGTCACTTATGGTGATGTGTTCCACCAGAACGAAGTAGAGCAGTCCACTTACAACTTTGAATATGCAGACGTGCCAGCGCTGTTCACTTACTTCGACCAGTGTGAAGCGGAAAGTCAGAAGCTGATTGAAGCAGGTTTGGCTTTGCCGGCTTATGAAAAAGTAATGAAAGCCTCACATGCGTTTAATTTACTGGATGCCCGTCACGCCATTTCTGTGACCGAGCGTCAGCGTTATATTCTGCGGGTTCGTACCCTGGCCAAAGCCTGTGCTGAAGCCTATTTCGCTGCGCGGGAAAAGTTAGGTTTTCCCCTATGTAGTGATAGCAAGCGCCGCAACCAGTCAACGCAGGAGGCATAATGTCTGTGCAAGATTTTTTCGTAGAAATTGGTACCGAAGAGTTACCACCAAAAGCATTAAAAACTCTGGCGACCGCCTTTGCTGACAATATCACTGAAGAACTGGCCAAGCAGAACCTGAACCATTCTGACGTCAGCTGGTATGCAGCGCCACGCCGTTTAGCAGTTCGTGTCAATCAACTGGCGTTGCAACAGCAAGACAAAGTGGTAGAAAAACGTGGCCCGGCTTTGGCTGCTGCTTTTGATGCCGAAGGTCAACCAACCAAAGCCGCTGCTGCCTGGGCTGCATCAAACGGTATTACAGCTGATCAGGCTGAACGTTTAGAAACGGACAAAGGCGCCTGGCTTATTCATAAAGCCCTGATTAAAGGCGAAAGCACAGCTTCTTTATTACCAGCTGTGATCACTACTGCTTTAGCTAAGTTGCCCATTGCCAAGCCAATGCGCTGGGGCAATTCAACGGCCGAATTCATCCGCCCTGTACACACTGTCACCTTGTTATTAGGTGACGACGTAGTGCCTGCTACTATTTTGGGCAAAGAGTCGGGCCGTGTTAGCTATGGCCACCGTTTCCATGCACCAGCTTTGGTCGAAATCAAAAATGCCGATGCCTACTTAAGCACGCTGGAACAGTCTTATGTCATTGCCGACTTTGCCAAACGTAAAGCTATTATTGCTGAGAACGTGGCAGCTCAGGCGAAAGCTTTAAACGGCGTAGCATTGATGGATGATGCCCTGCTTGAAGAAGTGGCCTCTTTAGTGGAATGGCCTGTTGTGCTGGTCGGTTCTTTTGAAGAACGTTTCCTGCAGGTTCCTGCTGAGCCGTTAATCTCTACCATGAAAGACAACCAGAAGTATTTCCCGCTGGTTGATAACAATGGCAAGTTACTGAATAAATTCATTTTTGTGGCCAACATTGCCAGCAAAGACCCAAGCCAGATTATCTCTGGTAACGAAAAAGTAGTGCGCCCACGTTTATCTGACGCTCAGTTCTTTTTTGTCACAGACGCCAAAACAAAACTGGTGGATCGTCTGCCTGCCTTAAGCACTGTATTGTTCCAGCAAAAGCTGGGTACTTTATTAGAGAAATCAGAGCGTATCGCCAAAGTAGCAGCTTTTATTGCCGGTAAAATTGGTGCTGATGTTACTCATGCAGAACGCGCTGGTTTGTTATCGAAAACCGACTTAATGACCAATATGGTCGGCGAGTTCCCTGAAGTGCAGGGTGTGATGGGTATGCATTATGCCCGCCTTGACGGTGAGCCGGAAGCTGTGGCTGTAGCGCTGAACGAGCAATACAAACCACGTTTCGCCGGTGACAGCCTGCCAAGCCAGCTCGAAGCTTGTGCTGTGGCCATCGCCGATAAAATGGATTCGCTGGTGGGTATCTTTGGTATAGGTCAGGCGCCAAAAGGCGACAAAGACCCGTTCGCTTTACGCCGCGCTGCCATTGGTGCGCTGCGTATTATGGTGGAAAAACAGTTACCACTGGATCTGATTGAACTGATTGAATTCAGCAAAACCACTTTCGGCGACAAGCTGACTCAAGCCAGCGTATCAGACGAAGTACTGGACTTTATGCTGGGCCGTTTCCGCGCCTGGTACGAAGGCGAAGGTTTTGGTGTAGACGTGATCCAGGCCGTATTAGCCCGCCGTCCAACCAATCCGGCCGACTTCGACCGTCGTGTCAAAGCCGTCGCTGAATTCCGTGAACTGGACGCCGCTTTAGCTTTAGCTGCCGCCAATAAGCGGGTAGCGAACATTCTGGCCAAAGTGACTGAAGCTATTCCACAAAGCATCAATAGCGCTCTGCTGAGCGAAGACGCCGAACAAGCTCTGTACAAGGCCATAGTGGCAGAACAGGCCTATCAGGCGACTGTAAGCAGCTACGCTGAGGGTTTAAGCCATCTGGCCGCCATGCGCGATGTAGTCGATCAGTTCTTCGACAAAGTCATGGTCAACGCCGACGATGCAGCAGTACGCTTAAACCGTCAGGCCTTGTTACAGCAATTACGTGAATTATTCCTGCGCGTAGCGGATATTTCTGTATTGCAGTGATTTTTTACTAAGAAGACAGATAAGGCCAGGGTTTACGCTGGCCTTATTTTTAAAATGGTACTAAACCAATAAATTTGGCTGTGCCTGTAATAGCTCAGACTTTAGTTCGTAATACGCCCTTATGAAGGCTCTTATTCCTTCGTCACTATTTTTGTTTCGCCAATAGTTTTTACTTGTATTTAAGGCATGGCCAAGATTTTCTCGCCCTGATTCAAGGCTAGAACGCAAATGTGATGATTCACGAAAAGAGCGCTTCACTCCAACACTTTTAGCATATTTTTCAATGTATTGAATCATTGCAAAACACTCAGTTATATGACTCTTTTCTGCATCGACAACAAACGAAATGAAATCAGAAATACTGCGATTCGCTGCTTTGCAGATTATTGCGATGGCTTCAAAGTGGTCGATACTGATGAACATTAATTTTTCTTGGTTAATAGAGCCAGAAGTACTGTCATTGTATTTCATTGATTTATCTTCGCCTAAGTAAGCTGTTAGTTTGCTTAGATTTCGAATGTAGAAGTCTTGATGAGTAACGATGACAGAGTAACGATGGTCAATATCAGGAAGGTTGGCGTAATCCAATTTCTCCAAGTTTTTAATAGTTTCACCAACTTGCTGAACGCCTTTGAGCATATTTGCTTTTATACGATCTGCTATGTGTAATGGATTATCACTTGAAAGAACATTGGGTTGTGGCTCAGCGCACTTAGCATCTATCAGAATGATGTTATTACCTTCGTGAAGTAGAAAGTCAACGCATTTTCCTGAGACATTTTTTGAAGCATAGATTGCCTGAATTTCAGTTTCTCTCATGATCGAAGGATTTAGATTCTTTAGTATGTCACTAACGTATTCTTCAAAAGCTACGGTAAATTTGTTCTTAAACCTTTCTGGATCCGAAGATTTTAAACGCCTCAGAACGAATTCACATACACCCTTTGACAAGACGTAGGAGTGCGGCGTAGATAGACCTTTAGGTAAAAATAAAAAAGGACGTTTTAGGCTTGCCGGCTCGCAAAAGTATTCGTATTTAAACAATTTTCTATCGCTCGGTTTCTCATATAGTCTCTTAAGCTCAGGTAGTGTTCCGCCAAGGTTCTTAAAAAATTTAGATAATTGATCAATGCTATATCCCGGATAAAGCTCTTCAATAATATTTTCATAAGGTATTACACTTGTTTGCTTATTTATAAAAATATGGTGAGTCCAAATAGCAAGTGCGAAGTAATCGATAAGCTTAAGCCCGGTGATCGATTCAAAATCTTGTACCAGGGTTTCTGTCTTACCAGATCTAAATAGAATGTTATGTAGACGAAACATGAAAAGAAGATGTTCACTCTTAGGTCTTTGAAACTCTAGCTGTTGGATCATCATCGCTCTTAACGGCAACTCGTAAGATTCAGCTGATATATCGGAAGCGTAAGACTGAAGATTCCATATCTTATTTAATATCTTGTCCATAGAAGCACGATCTATCTTAATGGCTTCTTGTGTTGGCTGTAATTCCAGAGTCCAGTCTAATGCTAAACACAAAAGCCATGCCCGTCTCATGCCTTCATGTTCAATTGGTGTTTTATCGTGTAATGCATTTAACAGTTCGTTTACTACTGAAGCAGTTGTGTACTTTGAAAGATCGGCTCTTATTCTTCTTGCCTTATTTTCGTAACTCATATGTTTACCATAGAAAATTTTTAATTATTGATTCAACCACTTCCTAAACAACGCTGTCCTGGTTTTACTGCTGATGGCAGGTTCTCTATTGCAGCTGAGTGCTACTGCCACTGACTCTTTGTTGTAAGGCGCTACCTGCAAAATACTGCTGATATGCTGGATATCGCTGTGGTTCAGCCGGAAGAATTCACTGGGGTCGAGCTGGGTTTCTATATCGCCTAAATTGGCTGTCTGTGAATTTTGATGTTTTCATAGTGAATCTCCTGCGTTTTATGGTACGAGAAAATTCTACTTTTGACGTCAGTTAATTTGCGGGGGGATTACCGTAGTTAAAAGAATATAAAAAGCGCTTGCGGTGTTCGAATGGTTAGCCGGACTTTTTTACTAAATAGCGGAAAGGTTCGCTACTTGTATCGCTAGCGACCAGCTCATGTTCCATAAAACGACAGAAAGCCGGAATATCGCGGGTAGTGGCCGGGTCGTCAGCGGTAATTAATAGTGTCTGGCCCGCCGTCATTTTACGAATAGCCAGGCGGGTTAACATCACAGGTTCAGGGCAACGTAAACCTAAAGTATCCAGTTGCTGATCGGCTGCTAAAAATAACTGTTCAGGGTTCGACATAGTTCAGGTTCCACGTGAGAAAAGGCGCATATGCTAACTTAGGCTGAATATAATAAAAAGGGCTGGCCAAAGCCAACCCTGTTATTCAACAGCTAACTGCTGGTATTTATTCGACTCTTTCAAACACAGTCGCTATGCCCTGGCCTAAACCAATACACATAGTAGCTAAACCGTATTTGCCACCTTTGTCTTCCATCACGTTAATCAAGGTCGTGCTGATACGTGAACCTGAGCAGCCCAATGGGTGACCGAGGGCTATAGCGCCACCGTTTAAGTTCACTTTGGTGTTCATATATTCCAGCAAACCTAAGTCTTTCATTACAGGCAGAGCCTGAGCTGCAAAGGCTTCGTTTAATTCGGCGTAGTCGATATCGGCAATAGTGATACCAGCAGCTTTTAAGGCTTTTTGACTGGCTGGCACCGGACCGTAACCCATGATGGACGGGTCACAACCTGCGATGCCCATACCTATGACTTTAGCGCGGATTTTTAAGCCCAAAGCTTTGGCTTTTTCTTCGCTCATCACCAACATGCCGGAAGCACCATCTGATAAAGCAGAAGAAGTACCAGCAGTCACAGTACCGTTGGCCGGGTCAAACACAGGACGTAAAGCGCCCAGAGCTTCTACTGTGGTTTCAGGGCGTATTACTTCGTCTGTATCAAATACTTTGAGTACACCGTCAGCGTCATGGCCTTGCACCGGGATAATTTCGTTTTTAAAACGACCTTGCAGCGTGGCTTCATAAGCTAAACGGTGTGAGCGGGCACCAAACTCGTCTTGTTGCTGACGGCTGATGCCATGCAGTTTGCCTAAGAGTTCAGCGGTTAAACCCATCATGCCTGAAGCTTTGGCGATGTTTTTGCCTAAACCAGGGTGGAAATCGACACCGTGAGTCATAGGCACATGGCCCATATGTTCCACACCACCAATTAAATACACGTCGCCCATGCCGGTTTGAATGGCTCGTACTGCGTCGTGTAGCGCCTGCATCGATGAACCACAAAGGCGGTTTACCGTTACAGCCGGCACTGAATGTGGAATGCCAGCCAATAACGAGGCGTTACGGGCCACGTTAAAACCTTGTTCCAGAGTTTGTTGTACACAACCCCAGATAATGTCGTCTATCTCGGCTGGATCTAAAGCCGGATTACGTTCAACCAAAGCGGCCATTACATAAGCGGATAATTCTTCAGCACGCACGTTGCGGAAGATACCAGCTTTAGAACGACCCATAGGGGTACGGATACAATCAACGATCACTGCTTGTTTCATTTGTTTCTCTCCGCCTTAAACCGGGTAGAACACGGCACCAGAAGCTGCCATGGCGCGGGTTTTGTCTGTTACCTGATAGATTTCACCTAAGTGGGCGTATTTGTCGGCTAATGCCACAAAGTTCGCCAGACCAATGGTGTCGGCATAACGCAACGGACCACCACGGAACGGAGGGAAACCTAAACCATAAATTAAGCCCATATCTGCTTCGGCTGCCGTAGCGACAATGCCTTCTTCTAAGCAGCGGATCACTTCGTTAATCATGGGCACCATACAACGGGCAATAATATCGTCCGCGCTGAATTCCACGCCTGTGCTACCCGCTTTAGCCAGTAAGTCATAAGAAACAGCATCAGAGTCTTTTTTCGGTTTGCCTTTGGCATCTTTGCTATACGCATAGAAACCTACACCGTTTTTCTGACCATAACGCTGCGCCTGATACATCAGGGCTACAGGGTCGTTTTCTACTTTGCCCATGCGAGTTGGGAAGCCTGCTGCCATCACGTCTGTGCAGTGGAAAGCAGTATCTAAACCCACCACGTCCAGCAAGTAAGCAGGGCCCATAGGCCAGCCGAAGGTTTTTTCCATCACTTTGTCTACTTTAGCAAAGTCAGCACCGTCTAAAACCAGTTTGCTGAAACCCGCAAAGTACGGGAACAAGACGCGGTTGACGTAAAAACCAGGGCAGTCGTTCACAACGATAGGGGACTTGCCCATTCTGGCAGCGTACGCCACTACTGCAGCTACTGTTTCTTCGCTGGTGTCTTTACCACGGATCACTTCTACCAACGGCATTTGGTGCACCGGGTTAAAGAAGTGCATACCGCAGAAGCGGCTTGGGTCTTTTAAGTTGGCCGCTAACGAATCAATAGAGATAGTTGAGGTGTTAGAAGTAATAATGGCGTCTGCCGCTACTAACTCTTCTACTTCTTTAAGTACTGCACCTTTGATTTTTGGGTTTTCAACAACAGCTTCAACCACTATGTCGACAGTTTTCACTGCTTCCATGCTCAGCGTAGGCTGAATGCTGGCAATAACTTTCGCCATACCAACAGCATCCAGACGTTTGCGCTCTACCTGTTTATTCAACAGCTTAGTGGCTTCGCCCATACCCAACTCTAAAGCTTTGTCGGCTATGTCTTTCATCACAACTGGCACGCCTTTTAATGCAGACTGGTAAGCGATGCCGCCACCCATAATGCCTGCGCCTAATACGGCTGCTTTTTTGATGTCTTTCGTTGCTACTTTGGCGGCTTTTTTCGCTTTGCCTTTAATCAGTTGGTCATTCAGGAACAAACCAATCTGGGCAGCAGCAGCTGTAGTTTTTGCCAGTTTGGCAAAAGAGGCGTTTTCTAAAGCCACAGCGCCTGCGCGGTCTAAGCGGGCTGCGGCTTCAATAGTTTCTACTGCAACCATAGGGGCTGGGTAATGTTTACCTGCATTGGCAAATACCATGCCTTTGGCTGTGTTGAAGCTCATCATGGCTTCAATTTTATTCAGCTTCAGTGGCTGTAATTTGGCGGCGCGTTTTTTCTGCCAGTTCAGTTTGCCTGCTATGGCATCCTTGATCATGGATAACGCAGCGTCTTTTAATTTTTCTGGTGCAACAACAGCGTCGATAGCGCCTTCTTTTAACGCAGCGTCAGCGCCACGCTCTTTACCCGTAGTGATCCATTCCATACCACCGTCAGCACCAATAATGCGCGGTAAACGTACTGAACCACCAAAACCTGGCATTAAGCCCAGTTTCACTTCAGGTAAACCTACTTTGGCTGTTGTATCTGCTACACGGTAGTCTGCTGTTAAGGTCCACTCAAAGCCACCACCTAAAGCAAAACCACGAATAGCAGCAATGGTTGGAACCGGTAAATCTTCCGCCAGGTCAAATACATCAGAGGCAGATTTGATCCAGGGGATAAGTTCAGCTTCAGGCTGCTGGAATGTACCTAAAAACTCAGTAATATCAGCGCCTACGATGAATGCGTCTTTTCCTGAGGTGTAAATCACGCCTTTGAGGTTTTTATCTGCATGCAGCAGATTCAAAGCGGCACGACAATCTGCTAAGGTTTGCTGGTCAAATTTATTAACTGAACCTGCAGCATTAAAGGTAAACTCGGCAATACCATCCGCCAGATAGGCGACGGTGATGCTGTTACTCTGGTAGATCATGAATGTTCTCCTTCGTCCGATAGGGTGGACTATTGCTTTTATTCGCAACTGGTAAGATGAGTCTATTGCAGTCTCAGTGTGTCGTGGTTAAGTAAAAATTTCAACCGTTATTTAAACACTTGTTTGAATTTGCGATAGATGTCCCAGTAACTATAGGTGGTAAAAATTTGTATGTGGCGTTTCTGCTCTGTTTTCCGTCCATCGCTCTGGTTACTGGCAACTGCCGCCTTATCCGTGGTTTTTCCTGCTCATGCTATCAATGAGGGCATGCGTAAACGTTTTGCTTTAGCCGAAAAAAATATTCATAAACTCACCGAAACTCAGGCGAAAAAAGTACTAAAAGAAATGGAAGCCTACCCGCTACAGCCTTATTTAGAGCTGGAGTGGCTGAGTAAATCACTGGAAGATACCAATGCTGTTGTACGTTTTATGCAGGAGCATCAAGGCACCCCCCTGGAGCGTACTTTACGTAAACGCTGGCTGATGTATCTGGCCGATCGTAAACAAGCGCAGTTATTTCTGAAAAATTATCAGTATGGCTCTGATGTGGTGCTGGATTGCCAGGCGCTGGAAATGCGGCTGGTGCTGGAAAAACCTGCTGCTGTATGGCCTGCTGTGCGTGACTTATGGGCTGTAGGCAAATCACGGCCTGATGAATGTGATCCTATCTTTGACCGTTGGCGCAAAGCCGGGCAGCGTACACCTGAAGCCGTCTGGCAGCGGGTACTGGCTGCGGCAAAAGCGGATAACCAGCGTATGTTGCCTTATTTGCGTAGTTTATTGCCTAAAAACCAGCAGTATCTGGCAGAAAAATGGGTGCAGGTGATGGATAACCCTGCTTTGGTGTATCGCAAAAACTTCCTGCCGTTACGTAGCCCGCTGGAACGGGATTTAGCTGCTTATGGCATACAAAAACTGGTATGGAAAAAGCCGGATCAGGCTATAACTGTTTGGGAAAGGTTTGCTCATGATCCTGCCTTCAGCAATGAAAACCGTGCTGTCACAGCGCGTCAGATGGCTATAGCTTTGGCCAGCAAAAATGATCCTCGCGCTGAGAAGTTTATTAATATAGTGCCGGCTGAATACAAAGACAGTCTTTTTGTACAGTGGAAACTGGCGACTTTGCTGCGTAAAAAAGACTGGTACGCCGTGATTGAAGCCGTGAAGGCCTTGCCGGAAGAGTTAGCCAAAGATGATGCCAACCAATATTGGTTAGCCCGTGCTTATCTGCAGGTCGATTTAAAGGAATCCTCCACTCATATTTATCAGCAACTGGCGAAAAAGCGCAGTTATTATGGTTATCTGGCCGCTGCACATCTGGGGCAAGCCCCAAGTCTGGCGCACAAGCCTGTGCCCGTGACTGAAACTGACTTTTTGGCCTTTAAAAGCAGTGCCCCAGTAAGGCGTATGAAAGAATGGCAAGCCATTAAACGCCCTAATGCGGCTAAGCGTGAACTGACCCATTTACAGCAATACGGCACTGATTTGCAAAAATACAGTGCAGCTAAGCTGGCTTTTGAGCTGGGGTGGTATGAGAACGCTATAGTGGCGCTGGCTAAAGCTGAATATTGGGATGATGTCGATTTACGTTTCCCTATGGCCTATAACAAAGAAATTCAGACTTATTCCAAAAAAGCCAAAGTGGATCCGGCCTGGGCTATGGCAATAGCCCGGCGTGAAAGTACTTTTATCCCAACAGCTAAGTCGTCTGTGGGGGCCCTAGGTTTGATGCAAATTATGCCTGCTACCGCCAAACATATTACCGGCCGCAGAGTGTCGGTGGCGCAGTTGTACAATCCGGTCACCAATATTAATTACGGTACTTATTATCTGAATTATCTGATGAAACATACCGGCAATAATGTGGTGTTTGCCACTGCGTCCTATAACGCCGGTTTTAGCAGAGTAAAATCCTGGATCCCCAAAGATGGCTCAGTGCCTTTGGATATCTGGGTCGAAACTATTCCTTTTAAAGAAACCCGTGACTATGTCAAAAACGTCATGATGTATTACCAGGTCTATAGTTTAAAAATGCAGAAAAATCAGCGTATTTTTGAACCTCTGGCCGGGATGAGGATAGGGGTGGAGGGCTAAAGCCTTCGTGGTACACTGAGTTGATTTTAATGGTTTTTAGTAATAAATAACGGAATTTGAATTTATGCGTCCAGCTTATCAAGAACTTTACGCCGCTCATTTATTTGCGTTGCAGCAACGTACTAAAGCTGTATTAGCCCGCGAGAATCTGGACGCTTTGGTGATCCACTCTGGCCAGGCAAAACGTCAGTTTCTCGACGATATGGATTATCCTTTTAAAGTAAATCCGTTATTTAAAGCCTGGATCCCAGTGGTGGATAACCCGAATTGCTGGCTTATTGTGGATGGCGTCAATAAACCTAAGCTGGCCTTTTATTTGCCAAAAGATTTCTGGCATAAAGTACCGGACGCTCCTGATTCGTTCTGGTCTGGTTTTTTTGATATCCAAATTCTGGAAAAAGCCAATCAGGTTGAGCATATTTTGCCTTACGACAAAGGCCGTATGGCGTATCTGGGTGAACATATTGAAGTGGCCACAGCTTTAGGGTTTAGTGAAATTAACCCTGAAGCTGTGATCAGTTATCTGCATTATCACCGCGCTTATAAAACCGACTATGAGCTGGCTTGTATGCGTCAGGCCAACAAACTGGCAGTGGCCGGGCACAATGCTGCCAAAGCCACTTTTATGGCGGGGGGCTCAGAGTTTGATATTCAGCTGGCCTATTTAGCTGCAGTGGGCCAAAGCGAAAACGAAGTGCCTTATGGCAATATCATAGCGCTGAATGAAAACGCGGCCATCTTGCATTACACAGCACTGGAGCGGAAAAAGCCGAACCAGTTTCACTCGTTTTTAATAGACGCTGGTGCCAGCTTTCATGGTTATGCCGCTGATATTACCCGCACTTACAGTTTTTTAAATGATGAGTTTGCCGCGCTGATTAATGCGATGACGGAAGTGGAACTGAAGCTGGTGGATGGCTTAAAACCTGGTATCAAATACCCGGATTTACATATCGAAGCTCATCAACATATTGCTCAGGTCCTCGCTGATTTTAACTTTGTGCAAATGTCAGCAGAAGGCATAGTGGAATCCGGTATCAGCCGTACTTTCTTCCCGCATGGTTTAGGTCACCACTTAGGTTTACAGGTGCATGATGTGGGTGGTTTTATGGCGGACGAACGGGGGACTCATGTTGCAGCACCGGCTGATCATCCATTCCTGCGTACTACCCGTTTGGTCGAAGCCACTATGGTCTTTACCATTGAACCTGGTTTGTATTTTATTGACTCCTTATTGGCGGATTTAAAAGACACAGCTCATGGCAAAGCCGTGAACTGGGAAAAGGTAGCGCAATTCCGTAAATACGGCGGCATTCGTATTGAAGATAACGTCATAGTGCACAAAGACCGCAATGAAAATATGACCCGTGATCTGAAGCTGGCTTAAGCTGTTTTGATGTCCGGCTGGTGGGTATTGGCTAAAACGGCTTCGTCTGAAACGGAGATCAAACGCAGCAGGTTTTTATGTACTTTATGGCCAATACAAAACCTGACTGAAGGTCAGCAGATGATTCGTCAGCAAAAACAGCAACATCCGCAGGCAGCCCACGTCTGCAGTGCTATGCTATTGCCAGCCGGTCCAACAGGTCAGCCTCAGGCTTTCAGCGATGATGGCGAACCCTCTGGTACTGCAGGTAAACCTATGCTGGCTGTATTGCAGGGTTCTGGTATGGTGGGGATTTGTGCCAGCGTAGTACGTTATTATGGCGGTATTCAGCTGGGCACTGGCGGTTTAGTTCGTGCCTACAGTGATGCGGTACGGCAGGCGTTGTTGTCAGCACAACGCGAATTTATACCCATAAGGCATCAGGCAGATTTGTGTTTGTCTTATGCTGCTTTTGAAACTATGCAGCGTTTATGGCAGAACCGCTGGCTGATTGAACAACAAGAGTTTGAGCAGCAAGTGCGCTTAACAGTGCGTATCGCTTTAAGCGATCAACAGGAATTTGAACAGCAGTTTATGCAGACCATACTCAGACTGAAAGAACTTCAGGCCAGCATTAGCTGGCATAGCAACGCAGAACAGGGCTCCTGATGCAATACCGTTCTATTATCCGGATTTTAGGCCTACTGGTTGCCATCTTCAGTATTACCATGTTACCGCCTGCCTTTATCGCCTACTGGTATCAGGATGGCGCTGGTGTACCTTTTATTTTGTCTT
This sequence comes from Gammaproteobacteria bacterium, assembly GCA_018825965.1. Classification (GTDB taxonomy): domain Bacteria; phylum Pseudomonadota; class Gammaproteobacteria; order Enterobacterales; family Alteromonadaceae; genus Pararheinheimera. Next base: position 44,734 of record JAHKAA010000022.1, read on the forward strand.
TTTTCCTGTCGTTACTGATAGGTTTTGTCGTTTGGTATCCCAACCGCCATGAAAAGTCTGAACTGAAAGTGCGGGAGGGCTTTTTAATAGTAGTGTTGTTCTGGACAGTGTTAGGGGCTGTTGGTGCTTTGCCCTTCTGGCTGGCAGATAAACCTGATATGAATCTGGCCGCCAGTATGTTTGAAGCCTTTTCAGGTTTAACCACCACGGGCGCTACTGTGCTGACAGGTTTAGAAAGCCTGCCTAAAGCTATATTGTATTACCGCCAGCAACTGCAATGGTTTGGTGGTATGGGGATTATCGTTTTAGCTGTAGCTATTCTGCCGATGTTAGGGGTGGGTGGTATGCAGTTGTACCGTGCTGAAACTCCAGGCCCGGTGAAAGACAACAAAATGACGCCCCGTATTGCTGATACAGCCAAACATCTGTGGTTTATTTATTTAGGCATTACCATAGCCTGCGCTTTGTCTTTTTATAGTGCAGGTATGAGTGCTTTTGATGCCATTTGTCATGCGTTTTCTACTGTGGCCATAGGGGGGTTCTCTACTTATGACGCCAGCATAGGTTACTTTAACAGTGTTAGTATCAATATGATTTGTGTGGTGTTTTTGCTGATCAGCTCAGTGAATTTCCCACTGCATTTTGCGGCTGTGCGTGGCAAAAATATCAAAACCTACTGGCGTGATCCTGAGTTAAAAGCTTTTATGGTGATCCAGCTGGCCTTGATGGTGATTTGTTTTCTGGTGCTTTTGGAAGAACAAATTTATCCGGACTGGCTCAGCGCGCTGAATCATGGTTTGTTTCAGGCTGTGTCTATGTCGACTACTGCAGGTTTCTCCACAGCAAGCTTTTCCAGCTGGCCTTTGTTTTTGCCTATTTTGCTGATTTTCGCCAGCTTTATTGGTGGTTGTGCAGGTTCTACCGCTGGTGGTTTAAAAGTAGTACGGGTGCTGCTGTTATTCCTGCAGGGCAAAAGAGAGTTAAACCGCTTAGTGCATCCACGAGCTGTGTATTCCATCAAGCTTGGGCGTCGGCCTGTGCCGGATCGGATAGTGGAAGCGGTTTGGGGCTTTTTTGCGGCTTATACCCTGGTCTTTGTGGTCATTATGTTATTGCTGCTGCTGGTGGGCATGGACAATATCAGCGCCTTTACCGCCACAGCGGCCTGTTTAAATAACTTAGGCCCTGGCTTAGGTGAAGTAGCAGCCAACTTTGCCTCAGTGCCCGACGCCGGCAAATGGATTTTGGTAGTGGCCATGATCTTTGGGCGTTTAGAGATTTTTACCTTACTGGTGCTGTTTACAGCGGCATTTTGGAAGGATTAACAGGTAGTGCAGAAGCCTATATAAAACGGCTACCTATCTGGCTAACAGGGAGTGGAGATACTGAATGGATTCAGCAAAAATAGTAGCAAGTGTCTTATTGGTGTGTTCGGTTTTGGTATACGCCGAGCCATCAAAGGACACTGCGGAACAAAGCCTTTATGAACGCAGGCATTCGTTCAACGGCTCAGTATTTAAAAAAGATAATAATGTCTGGCTGGTTAGCCCGGCTTTTGCTAAACGTATGTCTATGCCTGCAGCCTTTGTGTCACAAACCATGCCTGTAGGTATCGAGGCATTGGCCATTCGTTACCAGCGTTATTTTACGCAAATTTGCAGCAGCGATGACCCATCTTCTTGTTATACCCCTGCTAATTGTTATCTGGATATATACGCAAACCCCCAAGCTAAATTACCTTGGCTGGATGATGGTCATGCTCATGTAGATATGGATTCACCCGACTCCAGCTGGTTTTATCTGCGTTTTAAACAAGACGATTTTCAGCGGGTTTTTGCTCCCCGAGGCCTGCATGTTTTCTGGCAAACCTCGCAGCAACAATTTCCAGGCCGGGTTGTGGAGTATGAAAAACAGTTTTTCCCGCAACTGGATTTTATATCCACAGTATTTGACTGCAGTCTGTTGCAGCAGACATCAGCACAGCTAACTATTTCCGGAGTAGGGCAAGCTTTGCACATTAAGCTCGACCCTTTATACCAACAACAAGCTGTACAACACATTCAGCAAAGCCAGCGGCAGCTTGCTTTATACAACACTTCATCAGAGACAACTCCTGAAGTCTTTCAGGAAGCTATGTTTCGGCTTTCTCCAGAGCGTGAGGCTCTGAACACCCTAAAATCCAAGGTTCGCTGGTCTTATACCTGGGTTTATAGCCGTGCCTTTGCCGCTCGTTTTTTGTTGCCAAAAGAATGGATTTCAGATGATTTAAATAGTGCACTACAGGCAGCTGTCTACAGGAAACAATACTATGACAATAGGAGTTGTGGATACTTTAAGCAGATGGACAAATGTTACTTCGCAAACTTAGAGAAAATAGATTTTTTTGTGAACGAAGGCACTAATAAACTTTGGCGAAGTACAGAAAACTCAATGATTAATAAAGGCCAGTTAAGCGTTTCCCATTATCAGCTTGAGCGCAACTTAGCGGACCGGGCTTATTGGGAGCGTCCTGTAGGCATAGATGCCCACATAAATATTTTTTTTAAAAAAGGTCTGATATTCAAAACCGAAAAACATGGGGTTATTCCACTCGGTTCGAAATATTTCCAGAAAAATATATTGGACTATGACTTTATAGTGGCTAGTGGTTTGATCGTAACTGGGTTGAATCAATTTTATGATTCGGAGCTGTTTTTCTATAAAAATATAGAAGATTGGAAGAGCAAAAATAACCAAGAATGGCGGTTATCTATTCCTGATGATTTTTGGGAAAGAATAAAAAGTGATGGTGCGAATTCTCCACAAAAAGATGTTGTTGATGATGTAATGAAACTATTTAAGTCCTTTGATTAATTGAAGTTTTAGAAGGAAATACAGTGGGGAGTTTATTACAGAGATAAAAATTCTGCCATGCGTCATGGCAGAATTTTCAGGGTTACATCAAATAAATATCGCACTAACCTGGAATAAGCGTTCCACTTCGGTGATGTACTTTTTATCCACCAAAAATAAAATCACATGGTCGTCAGTTTCAATCACCACGTTGTCGTGAGCTATCAATACTTCGTCGCCACGCACTATGGCGCCTATGGTCGCTCCTGGTGGCAGTTTAATCTGGCCTATGGCCTGACCTACTACTTTTGACGTTGATTTATCACCATGAGCAACAGCCTCTATGGCTTCAGCAGCGCCTCTGCGTAGTGAATACACATTTACTATGTCACCACGACGTATATGGGTCAGCAAAGCTGAAATAGTGGCTTGCTGCGGTGATACGGCTATATCTACTTCGCCACCTTGCAGTAAATCTACATAAGCACCACGTTTTATCAGCACCATGGTTTTTTGTGCGCCCATACGTTTGGCCAGCATGGCCGACATAATATTGGCTTCATCGTCATTGGTCACTGCTAAAAATACATCCACCTGCTCGATGTTTTCTTCTTCCAACAGCTCAGGATCTGAAGCGTCACCAATATAAACTACTGTATTGTCCAAAGCGCTGGACAGGTATTCGGCGCGCTCTTTACTGCGCTCTATCAGCTTCACGCTATGGTTTTTTTCTAAAGCACGGGCCAAACCATAACCTACGTTACCGCCGCCAGCTATCATAATGCGGTGATAGCTTTTCTCCAGCTTTTGCAGCTCGCTCATCACAGCGCGGATATGTTTAGTGGCGGCGACAAAAAATACTTCATCGTCTGCTTCTATCACAGTTGTGCCTAAAGGCTTAATAGCATGACCACGACGGTAGATAGCGGCAACACGGGCATCCACATGCGGCATATGCTGTTTTAAGGTGGATAACGCATGGCCGACCAGCAAACCACCGTAATAGGCTTTTACTGCTACCAGGCTGACACGGCCTTCGGCAAATTCAACCACCTGCAAAGCGCCTGGGTAGTCGATTAAGCGTTTGATATAGTCGGTGACCAGAGTTTCGGGGGAGATGAAGTGATCCACCGGCATATCGTCTTTATGAAATAACTGTTCGCGGTATTTCAGATACTGGTTAGTACGGATACGGGCAATTTTCAGCGGCGTATTAAAAATACTGTAGGCCACCTGACAAGCGACAATATTCACTTCGTCGCTGCTGGTGACGGCAATAATCATATCGGCGTCTTCTGCGCCGGCGCGTTTTAAAATATCAGGGTGTGCACTATGTCCATGCACTACCTGCAGATCGTATCTGTCTTGCAGGGCGCGTAGCTTTTCAATATTGGTGTCAACGACTGTAATGTCGTTTTGTTCACCGACCAGGTTTTCCGCTAAAGTGCCACCAACCTGACCTGCACCCAAAATGATAATTTTCATAAAGCCTCTGCGTTACCGCTTTGTCTTGCGAAGTTTGGCATAAAAGAAACCATCCATCTGTTGCTGGCCCGGCAAAATTTGCCAGTGCAGTTGTGGGTGGCTATCGGCCAGCGGGATCAGTTGTGCATCTGCATGGTCGGCTAAAAAGGCTTCTATTTGTTGTTGGTTTTCTTCCGGCAACACAGAGCAGGTGGCATACAACAATTCAGCATCAGGTTTTAACAAAGGCCAGATGTTGCGCAGAATCTGTTGCTGCAATTCAACCAATGGCGCTATATCGGTTTTTTTCCGTAGCCAGCGAATATCGGGGTGACGACGGATCACGCCGGTGGCTGAACAGGGCACATCCAGCAAAATGCGGTCAAAGGTTTGAAAACCAGCCCAATCGTCCGGGTCTGCAGCGTCAGCAGCCATCACGCGGGCATCTAAACCTAAGCGGTCCAGATTGTCGTACACCCTGTCTAAACGGCGTGGGTCTTTATCCAGTGCTAATACATCGGCTTCTGGTGCCAGTTCCAGAATATGGCAGGTTTTGCCACCAGGAGCGCAACAGGCATCTAACACTGAATCCTTGTTACGTGCTCCCAGGAAATAAGCGGCGTGCTGAGCTGCTCCATCCTGTACTGAAAACCAACCATCGGCATAACCTGGTAATAAGGTTACATCAGAGGCCTGTTCAAGCAATAAGGCACAAGGCAAATAAGCAAAAGGCTGACTGGCGGCTATACCTTCGGCAGCAAGAGCGGCTAAATAAGCTTCGGGTGTGATACGTAACTGATTTACCCTCAGCCATAAAGGTGCTTTTTGCTGATTTTCATCCAGGATCTGTTGCCAGTTATCCGGATAAGCTTGTTGCAGCTGAGTAATGATCCAGCCTGGGTGGTTGTACTTGACCGGTAAAGGCGAGTCCTCGAAATCAAACACTTCAGGTTTACGTTGCACTGAACGTAATACGGCGTTAATTAAACCTGTCAGGCTTTGGCCTTTTAATTCACGGGCTGCTTCGACTGTTTCGCCTATAGCGGCATGGTCTGGCACCCGTAAAAATTTCAACTGATACAAACCAACGTAAATTAAAAATTGCAGCGGGCGCAGATGTTTGACTAGCGGTTTATCCATCAGCTTCTGACAAACAGTTTCCAGCTGGGGCAAATAGCGCATCACACCAAAACAGATTTCCTGCAGCAGGGCTTTGTCTAAAGGGGAGTCCAGTTCAATCTGAGCTTTGTGTAAAACTTCTGACAAGGACTTCCCCTGATCCACTACCTGATAACAGGCTGTTGCTGCCAGAGCGCGTAAATTTTTACTCATGTGCTCTGCTCATCAACAGGGGGCAATATCTGGCCTGGCTGAAACCAGTCGGCACGGCCATTGAGGAAATCCATTACTTTCATGGCTTTTTTGCCGGCAGGTTGTAATTCAGTGATCACTAAAACACCATCAGAGGTTTGAATGGCAATGCCTTTTTTATCGACCCGCAGCACCTGACCTGGCGTGCCTGAACCTGGTTCTGTCACAGCGCGCCAGATTTTTAACTGCTGAGTACCCAATTGCAGATAACTCATAGGCCAGGGGTTAAAAGCACGGATTTCGCGTTCAAGCGCTATGGCCGGTTTGCTGAAATCCAATAAAGCTTCTTCTTTGGATAATTTTTCGGCGTAGTTGGCTAATTCATCCTGTTGTGGCTGGGCTTTGGCCTGCAGCGCTTCAAGATCTGCTAAAGCTTCTACTAAAGCGACAGGGCCAGTCAGTGCCAGTTTGTCGTACAGGCTGGTGCTGGTTTCATCCACAGCTATAGGAGTGCTGACTTTACTCAGCATAGCGCCAGTATCCAGACCTATATCCATTTGCATAATGGTCACGCCAGATTCGGCATCACCTGCCCAAATGGCGCGTTGAATAGGAGCTGCGCCACGCCAGCGTGGCAATAAGGAACCATGCACATTGATGCAACCTAAACGAGGTGCATCTAAAGCAGCTTGTGGCAGGATCAGGCCATAAGCGACTACCACCATCAAATCCGCATTTAAAGCTGCTAATTCTTGTTGAGCAGCAGCTTTTTTTAACGACTTAGGCTGATAGACCGGAATATCATGTTGCAAAGCCAGTTGTTTTACCGGGCTTTGTTGCAACTGATGACCACGACCTGCTGGCCTGTCAGGTTGACTGTAGACGGCAATCACCTGATGAGGAGAATCCAGCAGGGCGGCGAGATGGCGGGCAGCAAAATCTGGTGTGCCCGCAAAAATAATACGTAACGGAGTGGTCAAAATAATTCCTGCTTGGTTAACGGGCTGCGAGGCGAGCTTCTTTTTCCAGCTTTTTCTTAATACGGTCACGTTTTAACGGCGATAAATAGTCGATAAACAGCTTGCCCATTAAATGATCCAGCTCGTGCTGTAAACAAATCGCCAGTAAGCCTTCAGCCTGCAGTTCAAACCACTCGCCTTTGGTGTTTTGCGCTTTGACTGTCACTGCAGCGGCGCGTTCCACTTTGGCGTAGCTTTGTGGCACAGACAAGCAGCCTTCTTCGTATTCAGTGTCACCACTTTTGGCAATGATTTCAGGGTTGATAAAAATCATCGGCTCGTTACGGTTTTCTGAGACGTCGATCACTACAACCCGCTTGTGTACATTGACCTGAGTGGCCGCTAAACCTATGCCGTTTTCGTCATACATAGTGTCCAGCATATCTGCTGTTAATTGCTTAATTTCGGCCGTAACTTCAGGCACTGCTGCCGCTACTGTGCGTAAACGGTCGTCTGGATAATGTAAAACTGTTAATACTGTCATGGAACCTACAAAAGTCGTCTATGTTCAATTGGCTGTGCTATGGTCTAATTTTAGCCATTTATGCACAGTATGAATAGCTTAGTGTGCAAGAATTACTATAAGTACGGATGGGGATGGTGTTATGCGACAGCAGCTTCTTGCTTTTTTGGTCAGCTTTTCTGTGTTTTTCAGTATGGATCTGGTGGCTGATGAGCTGAAACTCAAGGTTGATGCGCCAACCTTGTATCTGGTGAAAACCGGCGATACCTTATGGGATATAGCTGGCTTGTATCTGCAGCACCCCTGGTTATGGCCACGTTTGTGGAAGCTAAACCCTCAGGTGAATAATCCCCATCTGATTTACCCTGGTGATCAGTTGCATTTGCAGTTTGATGCCGATGGTCAGCCGATTCTGACGTTAAACAGTCAAAGAGTGGCGGTCAGTTCGTCAGACTCAGTGCAGGCACCAGGTCATTCCGCAGTTTCAGGCAGCATCAAATTAACACCGCAAATCCGCCGTATAGCAAAAGCAGATAAACCTGTGCCATCTATTGCCCTGACCCTGATAGAACCTTTTTTATCGGAAGAGCAACTGGTTTCAGAAGATCAGCTGGAAAACCTGCCTTATGTGTTGGGGGGCAAGGATAACGTGAAAAACGCTGTATCTGGCCATCTGCTGTACGTCAAAGGCGAGCTGGACCAAACCCAACGTTATGGCATTTATCGCCAGGGGGAAGCTTATGAAGATCCGCAAACCGGTGATCTGATGGGTTATGAAGCTGTATTAATGGCTGAAGCTAAAGTCTTGCCGCCAGCTATGGTGGATGAACAACAAGTCAGCCGGATTGAAGTGCAAAACTCCAGACGGGAAGTGAGGCAAGGTGATCGCTTATTAGCTATGCCGCAGCATTCGGTGTATCCGGATTTTTTTCAGTTACAGTCACCAGAAAGTCCGGTGTCGGGTGTGATAGTGGATAGTGCTTCTCAGTGGCGTGAGTTTGCCAAAGGGGAAATTGTGCTGTTGAATCAAGGGCAGAATGCTCAGCTGCAACCTGGTCATTTGCTGGGAATATTTCGTCAGTCACCGCCAGTGGTCGATTTGGGTGATAAACCTTCTTATCCGGAGGACAGCGACAAACTCCAGCGTATTTTGCATGAAGTGGTGGGCTCTGCTGATGAAATGCCAACTGAGCTCGTAGGCCAGCTGATGATTGTAAAAGTGGACGAATACAGCAGCTTTGCAATGATTTTACGCACCGAACAGCCAGTTCGGGTGGGAGATTTAATAGGTAATCTCTGATGGTTTAACAAAGGAGAGGAAGATGGATGACCTCGAGCATTGGATCCGTTTAGCTGCTATTCCATCTATGGACAGACTGAAGCATCAGCAGTGGGCAGAGCTGGTTTCTTCAGCTGACTTCCAGCAACTGGATGATCAGCAACTGCAGCAGCTGGGTTTTACGGCAGGCCAAATCCAGTGCCACAGAGCCATCACGCCGCAGCGTATTGAGCATTGCCTTGAGTGGCTGCAAAGCAGCCCTAATCACCATTTTATCCGTTACACAGACCCGCTTTACCCTGAATTACTCAGCCAGATTAAGCAGCCGCCTTTTGCCTTGTTTATCAAAGGTAACCCGGCTTTGTTAAACGAAGCGCAGATAGCCATAGTGGGCAGTCGTCAGCCCACGGCAACAGGTAAACAAGTGGCCTTTAACTTCGCGGCTGATTTATGCCGATTAGGTTTAACTGTCACCAGCGGTCTGGCCAAGGGCATAGATGGTTGCAGTCATAGAGGGGCTTTGTCGGTGTTGGGCAACACCATAGCTGTACTTGGTCATGGTTTTGATACTGTGTATCCGGCGCAGCATAAAGAATTGGCCGCAGAAGTTGCCAACAGTGGCGCTTTGGTGTCGGAATTTTTACCTGATGTGCCGCCTAAAGGAGATCATTTCCCGCTACGTAACCGTATAGTTGTAGGCTTAAGTGTAGGAACTTTAGTAGTGGAAGCCGCGCTTAAAAGTGGTTCTTTGATTAGCGCTGGTTATGCAGCAGAGTATAGCCGGGAGCTTTTTGTGATCCCTGGTTCCATCTACAATCCGCAGTCGGCAGGCTGCCATCAGTTAATTCAGCAAGGTGCTAAATTAACCACTTGTGTGGCCGATATCATAGAAGAATGGAGCTTTTTGCAAAATAACAGTCTAAGTACTGTAAAGGACAAAGAAAAAAAGTTACAAACAGGCTTGTTTGACGACGGCTTGTTGGCTAACGTAGGAGATGAGGCCACTGCGATAGATCGTATTGCAGAACGTAGTGGTTTATCTGTAGCGCAAGTCTCAATTGAATTGCTTCAACTGGAATTGGCCGGTGAAGTGGCAGCAGTACCTGGTGGTTACATCAGAGTGAGGAGGGCCTGACTATGTTTGATATCCTCATATATTTGTTCGAAAACTACATCCATAATGAGTCAGAAATTTATGTGAATCATGCCGATCTGCAGCGTGAGCTCAGCAAAGCCGGTTTCCATGATGATGATATTTTTAAGGCCCTGCGTTGGCTGGATTCTTTATCAGCTTTGCAGGAAAGTCATGTTAAGCCCTATTTAACCAAAGTTAATTCGACCGCAGTGCGTATTTATACTGCGGAAGAGCAACGTAAGCTGGAGACTGAGTGTCAGGGTTTCCTGCTGTTTCTGGAACAAATCAACGTGCTGGACGCGCCCACCCGCGAGATGGTTTTGGACAGAGTCATGGACCTGGATCAGAGTGCTGTGAGTCTGGACGATTTAAAATGGGTGGTGTTGATGGTGCTGTTTAATGTGCCTGGTCGTGAAAATGCTTATGCCCAGATGGAAGACCTTATTTTTGACGAACCTACAGGGCCGCTGCATTAAGCGGCCTTTTTCGTTATAATCCCGGCAGTTTTCTTCTATGGCCTTTGTATGTCCCAATCTGACGATACACTTTTTCAACACGAAAAAACCGCAGAGCCTTGTCCTCTGTGTGGCCATGCTTTGCAGATTAAAAGTGGCAAAAACGGGCCTTTTTTAGGCTGTAGCAACTATCCGGCCTGTAATTACCTCAAAGCGCTGCATCCCCATGAAAATACAGTGGTAAAAGTACTAGAGGATCAACTTTGTCCAGAATGCGGAAACGAGTTGGCGGTAAAAAACGGCCGTTACGGTATGTTTATTGGTTGTAGTCACTACCCGCATTGCCATTTTATTGTGCATGCCGATGAACCCGAACCTGGTGATATGCTGTGCCCTGAATGCAAAAAAGGTCAGTTACTGGAGCGTACCAGTAAATACGGCAAAGCTTTTTATGGCTGCAGCAGATACCCGGATTGCAAATGTTTGCTGAATTTTAAGCCTGTCGAAGGGCTGTGCCAGTTCTGTAATTATCCATTGTTGATGGAAAAACCTTCGGTTTCTGGTGTGAAACTACTGTGCGCCAGTAAAAAATGCCAGAAAGTGCAGGGGAATTAAAGCTGGCAAAGAAAAGGCTCCTTCGCCAGCATGAGAGTGTTATTGCAGTTGTTTCAGGCGAGCCGCCACTAAATCCAGTTCAGGAAACTCATCTTCAGGTAAATGCTGACGCAACAGATCAAAACGTTGTGCCAGTTCGCTGGTGCTGGTGGCACTTAAATTGATATGGCCCATTTTTCGGCCCGGCCTTTTGCCTTTGCCGTACCAATGTAAATGGCAGCTTGGCAACGTTAATACTGCCGGGCTGACATGATCTTCACCCAGAATATTCACCATCAAGGTTGGACGTACTAAAGCTGTGCTGCCGAGTGGTAAACCACAAACTGCCCGCAAATGGTTTTCAAACTGGCAGGTGTCAGCACCTTGTTGCGTCCAGTGTCCTGAGTTATGCACCCTTGGTGCTATCTCATTCACCAGCAACTGATCGCCAACCTGAAAAAACTCCAGCGCCAATACGCCGACGTAATCCAAAGCCGTGGCTACAGCTTCAAACATCTGCTTAGCTTGTTGTTGTAATTCCTGCTGACCAGGTAAAGCGAGCGATACCGCAAGCACACCAGAGACATGATGATTTTCCGTCAGAGGGTAAACCACCATATCTCCAGCCTGATTACGGGCGCCAACTAAACTGACTTCACGGTCAAAGCGGACAAACTGCTCCGCCACTATAGCTTGAGGTAAAGTGTGATCAGCGCCCGCCATAAACTGCTGAATATCAGCCCACACAGCTTGCGCGTCAGCCTGAGTTTTTAAACGCCATTGGCCTTTGCCGTCATAACCGGCCAACGCGCTTTTCAGCACCAGTGGTAAACCCAGCTGCTCAATCGCCTGATAAAAATCCTGTTCAGTCACCACAATTTTATAAGCGGCGTTAGTCACACCTGCTTTATCCAGCAATTGTTTTTCCTGACGCCTGTCGCCACCAGCTTTAATAGCTGTGCTGTTCGGTAAAAACTTACCGCTTTGCTGACACAGCTCCTGCACCGGGTAAGGGATATGCTCAAACTCAGAAGTGATCACATCCGCATTGGCTATAGCTTGTGCCAGACCAGTCCCCAGTTTTTGCTGAGTGACAGGGTCAACAATAGTGTCGCTGTTCACATCATAAGCTGAAACTTTTAAGTTCAGCGGTGTGCCAGCCAGGCTCATCATGCGAGCCAGTTGACCAGCACCTAAAACCAGAACCTTCATCAGTTATTCCTCGGCTGGGTTAGGCTGGGCAAGCACTGTGTCTGTTTGTTCTTTGCGGAATGCATCAATTTTGCTCATCAGCTCTGCATCAGAGGTCGCCAGAATTTGAGCTGCCAATAAACCAGCGTTGGTCGCGCCAGCTTCGCCGATCGCAAGGGTACCCACTGCAACACCTTTAGGCATCTGCACTATGGATAACAAAGAGTCCAGACCTTTTAAGGCTTTAGACTGCACAGGCACACCTAAGACGGGCAAGCTGGTAAAAGCCGCAGCCATACCAGGTAAATGTGCTGCACCACCTGCACCTGCAATAATGACTTTTAAACCACGAGCAGCTGCACTAGTGGCGTAGTCGGCTAAGAGTTGAGGCGTTCTGTGAGCTGAAACAACGGTAGTTTCATAGGCGATTTGAAAACGATCTAACATATCGGCCGCGTTTTTCATTGTGGGCCAATCAGATTTAGACCCCATGATAATACCTACTTTCATCGTTGTTTCCTTAAAGCTGCTAAGAACTGGCATAATAAGGCCGCTATTATATACGCAAAGTCATTGAAGCTGTAGCTTCTGCTAAGACTCTGGCCGTGACCAGAAAGACTTTTGACTAAAAAACCTCAGATACAGGGCTCAGAAAATTGACAGATATAACCTCTGCCGTTACTGCGTTGCGGCAAGGCCAGGTGATTGCCTATCCAACCGAAGCTGTGTTTGGTGTCGGCTGCGACCCGGATAATCATCAGGCCATCGAAACTTTGTTGCAGGTCAAACAAAGGCCAAAATCCAAAGGCTTAATCTTAATAGCTGCAGACTTTTCCCAGCTGATTCCTTATATTGCAGCCGACAAGCTAAGCATAGAACAAACTCAGTTGATGCTGGACTCATGGCGCGACAGTGCAGGTGTCACAAACAAAGCCGCCGTGACCTGGGTAGTGCCAGCTTCAACACGTTGCAGTGATTGGCTGACAGGGCAGTTTGATAGCATAGCCATTCGCGTCTGCGATCACCCTGTGGTGCAGCAGTTATGTCTGGCTTTTGGTAAACCTGTTACCTCCACCAGCGCGAATTTATCAGGCCTCGAGCCCTGTCGCAGCACAGCCGAAGTGCAGCTTCAACTGGCGGATAAAGTCGCTGTAATAGTGGATGCGCCAACAGGTGGACGCGCTGTGCCTTCTGAAATACGGGATATCACTACAGGCCATATTTATCGGGCTGGTTAATAGCCGCCTGCGAATCAAGAGATAAGCAAATGCAAAACGTCGATAAACATCAGGTAAAAGCTTTTTTAATGGCACTGCAGGACAGCATTTGCGTCGAACTTGCAGCTGCTGATGGCGCAGCAGACTTTGCAGAAGAAAGCTGGGACAGAGCAGAAGGTGGTGGTGGTCGTAGTCGTGTACTGACCCATGGCGCTGTGTTTGAGCAGGCCGGTGTGAATTTCTCCCATGTGTTTGGCGATAAGATGCCTGCCTCAGCCACGGCACACAGGCCTGAACTGGCTGGGCGTAAGTTTGAAGCTATGGGCGTGTCTTTAGTGATCCACCCGTTGAATCCACATATCCCCACCAGCCACGCTAATGTGCGGTTTTTTATCGCGGAAAAAGAAGGTGAAGCACCGGTTTGGTGGTTTGGTGGTGGTTTTGATTTAACTCCTTTTTATCCGGTGGAAGCTGATGTCGTGTTTTGGCATCAGGTAGCCAAAGACTGCTGTGATCGTTTTGACACCGCTTATTACCCTAAGTACAAAAAATGGTGTGATGAATACTTCTACTTAAAACACCGCAACGAAACCCGTGGTGTAGGTGGTTTGTTTTTTGATGATTTAAACGAGCCGGGTTTTGAGCAAAGTTTTGCTTTTATGGCAGCAGTAGGTGAAGCCTTTACTAAGGCATATCTGCCTATAGTTGAACGCAATAAAAACAAAACCTATACAGAAGCAGAGCGCCAGTTCCAGCTGTATCGCCGTGGCCGATATGTTGAGTTTAACCTGGTGTTTGACCGTGGGACCTTGTTTGGTTTGCAAAGTGGTGGCCGCACCGAATCTATTTTGATGTCGATGCCACCTTTAGTGCGTTGGCAATATGGTTATCAGCCGGAAGCCGGTAGCGCAGAAGCCAAATTATACGAGCGTTACCTGCAACCCCAGGACTGGTTAGGTAGTCAGCAATAGGTGCAGGCGTCAGGGATTATCTGTTAATCATATGGCTGGCCAGTTGCGCCAGCGAATGACTTAAGCCCTGGCGTAATAACTTGTCTTCTACCACTTCAGCCAAAGCTTTATCCATACAAAACATCCATTGATCGCGCATCTGCTGATCCACAGCAAAAGGCATATGGCGCATCCGCAAACGTGGATGACCATATTTTTCTTCAAACAAAGCAGGGCCACCCAACCAGCCGGATAAAAACTCAAAAAACTTTTGCTTTATGTTATCCAGAGGCAGAGGATGGATGGCATACAATTGTGCGGCTTCAGGCGCTGTCGACATAATGTCGTAGAATCTGTTGGCCAGACGTCGTGTTGCTGCTTCGCCGCCAATCAGCTCATAAGGCGTAGTCGCCGGAGTCGGATGTGGCTTGCTATTTGGCTGGCTTTTATTAAAAATCGAGTCAAACAACTTTTTCATGGTGAACCTGTGGACCGTTACGCTGTATTTGGAAATCCTGTTGGGCACTCAAAATCGCCGCTGATCCATAGCTGGTTTGCCAAACAAACCGCACAAGCTTTGAGTTACGAAGCCATTTTAGCACCGGTCGACGCCTTTGCCGACAGCTGGTTTAGCTTTGTCGCTGCGGGTGGCCGTGGTGGCAATGTCACAGTGCCTTTTAAAGAGCAGGCTTATCAGTTGGCAGAACAACTCAGTGAACGCGCTTTACAAGCCGGAGCAGTGAACACCTTCTATATAGATAGAGCCGGAGTGCTTTGTGGGGATAACACCGATGGTGTAGGTTTAGTGGCTGATTTAACCCGACTGGGGGCAGAGTTAAAAAACGCTTCGGTTTTAGTCTTAGGTGCTGGTGGTGCTTGCCGTGGTGCTGTAGGGCCTTTACTGGCTGCTGGTGTAAAGCATATTCATATCGCCAACAGAACTGCAGCCAAAGCAGACGCTATAGCCGGGCTCTTTGATAACAGAGTCACAGCATCTGGTTATAACCAAGTGCCAGCTAAAGAATGGAACCTGGTCATCAACGCTACTTCAAGTGGGCTGGACCAACAAAGACCTGCTTTAGCAGAACAACATCTGAAGCACTGCACCTTGGCCTACGATATGTTGTATGGCAAAGAGCCGACGGCTTTTCTGATCTGGTGTCAGCAACAAGGTGTGCCTCTATGTGCTGATGGTTTAGGTATGTTAGTCAGTCAGGCCGCTGAAAGTTTTGCCATATGGCGTGGCGTAAAACCTGATGTCACTCCGGTACTGCAACAACTGACGGCTATGGTGAAAGCATGAACC
Organism: Gammaproteobacteria bacterium; assembly: GCA_018825965.1. Taxonomy (GTDB): domain Bacteria; phylum Pseudomonadota; class Gammaproteobacteria; order Enterobacterales; family Alteromonadaceae; genus Pararheinheimera. The sequence goes on from JAHKAA010000022.1 coordinate 59,950, forward strand.
AGCAGCTGATTTTTAATCATGACTTCAGTTTTGATGAAACTACAGATTCGGTCAGCTGCAGTTGTTTAGCTGCAGGCATGCGGTTACGTATCTATATAAAGAAGCCACAAGGCTGGGATAACCAAAGCTGGCTTGAGCAAATAAAAGAAGACTGTTTTTATTGGGAAGAACAAATAGAAGAAGCGGCCAAACAAGACCGCTTTAACGAGGATGGTGTTTTGTATCTGGATGGCTCAGCTTAACGGCTCGGCCAGATACTCATCTTTTAATACCACATAGTTCATAGCAGACTGCGTCAGAAAACTACGCTCTGCTTCATTAAGCACCCTGGCTTGTTTCACCGGGCTGCCTACATATAAGTAACCAGACTCTAATCTTTTGCCTGGTGGCACCAAACTACCAGCACCAATAATGACATCGTCTTCTACTACAACATCGTCCATCACTATAGCGCCCATACCCACCAGAATACGATTGCCCAACTGACAGCCGTGCAACATCACTTTATGTCCTACCGTGACATCGTCTCCTATAAGAAGAGGAGAACCCGCCCGGTTCTTGGTGCTTGGGCGCGATACATGTAGTACAGAACCGTCCTGCACATTAGTTCGCTCACCAATACGGATAATGTTTACATCACCCCGTGCTGCTACTAAGGGCCAGATACTACTATTGAGGCCAATTTGAATATCGCCGACCAAAACAGACGATGGATGCACATAAACTCCGTCAGCAAGCTGTGGAGTTTTACCTTTATATGAAGTTAATGACATAAGAATTTCCTCTGCTGCTGCAGGAGTATGCGACAAATGTTGAAAAAAAGCACGGTTCGATTGAATTTCATGCTGTCGCACTCAAAAGTGCAAGTTTTCTCAAAAAGAGTATTGCGTGCCGCCAAAAACTCCCTATAATGCGCGCCATGCCAACGGGGTGATGCGAAAGCAGCTCTGGGGTGGTTTTGAAATGAAGTGAAAAATGATGCAAAACATCGCTTGACACGAAGTTGAAAATCACTAAAATGGCCGCCTCGCAGCGCGGCTGAGTCGAAAGGCTCAAAAGTGAAGCGAAGTAGTTTAAGTGGTGAGTTTGAGA
>JAHKAA010000088.1 GCA_018825965.1 Gammaproteobacteria bacterium
AGCCACATCGCGCACCTACGCCATCAATTCTTGATGGACTTTAATCTCATCCTCGATTGCTTTCTTGACCGCCGCCGCTGAAAATTGAGCCTTCTCAATTTCAACATAGTCAACAGTCCCGTCCGCCATCGTGTAGAAGACGCGGTATCCGTCAACTGCGTGCCCGCGCTGGTCAATGAAGTTGGTCCTTTCTCTCTTGCCAATCCTATAGTCCATTTCTACCTTCCTGTGATCTGCATGGTCTTAGCTCCAAAGAAGAAGCCCAAGACGAACGTGTCAGCCGTCCACAGCTCCTGCGGAATCTGCTGACCCGTCGCCCACAGATAGCACGAAACACCAACGACAGCAACCGTAATTGTCGCCTGTGTAACCGTGCTTTCCTTCAGAAGTTGCCAGAACTTGCCCATTGTTACCTCCTTTCCGAAAATGATGATGGGCTCAATACCCAAATTTGGCAGTTTGTTCATGGCTCGTTTTGTGTGAGAACGAGCGAATCTATATAGTGTGCAGTCTGGGCGCCCGTTTCAGCATTGACGCTGAAACCGAATTGCACAAATGCAGAGATTACAGACGCCGAGGTGTAGTACGGCAGTCCAAGATTCTCGTATTTGAGACCGTCAAGCAGTATTCTATCATACGTCGCCGTGACTGGATCACAGACGAGTTTGATCGTGTGAAAAAGTCGGTCCGCCTTAGAGAGCTTAATGTCTGTGTCCAAATCAACCCATGATGGGGCAGCATTCAAATACTGTATCTTGCTGTTAACATCATCATACCGCACTTCGCATCTGTGATATTCAGTACCCGTGTAGATTTCTTGTTTCGCAATAATATATTGCGTGTTCGATGTAACAGTAAATGATATCTCAGCTCCAAATTTGCCGAGCGATGTGAAAGGCACAAAGCGGTAGACGTGCACGCCATACGGACTTGACGACGCAGGCGTCAATTTCAACGAAAACGCGCCGTGCCTGGAGTAGGCAGATGTCACAATCTGACTACTATCGGCAACCGGCGAGCCGTGAAACCAGTTCCCGTTGCCATACTCAAATGAGTCTATCAGAGTAACATTCCCCGCCCTGTCGTGTACAGAAACCCCGCCCAGCCGGACAGCCAGTTCCCCCAGATCGCTAACCTGATGAACCGGACTGGCCACTCTCACGTTGCTGTAGTCAGGAGCTCCTCTTGCCATCTCGCTATGCCTCCATCCCTCCCAATAATTCAGGAGCGTACATCCCACTCCTGACAATGTTGAAGCTAACGATAGGAATATGAGGATAAAAATCGTCCAGGTTGTACGCTTCCAGCTTGAATTCATTTGGTCCCTCCCAAATTGGGTATTCATCCTCAAACTCAATGAGAATTTCGTTGCCAGTATACCACTCATCCGAATTTGTCGGGTAAAGTTGATGCTCGTAGTGGAGCACCCGAACCCCGACCAGCCCCGCGCATCCCCAAGGAAAATAGATCGAGGCTTTCTTTATAATCCCCACGCAGAGCTTAATTTGTAAGCGCTCTGGCTCTACCGCTGTGGTGTTGGGCTCGACCTCAATCGGATAAGTGAATTGCATGGTCTACAAATCCAGAGACATCTTGTAGCCCCACAGGTCGAGATAAATATCGTCTCCAGCCTTGCATCCTACAAATTCAGCGCGAACGTATCCACCTGGAGGGACAACTATATCCCCTTGCCACAACAGCCACTCGCCCAGGGCAGGGGTATTCACGAAGGTGATGGGAACGTAAGTAGTCCCGTCCGTCACCTGCAAGGAGATTTTGGTTATGGCAGAAACGGTATTGACAGCCCGCGTCGCGTGCAGCCGGTAAACATAGCCTGAACCCACGGTATCACTATTTAGCGCATTGAAACCTGCCGCGCAAGCCAGGTTACTCTGTCGCTCCATCCAGCCAGAGCTAAAGCCCCACGCGGGCGGGTTCTTCTGCCACGAACCGTCATAGTAGCCGTGCATCTGCACGTCTGAAGCAATAGCAGACGCAACAGCCACAACGAGCCGCTTGGAAGCGTCTATCAAGTCCTTCTCCCAGTCTGTGCCGTCATGCCCACTAATGCCCGCAAGAGGCCCTACGGTTTGTATTGCTTCGCCCATGCTTCGATCTCCAAAAATGTGTGGG
>JAHKAA010000023.1 GCA_018825965.1 Gammaproteobacteria bacterium
AAACAAAGTGATGGCGTAATGCTTAATCTTCGGTACCAGAACTCTGCGAAGAAAAATCTCATGAGCAAATCCCGGCAGAAAACGGATAGTGAATTTCTCTGGGAGTTTGGAACCACAGACCGTGGCGAACATTTTTTGGTCGTAGAGGGCTATAAAGGTTCTGGAAGTTACGAGTTCGAGCTGGAAGTGATCAAAGACTAGGCTGGTTGTGTTTGGTTGGAGGCTGCCACCTTGGCAAAACTATAGCTTTGCTATTTTCGATGTTCTCTTGAGCCAATTATTTAATAATAATGTTGGCACTCAAAAGCACTTATCCAATGATCTGTTACAAAAACAAGTTACAGAGCGCTGGCTATCGCCTTGTATATCAGGTTCGGGATCTGGAAATTGTGGTCTCTGTTTTGGCCGCAGGGAAAAGAGAGCGCAACGAGGCATTCAAAAGCTGCGTTATCCAAACTCTGACGTTGTCGCTTCTTTTAGTTTAGTGGTTTCGCTGAAATGGTGCATTTTAACTCTCAACCATCTCTTCCAGCTGAAACTTTTCAAGCTTAATTTCTCTATCCGCTGACGCAATGGTTTCTTTTCTGTGCGCGATGATCACCCGGGTGATGTCAAGCCGTGACACTGCGTCGTTAATGTCATGTTCTAAATGGGTATCCAGATGACTGGTGGCTTCGTCCATAAATAATATTTTTGGCTTTTTATACAATGCCCTGGCGAGAATAATGCGCTGTTTTTGCCCGCCCGACAGGCTTGAACCCATATCACCAATCAAGCTATCGTAACCCATGGGCATTGCAGTTATATCTTTATGTATAGCGGCTAACCCGGCGCAATAGACCACTAGTTCCATATCTAATTGCGTGTCAAAAAAAGCAATATTGTCAGCGACTGAACCTGACAATAATGCATCATCCTGCATCACTGCAGCTATTTGTTGACGATATTGCCGGGCACCAATTTTATCAAGTGCCACACCATCAATTAATATTTCACCACTTTTAGGGGTGTTCAAGCCAAGCATTAATTTTAAAAGCGTCGATTTTCCACATCCGGAAGGTCCGGTAATAGCTACTGATTCACCCGCTTTAATTTTTAAATTTAAGTTATTTAAAACGTCAGGCATCGCATCTGAATAGGAAAAACATAAGTTTTTAACTTCAATATTACCCTCTATTTTATGCGTTTTAATTTGATCCGGTTGTAAATCTTCTTTTTCTGTCAAGGCAATGTCGGCGATACGATCAAAATGCAAACCAAGCATTTTAAACTCAACCATTTTTGTGATCAGATTCGCTGATTTTTCAATAAACTGACGCTTGTATGACATAAAGGCAAATAACATTCCTGTACTAAATCCGCCCTCAATAACCAAATGTGCGGCTAAATATACAACTATAATGTTCTCGATCCCAAAAATAGCCCGGTTTAATACGTCGTAGCCGATTTGATAATTCCCTAAACGAATATTTTGGTTGATTGCATTGGCATACCGGTTTTGCCACTGACCTTCGCGTTTTACTTCAGAACCAAATAATTTAATGGTTTGAATTCCGCGAACCGTTTCCATGAAATTAGAGTTTTCTTCCGCTCGCGCCATTATTTCTTGTTCACTGATATTACGAAAAGGCTTATACATTGCAATCCGAATACCTGCATAAGCAAATACCGCAACCAGCACAACGGCAGAAAGTACAGGGCTATAAAAAAAGATCATTGCCAATGTAATAATTGCCATTAATCCATCTATTATCGATTCAATCACCCCTGTAGTCAGCAATCGTTTCACTTCTTGTAATGAACCAAAACGAGAAACAATATCGCCCATATGTCGTTTTTCGAAATAAGAAAGCGGTAAGCGTACTAAATGATGAAATAAATTAGCACCCAGTTGAAAGTTCATTTGATTGCCAAAATGTAGCAAGGTGAAACCCCGTAATGCATTGGTGGCAATTTCAAATATCATCACAAGCAAAAAGCCAGCCGCAAGGACTGTCAATAATGAAATATCAGAGGTTAATATGACATCATCAATGACCAACTGAATGTAATAGGGGGCTGCTAGCGTAAATACTTGTAGCAACATGGATAAAGAAAATATGAGTAGTAAGGATTGCTTTAACCCTGAGATCCGGCTCCAAAAATCAGAAAACCTTAATGTTGGTTTGATTTCCTGTTTTTCAAAATTTCTTGTTGGAGTAAGCTCTAAGGCGATACCGGTAAAATGCTGCGATGCCTCTTCTAAGGTTAGAGTCTTTTCACCTGACGCCGGATCATGGATCACTATACGTTTTTTATTGGCTTTTTTAAGAACAACAAAATGGTTCATGTTCCAATGCAGGATACAAGGCGTTTGCAGTGCATCTAAATCTTCAAGTTTGATCCGTAAAGGCCGGGATGAAAGCTCTAATTTTTCAGCAAACTGCATTATGTCCAGTAGCGTTACCCCTGCTAAAGAGATGCTAAAGCGCTGTCTTAACGAGGTTAAATCACTGTGGTAACCATGATAGGCCGCAACCATAGCTAAACTGGCTAAACCACATTCAGCCGCTTCTGATTGCAAAATGATGGGCAGTGAAGCGCGGGACCAAAACTGTAATTTATTTACGGGCAAATTGTTATGCATAATAAGCTGACTTCCTGTTGTTTTTATTGCAGCTTATAGCTGACCTTTAATGCTAAACACCGGGTCAAATAACCAACGTAATAATGAGCGTTCTTCAATGACGATATCGGCATCAAGCATCATTCCTGCCCGCAATGTTATTACCTTTCCGTATGCCTGAATTGTTTGCTCATTTAACGTAACCACCACCCGATAGGCGGGCTGGGTGATTATACCTGGCGTACTGGTTTCTTCCGGTAAAATAACACTACTGCTGACTTCTTTTATCGTGCCATTGAATACCCCAAATCTTTCGTATGGAAAGGCGTGGTACCGTAAGCGGGCAACTTGCCCAACTTGAATAAAACCAAAAGCAGAGGTGGGCACATATAAAATGGCTTGCATTTCACTGTTTTCTGGCAAGACAGTGAGCAAGCTTTGTCCTTGAACGACATTTGTTCCCGCTTTCACTAATAACCCACTAACCAGCCCTGATTTGGGGGCCCTTAATTCCCCCAGACGTTGCTGCTCTACCGACGACAGTTGTATTTGCAGATCGGCTTTTTGCGATTCTAATTGCGACCACCTTTGGCTTTGCTCCAGCGGTAATTTATCTAATTGCGATTGGAATTGTTTGATCTGATTGGTCAGTGTGAGTCGTTCAGATTTAATATTTGATGCCTGTTGCTTTAACGACAGTAATGTATCTTTTTGTCGTTGGAGTTCCAGCTCAGAAATAAAGCCCGAACCTTTTAAGGTGCTAATCTGGTCAACTATTTGTTGGTTTAATTGTAAACGCGTATCAAAGGTTTCAGACTGGCTATCCAGTTCTGCTAATCTCTCAATGGCATTGCGCTTTTGTTGCGCCAGTTCTAATAATTCGAGATTATCTTGCTGTTTTTGCTGTAATAATTGTGACTCTAAGTTTTTTAGCTGAAAATTGTATTGATTCAGTAACGCTTGATTAAGCTCCAGACTTTGTTTTGAGTGTTTTGCTGAAGCGATCCGCAAAATAGTTTGTCCGGCTTTAACAAATTCACCTTCTTTGACTAAGACTTCTGAAACAACACCAGCTTGTGGTGCCTGAAGGCGCAATAAACCTGTATTTGGCTCAACAACTCCATTGACCCGTTCTTTGCGGCTGTATTGTCCTATGGCTAAAAAACATAAGCTAATAATTACAATAACTATAATTAACAAAGTTAAGGTTTTGAAAACAGGAGGCTGTACCAAAGAAATAGCTCCTTCTAAACGATGCCGCTTGTTCTCTAATACTTCTTTGCGAAATAAGTTTTCCACTACTGCTGAGCAACCTTTGACGTTATTTTTATAATTCTGAAGTAATTTACCACTTTAAAGGTCAAAAAGTAATTAGCACGACATGCAAAAAAGGTAATGTATTTGTTGCATTATTGTATTGCCAAGGGGCGTGTGAATGCTTGCTTTTTATGCACTATTAAACCTGCCGGTCAATGTACAAAAAAGAGCGGTATGCTCTGTGGACTATCTGTGCCTGAGGTGCGGAACAAAGACTGCAGGGGTCTCATACGTGAGATTGAGAGTAGCTGACGAAGCTGTTGCTAATCTGAGCCTGACCAGCGTACGCCATCAAACTCAGTGAGGTGTTTTAACATTGATTGCGCTTTTTGGTAATCTTCTGGCGTACCAATGTCGATAAAGACGGCTTTATAACAACGACTGTAAAGTGTTTTAGTGGCGGCGAGTTCAGCTAAATACAGCTCAAAAGAAAAAGGGGCACTGACAGTGTCAGCCAGAAACCGGGCTTTATTGATCAGGTAGACACCCGCATTAATATAGCCTGCGCCTTGCTTTCCTTTTTCAAGAAACTCAGTGACGAGACTTGTATCCTGGTCGATAGCAAGGGCACCAAAGCGACTGATATCCTGTACATAGGCCGCAGCAAGGCTGATCGCCTGTTGATCCGATGTCTGCTGTGTAAACGCGAGGTAATCGATATCAAAGTAACTGTCTCCATTTAATACCAAAACTTGCTCCCGGGTACTTAATTGCATCGCCTGACGAATAGCACCACCTGTGCCCAGAGGGTGCAGCTCCTGACTCAAAGAGATTTTGGCATGATGTTGGTTGGCTAATGCATACTGCTCAAAGCAATGATGCAAATGCCCTGTTGCTAAAATCAAATGCAGGCTCTCACCAAAGGACTGACGCAGCTTATGTAAAACAAGATCAAAAAACGGCTGTCTGCCAATAGGAGCTAAGGGTTTTGGCAGATTATTGACAACGGAGCTCAGCCTTGTACCTTTGCCACCCACTAAGACTATGACATCCATACACATGGTTCCTGCGACAAGTGTTCCGCCTGTTGTTTAACTGTTATTGCCTGAGCGCCTTGTTCAACAATTTTTATTTGCACAATATGGCTGAAAAATGAATGTCTTATTTTGGCTTTTATTATGTCGGACTTGTCATTTGGCAGGGCAAACAACATAAAACCACCACCACCTGCACCGCAGACTTTACCCGCTAAAGCACCTTGCTCCATGACGAACCTGAACAAAGGGGCAATACTATCGGGAAGCACAGCCTCACCAAGGTGATGTTTTTGCTCACAGGCACTATTAAACAAAGACCAGAATTGCATGATGTCTTCATCTGCCAGCGCCTGCGCCATTGGGATAACCGAAGTGCGGATCTTATGTAAATAATTAAGCCTGAGCGCATTACATTGTTTGATCTGCAAAGATTGCGCTTCGATGGCTTGCCCAGGGCTGCGTAATATCTGACTGTCAATCAAGATAATTTGTGACTCCAAAGCATGGCGCATTGTTTGGCTCAGAGTGAGTGGGGTAACCTTGTTGTCATATTGACTCAAAAATGAAAAATGATTAAATCCACCAAATGCAGCTGCATATTGATCCTGTAAACCGCCCTTGAGATTGAGCTTGGTGCGTTCAATTTCATAGGCGGTGCGAGCCAACATTTGGGAGCTGGTGGGTAGGTTGAGCAACTCACAAAAGCCTTTGATCAAAGCCACAGTGAGGGCTGATGAGGCTCCAAGGCCACTGCCAAAGCGCACTTCACTCCAGGTGTCTATCGAGCAGAAGATAAACTTACCCTGATGATGATGTTCAATAAAATAATGGTAAACCGCCTGTTGGATGGCCAAAGGCCCTTGCAAAGTAAGCTGGCTTATATCAGTGGCTTTGAATTGCGCTCCTGAGTCACGACAGCGGATAAGCAGCTCCTTTCCTCCCGTAGCTAACTCTCCATGAACGTACAAATTAATGGTGCAATTCAACACTTCACTGCCATATAAATCCACGTAAGGCGGGATATCTGTGCCACCACCAGCAAGACCAATCCGCAGTGGCGCACGACACTGAACTATGACATTTTCAGTCATCTTTAGTAACCTTCGGGGATGTCAATGCGGCGTTTAACCTTGCTTTGATAGCGGGACAGACTGGCGGCAATAGTTTGTCCAACATTTTCGCCATAGATCTTTTGCACAGGGCTGGTTGGCCACACTTTTTGTGGTTCGTCTATGGCGAGCCTGAGACCGGCATAAACAAATGCGTGATCCAGAGGCGGAACCAGCAAATTAGACCAGGTATCGAGCACAGTTTCTGGTCTGTCTGTGCTCGCGCGACAGGTTAGCATGGGGACATTGAGGCTATGTAATTCTTCTTGCAAGCCGCCACTGTCACTGTAGACAAAACGACAGTGCTCACTGGTCACAAACTCTAAGACATGCTGATAGCTTGGCCATAATTCGTGGAAAACCACACCAGCTTCCCGCGTTTGCTCTACGAGGCTAGCTAATTGATGGTGTTCAACCGCACTGATAAAGGCATTGTATTTGACAAATACAATTTGAATTTTCTCTGTGGCCAGTTGCTGTAAGGCGCTTAAAAGCGCTGTTAAAATGGGTTTAGTCAGGTTTTCACGACGATGAATATCAACTCTTATCCACTTGCCATGAGCCAGTTCAGGGTAGCAGTCATAGATGGTTTTCTCTGGTTTTTGCTTACTTTGCAGCGCCACTGCATCTGCACTGAGTGAACCTACAATCTCAATGTTTTCCGGCTGGTATCCTTCGCTCAGTAATGTGTGTTGATTGCGTTTTATCGGGGCCAGTAACAAGTCAGACACGCAAGAGGTTAATACTGTATCTATGCCTTCAGGGAACGGCATATCACGATGCCACACCCAGTCACACTGACGTTGCAATAAAAGTTTGTCTCCCCGCAGTGAATGCCAGGATGCAGGACCCATGCTTCGCAGACCTGCTTCAACATGCACAGCCCGGATCCCCGTTGCTAAATACCAGTATTGAGGCAATACATTTGAGGTGAGTGTGTCGCCAGAGACCACAGGAACAACACAGGTATCAGGGGCCAGCTCTGCAAAGTAATGCACAAGTTGCTCAACGGCTAAGGCCAGATCCGAAGCTTTTTTAAGCATGCTGCCTGAGACGTTCAGGTTGATGGCAATCTTATCTGCAATATTAAACAAAGTACCAGCCTCAGTCAGTACGGCATCATAGTGTTGGCCACTTTCAATGACGAGTGATGAGATACTTTGTTCTTCACAGGCCTGTATCAAAGAAGCCAGTTTTACATAACAAGGTTTTGTCGCTATCACTATCATAAAAACCGGCCTGTTGTGGTGGCCTGCATCTGCAAAAACGCTTTTCACTTTGTCATGTTGTATGCTGATGGTCATTGCTGCTCCTATATCAGGCCGCTGTCATACTGTGTTCGGCAAGTAACGACTCGATATCCTGACTGGTGAGTCTGATGAGCGTTTGCATGGCCTTAACAATAACATCAGTGCTGGTTTGGTCTGAGAAGTGGATCAACAAGCGGCCGCGGTTTTTATTCCACTTGTCATCCCAGTCCAGCTCCTGGTAGCCATGTATTTCTGTTCGTAACGAAGAAACTGTGCCCATTAAATAGGGTTTAATAAATGCAAACTCGTCACGCTCTAAGTGAATTTCTACGCCAATGGCATTTGGTAATGTGAGGAATTCATAGTGACATGCCCTTGGCCAATGGCTTGGCGCAATGCGCCTGAAATGCATAAATGAACCCCGGGTTTGCCAGTTTCGATGGACTTGTGCGTTATATGTTGAAATGACATCCAAAAACTTCTCAGGTCTTTCTTTTTGTACTTTATGTACAGAAAATATACCCTTGGCAATGACATCCCACTGAGGATCAATATGGCTTATATCTGATTGGATCTTGTTGAGATCGGCAACGTAAGCCGTTAGATCAGCGGGATCTGAGTGAATAAGCTGGCTGAGCAGCGTTTGCGAGCGGCGGTAATGCCCAAGGCCCAGAAATGCTTCCTGGAAATCCACCTGATGTAGCGAGTTGCGTAAAATCTTATTTAAGGTGTTGACGATTTCAATGGCACAGTTGACGTCTCTATCCTTTACCTCATAACCATCTAAGATGGCGAAGCCCATGACTTCTATCACATGCCCTGCATAGTACACCTGATTTTCAATGAGATCTGACATCACCATGTCATTACGCAATTGATCCAGTTGCTGTTTGCTCTGAAGATCTGCAGGGGCATCCAGCAGCTTCACTGTGAGTCTCAACACGCTGAGCAGTACATGCAATATTTCCAGCTGGCTGGCCAGGAAAAGCTCCGCATAAGGCCTGAATTTATCTAAACCCGGAACTTTGGCAACCATGGCAAGTACACCTTCGGTAAGGTGAAACTTGCGGCAAACCTTGTAGTCTCCAACATAATGAGCATGAACGGCTTGTACCATAAGTTGTTCGATATCAAATTTCTGAGGTGCACCATTGGGGCCGTAAAAAGTAAAGCTTTGCGCGTCAATATGTGGAAAGTAGTGAGCAAGTGCAAATAACATATGACCAAGTTCGACGCCTTTGTTGGTCATGATGTGAGTTGAACCATTCATCAAATCAGCAAATGTGATGCCTGTTTGGGCAATCTTGATGCTAGCCGGCACTCCGGCCATAGCGGAATACGCAAAGGTTTGCCATGGGTGAAAGTCACCTTCCGGATCACATTGATAAATGTAGGGTTGTTTGTCTTTTTTAAAATGCACAAAGCCTGAGATCATGTCGGTCAGGGGCTTGCCCCTGTAGATCAGATTTCCCCAGCCATTGATTACATGACAAAGGTGTGGCAAACCATCCCGTTCCACAATGCTGTCCAGATGTTCTGCAATGAGTTGGTCTGATAGGTTAATCACCTGATTGGCAAGCCCGGGATCAATCACTTGCGCCACTTCAATACTATCTTTAGTTTGATTAATAATGTTCCGGCAATCATCGCTAAGCTGAAGTGGTGACCAAGGTGCGACCTGTGACATGAAAATTTGCTCCGATATTATTGTTGTTAGAAGGAGGTGCCAGGCACCTCCTGATGGCAGTAATTATTTTTGTAAGAACTGCAAGTCTTGTTCACAGCAACCTTGGGTACAGCAACCACGGATCAAAACCGGCTCTTTAGCAAGATCCTGTTTGTTCACTTTCGTTGTATTACCGCCTGCGATTTTATTAAGTTCCTCAAGCGTGAGAGGTTTCATTTGGTCGTTATTTTTCATCTTCAAATCCTTGTTTAAAAAAGTAATCAGACAAGTTGAGGTGGCTCATCACAGCAACCCTGGGTACAGCAACCACGGATCAAAACCGGCTCTTTAGCAAGATCCTGTTTGTTCACCTTCGTTGTATTACCGCCTGCGATTTTATTGAGTTCCTCAAGCGTGAGAGGTTTCATTTGGTCGTTATTTTTCATCTTCAAATCCTTGTTTAAAAAGTAATTACAAAAGTTGAGGTGGTTCATCAGTGCAACCAGGACCACAGCCTTGATTGCAACAACCGCGGATCAATATTGGCTCATTCCATAAGTCTTTTTTCTCGAATGTGTTGGCGCTGCCACCAACAATGGTTTCCATTTCTTCGAGTGACAAAGGTTTCATTTCTTCTCTATTTTTCATTGTTCCTCCTTAAGTTAATAGCTAGTAAGTGCTACTTGCTATGGTGATGAACAGAGACATACTGTTCAAATTGATTACAGGTATCCTGATGCAAGCTGCCAAGAAACTGACCAGAGGCATATTTATCAAGGCAATAGGAGAAGTTTTGATGATCGCTTTGAGCTCTGTTTAACGCGCCCAGATTCCGGCTGCTGTCATCGTGTGTTAAATGCGTCGCTTGCCCGGCTAATAACTGCTGTAAATTGAGCTTTGCTTTAAGGCGCACAATCAAATCTAAGTCTTCCCATCCCCAGTACGTCATTTTTGAATCAAAACCCTCAATGGCCAGCAGGTGTTGTTTTCTGGCCATAATCAAACCTGGTGCAGTACGCAGATGATTGGTTAAAGATGATTGATTAACTAAGATTTCGGTATGCTGATTTTGGCCAATGGGCAAAGTGAGTACAGTGCGGGTTTGACATAAGGTATGAAAGTCATGGCTATGTTGTGGGTTCGACTCAGTGACAGATTTTATATTGGCAAAATCCGTATCGGAAACATGATGATAGAGCTCGCTTAATGCTGAGTGAGATAACAGGACATCAGCATCTAAGACAAAAACAGTGTCCTGTGTAGCGCTGTTTATTCCCCAATTTAAAGCAAAAGATTTATTAAAAAACTCTGTGAATATATGGACTACTTTAACAGACAGATGTTTGCAGTCAGTCGCATCAAGCAGTGCCAACAAGTGCTGTTGCTCACCACCCATATTGACAATAAGCAGTTCCAGCTCAGGTATTTTTTCAAACGCAGCTAAGTTATCAGCAAGAGTCTGGCGCAACTCAGGGCGGTCTTTCCAGGGGATAATGACACTTATCATTTGCTTACTCTTCCTATGCAAAGACCACAAAACCATAGGTGATAAGCTGCCAAATACTATCCCGTGCCTTTGGCTCAAAACGGGCAAGTTCGATGGGCGACTTGAGTTCACTCAGGAGTTGTTTTTGTTCATCAGACAGCTTTTTCTCTGCAGGCCAGCAGGGATCATTAACGACTGTCCACTGCTCCTGGTGCAGGTGTTCAATGGCAACTACTTTTGACGACAATGGCCTGTGGCTGTCGAGGTGATGAGAGACATAATAACGCGCTACACCACTGTAATTTTCAAAGCCTGAATCTACTGAGGGTAACAAACACAGCGCGTCATTTGGAATTGGAACACAGGGGCCAACAGCCGTTAAATGCCCATTCTTATGTGCTGCAATACAGTTTAATAATCCTGTTTCCAGGCGCGCTACAAAATGTCCATAACGATAATTTTGCGATGCATGAGTTTTACAATTATCAATTAACTCTGAGTGTTGCTGTTGGTTATTGAGTACTTCAACTAACCATTCAAAACCGGACTGATAATTACAGCGGATCCCGCCATGGGTTACCCAGGTTGGCATGAGCTTGCCGGTTTTATTATCCATCAGGGTGTCTTTTAATCCACCATAACTGCAGCCTAACACCGGTGTCCCGGCGGCCATGGCTTCTATCGCTATGTAACCAAAGTTTTCGTCTAATGAATTGGTTGGGTGGATCAGCACATCCATAGCTGCAATGCTGGTGGCCAGCATCTGATCGGTTAAGTTTCCTGCTGAAAAAGTGACAATATCTTCTATATTGTACCGGGTAATTAAGCTTTGTATGTAATCTGGGTATTGCTCTGTCATATAGGGTAAAACCGGGTAATCCACCCAGTAATTGCCAATTACAATTGCCTGAATCGCCTGTCCGGGGAAAGAGGCTTTTAAGTCTCTCACATAGGCTAAGAAGCGATGTAAATTCTTCTGTGGTAAAAGTCTTGCGACATGACCCAGCACCCAGGTGGACGACGGAATACCCAGTTGAGCCTTCGCGGTTTGTTTGTCAGGCACTTGCCAAAATACTTCAGAGACAGGCAGCGGGAGATAGATAATTTGAGGTTTGAGCCCAGGGCAAAGGGCGTGAATAATGTCAATGTCCGACTGGCAATTCACTATGATGCCATCGCAGGCCCTTAGTTTAGGCAGCTGCGTTTGCAGGAATAGGCTATCTAAGGTCGCACCTCCATGCAATGCCATGACCCGGGGTGGGCCAGACTGAAACTCGTCTTGCCAAAGCCGGTTTCCCGAAAAATTAAGCAGCAAATCAAGGGTATCACTTTGTACTTGCTCTTGATCCAGGTTAATGAGAGATGCACCGGATTGAATAAGTGCCGAAAGGTAAAAGTGTTTGGTTTTACCAACGCTGACCCAAAACTGGTCTCCCATTCCACAGACGCCAACTTTAATATTAGTGATAGATGAGGACACTATAGCTTTCCATTATTCAGAGTTGTCAGTGCTTGTTGGTGTTCGGCAAATGCTTCAGCAGAAGGCTCCGGCTCTTTTGCCCAGTTCACTTTATTTTCCTTCGATTTATCCCAGCGAAACAGCCAGTGAATACCGAATTTAAATGCCTGAGTTGGCTGGGAATATATCGGGTGTTCTAAGGTGTTCTCTAAGCTTTGAAAGTGATAACCACGTGACTGCAAGGAATGCAGAATGCTGTCTAAATGATCGGCGTTTAATTGATTGACATGCAGCATTAAGATGTGTGGCACTGGCTGGTCAAACATTTTTGCGCTGGCATTTTCGTAAAAATCTAATCTGTGCTCTGTAAACTCAAGGTACTGCTTATAGCTGGTTGCCGCCGACAGCTGTTTATGTTGAAGTTTGGCTGCATAGGGCGCATCAAAGACGTAGTCTGCATTTTCCATAGTCACAGGAACTAATCTGAGGCCTGACTCTTTCAGGCCCTTATCAAGCATGTGTTGCGCTTCAGGAGTGTCGCCGGCATGCAAATAAGGAGGGCGAAAGAACTTTTGCTTTTGTTTACCTAGCACCCTTTGTGTTGTGATCGCGCCCTTTTGAATGTCCGCCAGATAGGTGTTTAAATCGGTTTTATGGTAGGACATATGTGAAAATGTATGGTTGCCAAGATCGTGCCCATGCTCGTGCCAATCTGATAACAGAGACTGCAATAATTGGGGATCGTTTTTAAGATGGCCTTCATTCACAAAGCCGGTGGCTTTTATATTATATTTTTTGAGGGTCTGAAGTAGTTTGTGGTTGATGTCTTTGACTGATTGCGCCGGTAGAATAAATTCAGCGTGAATGGGGACATCATCAAAAGTGATTGATATCTTCTTTTGATGCTGTGCACTTGCGTTTACGCAAACACTGGCAACGCACGCATAGGCGATGATTGACCCACTAATCAACTTATTAATAAACATGAGTATTTTCCACTTCCTTTTGAGCGTTTAAATTCAATCACGTTACAATTAATTAATCAATGTTTATTTTTTGGTGACAGTTTGCTCTTTGCCGTTACGTACCCTAATGCACCGCTCCTCCTTGTGATACTGAACTAAGCACAGTGTTTCAGCCCTGAATTCTCAGGGCTAAGATAGTCACAGCGCATAAAAGCGCATTCAACCTGTTATGACCTGGCCGCAAGCTCCCGACGCACTATCTCCGCACCAGCAGTTAATGCATTCAGCTTGCCTCGTGCTACATGGCGCGGTAATGGGGCCATGCCGCAGTTGGTGCAAGGGTAGAGGTGGTGGGCGTCGACAAATTGCAGGGCCTGGCGCAACGTCGCTGCGACTTGTTCCGGGGTTTCGATGTTGTGGCTGGCGACATCAATAGCGCCTACCATCACTTTTTTGCCGCGAATAAGTTCCAGCAGCTCTATTGGCACGCGCGAGTTGTGGCATTCCAGTGAGATGATATCGATGCTGGATTTTTGCAGCTTAGGAAATACAGCTTCATATTGCCGCCACTCGCTGCCCAGAGTTTGTTTCCAGTCGGTATTGGCTTTAATGCCATAGCCATAGCAAATATGCACTGCTGTTTCGCATTGCAGCTGTTTCAGGCCATCAGCAGCTTGCTCCAAAGCGGCAATACCCCAGTCGTTGACTTCGTCAAAAAACACATTAAAGGCGGGCTCATCAAACTGAATAATGTCGACACCGGCTTCAACCAGTTCTCTGGCTTCCTGATTCAGAATTTTGGCAAACTCAAAGGCCAGCTTTTCGCGGCTTTTGTAATGCGCGTCGTAGACTGTATCAATCATGGTCATAGGGCCTGGCAGCGCCCATTTAATAGTCTGATTGGTTTGCTGGCGTAAGAATCTGGCGTCTTCGACAAAAACAGGTTTTTGCCGACTCACTGGACCTGTCACAGTAGGTACGCTGGCGTCGTAGCGGTTACGGATACGCACTGTTTCGCGTTTTGAAAAGTCAACGCCGTCCAGATGTTCGATAAAGGTGGTGACAAAGTGTTGGCGTGATTGCTCGCCGTCACTGACGATATCAATGCCAGCCTGCAGTTGTTCATGCAGCGACAAACGTAAAGCATCCTGTTTGCCTTCTGTTAATTGCTGATCCTGCAATTTCCACGGCGACCATAAGGTTTCAGGTTGGGCCAGCCATGAAGGTTTAGGTAAGCTGCCGGCCGTTGAAGTAGGGAGTAGTTTGTTCATTAATCTGGTGCTCTTTGGTTAATTTAAATGCTATGCCGGGTTTACTGTTGCGTCGACCATTGTTCTAAAACAGAGCGGTACGGTTTAATAAAGTGCTCTTCCGCAAACTTGCCTTGTTCCACTGCTAAGCGGCTGCGTTCTTCTCTGTCGTAGACTATGTCTGTCACTGCGTGATCGCGGTTTTTTAAGTTGGGCTGATAACGCTCTCCGGCTGTGGCATGGGCGTTGTAAATTTCAGGCCGGTAAATTCGCTGAAAGCTTTCCATGGTGCTGATAGTGCTCGCCAGCTCCAGATTGCTGTAGTCGTTCAGCAAGTCGCCAAAGAAGTAAAAAGCCAAAGGTGCAGCGCTGCCTGCAGGCATAAAGTAGCGAACCTCTAAACCCATTTTCTTGAAATACTGCTCGGTTAATGAGCTTTCATTTGGCTGGTATTCAACCCCCAGCAGCGGATGCTGGTTGTTGCTGCGTTGATAGATTTTGTTGTCAGATACACTCAGGCAGATCACAGGTGGTTTGTGAAAGTGTTGTTGGTAAGCGTCTGAATTGACAAAAAATTGGAAGAGTTTGCCATGCAGATCACCAAACTGGTCCGGAATACTGAAGCCAGGCTGGTTTTTGTTATGTTCCATCAGCACCAGGCTGAAATCATAATCCCGCACATAAGAGGAAAAGTTATTGCCAACAATGCCTTCAATACGTTGTCTGGTTTTGTGGTCGATAATAGTAGTTTTTAATACTTCAATGGCCGGGAACTGATGGCCGTCGCTTTCTGAACTGCTATCTACATGAATAGCCACAGAAATAATATCCAACTGCACCGAATAACGGTCTGAGTTTGGGTTATCCCAACCCACCAGGCTATTAAAACGGCTGTTGATCATGGCTAAGGTATTGCGAAGATTTTGCTGACGGCGCTCACCGCGAGCTAAGTTCGCAAAATTGGTGGTGATACGGGTATTGTCTGCCGGCTGATAATTTTCATCAAAACCAATGCTTTTAATGCTAAATCTGAAGTTGCTCATCGTATCTGTATCCCATTTGCTGGCCTGTCTGTCAGCCGTTTCACATTGCTCTTTACTCTGTGTGGCTTGAGCATCCGTTAAGAAGTCTGGATGTCTAGACTCTATGTGTCTGTTATACGCGGATGCCCGGGTGAAGAAAAATGGTTTTATTTCATCTGCACTATGAAGGATCTTCATGTTGGGGTTGGAAGGATGTGATTGCTTATGGCTTGACTTGCACTGAACTGGAAGACGCTAAATTCTGCGTTGCGTTTAGGTTGTGGCTTTAAAGGCATTGCCGTTATTTGTGTGTTTTGTCTTTTAGCTCAAAGCGATTGGTATGAATTAAAAGAAGCGCTACAGCAAAGCACTTTACCAATACTGGTGGACGTACACGACTGGGCTTTGTTGCCGAAAAGCTTTCATTCCAACATTGAAGATGAATATGTGGTGTTACAAACGGGGCAATAATTTTACTTTTGAACCCTCAAAGATGAAGCCTGCTCAGAAGTCATTCGGAAGTTCTGCTTTAGGTTTAGATCGTTTGCGCCGATTTGTTTGCCACTGCTGAACAAAAGCCAATTGCTGTTCCACTGCTTCAGTGAGCGGCTGCAATAAATTCGACTGTGCCAGCACGGCAAGCAGGGCTTCGGAGTTTACCGTTTTGCCATTTTCAATAGCGGAGATGGTGTTGCAGCTCAATCTAACCGCAGACCACTATGTATTACAGAAAACTGCAAATCTGCTCCAGGCTTTTCTTTTTCAGTGCATGGGCTGGTACTGTGGCATCTTCTGCCGGGTAGCCGGTTACGATCAGCATATAAGGCCGCTCGTTGTCATTGTCGCGGCCACATATTTTGCTTAAAAAGCTCATGGGCTTTGGTGTGTGGGTGAGGGTGCCAAGCCCGGCATGGTGTAATGCCTGCAACAAAAATCCAGTCGCAAGCCCAACAGATTCGTGCACGTAGTAGTTGGTTTTATCATCCTGCGCTTCAACGCCTCCGCGTTTTTGACTGAAAACGGCAATAAGCCAGGGCGCTGTTTCTAAATAGGCTTTGTTGGCATTGGTGCCCAGTGGCTTTAATGCATCAAGCCACTCTTCGCCCGCCCGGCCACTATAAAAACCCTGCTCCAGCGCTTCGGCTTCGCGTCGTATCTGCTGTTTCACTTCTGCACTGTGAATAGCGACAAAATGCCAGGGCTGATGGTTAGCTCCGCTCGGGGCTGAACCTGCCGCCAGTATGCAGTGTTCAATCAGCTCTTGTGCAACTGGTTTGTCGGAAAACTTGCGGATTGAATGACGGCGGCGGATCCAGGCCAGATGCTGCTGCGCCCTTGCCAGCATTTGTTCTGGTGGATATTCAATAAAATCAGTCAGCGGCAGGTGTTGCTCAGTCATGGCAAAAGCCTTTACAGAATTTGGTTGTGGTAGTTTATATCGGATATTCTGCTGTTTGACCAGCCAGAGAAATAGGGAGTAGTTTGTTCATTGATCTGGTATTCGCCTCAATTTATGCTTCACTGAACTTTATTATGTGGATTTGGCAACCATCTGAATTTTCTGCTGCTTACTATGACCAGAACCAACTGAACACAAAGCTGCCGTTTTCCCATAACAAAATCCTTGGTTAGCGGTTTTCAGTTATTTTTTCTGCCAGATTGATTCAATGTCACAGAAACAGCGTAGTTAGAAGGCAGACAGAAATAAGTTTATTTTTTGTTCTACTCTTAGAAACCTTTAGAGCTTTCTGAACAACTGCAGGCCAAAGCTGTTGCAAGCAAAGCGGCTGCTCAAATCATAGCTTTAGATGTAAATGAGAACACAAGCCGGGGTATGCACTTTTTGAAAACAATAAGGCAAAGGTATGTTGGGCAAGATGGGGCAAATTAACGCAATGTCTATCGATAAAAGTGAGATCCTGGCGCGTATATCCCCATGCAATAGTGCTTTTTATCAGGTTCAGCCAGAACACCCTTATGTGATTATTTTTACGCTTAATCCAGCGGAGCAAGTACCGGTCTGGTTAGCTGCTCTTGCTGGCTGGTTTCAAAAATACGGTATTAGTCTGGTGTATCGCCACCCGCTGCAGGCACTGCCTGTAGCGTTTTTTCAGCAGAGTTTGGGCACCTTGTTGTGGAGTGGTTCAGTGCCACAATTTGAGCCTTTAAAGCAATTTATGCGCGCCAATGACCTGCAATACAGCTTTATTGAATGTGGCTTTTTTCCTCAAACTCAGCATATCTACTTTGACCGGCAAGGTATTAATGTCGAATCCAGCCTTGCGGCCAATGATCTGAACTGGTTGCCAAAAGATGTTACTCCGATTTTGCAGCACAAACGCGAGCTGTTTTTTAAGGATGCCCCCACTTATGCTGACCAGCAGGACTATATTTTTGTGCCTTTGCAACTGGCTCAGGATTCAAATGTTCAGCGAAATTCGCGTTTTGTAAATGGCATGCAAGAGTTTATTGACTACATTGAGTCACATTACTTTGATGAGACCTTAGTCTTTAAACGACATCCTCGTGATAACAGCAGTTATCAGCTCAGATCCGGCCGTAGCTATTGGTCGGCAGACTGTTCCAGAGCCTTGATCAAAGGGGCGAAAAAGGTGCATGGGATCAATTCCACTGTATTGTTTGAGGCAGAATTGTATGGCACTGAAACCATCATCGAAGGGGATTGTTTATTAACCCGGCACGCTGATAGAAAAAGCGAGCTACTCAGTGCCTTGATACTTTGGCAATTCGACATAGAGCAACAGGACTTTTCACTTGAAAAGATTGCCCGGCGCAGTTATCTGGCGCTGGAGCGCTACCTTTGACGGCAGATGGAAGCGAAAAAGGCTTCAGAATAAAAGAACAAATAAAGCAGAACTAAAGCTGTGGCCAAACTGAACCGGGCCACAGCGTACCTCTGTGATTAGTCGTCAATTTTTGACAATAGATCCGGGTTAGTCACCAGGTTACGTACAGCGTGAGCTTCGGATTCTTTAAATGGGTTGGCCTTACACCAGGCACCTACAGTGGCAATATTTACCTTGGCCACTTTAGGGCGAACGCCCCAGCTGACCTGAAAAGGCGAAGCCACTTCATTGTAATCCGGGCCTGTGGTTGAGCCTGCATACTCTACTGCTTCGCCTGTGTTTTGTGGAATATTCAGCGCCTGATGGTAACCATCATCCATGCCAACTGCTGTCAGTTTGGTGAAATCCAGCGCTTTGCTGTCGTTCACCAGCACAAAAACCTGAGCTTCTACCCGCAGCTCCGGGTTTTTAATAGCTTCACTCATGCAGGAGTTTAAGGTAGCGCCAGGTGTGGCCATAGCGCTGGTATGCACATAATGCACTTCAATGGTGTCGCCTGGATGCAGGCTGCCATGTTCACCAGCACAGATAGGCTCTTTGACTGGCGTTAACTCTGCTTTGCTGAGTGTGCCATTGTATTTATAACCCGAGCCCATGCCTTTGCCGTTGCCATTACCGGCATAAGTGGTGAACTCTCCGCCTTTGTGTTCGGCGCTGACATGCATATGAATATTGCACAGGTTCATCTGCTCGTATGACGATGCCAGGCTAAACACACGCTGGTTATTACCGGTTTTAACATCGATATCGCGCGGCGATTGCGGGCCATAACCTTTGCCTTTAGTGGCAGCGGCCAGTCTGGCATTTTGCTGAGCAATCACCTCATCGCTGACGGCATGGTGTGACGCTTCAGCAGCTTGAAGATCGCTACAGACAACAGCGGAAAATAACAGACAAGAAAAAAGAGATAGTTTCATAACATGTCCTTGGTAAATGGTTCTGCCAGGCTCAATGCGTCACTACCTATCACAACAACAGTAGTGCTTTGTCAAGCGTCTACACTGTAGACGAAGCTTGAGGTTTTGCTATTTTTTTTGCCTGATTATGTTGCTGATTGGATAGATCCGGACGCAAGTGAAAGTGCAGGGTATAAAATTGCTGAGTAGTATGGCGCTAAACATGAAAACCGGCTTTGTAC
Organism: Gammaproteobacteria bacterium; assembly: GCA_018825965.1. Taxonomy (GTDB): domain Bacteria; phylum Pseudomonadota; class Gammaproteobacteria; order Enterobacterales; family Alteromonadaceae; genus Pararheinheimera. The sequence continues at coordinate 19,112 of JAHKAA010000023.1, forward strand.
AAACCCATAGTGGTCTCAGCACTCTTATGCAGATAAAAATCCAAGGGCACTACAACTCAATAGGTGGGATCACGGCTTTTAAACGTTCCAAATCGCCTTCTCCCACGCCATATTGTTTAAAGTAGAAAGGCCACTCATCGCTTAATGCTGTCACTTCTTCGATGATTTTTTTGGCTTTAAACTGTTTTAAACCAAAACGTAGCGACTGAGACAGCAGATTTTCGACAGTACCATCCCGGCCAAAATCGCCCAGGCCCATGCCATGCTGGCGGCTTTTATTGACAGGTAACACGTCATAAGCGGGCGATAAACGCCAGTTCTTATCGGCAAAGGAATACAACAAAGCGTGATTGCGACTGTGATCGTCTGTGTTGCCCATAAAGACATTAAACAGCATACGACGGTATAGCTCGTGCGCGTCTTCTGGTTCTGCGCCTTGGTTACGCAAAAAATCTGCAACAAAACCATAGCTGTAGCTGCTACTCAAAGCTGTGTTATTTACCGTTGTTGCGTTGATCAGCGAGTTGGCGCTGATAAAGTGGTGGGTAGGGCGTTGCTGATGGCAGTCAAAACGTTCCACCAGCAAAACATCATCAGTGGCAGTTGTAACGACGCTTGTTGTTGCAACCCGCACTGGTAATTCAGCCAGCATACGCATACAGGCGTGTTCCACTTTCACCTGATTAAATAAATCATCGGATCTGTTAAATTTGGCAAGAAAGGTAGCGTCACCTGCTGTTATTAAGGTTTTTGGCCGGGCCCCCCCCATGCTGGAACCATGCTCAAAAGCCTTTTTTGCTTCGTCTGGTATGGCTTCATCTTTCAGGATGGCGTCTTTACCCCTGAGCAGCAAAGGTAAATCGCCCAGGGTGTTTTTGTTGAGTTTAGATTTTGAGGAGCTGCGGGATAAACTAAAAACTAAAGCGCCTACTCCCATGCCAGAGCCAGCCAATAAAAACTGCAGCGCATTTTGTGGCTTGGTTTTGTGCAAGGACAAAATAACTTTCTGGCCCCATGCGTCTGCACCTGCATCCAATAACACGCCAAAAACTCCTTTGCCAGTGCTGGTGCTGTATAACTGTTCAGACAAAGGTAAGTTCAGCGGGTCCAGAGGGAAGGCGTCAGGTCGGGCTAAATAGCTTTTGCCATAACGAAACTCACCATAACGCCGTACCGGATCTAAAGTCACTACACCGCAAATGACAGGGTGCACGTCAAGACCATCAATAAATACATAAGCCTGCTCAGAAGTCATTCGACAGCTCCGTTTTAGCTTTGCGTTGTTTTCGCTGCTTTTTTTGCGGTTGGTTAGCAAACTGTGCCAGTTGTTTTTCCACTGTGTCCGTGATGGGCTGAAGTAAATTGAGCTGTGCCAGCACGGCAAACAGCGCTTCAGAGTTCACCGGTTTGCCATTTTCAATAGCGGAAATAGTGTTACGGCTAAGCCCAACCCGCAGCGCCAGCTCGGACTGATCCATAGATTCAGCTCTGATCTGCTTGATGAGTTGCCCTAATGCACTACTGATTGAGAAAACACTATTTTGCATAATAATTTGTGCATTAATTAATTAATGCACAAATTATGAGTCATAAAGTGTGATTGTCAATGATCAGGTTCTTTTCTCGAATCTGTTGCTTTCCCGATCTTTGTGCTGACCTTCGAATACTTTGCCAAAACCCAAGGACCAGGTATTGACAAGGCATCGTTCATTATATAGAACGTTCTATATAAAGAACGATTTGGGATTGTCATGGACAAAGCTACTCTTGATACGTTGGGGCGCCATATTCAAAGTTTACGCCTCGCCCGCGGTTTGTCGTTGTCGCAGCTGGCTGCGGATGCTGGTATTGCGAAGTCTAATCTGTCCCGGCTGGAGCAGGGCAATGGCAACCCAACGCTGGACACCATCTGGCGTTTGTCTTTGCAGCTGCAGGTGCCCTTTGGCAATTTGATTGCGCCTGTCAGTGCTTTAGTGGGCACTCTTGTTGGTGAAAAGGGCGTGCAGGTGCGGTTGATTGATCAGGGCAAAGACAATCCAGCTGTAGATGCCTACTGGATGTCCTGCGCTCCACATACGGAGCGCAAGGCGGAAGCTCATGCTGCCGGCACTGTGGAAGCTATTACTTTGATCAGCGGCAAGCTTGAAGTGGGCATTGAAGGCCATAGCAAAACCTTAACTGCGGGTGAAAGCCATAGCTTTTCTGCCGATCAGCCGCATTTATATCGCACCGGCGAAAGCTGGGCTACAGCGCTGCTGACTATTGTTTATCATCAAAGCAAGGAGGGCTTATGAGTTCAGTTGAAACAGCCAAAAACTCTGCATGGCAACAAGGCACCCGTGATGCGTTGCCGCTACTGGGCGGTTATATTCCGGTGGCGATTTCTTTTGGTTTGATTGCAGTGCAATCGGGTTTTAGTGCGCAGGAAACTGTGCTGATTTCCACCCTGATTTACGCTGGCGCCTCGCAGTTTTTGTTTATCGCCATGGTCGCCTCTGGTGTGCCGCTCTGGCTGGTACTGGTGATGACTTTGCTGATCAATGCCCGGCATCTGGTGTACGGGCCTAATATTGCGCCTTATTTATCAAACAGCCGCTGGTGGCCACTACTAATGCATGGCTTAACCGATCAGATTTTTGCTTTGGCCCATACAAGATTGCCGCAGCTTGCTGAAAAAGACCGCATGGGCTGGTACATCAGTGCTGCACTTATTGCCTGGCTGAGCTGGATTCTTGGCACTGCGGTGGGCGCTATCGCCGGAGCTGAAATTACCAGCCGCTGGCCTTTATTGGGGGAAGTGATGCCTTTTGCCTTACCTGCGCTGTTTTTGGTGTTATTGGCACCACGTTTTACCTCTGTGCAGTGGACTTTAACCATGCTCGCCACCATAGTGGCAGCCCTGGTGCTGAAGCTGATGGGCATGACCAATTCAGCAATTCCGCTGGCGGCTTTGTGTGGGGTGTCGCTGTTTTATCTGATGCAGGCCAAATTAAAAGCAGAGGGCAAGGCTCATGGATAAATCTTTGTGGTTGTTGATGCTGGCCTGCGCTTTGGGCACCTTTTTACTGCGGGCTTTGCCTTTGATTTGGATGCGGCGGCATTTGGATCGTCTTAGCATCAGTAATAACAGTGGAGCAATGCCAATTTGGTTGACAGTGCTGGCTCCAACCATGATTGCCGCTATGTTTGGTGTGTCCTTGGTTCCCGCCCATCCGGGACTGAGTTCCTGGCTGGCCACTTTGTCAGGTGGGCTTTGTACTATTCTGGTCTGGCGGCGTACCCGCTCTTTAGGTTGGCCAGTTTGCGGCGGAGTGGCGGTATATGGTGTTGTTGTGGTGCTGCTTCGGATCCTGGCTTAAAGGGATCACTGCACTGTTATTCGGATCTGTCTGCATTTTCCTTTTTCGGTATTTTTTGTTCCTGTTTCCTTGTTAAAACTGAAGCTGGTGCTAAGTTTTTTGACAGGGTAGAGCGTGCTGTTTGCGCCTGATGAACGCACAACAAAAATAACCGGAGACATTATGAGTCTGGATCAAACAAAGTGGCGGGATAGTTATAGCCTGCTTATTGCCCTTGGTTTTGTTGTGGCTTTTTATTTTATCTACAACAATACAGGCCATAGCCTGAGCAACTGGTACTGGTTGATGCTGCTTTTTGTGGCCGTGCTGGCGGTTCTGGGTAAAGTGATTTGTGGCACCTGGAAAGGTGTATTGGTTGATGATCGGAATGTGTTGTCTTTATCCCGTGTGCAGATGGTGGCCTGGAGTGTTTTGGTGTTAACTGCTGTATTGGCTATGGTATTGCAGAATGTCAGTCAGGACAGTGCCAGTTGTCTGATCAAAGCGGATGTCAGCTGTATTCCGGATATTCCAGGTGATTTGTGGCTGTTAATGGGTTTTAGCACAGCCACCCTGGTTGCATCTCCTGTGCTTTTGAGCAACAGCGCAGCGGCCGAACCTGACGAGAAAAAAAGCCAGCAAATTTCTGCAACTTTGGCTCAACAAGGTTATCAGCAGTCTGAGCAGAGTTTGAGTGGTCCTTTGTACAGAAACCCTACACCAGAAGACGCACGTTGGTCAGACTTGATCACAGGTGAGCAAAACAGCAATTGCCTGCATCTGGATTTACCCAGAGTGCAGATGTGCTTTTTCACTCTGGTGGCATTGCTGGTTTATGGCGTGATGTTGCATGAACAACTGCTACAAGGGGACCTTGCCAAAGGTTTGCCTGATTTGAATCAAGGTTTGCTGGCCATTATTGCCATTAGTCACGGTGGTTATCTGGTGAGTAAAGCCAGCCAGAATAGTGCGACAACAAACCAGGCCAGCCAGCAGGGCTGATAACCAGAAGCTTTAGCAAAAGACATTTCGTAAAAAAGCAAAGGCTGGAGACAATCCAGCCTGCGAACCCAATACACAGAGTTCAGCCTTTAATACTCAATTACCTTAGCTACACCACGAGCCCGTGGATCGGCTGCGGCCTGCACCTGTTCTGTGGTCACTTGTATCGCCTGTACATCACCTAAATTCCAGCCTTGGGTATGCAGTTTGTAGCCTTTTTTGCTGAGTTGCTGCTGCACTTCGTCCGGCAATGGGGCGTAAGGCTCCATGCTGATTTGATCTTTCGGCAATAACTGATGATGAAAACGGGTGGCCGCTACCGCATTTTGTAATGGCATATCAAAGTCGAACAGGTTAGTGATCACCTGAAATATCGAGGTGATGATGGTAGAACCCCCAGGAGTGCCAACTACTAAGCTGATTTTGTTGTCCTCTACCAGCATGCTGGGTGTCATAGACGACAACATACGTTTGCCGGGTTCTATCGAATTTGCGTCGTTGCCCACTACACCAAAAGCGTTAGGTACACCGGCTTTGGCTGAGAAGTCGTCCATTTCGTTATTCAGCACAAAACCAGCACCCTGGACTACCACGCCATTGCCAAAATCTAAGTTCAGGGTATAAGTGTTCGACACCGCATTGCCATGCTTATCCAGAATGGAGAAGTGAGTGGTGTGGTAACCCTCAAGACCAGGTTGAATAGCTTTGGTTTCAGAAATTGCTAACGCATTGATTTCTTTAGCGCGTTTATCCAGATAACTGCTGTCGAGTAATTGTTGCTGTGGCACAGTGACAAAAGCCGGATCACCTAAATATTGAGCCCGGTCAGCATAAACCCTTTTTTCCAGCTCAGCGATCAAATGCACGTATTGAGGGCTGTTGTGTTTTACGTCCGTAAAATCGCTGCTGCGGCGTTGTTTTAAGCCTAAAAGCTGAGCCAAAGCTATGCCACCTGAACTTGGCGGTGGTGCGCTAATTAACTGCTTATCGCGCCATGGTGTCACTAAAGCCTCACGCCAGCCAGCACGATAGGCTGCTAAATCGTCCAGAGTGATTAAGCCTTTACCCCGTTGCATTTCTGCCACTAACAGCTCTGCAGTTTTGCCTTTGTAAAAATCATCAGGGCCTTGTGCCGCAATGCGTTTTAAGGTTTCGGCCAGTTCAGGTTGCTTAAAGTTTTCACCTGCTTTCATGGCGCCAAAATACTGAGCGAAGTTGGTTTTTCCTTCCAGTTGCTTAAGCAAATCTGGCCTGTATTGAAAATGATCGGCTGCGATAAAACCCTGGCTGGCATAGTGAATAGCCGGAGCTACTAAATCCGGCCATGGCAGAGAGCCGAACTTTTTATGCGCCAGCCATAATCCCATCACAGTGCCGGGCACGCCGCTGGCTTTATGGCCAATTAAGCTTAAGTTTTCAATCACCTGCTTGTCGGCATTTAAAAACATATCTTTATGGGCCGCTGCTGGTGCTGTTTCGCGGTAATCCAAAAAGTAGGGCTTGCCGTCAAACCACACCAGCATAAAACCACCACCACCAATATTACCGGCTTCAGGGTAAGTCACCGCCAGCGTAAAGGCTGTGGCTATGGCTGCATCCACTGCGTTGCCACCTTTTCGCAGAATTTGTTCTGCCACCAAAGCGCCATACTGATCGGGCGAGGCCACAGCGCCCTGACCTGTCACTTTGGTGTCAGCCGCCTGTAATGAAGAAACCACTAAAGACAAAACGAGGATTAAAGCAGAGAAAAAAACGCGGTACGTCATGACTCACTCCTTGATGTATTTACCCTGTTTTAACCTGTTCAGTCTTTTATGACAAGAGTTTCCGCCGATTTAGCCGATTGAAAAAAGACAGCTAGATCCAGTTTTGTGAATGTTCGAATGTTTCATTTTTTCATTTGGCGCCGTGCCATGAAGCCAACTTCTTCTGGTTCTGATAATGAAACAGGCTCTATGGCCGTTGTGAATTAGAACCATAGTTATCATGTGATCCGCCGGGTAGATGGCTGGTTCGTATTGAAATAGCCACAGATATCACTGAACGTAAAGAAGTGGAACAACAACTGGCGAACACCAAAGCTTTGGCAGAGCGGCAGGTTACTACAAATGAGTTACTCCAGTTAAACAACAGATGGCGTTTTTTAATTTAAGCCTGCGCCAATCTGGCTGAGTTAAGCGGCGAATTTGAACCAGAAGCCATGCTGGAAGCCTTATGGCATCAGGCAGACAAAGCCATGATGCAGGCTAAACAAAAGGGCCGATACAGAGTTTGTATGTGGTGAAGGCCCCATCCTGATTGAAACGACGCATGTAATCAAACAACCGAAGCTGAATGTAGCCAGTTGCTTATGCATCTTTTCGCCTAAACCGCTTTGTTATTTTATGTTGCTTCTAGGCTTGGCCTCGCAATCTGGCCTTGCTAAATACCCAGGGGGTGCCGTGCACACTGCCGTCTTCAGCCTCGTAGATGGTGGCTACTATTTCTTCAGCAGTCACACTGATCTTCATATAGTTATTTTTCATGCATGAGGCCATTTGGTTGAAACCATCCACATAAAATTCGCCTGTTCTGTTCAATGGATTACGTTTTAAATCAGCCATGTCCTGTACCAAAGTACCTTGTTCAATTTTACGTAAGGCGAAATTTTTTTTGCTTTCACGTTGAATACCAAATATCACCCAATTTAATGCAGAAGAAACTATAGTTGGCACTTCAAACATTTCATCTTCACGCGAGCGTATTGTTAAACAAGTAGATAGATGTAAATCTCCGCCGAGGAAAACAGGTCTTAGCGGCACCTTCTTGCAGGCTTTTAGTATTCTTTCGCGCTGTTTTGGGTAAGAGCGCCAGGTGTCAATTCTGTGTTCATCTTTATTCACATCATGGTTAGTGTCTGGCGCTATAGGTACTGGCGATACAATAAATTTGTAACGCAGTTCAGCCTCAGGGACATCTTTCTGTTGCATAAAAGCAATAAGCTGCTCTTCGGTCTCTTTGCTTAACATCATAGCGGCATCGCCGTTAGGGTCTGTTTTCGTTTGTGGGGCAGTGCGCTCAGTTCGCGCGTCCAGTACAAAAAAGTCGGCCAAGCCACAAGAAAATTGGTAGCTCCAGGACTGTTTAGCTTCTCCGGCTACGCTTAACCTGGCCGCTAAATCTGTTGGCGATTGCTTACTGAAACGGTCGGAGTGCAATGCCTGATACGCCAGGTAGGCCGTCATACCCCGTTGTAACGTAGTTGGATGATACTTGCCTTTCCCTGTTTTTTCTGGCTGCCGATACCAATATCCTCCCCAGTTGTTCACCACTTCATGATCATCAAACATCATATACACAGGTAATTGCGCTAACACCTGGCGTAAATTTTTACGGCTAAAATCGTTGCGATAACGTTCAAAGTATTGTTCCGTTTTTTTAGGCGCTCTATTTGCGCCTAGTAGTGGAAAAAGCGGTATCACTTTGTTAATGGGGTGGTCTGCGTACACCTGATCACCTGCCATCAGGAAAAAATCAGAGTCCAGGTGATGTTTATGGCGAATCATGGTTTCGAATACCTTATCGCCCTGACGCAAAGGCCCGTACCCTCTATGAGCACAAGAGCCAAACAGAAACTCAATACCTTGCTTTTTATCTGCAGGTGCAGGGGAGACTGAACCTGTAACTTTGCTTAGATCTGTGGTCCAGCGTCTATCATCAGGGCCCGGGGCCTGGCAATTGGCGTCCAGTAACAGGGCTTCAACGTGCAATTGCTGATCTGGCAAGGCAAAAGGCAAGGTGCATACGCCAGCATAATCAAGAAAATCAATCAGGGTAAAATTGTCGTGCATGCACCAGGGGCTGCTCTCTTGCCTATAGCGCACAAAAGCTTTTTTGCCCTGATAACCACGCAGCCATAAGGTGGTTTCGTTTGCCGTGGTATAACCAAAAACCGGCCCTAAAAATTGGTGTTGTAACATAAATCATCCTCTTTCCATGGCTGTTGAGTGCAGCAAACCTTGGGTAATAAAGGTGGCAGCTTTCTGTTCAAACTGGGGCCGCCGTATCTCCTGAGTCGCCAGTGCCGCCCAGGCGAAGCTCAGCGGCTAATACTTCAGCCTCTTGATGCATATCCATTTCCAGCATCAAACTCAGCAGCGCTTTGCCAGTTCCAAGAGTAGTTGGATGTTGTTGGCCAAGCCTTTTTACGAGGCCTTTATAGGCTTGTTGCAATAAATCCAAAGCCCCTGGTAAATCCTGTAGTTGCCTTAAGATAAAAGCCAGGTTGTGTTTACTGGTGAGTGTATCAGGGTGTTCTGCGCCCAGAATGCGATCGCTCGTTTCCAGCACAGCTTCTTCTAAACTAAGGGCGCCGACGAGGTCGCCTTGTTGCCATAAGGTGCTTGCTAAGTTGTTTTTACTGACGAGTGTATTGGGGTGCTCTGCACCCAGAGTGCGCTCGAGCGCTTCCAGCACAGCTTCTTGCAAAAGTCGGGCGCTGGCGAGGTCACCTTGTGCTTGTAAGGTGCTTGCTAAGTTGTTTTTACTGGTGAGTGTATTGGGATGCTCTGCCCCCAGAATGCGCTCGCGTGCTTCCAGCACAGCTTCTTCTAAACTGCGGGCGCCTGCCAGGTCGCCTTGTGCTTTTAAGGTGCTTGCTAAGTTGTTTTTACTGGCGAGTGTATTTGGATGCTCTGCACCCAAAGTGCGCTTGAGTGCTTCAAGAACCGCTTCTTGCAAGCGGCGGGCGCCGTCGAGGTCGCCTTGTGCTCGTAAGGTGTCTGCTAAGTTGTTTTTACTGGAGAGTGTATTTGGATGCTCTGCACCCAGAGTGCGCTCGCGTGCTTCCAGCACAGCTTCTTCTAAACTGCGGGCGCCGTCGAAGTCGCCTTGTTGCCATAAGGTGTTTGCTAAGTTGTTTTTACTGCTGAGTGTATCCGGATGCTCTGCACCCAGAGTACGTTCGCGTGCTTCCAGCACAGCTTCTTCTAAACTGCGGGCGCTGGAGAGGTCGCCTTGTGCTTTTAAGGTGCTTGCTAGGTTGCTTTTACTGGTCAATACGTGGTCATGCTCCGGGGGAAAAGCTACCACTTCTGTGAAAAACTTCACATTGGCCATAGCAACAGCCCTGGCATTTTGCAGTTGCCCGGCATAGTAGTAAAACAACTCCAGTCTTTGCCGCAAGTTAAAAGCTGCTGCAGATTGATGCTGTTGTGGTAAAAAATTCGCCATTGGCAAATAAGGCCGGATTTGAGGGTGGTGGCGGTTATCCTCCGGTGATTCAAATTGCTGACGCACCAGAGTAATCAACTGCTGCTGTAATTCGGCGGCCGTAGGTAGGGTGAAATCCTGAGGCTCGCTGAGTAAGTGCCAGCTTGCTGCTATGCTAAGCGGATGTAATTCCAGCATAGGCTCGTGGTAAGTGTTGCCCTCTGTGTTTCGTACCAGTAGCTCAGATTGCTGTACCAAACTGGCCTGAAAAAGTTGTCGCAGCGCTGCGTTGCTTTGCATTTCATTTAACTGAAACTCTTTCTGCGCTGCATCTTTGAGCACAGCTAGCGGAAAAGCGCTATTGCCTTCACACTGACATGCCAGCGCCAGTAAGTATCTGGCATGGGTATCAAGCCGTTTTAAGGTTAAAGCAAAAGTTGCCACTATCCCTAATGCTTTTGCGCCTAAGTCGGGCTGCAATGTTGCTGCAATTTGCTCAATAGAGGGGAGCACCTGTTGTGCTGTAAATTCCTCAACCAGCTTTTGGTAACTGCTATGTTTTAAATGCTCACCGGCCAACACCAATGCCAGGGTATGAGCGCCGGTGTGCTGCACCAGTTGTTCAGCCAAAGCTTGCTCAGCTTTAGTAAAATCGCGGTAACTGCGTAATAAACGTAATGCATTTACTCTGCCTAATGGCTTTAGACTCAGTGGCTGAAAACCATAAAGCTCACCACCAAAACGGGTGGTAACTAAAGTGTGGTTGCTGGCCATAGGAGCTGTCAGCCATTTTTGCAGTTGCTGGTAGCTCTGAGTGCTGAGTACCGGCAGGTTATCCAGCAACCATAATACCGGCTGGCCTTGCCATGGCCCTTGCTGTTGCAGTTTCTCCCAAAGCTGCTGCGCTTCGAGGTATTGCCCTGCGCTATCGCGGTAAAAACTGCTGAGGCCGCCCCAATCCAAAGCTTCACGCACCGCATTAGCCCATGCCTGGCGCATGCTGTTGTCATCAACTTGCGCTTCGCTGTCTAAGGGGGCCAGGTTAAGCCAGAACACACCACCAGGGTAAGCAGCACTAAATTTATCCACATAAGCCCGCGCCAGCTCGGTTTTACCAATGCCTGCCATTCCATGGGTTTGTATGGCCACTGAACAGTTGCTTTGGCTGATTTTAGCCGGATGCAACAAGCTGCGTAGTTGCCATAACTCGCGCTGACGGCCGGTAAAATGAGCACTGACTTTATGCTGCTGCACACCATAAGAAGGTGAAGCTGCAACTGTCAGAGGCTCTGCTGACAAAGGCGTTTTTAAATCATCTATACGCTGCTTTAATTGCGTTACGACAGCGGCATCACTGAAACTGGCAGCTGTTAACCAGTTACTGCTTTGCAGCTCACCAGCGCAAATATGCCCAGCAGATGGTTCAGGGTTAACCAGCCACAACCGCTGGCCCGGATTGCTGCTTTGCGCTCTGGCAAATTGCCAGCCCAAGGTCAGCTCGGCCAGGCAATGTTCTGATTCGGCATAATCGGCACTCCACCAGATCAGCAGTGCTTTGGCATTCTGAATAGCACCCCGTACTTCATCAGGAAAATCAGCCAGAGGCTCAATCTCCGCTTCATCTAAAAAACAGCGGATGCCTGCTTGCTCAAGGCAGGCAACAGCGGCTCGCACAGCCATAGCCTGACTGCGGCGGTAGCTGATAAAAAGGTCAAAAATATCCACTTATTCTGTTCTCCCTGCACATCGCGCCAGCAGTTGCGTAAGCTGGTCTAGTGCTGTTTTTTCAGCGCCAGCGATGCTATGTTGTTGTATATGCAGCAAATAAGCTTTACCGATAAATTGAGCTGTGTCGTACACCGACCGCCATAAGTTCACTGAGCTGACTCTGAGTTGCAGTTCTTGCAACTGAGCGCTGACTGCGGTCAGTGTGGAGTGCAGCTGTTGCTGCTGCATGGCTTGCCAAATCCTGGCTTCTATAGGGCCAACATGGTTCCAGAAGTCGGCTTCCTGTTCTGCCTGTTGCAGGTAAAGTTGCTGCAATTTTTGCCAGTCGTCATCACTAGGCGCGTTTTGCTTATTATCCATCCAGTGCAGCCGCAGCTTTGCCAGATAGAGCTGGCTTAACGGGTAGTAGCTATTTTTAGTTTCTAATTGAACTGCTTGTTGGTAGGCAACTGCCATTTTTTCTAAAGCCAGCAGTTGCTCCGTTTTATGGCTGTTTTGTTGCGATTTTGACGTCTTGCCGGATGACAGCTCAGGCAGCTTTTGGTCGCTCAGTATCAACTGCCGTTTCCAGGCTGAACCGAGCAGGCTGTAGCGTTCCGCCGTTGGCGCCAGATCAATAAGCTGTTGCAGTTGCTGCGATGCACTGTTCAGTTTTGCTTCGTCATTAGTTGACTGGCGCACCTGTAAATTCAATTGCTGCTCGCGCGCGACAAAACTGGCAGTGCCATCTGAAGCTTTTACTGCCTTGTTAAACCAGTGCAGGGCCTGCTCTTCATTGCCAGCCGCTTTCCAGCACTGTGCAATTTGTTCTGCAACTTTGCCTTGTTCCAACCAACTGCTGCAGCAATGGCACAAAACAACCTGCAGCTGAATTTGTAGTGATTTTTGCTCGTCACTACTGGCGTAGGCGGCCTGAGCCAGCAGTTGCTCTAAAGTCAGTAGCAGTTCATGGGGACTGGCGAGTGGGGGAGTTTCCAGATCATCTGTGACCCCGGTGTCGCATAGCCGCCAGGCCGGATCTCCATAACACTGATAGGCAGCCCAGGTGTTGTCCTGTGGGGCTGCTTCAAAAGCCGCTTTACGTCCGGCGCGCACCGCCTCTGCGAAAGTCATATGATTCAGCAATGCCTGGTAAAATTTGCCGGCAAAAGCCTCTGCGGCCCGATCTGCCACTGCCCAGGCTGCTACGACCACACAACGAACGCCATTGCGGATCAGTTGTTCGCCAACATTGGCGGCGAAATCACGATAACGGGCAGGAGCAGACTGCTCTGTTTTGCCTAATTCGCAGCAATTGACAAATACCAGTTCAGGCGCATGTGGCATGCTTTCAAATTCGGCAGGCCCAAAAACGATCTCGTTTTGCAGCAGCATGCCGGTTTTACTGCAGGACAGTTCACCTTGTTCTGGCTGACTGTAGAGGCCATGACCAGCCAGATGAATAATTTGCCAGTCATGGCTAAATGCGGCTTTAAAAATATCGCTACTGCTGCTGTTCAGCAGCAAATGTGAACCTGTTGCGAATAAGTTTGCCACTTGTTGAGCTTCTCTGGCTGCGCCTGGTAATGCGGGCACTGACTTGTCAACCAGGGGCTCGCCAATCACCAGAATTTTGTCCGACAAGCTAGCCAGCGGCTGGCGTCTGAATTCACGTAATCTGAGTTTGCGTAACATACTGCTGGCAAATGTCCGGCCGCCGCCCGGTTCAATTTGATTGCGCTGTGCTGCACCTTCAACCAGCAATTCCCAAGGGATCCATGCGGTATTGTTATCCAGTTCCAGCACCAGTTCGCCGCTGGCACCTAAGCTGGCCTTCAGTTCATGTGGCAGAATTAGCTGAAACAGAGTCTGGGCTAAGGTCTGGTCAAAATAACCGCTGTGTTCAGCACTACGCAGCAACTCACGAATTTGCGGCACCTGAATTTCTTTATAATACAGCTCAGAGCGGGCGCGGCGGGTAAAGAGGGCGTATTCGAGCAACAAATAACAAGGCATAGCAGTGTTGTCGGGGTTTGCTGCAACGGACTGCTGGTAAAGCGGGCGGGCGCAGATCCGCAATAAATCATAATTTACGCCCCGGTAATGACCTTCTACCGGTTGTGAAACACTGTTATTGCCGTTTGTCAGTTGCGCTGCCAGTTCCAGAGGTAATGCCGGGTTTAGCTTGATCCACTCCTGTAGTGTATGCCAGGCCTCCAGCGCTCTGTTATGGAATTGTTCAACAATGAGTAACTTGCTAATACGGGCTATAGGCCTGTTCTGGTGCTGCATTGCCAACTGTTGTAGTTTTTCATTGGCATCCAGCACGCCCTGCACCAAGGCCTGTGCAGCTTGATTTACCGACAGAATACCGCCACTGCCTAAAATGGTCACCGCAAGCTCTACCTCTGTGGTTTGCCGATCTTGCTGCAGGCAATAACCTATAACTCCGGTTTGCACTGTGTGGCGTATTATTTCCGGAGTAAGCTCACCTTCATCACCAAGCCCCACCACTATAGCTGCCAGCGGCTTGGGATAAGAGAGCAGGTTTGCCGGATTTTGCTGCTGGTTGACAAAAACCTGGTATTGTCCCGGCATTACAGGGTACACGCCAGATTGCAGGGCCAGCTGTAAACTGCCACCCAGAAGTTGATCGACTGCCCGTTCCGATCCTGTAAGTTGCATCGAACTCTGATGCCCTAACAACAAGGGTTGGCGTATAAAACGCAAATCGTCGTTGCGCACTGTCAGCTGTAATGGCGGTAGCCGGTGGCTTGGATAGGGGGCAACAGTGCTGTCGATAAACAAGGCCTGCATTATTGTTGCTTCATCCAGCGGATAAGCATTGGATGCTGTATCTGTGTATGCTCTGGTTTTGGTTGTTAACAATGCTTTGTCGTTATCGCCCCGTCGTTTAGGCAGACTAAAAGGCTGTAAAGCTGTCGACTGAATGTTTTTACCTGCCAGCCACTGTTGGCAGGCGGCAATCACATATTTATCCCTGGCTAAGGCACCATGCACCTGTGGGCTCAGCCAGGTTTTTAAACCTTCGATCAACGAATCCTGCCAGCAAACCCGGCCATCTCCCTCCCGGCTATATTGATATTCTACCGCCCCATGATCATTCAGAATAAAGCCGGCAGGTGTTTCAGGGCTGCTGCCAAGGATCATCGTTATTTTATCGTCGTAGCCCTGCAAAACCGGCAACTGTGTATTCAGTTGACGACGCAGCAAACTGGCCTGTTGCAGAACGCTTTCACTTGGAATTGCCCACAAGTGCTTCTTCGAAAGGTGGCTAAACCAGGGGTTGTTAGCCTGTGCAGCCTTTTGATCAGCGTTGGCCAGTTGCCGCCAGCAGGCCTGTTGTGCCAATGGATGCTGCGGGTCATGCAGGCCAGCCTGAAGCTGTAACAAGCCGGTAAAGTCTGCAATCTGTTCACGGCTGGTCAGTGTCTGCAAATCGCCATTGAGCCGGCATAACATGTTGGCAAAAGGGTCATCGCCGGTCAGCATGGTCATGGGGGCCCAGGAACCATGGTTTGGCGGCCCCAGTAAAACGACTCTGGTCGTGGGTCTGTCCATCCAGCGTTGCCATAACTCAGGTTCATTGAGCTGCAGCACGCGAAAAACCAGTGAACCCATCGAATGGGCCACCAGATGAATTGCAGTGCCTGGCCTGTGTGCCAGTTGTGTTGTCAGTACTTTGGCAAGGGCTGCAGCACTGTGCTGTAAGGAACGGCGCCAGTCGTAACTGAAAGGCAGCACTTCATAATTTAGTGCGAGTTGATCGATCAGTTTTTGGTAATAGGTTTCCAGTACGCCGTCAGCTTCGATGTGGTCATCATCTTGCAGGCTAATGCGGTTCAGCATGCCAAAAGCGCGGTGCAACGCCAGCCACTCGCGTCTTCCGGCTTTTTGCAAATGGCTGCCAGCTATACCTGGCAGCACCAACACCAGAGGTTTCTCAGCATTACCAGTTTCATTGACTGCCAGAATATTGGAGCTCAAGCCAGAACGTATACCAGAAGCACTTTGGCCCTGATAAGACAGCGGGCCTATGGGCATAAAAGCTGAAGGCAACTCTTGTGTTAATGCATCAGTGATAGCGCTGGCTGTGCTTAGATTACTGAAATAACTGAAATGGTCTGTTTTACCGCTGCTTTCCAGAATAAAACGGGCATCGCGGCGAAGTACGCCGCCGTACATTGCACTGGTTTGTACGACCAGATCGTTATCTGTGCGGTAAAAGCTGTCTGCCAGCAGGGTTTTGATCCAGGAAACCAGCGAGTCACCGGCAATATCGCCCGCCACTACTCTTAATTGGCTTTCACAACCAAGGTTGAGTGGGGCGTTTAGCCAACGCACTACTGCGCTTTGGGCACGCATTGCTTCAATGCCAGTCAGGCTGGCAGGGTCGGTGCGTTCGCGCGCTACGGCTTTGGTGAAATCTAATAATCCGGGCAGTAGCGGGATATTGGCCCGTTTTGCCAACCAGTTCAGCACACTGAGGTAGGCATCCAGTCGATCAGACGCCAGCAAAGTGCCATGTGCCGGGCAGGCTACCCGCACCAGACGTTCAATACGAATTTCTTTGTCTTTGAGTAACTCAACCAGTTCGATAAGTTCTTGCAGATGCCTGGAGTAAGCCGGGTCCTGAAAATAGTGTTCTACTTCATCTTTAAACAGCTGATCATCAGCCGCTAAGATTAAAGCCCGCAATAAACACTCAGCGACCAGTCCGCCGCGGGAATGTGTGACCAGATGCAAGGTTGCAGACTTGGGCAAGGCTTTCGCCAGGGTTAACGCATTGTACAGCGGGCTTTTGAGCACTGTAGCGTGATCAAGTGCATAAACCTGATGGTGATAATAACTGAATAGTTGCCGGATCTGCGGTTGATGCTGCCACCAGCCGGTAAAGCCTGCTTTGGTATTACTGAAGGTGCCATGGATAAATATCAGTTGTGGGTGAGGATCAGTAACAGCGTCAATCTGGCAGGGAGTACTTTGTTTCAGATCGGGAATACCCTCTTTTGGCAGACGGTACACACCTTCATTTACCTTGCTGTCGATCTGTGCACCAATAGCGGCTGAAGTATACTTAACCGCTTTTTTCTTCAGCCCAAGCAACTCCAGCGTATCAATCAGCAAATCACTGACAAAGCCTCGCTGAGCAGCTTGCTGGTTGATCCATTGAGCTTTGGCCGGCACCAGCACTGTGCCGTCCTGAGTTAATTCTCCTCCTTGCTGGCTTAGCAACAAATCCCGGGCATGCTCAGGATGCAACCATAAATCAAACGGCTGGCCGCTATTGTCTTTTAACACCAGATGAACTAAATCTTTGCCGGTTTCAGCGTTGAGCACTTGTGTGCTGCCAGCCGCTGCCCGCTTCTCCCCGCCAGCTAATCTGACACTGCGTATCTGATAGTCATTATCTGTGGGGGCTGCGATCTCTTGTGAAGTGGTTCGAACTGTAAATTGAACGCTGGTTTGACTGGCCATCCTTTTGCTCCATGCTGTCAGGACTTAGCAGGGGCAAATACCCTGCTATGGGTTTGATTGTTATGTTGCAATTAAGCGATTATTGTTTTTACCCTAAGCTCAGGTGTGCACTCCTTTCAGAGGTTGTCGCAACCTGAGTTGACTTCAATCACGGTGATCAGCTGCTGTTTTCAGAGCTTGCTGAGTTTTGCGTAAAACGCCGGAGTGTTGAAATGCCGCCATTTATAATGCCAAGTTACTGTTTCAGAAACTATAACGGGTAAGATTTTATTGTCAATCACGACGAGATTTAAAAATGCTCCGCAGCAAAGGGCTTGGTATTTTTAGGCTGTGCCAATTGATGGCCTGCATTTAATGCCAGGTCTATCAGCCAGATCAGAGGGTACACAAAAGCTCTGATCTGGTGATGCAGAGCTATGAACTGAACTTGACTTATGTTTCCTTGGAAACTAATGTGCTGGTTCAAAGGAGACATCAATGAAAACGACGACAAAAGACGTTTGTGCACTGGAAGACCATCTTGGTTTTTGGTTACGTTTTGTTTCTAACCATGTATCGGGCCGGTTTGAAAAATTAATTGCGGCGCATGGCCTGACAGTTAGCGAATGGGTGGCCTTACGTACCTTGTACAACAAAGCAGAAAGTACTCATGCTGAACTGATTGAGGCTTTGGGTATGACTAAAAGTGCAGCTTCCAAAGTGGTGACCAGGCTGGAAACGAAAGGTTTAGCATGCCGGATCAGCACAGCGCACAGTGCCAGAGAGCAACGGATTGGATTAACAGCACAAGGCCGCAGTTTAGTGCCTGTACTGGCCTCTTGTGCGGATGAAAATGAACAGTTCTTTTTTGGCCATCTGGACCTGACAACTAAACAAGCGCTGCAGCAGGTCATGATTGATCTGACAAAGCAGCATCAACTGACACAAGTTCCGGTCGAATAAGCTTTAGCTGTGCTGCCCCTGACAGGAAATTGGGTTGCAGTGACTGCTGTGGTACGGAGTTGCAACCCATGGCTCTTTTGCTACTGCGGAAAATGTTCGATATGTTGTTCACCCTTGCGGCCAAAGTAACAAACATGACGCCCGCTAATCCAGACTGCATAACCTATACAGCCTGCCTCCATTGAGATTTGTTTAAACTCAGGGTAAAGGATTTCACCTTGCTGCGCGCCCAAAATAGCGCCTTTGATCACTGTTGCGTCAAAACTCTTCGCTATCAGAGGTTCAGCATCGGACATATTCAGGATCAGATGTTCATCATTTTTTAAATGGTAAGTTGTTTGTTTGGCTCTGTAGTCGACCAAATAAGATTCAACTCCAGCCTCTGACAAAGCTGCGATCACCTGACCAAAATGGATTTGTCCTTGTTGTGACGCTGTGAAGACTGATTTGATACTCTCTGCTGTAACTGTATTCATCGGGCGCTCCTGGCTGAGTAGGTTATATTGAATAAATGGTTTTCATGGAAACTATAAGCAATATTAGTTTCCGTGGAAACTTAAATCAAGTGCTGAACCGGGCTTTGTTTATTCGGAATAGGTGTTTCTTTTCTGAAAATGTCTTTCCTTTTCTGATTTAGCAACTAGAGTTTTCAAAACAGGTAAAATTGCTGGCTAAAACCAGCAGCACCTGTTGCTTAAAAAGTGATAACAAAACAAAGGAAGGAATACCGCAGATGAATACCTTAAAAAAACTACTGATCAGCAGTTTGGTTGTAGGCTCGTTTTTGCCTCAGATGGCATTGGCAAATCAGGCGTATGCAAGCTCTGCTTCAGCAGCTTCGGCTTGTCCTGTTGATCCAAACTGGTTAAAAAATCCGTCTTTACCCACTGAAGTGAAAAAAAGCGACCCGGATGGCAGCTCCGATTTTTGTGACTTTTATCAGTTTTCTACTCAGACTTTTTTGTACCTGATGTCACAAAACAGCAGTGGTTTACGTAACTTTCAGGTACAGGCGAATTATCCTTTGCTGGAATTTAACGCCGATGGCACTCCTGCCAACTCTTGTGACAGTAGCATCACAGGGCCCACCTTAAGAACTGCGTTAACCAAAGCCGGAACCGGCACTTCGGTGACAACAGGGCAGGCGGGTGGCGGCGCTACTATTTATGCACAGGATGGTAATGTGGTGTATTACGATGTGCGCTTTAGCAAGTCGTTGTGTGCATTAACCGGCAGTGCTGTTGAACTGCAAAAACAAAACATCATCAATTTTCCCTCCGGGACCATGGAGCTGAAATTCGGCTGGAAAGTGTTGTCAGACTCTGAAATTGCTTCAAACAGCTTTGTGACCCAAAAACAAAGCATTGACGGTAAAAACGTCACTTTGGGTCTGGCTGGTATGCATATGGTGACAGCCACCACAAATCATCCGGAATTTATCTGGACGACCTACGAGCATAAAAACAATACGCCTGACTGTACTCCACCAAATGCTCAAAATGGTAACGCCTGGACTTTCGCCAGCGCCAGTTGCACTGCAGCTTTACCTGGTTCGGCAGATGCCTCTAATGCCTGTAAATTTAATCAGCCACCCAAAAATCAAACTACTCCGACAGGTACTCCTACCAATATTTGTCGGGTTCATCCTTATGGCACCGCCTCTGGTGATCCCAAAGCAGCAGAAAACCTGACGGACGTGACGACGCAAAACAGCGGGTTACTTAGTTTGTTAACGCAACCAGGCACGCCTGACTCTATGAAAGTACTGGCAAACTATTTTACCGTTGGTGCACTCTGGGTCAGTGATATCAGTCAGAGCTCAGGTGGAATAGGGGTTCCGAATGAACGCGGTTCTTTACGTTTAGCCAACTCAGTCGCTGAAACGGATTATCAGCATGTGAACCTGAACAGCACTTTTGCCAGCAATTGTTTTGGCTGCCATAACTACGCAGGCACAGCTCAGGCGGTGAGCAACAATATTACCACTCAGGCGCTGAGCCATATTTTTAAAGACATCAAAATAGGCCAGGGAGAGAATATTGATGTCACCTCCACTACCACTATCGGTGATAACAGCATGGCTGCCGGTATTTGTGGTGGTGATAAAGGGGTGTGCAAAAGCACTGCAAGCTACCTGAAATGGAACGGCAACTGGACAAACGCGAATTCGAGCGCAGGTTCTGTTTGTGGTTGTACAGGTATCTGACTTAGTTTTTGCTATCGAATCTTTGCTCCTCCACAAGGCTGCTGTTTTATCGTTAAAGCAGTGGTTTTGTGGAGGTTTTTACAGTACTGCTATATTTTCTGCTATTAGCTACACTCAAGTAGTTTCCTGTATCTTGATGGTTCGTTATCTGGACTATTGACTGATCTGCGGTTCGACGACAGGAGTAAAACCAGCTTGAAAATGATCTACACCCATGAAAACCGGTTGATTGTCAGTAATATCAAAAATATTCTGCAGCGCCGTGGTTTTGAAGTTTTTGTCAAAAACGAACATGCAGTGAGCATCATAGGTGAAGTCTCTGCTTTTGATAGCTGGCTGCAGTTATGGCTGGTGGATGAAAACGATTTTGCCTTAGCCAGCCGAATAGTACAGAGCCTGAAGCTGGATAGTGAGGCCGAAGACTGGGTCTGTAGTCAGTGCGCTGAAGAAAATGCGGCTTCCTTTGAGTTGTGCTGGAACTGTGGCACTGATCAGGGCTGAGCAAACAGAAATACCTGCGGCGCAGGCTGTGGCGCTGTATAGTCGTGCTGACTATCCCTCAGATGAAAAAATCGTATGAATGTAGAGAAAGCAAAAAAACGCCTGTCAAAACAACTGACCAAAGGCTTTGAAGGTTATCCCACTTTATCGCTGGCCTATTTTGGTGAAACTGCGGACAAGGCCACTGAAGTGGTGGTGACCTTTGTATTGGAAGAAGGCGCTGCTGCACAGCAACAAAAGTTTTCAGGCACAAGCGATGTTCGGCAGGATGAAACTATTCAGTCTGTACTGGTTAAAATTATTGAGCGCTCTGGTGCCAAAACCGTGACTGAAGTTGCTGGTGTTGCTATCAAATAAAAGGGCGGGTGTAGGGGCCGCGGTTTGTCCCGGCCCTTCAATGGGCTCAGCGGTTTCGTGTTGACGGGCGGGTACAAGACCCGCCCCTGCATTAAAAAGTCAGTTAATGTTTTGCGTTTTGAACTTCTTTTGCCTGGTGCACCAGCGCCCGTACATCCTTCAGCAACTGCTGGGCGTCGTACACTACACCGTCTTTGATGGTGTAACGTACCCCTTTGCTACGCTCTGGCTCATTGTTATCGTTTAAACGGTAATGGCCTGTGCCGTACAGCACTTTAAAATTCGCCAGCGGGTTTTCAGCCACTATGACCATATCGGCTTTTTTACCCGGAACTAAGCTGCCTATGTCCTTATCCATACCCAGGGCTGTAGCACCGTTTAAAGTCGCTACTTGTATGACTTCCAGCGGGTTAAAACCTGCTTCACGCAGCAATTCCAGCTCCTGAATATAAGCAAAACCATAAATTTTATAGATGTAGCCTGCGTCTGATCCTGCAGTGACACGGCCGCCATGGTTTTTGTAATCATTTAAAAACTGAAACCAAAGGCGGTAGTTTTCGCGCCAGGCAATTTCCTGATCGGTCGTCCAGTCAAACCAAAATGAGCCATGGGCGTAACGGTTGGGTTTAAAAAAGTCAGTTAAAGTGGGTAGGGTGTAGTCCTGATGCCATTCGGCGTTGCGCTGGGCACTGGCATCCCGGGTGGCCTCATAAATAGTCAATGTAGGGTTGATAGTAAAGTTCAGTTTGATTAACTCATCGCGCACTGAATTCCATTTTTCTGAGCCTGGTGCTGCTGCCTGTTTCCATAAGTGGCCTGCGCTGGCGAATCTGTCTTGCTCATTCTGGTAGTTGTAGCTGGCCGGATAGTTCTGGATCACTTGTCCTGTAAACAAAGCTTCAGGCAAACCATACCAGTGTTCCATAGAAGTTAAACCCATACGGGCACTGTCCAGTGCATTGGTACCCATTACGTTCAACTGAGCATGGTGCATCATAGTGCCGAGTTTTTGCTTTTTGGCTTCATCCAAAGCGGCGGAAATAATGGCTGGGGTAGCGCCAAAAAATTTAATACCAGCAGCACCGGATTTTTTAATATCTTTTACCCAATCCCGCGCTTGCTCCGGGCTGAATACCGGTTTGCTTAAGCCCTGACCAAAGCCGATATAAGGCACAATACGAGGCGCTACTATGCTGTTTTTTTCTGAGGCTTTGACATGGCGCATGGTCCAGTCGACGCCGTTAAAACTGCCGGGCTCCCGCACTGTGGTAATGCCGTGGGCCAGCCAGAGTTTAAATACATATTCAGCCGGAGTGCCTTTGGCAGAGCCGCCAATATGACCATGCATATCGACAAAACCGGGCAGAATATACATGCCGCTGACATCCATTTCCTGATCGCCAGTTACAGCTTTAGGCCGACCAGCCGTCAACACTGGTACACCCGGATTCCCTACTGCAGTAATTTCTGTGATGCGATCGTTTTCAATGACAATATCCACAGGCCCAACAGGTGGCGCCCCTTCACCGCTGATATAAGTTGCACCCCGTAAAATCAGTCGTTTATAAGGGCCTTCGCCTCTGTCCCGTTCAGGTGCTGAGGGGGTTCGTTCAGGTGTGGCTGCTACAGAGACTGGCTGACCAGCCAGTGCCAGCAGTAAAGCTGTGCCTATGAGGGGCAGGAGACGCATAGTTTGTCCTTAGTTATTATTTTGATGCAAAGGCAAAGTTTTACTATGGCAAGCCGTTGCTGCAGAGGCAACTGAATAAGGTTAAGTGGCGGATTACAGCGATAATTAGTTTCAAAGCAAGACTGTAGCCCGGACTTTCACCGATGATTTTCTGCACCTTGCAGATAGTCAATATAAGTGCTTTCGCATATACTTATGCGCCTTCGTGGCCGACCTTCATACATCAAAATAAAATAATGGAGAGCCTTTTTGAACAAATCCAAACAATCAATCCGCATTTTTGCAACCAGAGTCAGCTTATTAGGTGCAGCCATTACCGCAGCCTTATCTTCAGTGGCATGGGCTGAAGAGAAATCACAAGCAACAAAAGACGACAGCATTGAAACCATTCAGGTGACAGCCACCAAACGTACCCAGGTCATTTATGAAGTGCCTTTAGCCATCAGTGCTTTTAGCGGTGATGCGCTGGCAGAGCAGGGCATCAGCGATCTGACAGATGTAGGCAAATTTGTGCCTAACCTGAATGTGACTGGTTTTTCAGCAGGACATACCTCGTCAGCTAATCCTTTTATTCGTGGTATTGGTTTGCAGGATCACCTGATCACCACAGATCCAGGTGTCAGTGTTTATGTGGATGGCGTGTATCTGGGCCGTCAGGTTGGCCAGAACTGGAATTTGAGCAATATTGAACGTATTGAAGTGTTACGTGGCCCTCAGGGCACTTTATATGGTCGTAACTCTATTGGTGGTGCTATTAATATCATCACCAAACAACCAGACGAAGTGGCAGTCACTAAAGTCGTATTAGAAGCGGGTAGCCGTGGCCGTGCAAAAGGGGATGTGTTTGTTAATCGTGAGCTGACCGATACTCTGGCCTTTAACTTTAATGCAGGTTACAACCAGCGCGACGGTTTGGGCGAATTTATTAATGTGCCTGATGCTGAATATGATGTGGGTGAAACTCAGGAAGCTTATGGTCGTTTTTCGGTGAAGTTTACGCCCAATGACGATTTCAGCCTGGTGTTCACTGCAGATGGTAATGACGGTGAAGGCGGCTTACGCCCATATACTGTATTGATTGACGAAGTGCCAAATGGCGCTTATTACACTGGCATGAGATTTGGTGCGCCAACACCCACTGGCCCGCTGCGTAATTCAGATCTGGCGCCCAATATTTATGACAATGCGACAGGCACCCGTGAAGTTACAACAGTCAGCAATGAAGCCAGTGGTTTGTCTTTAACGGCCGACTGGAGCCTGAACGACGAGTTGTCGACCAAGGCAGTGCTGAGCAACAGAACCTCTGAATACAAAGCGGGTTTAGATGATGACGGTACAATTTATGCGCTGGATCATTACCCTGAGCGGGGTGATGCGGATCAAACGTCAGCGGAGTGGCAGTTATCTGGTTTTTATGGCGATATGGACTTTGTATCAGGCCTGTATTGGTTTGAAGAAAAGGGCAGCAATCGTCAGGGCGAAGACTCACGTTTTAATGGCGGTGCTAATACGCTGGAACTGGATCAAACTTCAAGCAGTCGCGCTGTGTTTGCCAATGTCGGTTATCAGTTGACGGACGATTTGCGTCTGGCCGGTGGTTTACGTTTTAACAAAGACAAAAAAGATGTAGTCGCAAATGTAGGTATTGGGCCTTTTGCCGCGAGCGATGAGTGGAGCCAGATGAGTTACGACTTGTCAGCCAGCTACCGCATGGAAAATGGTATGAACCTGTACGGCACCATTCAGAGCGGTTATCAGTCAGGCCAGTTCCCGGCTCGTCCTTACTGCTTATTTGGCAACCCGGAGTGTTTGGTGGCGTCAGATAACATCACAGCTGTGAACTACGAAATGGGTATCAAAGGCCAGGTGACTGATACCTTCAGTATGAGCATTGCAGTCTTTAACACCGTATTTGACGACTTGCCTTATCAGGTCAGCACTACAGCTGAAGGTGGTTTCAGCACCACAAACCTGGTCGTCAGCCAAACCTCTCGAGGTATTGAGTGGGAAAGTACAGTGTATTTCTCGAATGCCTTTAAGCTGCATAGCGCTTTGGGCTGGATTGATGTGGATGTGGATGAAAAAGACGGGGTGAAACCTGTAGCGCCATTAACTCCGGAGTTAACCGCTGCTATTGGCCCTTCTTATGAGTTTGCACTGGCCAGCGGTGCCTCTGTGACCGCCCGTATCGACTATTCGTTCCGTGATGAGATGTACGGTGAGCCCAGTTCAGACCCAGGTCGTCTGACTCAGATCGACAGCCGTGAGCTGGTGAATATGGATATAGCCTACAGCCCTGCCAGTGGTGACTGGACAGTGGCTCTGTATGGCCACAATATCTTTGATGAGCGTTATGACAATGCCCGCTTAAACACCGGCGATTATATACTCAGAATTCTGAGTAACGATGCCAGTGAATTTGGTGTGCGTTATACAGCGCAGTTCTGATAGTCACTTTCTGTTTTGAATAAAGCCCATGACGCTGCCATCATGGGCTTTTTTTGTGGTCTGAATTTTTATTGTCTGGTGCTGGATCCGCCGCAACCTGATAAAGGCGCGCTTGAGAAATTGCATAGCAGCGCTCTGGGTCGAACTCAGTTTTGCAAGGAAAAGCATATATTTTTTTCAAATCAAGGTGGCCACTGGAGGCTTATCCAGATCTGGTTTATGTTTAAATCAATCAGATTTAAATGAGTGTGCCATTTGCGATTGTATCTGTGCCTCTGGCTATTGGTATGGCCTGTATCAGCGGTAAGTCAGGATGATCGCGCCTCAACTAATTCTGCCATGCTGATCCGCATCGCGGCTGAAGATAACTGGCCGCCATTTTCAGACGAGCAGGGCAAAGGTTTGTCTGAGCAGTTAGTGAAAGCAGCTTTTGCAACTCAGGGATATCAGATCTCCACTGTCGTGGTTCCTTATGCCCGTGCCTTATATTTTACCAGTAAGGGCGACACTGATGCCTGCTGGAATGTGACCCGTCAGCTCTCGACAGAAAGGGATTTTATCCTGCATAAAACCCCTTTGTTCAGCGCAGACTCTTCATTTTATTGTTACCAACAATGCAAAACTGATCCACTCCAACAATTGAAATTTGATCCACTTGTTTTCACTATGGTGCCTTTTCGGAGGCATTTTGATCACAAAAGAAGAACTCATGAAAATTCAGATTTTGCATCAGCAAGGCCT
>JAHKAA010000024.1 GCA_018825965.1 Gammaproteobacteria bacterium
CAGGAGCCATATTAAAAAAGGTTTTAAAATCAGCGCCCTGTTCCAGTTGCAGCTGCAATGCAGCAGCGCTATAGCCTGTCAGCCAACAGATGATCTGATCCACTTCTGCTTTAGTGCGGTTTTTACGCTCAGCTTTTTGTACATAAAGCGGATACACAGCGCAGAATTTAGTGGTGAAAATACGATGTTCGGGCATAAAAATTTCGCTTCATGTTAAACCGACTCTATTCAAAGTCGTTTGGAGGGGCTCCGGATTCTTCATCCTGATGAATTTGTTCTTTTTTGATCTGCTCTAATTTTTTGATTTCTGCCGGTGGGATAGGAAAAAGCGAAATCAGTGGGAACATCGCTAATATCACATAAGCCCCCACAGGCCTGCATTTAGCCCAGACCACGAGTTTCACCATAGCCCATAACAATAAAACCAGCACAGTGGCACTACCACAAAAGACCGCAAAAAGCTGCCAGTTCTTCAGTTCGGAGATAAAGTCCATTTTTCAACCAGATTTTTTGACATTTAAAGTTAATTGGGAGTACAGCTTTGAATATCAAGCCGCTCTGACATCTAACTAAATAAGCCGCCTAAAGATCGGAAATTTAAAGCCACTGTAAAAAAGCAGTTGAGTCTTTATCACTGATGCAAGATCCAGTCGTTGCTGAACCTGCCAGCTATGGTCCTGTGCATCCGTTGTCAACAACAACTCAACACTGGCCAACAAAGCGCACCTTGTACTCATCTTCCAGCAGCGTATGCACCCGCCAGAATGCCGCAGGGGTTTTGCCTTCCAGCACATCACGTAATATGTTGAGGTGAGTGTGCCAGCCACCAGCCACACTCAGACGGTCGTCTGGATTAGTCAGCAGACGGTGGACCACTGTGAGTTTCACCTGTTCGCCCTGCTCCTCCAGAGTAAAGCTGACTTCAGATTCAGCACCTGAACCTTCATTCCAGATATAACTCAGTTGTTGCATTGGGTTCCATACTGTCACCTTACCCAGCATGGACACAGCTCCGGCGCAATCAGCGTATTTAGACGGAGGAAGATCATGCTCAGGGCTAAGCTCTGAATTGCGAAAAGTATGTTCCACTGTGCCGCCAACACAAGGTTCTACCAGGCCTTCGGCTAACCACTTCGCCCTTTTATCGGATTCAGTCAGGTACTGCCATACGCGTTCAAGCGGGCCTGGCAGCAAACGCTCCAAACGCAGTACATCAGGAGCAAGGAGTACAGCATAGTCAGACATATCAAACATCCTTCTGTTAAGTGGCACAGGCAGTTGGCCTGAACCAAAGGGCGACACACCAGCCAGACTGATCGCGTCTATGTAGCCTAACCAATGATCAACAGCCTGATTTTATGCTGTTGTATCTTCGGCATTCAGCGCAGTGACCAGAGCATCTAATCGTTGATTCCAGAACGTCTCGTAATGGCGCAACCATTCCATACCACCGACCATAGGACCAGTATCCAGCCGGCAGGTGTGATTACGTCCTTCAATACTTCGTAACAGCAACCCAGCGCCCTCCAGCACTTTGATATGCTTGGAGATAGCAGCCAGTGTCATATCAAAAGGAGCCGCCAGCTCGCTGATACCACAAGGCGCTTGAGCTAACCTTGCGATAATAGCCCGTCGTGTTGGATCAGCCAGAGCATGAAACACGGCATCCAGTTGAGCGCCTTGATTGTTTACCATATGGTTAAGTATCCTCGTGCTTTTGTTCATTGTCAACCATTTGGTTAAGTATAATGCATAGGGCAGATATAAGCAGTGTCATTGCAGAATTAAGTAGTGGCAGATTTAAACTGACGAAGGGAAAGAGTGTGAGATATAGTCCCGCTTTTAGGACGCGGGGTAAGACTTAAGCTCGTTTTGCAACTGGCTAAGAAATGAAAAACCAGCCCAAATCCCCTTACAGGGTTGGTGTTTTTGATTTTTACACCGCGCTATCAATCACAGTTAATGTTCTTTCTATAAAACGAATAAAGGCTTTTTCTGGCACAAAAACAGCCCGGTTTTCTACATTAAATCGCTGGAAAATACTTTTTATCTGATCGTCTTGCTGAATTTCGCTCAGCGACATGCCACTCTCTTTTAATGCTTTGACTTTGGATACCCAATCCAGCGTATTTTTCCTGAACTTTTTTAACTCTTCTTTACTGGTCGGTTTGCCATGCCCAGGAATGATCAGGCTGCTTTCATCTCCCAACCCGAGAATCGCATCCACGGCACCAACAAAGCCTGCAACCCCTCCGGCATAAAAAGTGGGATGCCAGTTTGTATCGTATATATCACCGACAAAAATACTATTACTGCTTCGATGAAAGAACACTTTGTCGGCTGAACTATGAGATTTAACTTCTACAGTTTTAATCTCTGCCAGTTCCATGGTTGAACTCAACAGCTTAGCTCCGGCATTCATAAAATAGCTATTGCCACCTGCATGGTCATCATGCTGATGAGTATTCAGCACAAAAAGCGGCTGACTGCCATAGATCCCGTTGAGTTTTTTGCTCAGAACCCTGAGGTTATCTTCTCCCGGCATAGGATCAATTAAAACAACCCCTCTGCTGGTTTTGAGCGCACCTATATTGGTGTTGTAGTTTGCTGATTTTAAAAGATAGGCCTCATTTGAAAGTTTAGTCACCAAAATTTCTGCCGTAGCCGCAAGACCCTTAAAGGGAAAGAGGCAAGCTATAAAAAATAAAGTAACCTTCATGCAAACTCCTTTTCGTAAATACCATTTTTGTCTGCATAGATAACACCACAGCAGGCAGAGCAGGCCTTATCAAATGGGACGAACAGTTAAAATAGCAGGGCAAAGGGAAGCAGCAAGCATTCTTTGTTTTTAATCAAGCCATGATTCTAAGAAGGATCCAGTGTCAGTATTGAATACTGTAAATCTGAGTAAGGTTGAGCCCCTTTACCAGCATTTTTAGTAGTGGCTTAGCCGATCAAAGCCATCTGACACGGCATTTTAAGCCGTGTTTTGGCACAATGCCGAACGTCTGGGCCAAACGAAACAAATGATCGCCTGTTTGTTATAAAGAGCCTTTTGTGTACTGCCCTTGCATCAACCCACAGCTGGATTCGATTCCTGCGGCCTCATCAGACGAGCGTTTATAGTAAAAAAATACAGTTTTTGCTGTAGTTGAATGATCGCATTTCGCCTGAAAAGGCACAGGACAGCTGGATAAATAGGTAATTTGAGCTGCGGGGCCTCCCATTGAGACAACAGCTTGCGACACCCCCTCACATTGAGCTTTAAAGTCATTTGCTGCCATTCCTGCATTTTGTATGCAGTCTTTAATATCCAGCTTTACCCCCATAAAGGTTGCATTGGTTTCAAGCAGACAGGCCTCATTAGCGAACACAGGATGGTGAAAAAACAAGAGCGCAAACATTGAGCTGATTAATAGACTTTTTGGCATAGTAAAC
Organism: Gammaproteobacteria bacterium; assembly: GCA_018825965.1. Taxonomy (GTDB): domain Bacteria; phylum Pseudomonadota; class Gammaproteobacteria; order Enterobacterales; family Alteromonadaceae; genus Pararheinheimera. The sequence goes on from JAHKAA010000024.1 coordinate 3,439, forward strand.
CTCATCAATAGGATATGTTGATTGTTTCCCTTTCCACAGAACGCCCCGTTAAACAGGAAGCCTTAGCAAGTCAGTTGGGGCCACGTTTTTTTAGTGGCCGGAACAAAATTAAGCGTCTTTTTGACCTCTATTCCTTAGAGTATTCAATTAATTCTTCGATATACAAATAATCGCCTTGTGACTGAGTGAGCTTAATAAATGTTTTTAACCTGGGCGCATATACATGAATATCTTCCGTATCGGCACTGTAGCCTCTGGAGTTCGTGATTTTACCTTTGTATTGAATGGTATAAGCCATAAAGGTGCCTGCCTCCACAGTTTCTTCTTTAAAGGACAGAACTTGTGCATCCTGGATGGTTGCGCCCTTAGTGCCATCTTCACTTGTCCAGTTTTCCTCAAATCTCCACTTCTTGCCAACCTGCAAAGGCCAGCTATACCGGGGCGTTTTGCTATCAACTGGTTTAACAATATCAGCTAAGGGGATGATTCCAGGTGCGGTTACCATAAAGAGTGCGTCATTTTGGCTGATTATTTTTTTGGTATCTTTTCCTTCTGCACGTATTTCACCAGCCGTTGTTACTCCCTTATATTTCCAAACCCATGTTTCGCCATCTTTATAGTCAGCCAGCGTTGGTTGTTGGGTAACATCAGGTTCCATTGCGCCGCTACAAAGACTAAAGATCAGTAAGGTAAAAAAGACTAAATATTGACTTCGCATTGCAAAATATCCTTATACATATGGGAGTTAATCAAATAATTCCGTTTTCTAAACATCCATTCAGCGACATGGACTGTTTTTGATTGAAGCTAACGCCCGCCACACACGCGGCTTAGTAGTGAAGTCGAAGCCGCAACGGAAAAGACGTCGCCGTGCCTGGCATTGTTATAAACTAACCACTTACTGCCGCCGATGTAGCACCTACATCTTTTTTAAGCACTAGCACTACCAGATAAACCAGGCCGAACGGTGGAATGATTGAAAGTAACACACCGAGCAAACCAGCCAAAACCGGAGTTTGTGTTTTGCGACGGCCCAGGTAATAACAAACCGTACCCATGATAAGCGCGAATAAAGCGATGAACTCGCCGAGCAACGTAGCATTAATATTCAAATGAACTCTCCCTGTGGTGTACAACAATTTAATAAAAGGGCCTCTGCCCGCAAGTCGAACATTTTTTTGCTTTCGCCCCTGATTTTCACAGACACAAAATTAACGCTGATGCACCTCTTTTTCAACAACTTTTTCTGAAATCACTAAAATCATGGCCGACAAAATCCGGACAGGCTGCACACTAGTTGGTTGATTTTTTACTCTGGCTAAACAACTTTGAATTTAACCCGCACAGAAGACTGAAGTGTAATATCGCTGCCAGGTCTTGCCCTTTGCCCCAGGGAATAACTTAACGCCTAAACTGGCAAAGGTCTTCTACAATGGCTCTGGTTTCCTCAGAAAACAACTCCATCTGCGCATCAGTCAACACAGCATAATGCCTAAGCGCAGCAATTTTAAAAAAGGCGTTGCTGCGTTTCAGGTCATTGAACATTTTGGCTATTTTTTCGTCTTCTTTTTCGATTAATTTATAAAGTTCAAGATAACTTTTATGCTGCTGCCCTGCTCTGTTAGCTGAAAGCTTCTCAACGCGTTGGAAGATTTGTTCACATGCAACGTTGAGCAGTTCTTGCTTCAAGTCCCTGATTATTTTCCAGTCTCGTTCGGGTATAGTGATCATCTTTAAAATCTCCAAAAAAGCGCAGGGGCTTTGATCAGAAACTAATGCCTAAGACCTTGTCCCGGCATCTCCACTAAGTACAAAACTAGCGCCTATGTACCTCTATTTCAACAGAATTTTGCGAGTATCATTTAAGGAATAAAAAAACCCGTCACAAGGACGGGTTTTTTAGCAGAAATAAGCTAACGGGTGTATTACCAGCCTGTCAGTTCTTTCAGTGCTTTACCGATATCGGCTAAGCTTTTCACGGTTTTCACGCCTGCGTCTTCCAGTGCAGCAAACTTCTCGTCAGCTGTACCTTTACCACCAGAGATGATGGCGCCTGCGTGGCCCATGCGCTTACCAGCTGGTGCAGTTACACCGGCAATGTAAGACACAACTGGCTTAGTCACGTGTTGCTTGATGTAAGCAGCAGCTTCTTCTTCAGCTGAACCACCGATTTCACCGATCATGACGATGGCTTCAGTTTGTGGATCGTCCTGGAATAATTTCAGGATGTCGATGAAGTTAGAACCTGGGATTGGGTCACCACCAATACCTACACAAGTAGATTGGCCGAAACCGTAGTCAGTCGTTTGTTTTACTGCTTCATAGGTCAGAGTGCCTGAACGTGAAACAATACCTACTTTACCTGGTAAGTGAATGTGGCCTGGCATGATACCAATTTTACATTCGCCTGGAGTGATCACGCCCGGGCAGTTAGGGCCAATTAAGCGTACGCCTAATTCGTCACAACGTACTTTAGCATCCAGCATATCCAAAGTAGGAATGCCTTCAGTGATACAAACGATCAGCTTGATGCCACCGTTTGCAGCTTCCAGGATAGAATCTTTACAAAAAGCAGCTGGTACGTAGATCACTGATGCTTCTGCACCAGTCGCTTCTACTGCTTCTTTTACTGTATTGAATACTGGTAAACCTAAGTGAGTTTGACCGCCTTTACCAGGAGTCACACCACCCACCATTTTAGTGCCGTAAGCAATGGCTTGTTCAGAGTGGAAAGTACCCTGAGCACCAGTGAAGCCCTGACAAATTACTTTGGTATCTTTATTAATTAAAACGCTCATGGATTACCCCTTATGCCTTAGCCGCTGCAGCAACTACTTGCTTGGCAGCACTAGTCAGGTCTGTGTCAGCGATAATATTCAGGCCGCTTTCAGACAGCACTTTAGCACCCAGTTCTGCATTGTTACCTTGCAGACGAACAACAACTGGTACTTTCACGCCGACTTCTTTCACTGCGCCAATCACACCTTCAGCAATCATATCGCAACGAACGATACCGCCGAAAATGTTGATGAATACCGCTTTAACAGCGTCATCAGACAGGATAATCTTGAAGGCTTCAACAACACGTTCTTTAGTCGCACCGCCGCCAACGTCCAGGAAGTTAGCTGGTTGGCCACCGTGTAATTTCACGATGTCCATAGTACCCATAGCTAAACCGGCACCGTTCACCATACAGCCGATATCGCCACCTAAAGCTACGTAGTTCAGTTCCCATGAAGCAGCATGTGCTTCACGTGGATCTTCCTGTGAAGGATCTTGCATAGCTTTTAAATCAGGGTGACGGTACAGAGCGTTGCCGTCGATAACCAGTTTGGCATCTAAGCAGTGCAGATCGCCGGCAGGAGTGATCACCAGAGGGTTCACTTCCAGCAGAGCTAAATCTTTGTCTTTAAACAGCTGAGCTAAGCCCATGAAAATTTTCACGAACTGTGCAACTTGCTTGCCTTCCAGGCCTAATTTGAATGCTAATTCACGACCCTGGAATGGCTGAGCGCCTACCAGTGGATCTATTGCAGCTTTCAGAATTTTTTCCGGAGTTTCGTGGGCAACAGTTTCAATTTCCACGCCGCCTTCAGTAGACGCCATAAACACGATACGACGTGAAGAACGGTCTACTACTGCACCTAAATACAGTTCTTTTGCGATGTCAGTACAAGGTTCAACCAGGATACGACTTACAGGCTGACCTTTTTCGTCTGTCTGGTAAGTCACCAGTTGCTTACCAAGCCATTTTTCAGCAAAAGCTTTGATGTCTTCTTTGCTCTTCACCAGTTTAACGCCGCCCGCTTTACCGCGACCACCAGCGTGAACCTGAGCCTTGACAACAAACATGTCGCCGCCGATTTTATCTGCAGCTTCTACCGCTTCTTCAACAGTTGCTGCGGCGATGCCTTTCGATACAGGCAAACCATATTGGGCAAACAGTTGTTTACCCTGATACTCGTGCAAATTCATGGCTATTTTCCGTTCATTTTGACATTGAAGGCTACACCGGAGGTGCAACCTGACCTTTAGATCGGCGCGTATTATAGTGCCAATCAGTCTGATAAAAAATGCTGTTGCTACAAAACAACAGCATTTTTAGTTACTTTTTCCAGATATCAGATATCCAGCAGAATACGGGTTGGATCTTCCAGTAATTCTTTGATAGTCACCAGGAAGCCTACTGACTCTTTACCATCGATGATACGGTGGTCATATGACAGGGCTAAGTACATCATTGGCAGAATTTCCATCTTGCCGTCTACCACCATCACGCGGTCCTGGATTTTGTGCATACCCAGAATAGCGGATTGTGGCGGGTTAATGATTGGAGTAGACATCAGAGAACCGAACACACCACCGTTCGTGATAGTGAAGTTACCGCCTGTTAAGTCGTCCATAGACAGCTTACCGTCACGGCCTTTTAAGGCTAAGTCTTTGATAGCTTTTTCGATTTCAGCCAGGTTCATTTTGTCACAGTCACGCAGAACTGGTGTGACCAGACCGCGAGGTGTAGACACAGCGATGCTGACGTCGAAGTAGTTGTGGTACACGATGTCATCGCCATCAATAGCAGCGTTCACTTCAGGGAAACGTTTCAGCGCTTCAGTCACAGCTTTTACATAGAAAGACATGAAACCTAAACGGATGCCGTGACGCTTTTCAAACACGTCCTGGTATTGCTTACGCAGGTCCATGATTGGTTTCATGTTCACTTCGTTGAAGGTCGTTAACATGGCTGTAGAGTTTTTCGCTTCTAACAGACGGTTCGCAATGGTTTTACGTAAACGTGTCATAGGCACACGTTTCTGTGAACGATCACCTTGTACCGGAGCTGGAGCAGCAACAGCAGCTTTAGCAGGAGCAGCTGGAGCACCGGCCAGGAATTTCTCTACGTCTTCTTTCGTGACACGGCCATTTTTACCAGAACCCTGGATTTTAGCAGCGTCTAAGCCTTTTTCAGCGATCAGGCGGCGAACAGACGGCGTTAACACGTCATCTGATTCTGCAGCAGGAGCAGCGGCGGCTGGGGCAGCGTCAGCTTTGGCAGCAGGTGCGGCGGCAGGAGCTGCAGCGCCAGCGTTCATATGACCAATCACTTGTTCAGCCAATACAGTTGCACCTTCCGCATGAACGATTTCGCCCATAACGCCATCGGCCTGAGCTACCACTTCAAGTACAACTTTATCGGTTTCAATGTCCACCAGGACTTGATCACGGCTAACTGCTTCACCTGTTTTTACATGCCAGGTGGCGATTGTTGCATCTGCAACTGATTCTGGTAGTACCGGGACTTTAATTTCCACTTTGTCACCTTTTTTAAAATTTGGGTTCTGAATCGTTACTTAAACTAAAGTCAGAGCGCCTTGCGGCAGCACTGACTGAATACAAAAACGGCACAACCAAAGTTGTGCCAAATTATTAAGCAATAGTTAAAGCTGCGTTGACTAAAGCCTGTTGCTGTTTGTTGTGCACAGACAAGTAACCTACTGCAGGTGAAGACGAGGCTTCACGGCCAGCGTACGTCAGCTTGGCACCTGCCGGGATTGAAGCCCAGAAATGGTGCTGACTGCAGTACCAGGCGCCCTGGTTTTGAGGTTCTTCCTGACACCAGACAAAATCTTTTACATGCTGGTAGTCTTTCATGATCGCTTCCATCTCTTGTGCAGGGAATGGATACAACTGTTCAATACGGACAATAGCAATGTCAGTCAGATTGCGTTTACGGCGTTCTTCCAACAGATCGTAGTACACCTTACCGCTACACATCACCACACGTTTCACATCAGCTGGCTTGATTGGATCAATTTCAGCGATGGCGTTCTGGAATACACCAGAAGCAATTTCTTCTAAACTAGAAGTGGCTAACGGGTGACGTAATAACGACTTAGGTGACATCACAATCAGAGGACGACGCATTGGACGTACCATCTGACGGCGGATCATGGCATAGACCTGAGCCGGAGTGGTTGGAACCACCACCTGCATATTGTGATCAGCACAAAGTTGCAGGAAACGCTCTAAACGGGCTGAGGAGTGTTCCGGGCCCTGACCTTCGTAGCCGTGAGGCAACAAGAGTGTCAGACCACATAAACGGCCCCACTTCTGCTCGCCTGAGCTTAAGAATTGATCAATAACAACCTGAGCGCCGTTAGCGAAGTCGCCAAACTGACCTTCCCAAATCACTAAAGCACGGGGTTCAGCTGTGGCATAACCATACTCAAAGGCCAATACCGCTTCTTCAGATAAAGCTGAGTCGTACACCTGGAAAGGACCTTGTGAGTCGCTGATATGTTCCAGTGGTGTGTAAGCTGAAGCATCGGTCTGGCTGTGCAGTACTGCATGGCGGTGGAAGAAAGTACCACGGCCTGAATCCTGACCTACGATACGGATACGACTGCCGGCTTCAACAATAGAAGCGTACGCCAGAATTTCAGCGAAACCCCAGTCGATCTTTTTCTCGCCTTTGAGCATTAATGCGCGGTCTTCGTAGACTTTGCCAACCTGACGTTGCAAAGTATGAGATTCAGGCACTGCAATGGCTTTTTCACCTAAAGTGACTAAATCTGGCACTGTCATACTGGCATCGTAAGCCACATTCCAGTCATGGCCTATGTATGGAGTCCAGTCGACTGATACTTCAGTCATAGGACGCCATTCTTCTACCACGCAGTCGCCTTTATCTAAGGCATCACGGTAACCATCGACCATCTGCTGCACTTGTTCAGCAGTCACTACGCCTTCAGCAATCAGCTTCTGAGCATATAACTCACGTGGAGTTGGGTGTTTTTTGATTTTCTGGTACATCAGCGGCTGAGTTGCATTTGGCTCGTCCGCTTCGTTGTGACCGTTACGACGGTAACACACTAAGTCAATCACCACATCACGTTTGAAGGTGTTGCGGTAGTCTACGGCCAACTGAGCAACAAAAATTACAGCTTCAGGATCATCACCATTCACATGGAAAATAGGTGCCTGAACCATCTTGGCGATGTCAGTACAGTATGGCGTAGAACGGGTGTCTTCAGGGTTAGAAGTAGTGAAACCCACCTGATTGTTGATCACCAGACGAATAGAACCACCTACTTTGAAAGCACGGGTTTGAGAAATGTTGAAGGTTTCAGCTACTACGCCCTGACCAGCAAAAGCTGAGTCACCATGAATAGTGATAGGCAGAGCTAAAGTACCGTCTGTGCTGCCACGGCGGTCTAAGCGGGCACGTACAGAGCCCATCACCACAGGGTTCACAATTTCTAAGTGTGACGGGTTAAAGGCTAAAGCTAAGTGAACATTGCCACCTTTGGTTTCGAAGTCTGACGAGAAACCCATATGGTATTTCACGTCACCTGCGCCAACCACTTCGTATTTACCGGCGAACTCGTCAAACAGCTTACCCGGGTTTTTACCCAGTACGTTGATCAGCGTATTTAAACGACCACGGTGCGCCATACCAATAATACAGTCTTTAGCGCCCTGCTCGCCTGCACGGTGGATCATGGCTTTGAGCATAGGCACCATGGCGTCACCGCCTTCTAAACCAAAGCGCTTGGCGCCTGGGAATTTAGAAGCCAGGTATTTTTCCAGACCATCAGCGGCCACTAAGCCTTGCAACAGTTTGGTTTTTTCTTCTTTTCCGAACGCCCGTGAAGCCTGTTGGCTTTCTAAACGTTGTTGGATCCAACGTTTTTCGTCCGTCGAAACAATATGCATATACTCGGCACCGATAGAGCCACAGTAAGTGGCTTCCAGGGCTTTATATAAGTCGCCTAACTTCATACTGGTGTCGCCACCAGCAAAAGAGCCGACATTAAATTCGGTATCAAAGTCTGCCTGAGTCAGGTCGTGATAAGACAATTCCAGATCACGCACACGCGGCTGCTTCCACAGGTTCAGCGGATCGAGGTTTGCATGCTGATGACCACGGAAACGGAAGGCATTGATCAATTGCAGAACTTTCACCTGGCGCTGATCTGAACCACCTGCATTCACCGTAATGACTTCACGGTGTTTGTTTTTGGCGAGTTCAGCAAATTGCTGGCGAATGTCGCTGTGACGGGATTCGAGTTCTACGCCATCAATTTTGGGCAGACTGGCAAAAAACTCACGCCATTCATCACTGACGCTGGTCGATTCAGCTAAGTAGGATTCATAGAGCTCATCTACATAGGCCATGTTGCCACCGCCTAAATGAGAAGACTCTAACCACGCCTTCATTACACCTTCGTGCATTTAGTTTCCCTTATTCGAAGCACCTGGAAAAAATTAGCAAAAAGCGCCCTGAGGTTGCAGGCGCGCTTCATTTTATACCATTCAGACCAATTAAGCTCTGACAAAGGGCGCTTAAAGCGCCCGGTTTAACAGCATAGACTTGATCTGACCTATAGCTTTGGTCGGATTCAAACCTTTTGGACATACGTTGACACAGTTCATGATGCCATGGCAGCGGAACACGCTGAATGCATCATCTAAATCGTTTAAACGTTGTTCAGTGGCAGTATCACGGCTGTCAGCTAAAAAGCGGTAGGCATGCAATAAACCAGCTGGCCCGATAAATTTATCCGGATTCCACCAGAAAGACGGGCAAGAAGTTGAACAGCAGGCACATAAAATACATTCGTACAGGCCATCTAACTTTTCGCGTTCTTCAGGGGACTGCAGGTATTCGCCTGCAGGTGGTAAATCGTCATTGATCAGGTAAGGTTTCACCTTTTCATACTGAGTGTAAAACTGAGTCATATCCACAACTAAGTCACGCACTACAGGTAAACCTGGTAATGGACGGATCACCAGTTTGCCGCCTTTGCCCTTGCCAAGTGCTGACAATGGAGTAATACAGGCTAAACCGTTTTTACCGTTCATATTCAGACCGTCTGAACCACAGACACCTTCACGGCAGCTGCGACGGAAGGATAAGGTTGGGTCTTGTTCTTTTAATTTCAACAGTGCGTCTAACACCATCATGTCACGACCCTCTGGATTCTCCAGAGTATAGTCCTGCATACGTGGCGCTTTATCAACGTCAGGGTTGTAACGATAGACAGAGAATTCTAACTTCTTCATTCTGCATCCCTCTTAGTACGTACGTGCTTTAGGCGGGAAAGCTTCACGGAACTTAGGTTCCATATTCACTTTACGCTTAAACATTGATTCAGTATCTGGCGTGTAGACGCTGTGGCATAACCAGTTTTCGTCATCACGATCAGGGAAGTCAAAACGAGCATGGGCGCCACGGCTTTCAGTTCTGTAGTTGGCAGCAACTGCAGTAGAAAACGCGGTTTCCATCAGGTTGTCCAGTTCTAAACATTCAATACGCATGGTATTGAAGTCTGAGCTCTTGTCATCCAGACGTGCATATTTCAGACGTTCACGGATTTCTTTCAGCTCTGCTAAACCTTCAGCCATAGCAGCACCTTCACGGAATACCGAGAAGTTCAGTTGCATACATTGCTGTAAGTCTTTTTTGATTTGAACCGGATCTTCACCCTGACCTGGTTTGCTGTCTTCCCAACGTTGAGTACGGGCTAAGGCAGCTTGCAGATCGGAATCAGAGGCAGCACGGTATTCAGAAGTTGCAGAGAGTGCTTCACCCAGGTGTAAACCTGTAGCACGACCAAATACCACTAAATCTAATAAGGAGTTACCACCCAAGCGGTTCGCACCGTGTACGGACACACAAGCGATTTCGCCACAAGCGAATAAGCCTGGAACCACAACTTCAGAACCGTCAGCTTTCGGATGGATCACCTGACCATGTACGTTGGTTGGAATACCACCCATCATATAGTGACAGGTTGGGATCACAGGAATTGGCTCTTTCACCGGGTCAACATGAGCGAATGTCTTGGACAGTTCACAAACACCTGGTAAACGGCTTTCTAAAACTTCAGCACCTAAGTGGTCCAGTTTCAGTTTGATGTGTGGACCCCAGGGGCCATCACAACCACGGCCTTCACGGATTTCAGTCATCATAGAACGGGCTACAACGTCACGACCCGCTAAGTCTTTGGCGTTTGGCGCATAACGCTCCATAAAACGCTCGCCGTCTTTATTTAATAAGTAACCACCTTCACCACGACAACCTTCAGTGACCAGCGTACCGGCACCTGCAATACCTGTCGGGTGGAATTGCCACATTTCCATATCCTGCAGCGGCACACCGGCACGTAAGGCCATACCTACACCGTCACCGGTGTTGATGTGTGCGTTGGTGGTAGAGGCGAAAATACGGCCTGCACCACCAGTAGCTAACACTACTGCACGGGATTTGAAGTAAACAATTTCACCGGTTTCGATTTCAATGGCAGTACAACCTACCACGGCGCCGTCCTGGTTTTTTACCAGATCCAGTGCATACCACTCAGAAAATACCTGAGTTTTGTTTTTTACGTTTTGCTGGTACAGCAAGTGCAATAAAGCGTGACCAGTGCGGTCTGCAGCAGCTGCGGTACGGGCGGCCTGTTCGCCACCAAAGTTTTTAGACTGACCACCAAAAGGACGCTGATAGACACGGCCGTTCTCAAAACGAGAGAAAGGCAAACCCATGTTCTCCAGTTCAGTAATGGCTTCAGGGCCAGTTTTACACATGTATTCAATCGCGTCCTGGTCACCGATATAATCGGAACCTTTGACGGTATCAAACATGTGCCATTCCCAGTTGTCCGGGTGAGAGTTACCTAACGCAACAGTGATACCACCTTGCGCAGATACAGTGTGAGAACGGGTTGGGAATACTTTGGATAACAAAGCGCAGGTTAAACCTGATTCAGTAATTTGCAGAGCGGCGCGCATACCTGCACCCCCTGCGCCTATTACCACGGCATCAAATTCGCGTACTGGAATATTCTTCACTTAAACACCCCACAGAACAAAAAGACCAACAGCCACATAGCCAAAAGCTAAGGTGTATAACAGGAACTGTAATACGCCACGCAAAGCTGCGTTTTTCACGTAGTCAGTTAGGACCTGCCACAAACCAATTTTGGTGTGAACTGCGATACAAGCTAAGGTTAATAAAGTGAAGGCTTTCATCAGCAGACCGGAAAACAATGCTTTCCAGACGTCATAAGTTACTTCAGGAGTAACCAGGAAAAATCCCAGAATAAACAGAGTGTACAGCGTCAGAATAATGGCTGTGGCACGTAACGAAACGTAGTCTTTGACACCGTCGCGCTTTAAACTGGCTTGATTCAGAACCATAACCAAACTCCTGTTAAAACAGCTAATACAATCCACAGTACTATAGTAATGACTGCGCTCAGGTTACCTGACTTCAGTTCTTCCCAGTGGCCCATGTCCATAATTAAGTGACGGATGCCACCAATCATGTGATAAAGCAATACTGTGATAGTACCCCAGGCGATAAACCTGGCGATGAAGGATTGTAATACCAGTTTCACTTGCTCAAAGCCTTCAGCAGAAGACAAAGAGACTGCCCAAGCCCAGATCACAAACACTAAAGCGAAAAACATGGCGACGCCAGTTACGCGGTGCAGGATCGACGCTAACGCAGGAGCAGGAAAAGATATTGTTGTAAGGTCGAGATTTACAGGTCTTTGCTTTTTCACAGTTTCTTGCCCATCGACGCTCTTTATAGAGCTTTGTTGTCATTATGTGTTGCTGAATAATCAGTCAACGCCCAATGGATATACAGGCTACAGCTCGTTGTGGTTCAGCCTGTTTTTTTATCTATCAAACGCTGAACAGGTTTAAAACCCGCGACAGTATATAATTCACCACTTCGGATTACAATTTATGTTTGATTTGGTTATCGAATTTCTGCGTACTCTAGCCTACAGCATTCAACTTTGATGGCAATACGACCAGAGTCGAATACTTATTATCCAATCGCGCATTAAAATTGACTTTTAGGCAGCACTTGACGTTAGAATAGCTGCGAAAAGGTTTAACCCAATTAAAACAACAGGAGAAATCCAATGGCAGATAAAAAAGCTGTCGTGCAGATCGAAGGACAGGCACCATTTGAACTTCCTATCTATTCTGGCACTGCAGGCACTGATGTTATTGATATTCGTGCTTTAGGTCAGCAAGGATACTTCACCTTCGATCCGGGCTTTATGGCCACGGGCTCATGCGAATCAAAAATCACCTATATCGATGGTGACAATGGCGTGTTGTTACACCGGGGTTACCCAATAGAGCAATTAGCAGAACATTCAGATTATCTGGAAACCTGTTATTTGTTACTGGAAGGCGAATTACCAGGCAAAGAGAAGTACCAGGACTTTGTGCATACCATCACGCGTCACACCATGGTGCATGAGAAAATTGCCTCATTTTTCCAGGGCTTCCGTGTTGATGCTCACCCTATGGCTATGCTCTGTGGTGTGGTTGGCGCTTTGTCGTCTTTTTATCACTCAGACCTGGACATTAACGACCCGGCTCAGCGTAAACGCAGCGCCCACCGCTTAATTGCCAAGTTACCTACTATCTCTGCCATGGCGTATAAGTACACTGTAGGTCAGCCTTTTGTGTACCCACGCAATGACTTAACATATGCAGAAAACTTCCTGCATATGATGTTTTCTGTACCAGCAGAAGAGTACCAGGTCAGTCCAATTCTTGCCAAAGCCATGGACCGCATTTTTATGCTGCATGCAGACCATGAGCAAAATGCTTCCACTTCTACTGTGCGTTTGGCCGGTTCTTCAGGCGCCAACCCTTACGCCTGTATCGCTGCTGGCGTGGCGTCTTTGTGGGGCCCTGCACATGGCGGTGCCAACGAAGCTTGCTTAAAAATGTTGCAGGAAATCGGCTCTGTAGAGCGTATTCCTGAGTTTGTGGCTCGCGCTAAAGACAAAAACGACAGTTTCCGTCTGATGGGCTTTGGTCACCGCGTCTACAAAAACTTTGACCCTCGCGCCAAAGTGATGCGTGAAACCTGCCATGAAGTATTAAAAGAGATGAATATCAAGGATCCTCTGCTGGATGTGGCTATGGAACTGGAGCGTATTGCGCTGTCAGACCCGTACTTCATCGAGAAGAAATTGTATCCAAACGTTGATTTCTACTCAGGCATCATTTTAAAAGCCATTGGTATTCCAACCAGCATGTTTACTGTGATTTTTGCTATGTCACGTACTGTGGGCTGGATCTCTCACTGGGACGAAATGTTGTCCGACAAAGGCCACAAAATTGGTCGTCCGCGTCAGCTGTATACCGGCTACACCAAGCGCGACTACAAAAAAGCCTAACCTGCTGATGAGGCCGGATGTTATGATCCGGCCTCGTTTTTTATAGCTTTAGGTTGCCAATCTTGGACTTCGATTTTTCTGCTTTACGGCAACAATTCCCATTTTTTACCGCTCATCCGGATTGGATTTATCTGGATAACGCCGCCACTTTGCACAAGCCGCAAGCCGTTTTTGACGCTATGGATCAGTTTTACAGCCATCAAAACAGCAATGTTCACCGCTCAGCTCATGGCTTAAGTCAACAAGCCACGGCAGCTTTTGAAGCGGCCAGAACCACAGTTGCTCAGTTCTTAAATGCCCGTTTCCCTCATGAAATCATCTGGACCAGTGGCACCACTGCAGGTTTTAATCAGCTGGTGTTTGGTCTGATGGGGCCTGTTTTGCAGTCCGGTGATCGTGTTTTAATTTCAACTATGGAACATCACGCCAATATAGTGCCATGGCATATTCATGCCCTGCCTTTTGGTGTGGAGTTGGACGTGGTGCCTTTAACGGCCGAGTATCGTTTTGACCTCGCAGCCTTTGCTGAATTATTAAAACGTAGGCCGAAAGTTGTCAGTATCAGCCATGTCTCCAACGCTTTGGGCCATATTCAGCCAATAGCAGACATAGTGCGTCTGGCCAAGGCTGCAGGCGCTATAGTCATACTGGACGGCGCTCAGGGCATTGTTTGGGAGAAAATGGACGCACAAGCTTTGGATCTGGATTTTTATCTGTTTTCAGGCCACAAGCTCTATGGTCCAACAGGTAGTGGCGTTTTGTATGGAAAAACAGAGTATTTAGAGCTGCTTCGCCCACTACTGGGCGGCGGAGAAATGATTAAAACTGTTAGTTTTTCGGGCAGTAGCTGGAATGATTTACCCTACAGATTAGAGGCCGGCACGCCCAATATGGCAGGTGCTATTGGTCTTGCTGCTGCTATTGTATGGCTGCAACAGCAGGATATAGCCGCGATGCAGCAGCATAAAAAAGCGCTGGTACAACGTTTTTATCAGGGCTGTCGTCAAATTCAGGGGCTTGAGCTGCTATCTGGTCCGACAACTAACGCAGGAATAGTGGCACTCAACCTGAAAAATGAGCACCCTGCCGATCTTGCGACCCTGTTAGACCAACAAAAAATCGCAGTTCGGGCCGGAACTCACTGTGCTATGCCGTTATTTCAGGCACTCAATAGCAAAGGCTCAGTGCGGTTTTCTTTTGCCTGTTATAACAGTTTCGACGAAATTGACCGAACTTTGACCGCTTTAGCTACAGCAGTGGAGTTACTTACCGAATGATCCGACCAGATATCTTTACAGAAACTGCTGCTGCGCTAAAAAATATTTACGACAACCAACTGCCCCAGTTGCGTCAGCTCAAAGATTGGCAAAGCAAATACCGTATTTTAATGACGCTGGGCAAAACATTACCTGCTTTTGACAATGACGGGCACAGAGATGAGTTTTTAGTGCAGGGCTGTGAAAGCAAAGCCTGGCTGCTGCATTATCAGGACCCTGTTACAACCCAACATTTCTGGGCCTTTGACAGCGATGCCCGCATTGTAAAAGGCCTGATTATTTTGCTGTTAGTGCAGCTGAATGGCCTGACGTCTGAAGAATTAGCCAAGGCAACACCAGAGTTATTATTAACGGAATTGCAGCTGCAGCAAAATATCAGCCCTTCCCGCAGCAATGGTTTGCTGGCTGTGTTAAATAAAATAAAGGCTGTGATTTAAAACTACAGCTCAGTTTTTATTGGCTTTATCAGCGAGTTTTTTTAGCACTTTTGATACCGCAACAAAAGCAAAGGTGCCTGTGACTACAGTGACAGCACCAAAACCTCCGCTGCAATCTAAGCGCATAGGGCCATCCAATTCTGGTTTGGTCTGACAGACAGTGCCATCACCTTTTGGATAGACCAATTGCTCAGTGGAATACACAGCATCTATGCCAAAACGTCGTTTGGGGTTGCGGCTATAGTTGTAGTCGCGGCGCAAGGTATTACGCACTTTGGATAACAAAGGGTCGTACACAGTCTGACTTAAGTCGGCCAGCTGAATTTGAGTAGGATCCACCTGCCCGCCTGCGCCGCCGACTGTCACTATCGCAATTTTATTACGTTTGCAGTGTGCAATCAGCGCCACTTTAGCTTTGATGGAATCAATGCAATCCACTACATAATCAAAGTCTGTGCTCATCAGCTGAAATAAATTGTCAGAGCTAACAAAATCTTCCACCTGATGCACAACACAATCAGGGTTAATGGCTTTAATCCGCTCTGCCATCACCGCTACTTTGTCCTGGCCTATGCTGTTGGATAATGCATGCAACTGGCGATTAGTATTGCTGATACAAATATCGTCCAAATCAATCAGAGTAATTTCGCCTATGCCAGAGCGAGCCAAAGCTTCAGCGGCCCAGCTACCCACACCACCAATACCGACCACACAGACATGAGATTTCTGAAACGCATCCAGCGCTTTGGTGCCATACAAACGGCCTATGCCGGCAAAACGTAATAAATAATCGGACACGTAAATTACTCTTTTACTCAACAACTTTTGACGTTGTTGGTTTTTGATAAGAAGGCCAATCCAGCTTTGCAGGTTCAGGCCAATGCTGATTTAGGTGCTGCAACAAGGATTGCGATAAAAACTCTGTGCCATCAGAGGGCGGCAACACCAGCTTTATGTCAGTGCCATGCCAGCTAAAATACAATGCATAAGCATGCAGATATAAGCGTTCTGCTGCAGTGCCCTGATACAACTCATCCCCTAAAATAGCAGCGCTAACGCTTTTTAATGCAACCCGCACCTGATGGGTTTTACCTGTAAAAGGCTTGACCAAAAAAGCTCTGCGCCCTTCCACCTCGTAAAAAGCCGAGACAAAATAACTGACGGCAGGATTAGTTAACCTACTGGTCAATTTCCAGGCCGAACGACGCGCCTGCACCATATCGCCTTTGACCCAACCTTGTTTTTTCTTTGGTTTTTGATCCGTCAGCGCCAGATAGAACTTTTGGATCTGCTGGTTTTGAAATAATTGCGACAACAAGGCTGCCGCTTCGCTGCTTTTTGCCAGCAGTAATAAACCTGAAGTGCCTTTGTCTAAACGATGCACTGCATAGAGCTTCAAGCCAAACTGAGCTTCGGCCAAAGCAACTACTCCGGCTTCAAACTCGGAATGAAAACTGCGGCCGGAAGGTTTATCCAACACCAGAAAATCGACATGATCCAATACCAGCTTCAATGACATTTATAAAGCAGCCGCAACCTGACGGGCGCGTTCCAAATCTTCTGACGTATCTACGCCTACTGCAGGCGTTTCCAGTGCAGTAGCAACATGAATAGCTTCGCCTTGCCACAGAACTCTCAATTGCTCCAGGCATTCAATCTGCTCAAGCCTTGAGGCTGGCCAACTGACATAATCTTTAATAAAACCAGCACGATAAGCGTAAATACCTATATGACGACGGTAGATATCAGTAAGCGCCGCAGTAAAATTTTTATCGCGATCAAAAGGGATCACAGAGCGGCTGAAATACAAAGCATAGCCATTTTTGTCGCTTTGTACTTTCACCACATTTGGGTTTTGCACTTCATCCTGATGTTCGATAGGCACAGATAAAGTCGCCATCCGGGCTTTAGTTTGACTGGCTAAATTTTCTGCCACCTGACGGATAATAGCTGGCGGAATAAAAGGCTCATCACCCTGTACATTCACCACCACAGTATCATCGGCCAAACCTAATAAAGACACCACTTCGGCCAAACGTTCAGTGCCTGAATTATGCGCCGGGCTGGTCATACAAACTTCAGCGCCAAAAGCTTCACACAGCTGCTGCACCCGGGCGTCGTCTGTGGCTATCACCACACGTTCTGCACCACTTTTAATAGCCTGACGGTACACCCGTTCTATCATGGTCAAACCTGCAATGTCAGCCAGAGGCTTACCAGGTAAACGGCTGCTGGCGTAACGGGCCGGAATAACAACCAGAAACTGGCAGGTGATCAGCGCCATTTCTCTGCCTCATCCAGACTTAAAGTGCGGGCTTCTGAACTTAACAGCACAGGAATATGTTGTTTCACCGGATAAGCTAAACGGTCTGCAGTGCAAATCAGCTCCTGCTTTTCTTTATCCAGTTTCAGTTTGTTTTTACACAGTGGACAAGCAATGATGTCCAGTAAGGCGATATTTAAAGCCATTAGTTATCTCTCCATTGGCGCAACTGCTGCTGCAACCAGAATTTAAATTCGTCCGACAGGTCGGCTTCGACCGGCAGGTAATACCAATTGGGTTTAGCAAAAGCCCTGCATTTGACCGCATCTTTTTCAGTCATCAATAGCGGGCCTTCAATGCCCGCCAGGCTGTGCTCATCAAAAGCATAATGATCACGGAAAAAGGCTGTGCTTTTAATCTCAATACCAACACTTTTTACCGTATCAACAAAACGTTGTGGATTGCCTATAGCTGCCACTAAAGTGACAGCTTGTGCTTGTTCTGGCCATGACGTTTGACCATCCAAAGCAACAGGAGCAACAGGTTTTAACGCCATTTTATACTGTGCAAACTGGAAATCGCCGCTATTTACAATGACAGCACCGACACTTTGTAAACGTGATACTGGCTCACGTAAAGGCCCTGCCGGCAGTAACTGCTGATTACCCAGTCCACGCTGACCATCAATCAGTACTAACTCCAAATCACGTTGTAGTCTGTAATGCTGCAAACCATCATCGCTAATGACTATATCGCAGTCTGTGGTAGCAAGCAGATACTGTGCTGCGGCAACACGATCCGGGCAGACCACCACAGGACAACCGCTTTTGCCTGCTAATAACAAAGGCTCGTCCCCCACATCAGCAGCCAAATGCAAAGAAGTGACCCGCACAGGTTCAGTGATACGGGCACCATAACCCCGGCTGACAATACCAGGGGTAAAACCCTGCTCTGTTAAAAACTGACAGAGCCAAAGCGTAAAAGGGGTTTTTCCTGTGCCACCTACTGAAATATTACCGACAATAACAACAGGTTTTTCCACAGCAAAAGATTGAAACCAGCCACGTTGATAACCAAGACGGCGGATAGCAGCCACCAGCCGATACAACAAACTCAAAGGCCAAAACAACAAAGTAAAAGGATGCTGTTTATACCAGCCACGCTCCCACCAGTTCATCAGGCCTCGCTAAATTGCATTTTATACAGCTGAGCATAATAACCATTTTGTGCCAGCAATGACTGATGAGTGCCCTGCTCTACGATCTGGCCCTGATCCATCACTAAAATCTGGTCAGCATTTTCAATAGTAGATAAACGGTGCGCTATGACAATGCTGGTACGGCCTTTAAACAACTCTTCTAAAGCCCCCTGTATTTTACGCTCTGATTCGGTATCCAAAGCTGAAGTGGCTTCATCCAGAATAAGTAAAGGAGCCTGACGTAATAAAGCCCTGGCTATGGCTATACGCTGGCGTTGACCACCGGATAAAGTCACACCATTTTCGCCAATTTCTGTATCCAGCCCTTGTGGCATCTGGTTGACAAATTCCATCACATGGGCTTTTTCCGCTACGTGAATTAAATGCTCACGGCTTAATTCACCACGATACCCATAAGCAATATTATGGGCGATGGTGTCGTTAAACAGCACCACATGCTGCGAAACCACAGCCATTTGTCCACGTAGTGAGTCTAGCGTGCAGTCTTTGGCATTGATGCCATCCAGCAGAATTTCGCCTTGTTCGATTTCATAAAAACGTGGCAATAAGTTGGAAATTGTAGTTTTACCGCTGCCGGAGCGACCCACTAAGGCCACAGTCTGACCAGGTTCCACTTTAATATTGATCTGTTTTAATACCTGTTTTTCATGGCCAGGATAATGAAAGCTTAAGTCTTTAATTTCTATTGCGCCTTTTACCTGATCAAGCTCAATAGTGCCTGTGTCCTGTTCTGGTTTTTCATCCAAGACTAAAAATACATTAGTAGCTGCCGCCATACCACGCTGGAAATCACTGTTGACTGTGGTCAGTTGCTTGAGCGGTTTTAACAGCAACATCATAGCGGCCAGAATTTCACTGAAAGTACCTGGGGTTAAGGTATCAAGCATGGATGGGAAGCTCGCCAGATAAATCACAAAAGCCAAAGCAAAAGAAGCGATCAGCTGCACCAGCGATACACTGATGGAACGGGTCGCCTCCATTTTGACGTCCAGCTGGCGGTTACGATTATTCACTGCTTTAAATCTGGCATTTTCCAGTTCGGCAGAACCAAAGGACAAGATCACTTTATGGCCGTTTAGCATTTGTTCTGAGCTGGTGGTCACATCCCCCATGGCGTTTTGCATATTGCTGCTGATTTTGCGAAAGCGTTTTGACACATGACTGACGATCAAAGCGATCACAGGTGCTATCAACAGAAAAATAAGCGACAGCTGCCAACTGTTATAAAACATCAGGCCCAGACAACCCAAAACAAATACACCTTCGTGAATCAGCACCATCAGCGCTTTACTGGAGGCTTGTTTAATTTGCTCTGCATCGTAGGTAATTTTGGAAATCAGCTCGCCGGTCGAGTGTTTATCATGGTAACTGACAGGTAAAGCGATCATCTGACGGAATAACTGCTGGCGTAAGTCTTTGACTATATGAGTGCCAGCCCAGGTTAAGCAGTAGCTGGAAAGAAAATGAAACACACCACGCAGGAAAAACATGCCCACCACAAAAACCGGCGCCCAGGCCAGGTAAGCCATATCTTTTTGCGTAATGCCTCTGTCGATAAAACTGGAAAACTGTGAAATAAAATACACGTCAACGCAGGCATAACCGGCCATACCTAACATGGCCAGCGCAAAACCTGCTTTATAGGGCTTTAAATACTGCAGCAGGCGTTTAAAAGTGCTGATTGAACCTGTTGTTTGTGAAGACAAATCTAACCCCAAAGAATATGAAAACCGCGGCCATTCTACCTTGTTGTTTCGGCTCTTTCAGCAATTGTTCACTGCTTTTGCAGCCAAAAGGGCAAAGGCTGTTGCCGGTAAGGCCAGATATGTAGCTGCTGATCTGTGATTTCAATACGAATAGCGCCCTGATCTGCAGTGTTTAGCAGCGGAATTTGCAACAAAGACAGCCGCGCCCGTACTTCTTTGCTTGGATGGCCATAAGCATTATTGGCCGCAGCACTATTGAGGGCGAACAAAGGCTGGATTTGAGCTAAAAAACTCAGGTGACTTGAGCTTTTACTGCCATGATGGCCTAACAGCAACAGATCCGTCTTCAGATGAGGCTCAGCACTAAGCAGCTCGGCTTCCACTGTGCTGCTGATGTCCCCCGTTAATAAAAAACGCCATCCGGCGGCCTCTATCGCAAGTACGCAGGATGAATCATTGCCTTCAGGTTTGGCATAAGCACTTCGAAACGACCCCAACCGGGCATCCAGATAAACGGCAGGCAAAGCTGAACAAGGCTGCTGCGGATAACCTGTCTGAAAATCAGCAATTAACTGCACTTTGGGATAAGCCTTCAGTACTTCTGAAAAAGCCCCTGTATGATCGCTGTCAGCATGGCTTAAGACCAAATAATCCAGCTGACGTATGCCCTGATAATGCAGATAAGGCAACACATAAGCTTCAGTTGCATTAAAGCTGCCATACACAGGCCCCACATCATACAGCAGCCCTCTATCACCTTTTTGCAGCAACACAGCCGTACCTTGCCCTACATCAATCATATGCAATTGCCACTGCGACACTTTGGGCCATAACAAAAAAACAAAAGGCAACAGCAATACACTCAGCCGTAACTTAGGGACAGAACCTGGCAGAAAAAACACAGCGACGAACAGCAATGCCACTAAAAGCGCAGAAAACACCGTCTGAGCAGGCAATAGCCACCAATAGTCCATCGCCGCGCCGTACAGAAGCCAATGGTAAAGCGGCGCTAAAACCCGATCCGCCAATTGCCAGTGCCATACCGCAGACGCAGGCAACACCAGCTCCAACAACAAGGCCATAAGTAAATAAGGAATAACGACTAAAGAACACCAGGGCACAAAAATCAGGTTGGATAACAAAGCTAAAGGCGCTATGCCATGGAAAAACAATAAAGTAGGCGCACTCATCAACAGCGTCATCAGCGCCTGAAATTGAACAGCCTGGCGCACCCGTCCCTTGAAACTGTGATCCAGCAAAGGATAACGCCAGACAAACAAAAAAATCAGCGCCACCGCATAGACAGTCAGCCAAAAGCTGATACTCATCACCCACAAAGGGTTCAGCAGCAACAGCAGGCCACAGACCAGCAGCCAGCTTTGGCTGTAACTTAATCGCCTGTGCTGTTGTATTAAATACACAGCTAAACCCAATGCGACTAATGCACGTAAGGTAGGAATAGCAAAACCAGCCAACAAGCTGTAGTACCAGGCGGCTGCTAAAGCAACAAAAGGAGCCCACTGGCGGCAGACTAACAAACTCAGATTGATTTTTGCCAGCAACAGCATCAGGCCATAAACCCAACCAAACAACAAACCAATATGAAAACCGGATATCGAAATTAAATGCCCAAGTGCCGTCGCCTGCAAACCTAACCACAACTCATCGCTAAAAGGCCGCTCGCCCAGAGTTAAGGCAGAGATCAAAGAAAAAGAAGGTAAATCACCAATTTTTGCTTTTAAACGCTGATACAACTGCTGGCGGTGATCCCATTGTGGCTCCAGCAAGACCGCATCTTTTATAACGCAGTTGGCAATAAGGCCAGACACATAAGCATTGGCCTCCACATAAGCAGAGCCAGGATTAGCAGGCGCACGAATTGCTTTACAACGTACTTTAAACCACCAGTGCTGCCCCTGGCCTAACACCTGTGGCGCCCCCTGCCAGCGCAGTCGCACTAAATACCCCTGGTGTGGCCCTTCATTGATTTGCCATAAAAATCTGCTGAAGTCTTCATCTTGTTGTCTGATACTGACCACCTGCCCTTTCAGCCAGGGATCAAAGAGCTGGAGTAGTTGTTGTGCATTCGATTGATGCTGCTGTACTTGCCACAACCAGAGACTTAAAGCACAACAAAGCCCGGTAAAAAACAGTAAACGGTAGTACAAAAAAATCAGGATCAAAGAGAACAAAAAAATAAGCCACAAAAGGGCTGGCACTATTGGTAAAAATAATGACAATAGACATCCGCTGATCACGCCGATGAAAAAACGGTTCACGTTAATTTTTCATTAATGAGTTGTAATGGCAAAGAATCTAATTAAGAAATATCTACCAGATACAGAAAAAATCAAGCAACACCCGTCGCTAAAAATTTTTGGTGCTTTGTTGCATGACAACAATTTGTGGCACCTGAACCGCCGTTCTGCCCGTGGCGCTTTTGCTGTGGGTTTGTTTGTCGCTTTAATCCCTATGCCATTTCAGATGGTATTAGCTGCGGCTTTAGCTATTTTATTCAGAGTCAATTTACCCTTGTCCGTTGCCTTGGTCTGGTTGACCAACCCTTTAACTATGGGGCCCATATTTTTTATCTGTTATCAGTTAGGAGCTTTGCTCCTGGGGCATCCAGGCCACCATGTCGAACCTGAAGCAAGTTTCAGTTGGTTAATAGACAGTCTGGATACCATAGGTAAACCTTTCCTGCTGGGTTGTCTTGTTATCGGTAGTACTTTGTCAGCTTTGGGTTATACGCTGGTGGATTATTTCTGGTGTTTATCGGCAAAAAAATCCTGGCAAAACCGCATTAAAAAACGTCAGAGTGAAACAGAAACTGACCCGCTCTGACGTTTTGTATCTTTGTCTGCCACCTGGCGTCAGAAACTATCGTTGACCTAACACAAAAGCTGGCTGCACCTTACTGGCGCTTAATGCGGGATAAATAGTCGCCAGTAAGCTCATGATAAGAGCTACGCCTATGGTGATCAGCACTTGCATAGGTTCAATATGAGAAGGCACATAATCAACAAAATAAATGCTGGAATCCAGCAAGCTAAAACCTGTCAGGCTGGTAATAAAACGAAACAGCGGCTCTATTTGCCAGGCCAATAACAAGCCCACACAACCTCCGACCAAAGTTCCTGTTAAGCCATTCAGCCAGCCAAGCCACATAAAAGCTTTCACTATACGGCTTCTGGGCATCCCCATGGTCAGCAGAATAGCGATATCCCCTTGTTTTTCCCGCACAGCCATCACTAAAGTGGCGACAATATTAAAGCAGGCCACAGCCAACACCAGCACTAATACCAGATACAAAATACTGCGTACCATCTGAATATCGTTATACAAATGACCCTGAGTGCGGAACCAGTCCAGCATATACAAATAGTCGTCATCCGCAGCCATATAACCAAGTTCGCGAGACAACAAAGGTGCGGCAAAAATATCATCAATCTTAAAGGCAAAACCCTGAATAGCCCCCTGCGGGTAGTTGAGCCAGGCCCCTAAAGCAGCAATATCCACCCAGGCTTGTTGGTGATCCAACTGGCCGCCAATACTGACGATAGCGGATACGGTTAAACTGACATGCTTATGGCTGGCCAGTTTGCCATCCGCAGTCACTTGCGGCAGCATCAGTTGCACTTCGTCCCCCACTTTAGCCAGCACTTCGTCGGCTATGCCTTTACCAAGCACAATCTGATGCTCGTCTATCTGGTTTAAATCCCCTGCGACCACAAAAGAGCCTAAGGCACTGATGCCCTGCTCCAGCTGCAGATCAATGCCCCTTAAACCCGCAGCTTTTACTTTAGCGCCACTGCGGATCATGGTGTTGGTTTTGATATAAGGCGCGCCTGCCACAACACCCGGATGCTGTTGCAAAGGCTGAATTTTTTTCCGCCAGTTCTGAATAGGGTCCGACACTGCCTGCAATTCCACATGAGGAATAACAGACAAAAGCTTATCTTTTAATGCCAGCTCAAAGCCGTTCATCACAGATAAAGCCAGAATGAGAATAGCCACACCAAGGCCAATGCCTATAGTCGAAGAGGCCGCAATAAAACGGATAAAGGCATTGCTGTTGCGGCTTTTGCGATACCGTTGCGCCAGTTGCCAGGACAAACTAGCCATGAGATAAGCCATCCATCGTCTTGCCCAGGTGGCCATCACGCATCCAGTATTGTTGATCCAGCTTTTTCGCCAAAGCCAAATCATGGGTCACCACAATAAAGCTGGTTTTCAGCTCCCGGTTTAATTCACGTAATAGCTTATAAATACTTTCTGCGGTTTGATGATCCAGATTACCAGTAGGCTCATCGGCCAGCACCAAAGCAGGTTCTCCCACCAAAGCCCGGGCTATAGCAACACGCTGACGTTCACCGCCGCTCAACTCAGCAGGCCGGTGATCGACCCTGTGCCCTAAACCCACACGTGTTAACATAGCGGCCGCTTTTTGTTCGGCGCTTTCGTTAGATTCACCACGAATAAGCAGCGGCATAGCCACGTTTTCAAGCGCAGTAAAATCCATCAGCAGATGGTGAAACTGATAAATAAAACCCAGTTTTTCATTACGAAGTTTTGCTTTGGCATTGGCCGATAACTTAGCCACAGCTTGGCCTAATAAGGTCAGTTCACCACTGTCCGGCTGATCCAAAGTGCCTAAAATATGCAATAAGGTGCTTTTACCCGAACCTGAACTGCCGACTATGGCCAGCATATCACCCGCTTTGACTTCAAGACTGACCTGATGCAAAACCGGAGTGACATTTGCACCCTCTCTGTAACTTTTATTGATGTGGCGGGCCGTTAAAATACTACTCATTAAACTCTTACTCATCACGAAGGACTTCCGCTGGTTGTACTTGCACTGCCCGCCAGGCTGGATACACCACAGCCAGGGCCGTCAGCACCAAAGCTGATACCACTATAAAAAAGATTTGCACGCTCTGAATATCCACAGGCAGAGCCACCCCGGCCACCACACTAATGCCCAAAAGTGACAAAACACTGTTGAGCTGCCATGCGATCACAATACCGGCCACAGCACCACTTAAAGTGCCAAGCAGGCCGTTATTCATACCCTGTACAGCAAAAACGGTAAAAAGCTGAGCGTCTGTCATACCCTGAGTTTTTAAAATGGCCACTTCACGTTGTTTTTCTGTCACCATCATCACCAAAGCGGACACTATATTAAAAGCCGCTACGGCCACTATCAGCAGTAACATCAACCACATCATGGCTTTTTCCATAGCCACTGCTGCAAATAATTTGCCATGACTGTCCCGCCAGTCTGTGACTTTTTCCACAGCCGGAAATCTGGTTATCTCAGTGGCTAACACCGGAGCGCTAAAAGGCTCAGCTAAACTTAAACGCCACTGGGGTGCATCTTTGAGTTTAGAGCCAAGTCGTTTTAAATCAGGCAAATGCAACAACGCCACGCCATTGTCTACTTCAGAGCCGGTATTAATTAAACCAGCGACAGTAAACAAACGTTGGCGTGGCAACCAGCCCATAGGCGTAAAACTGCCCCCTTCAGCCAGCAACAGCCGAATTTGCTGACCAGGGCCAACCTTTAACTCGTCGGCAAGACCTGCACCTAAAATCACAGAATAAGGCTGAGCCGTTAAAGCAGACCAGTCACCCGCCACCAGCGATTGTTGTAAAAAAGACGGAATTTGATCCGGTTCAATGCCTTGCAGTAACACTGCCGTCAGTTGACCAGGGCTTTGCGCCAATGCCTCCAGTTGCAGATAAGGTGTTGCCTGCTGAATCTGTGGGTATTGCTGTTGCAAAGCTGCAACGTCAAGCTGTGGTTCTGACGCGCTTTGCACTATTAAGTGAGGGATCACCCCTAAAATGCGTTTTTTAAGTTCAGCTTCAAAACCATTCATCACAGAGCTGACAATAGTCAGCGCCATCACACCTAAAAAAATACCTGTGACAGAAAACAGCGTAATAAAGGATAAAAACCCATGTCCTTTCCGGCTCTGGCTGTAACGCAAACCAATACGGACACTCAGGGGGAATTGCAGGCTTTTCACAGACTTCCACTTGGGTTGGTGAAGAAATTGCTGCGATAATAGTGATTATCCGTTAAGGTTACAAGCTTGCTACCCGAGGTATCCTTATGCAACAGTCAGGCAATACAGAATTAGCTGCAGAATTTGCTGATTACTTTCAGATTGAACACCAAACGACGGTCAATTTAGTACCTTTTCCCGCGCCTCTGCCGGACCAGGATGGCTTTTTACGCCTTATTCCTGACGCTTTTAAAATGACCAGCGAGTTAAGCCTGCTGAACAATTCATCCATTCGTACTTTTAATGCGGTGAAAGATTTGTCCGTTGATTTGGCGCATTATTTACAGCAACAAGCCCGCAAGCTGGATGCTTTAACTCATTATGTGTTGCGGTCACAGGACGATCCGGCCTGCCGTTTTTTTACGTTTAGTTACGGCGGCTCTGGTGTACAGGTGTGGATGGACAATCCCGTGGCTTTAGACCAACTCTATGAAGTAAAACTGTTTTTAGATAATAATGATGGCGCTTTATTTTGTTTAGGTCAGGTACTGGACGTGGCAGAACAACCAGCCTCAGAACCAGAACAAAAAACCTGTTATCTGGTTAAAATTCTGTTCCGCCGTATTCGGGATGAAGACAGAGATATGGTGGTCAGAGCCAGTTTGCATGAGCAATCCAGACAATTAAAACGTAAAGCCGAACAACGTCAGCAGCAAGCACAACAGACTCAACAGCAGTAAAAAGTGACCTGTGTTGAAACTAAGTAAACCAACAGACCGTACAAAACACCGTCTTTTTATAACGAGTAAAGAATTTCCCTGATGATCCGCATTGAAGCATTACCAACGCCCACCTCCAGCACCGATCAAAAACAATGGGGCCGCCTGTCCGGTGCTGCCTTGCCCTGGGCTATTTATCAGCTGTATCAGCGCCAGAAAGGCCTTTATGTGGTTGTAGTGCCGGACACCACCACAGCTCTTCGTTTAGAGCAGGAACTGACGGTATTTTTTCATGAAAACGCTGCGGATGTCTGGACTTTTCCGGACTGGGAAACCTTGCCTTATGATGTATTTTCACCCCATCAGGATATTATTTCCCAGCGTATAAAAACCCTGTACAGCCTGCCGCGTTTGCAACATGGCATAGTGATAGTGCCGCTGAATACCGCCTTGTTGCGGTTAACAGACGCCAGTTATCTGCAGCAGCACAGCCTGGTACTCAAAAAAGGCCAGCTGCTGGATTTAACAGCGCTTCGTCAGCAACTGGCTGCTGTAGGGTACCGTGCCGTCGATCAGGTGATGGAGCATGGCGAGTTTTCAGTGCGCGGCTCTTTGCTGGATTTGTATCCTATGGGCAGTACTTTGCCCTATCGCATTGATTTTTTAGACGATGAAATTGACGGCATTCGCCTCTTTGATCCGGATAATCAGCGCACTGTGCAGCAAGTGAATGAAATTGAACTGCTGCCAGCCCACGAATTCCCGCAGGATAAAGCCGCGATAGAACGCTTCCGCATTCGTTATCGTGAGCGTTTTCCGGCGCGCAGCGAAAAAGAATCGCTTTATATGCAGGTCAGTCAGGGCCTGATGCCTGCTGGTATTGAATATTATCTGCCGCTTTTTGCCGAACAATCTGCGCCTTTGTTTTCCATGTTACCCAAACAAACAGTGATGCTGGCTGTTGGCGATTTGGAAGCAGCGGCTGAGCGTTTCTGGCACGACTTGCAACGTCGTTATCAGGACAGAGCCATAGATTTACTCAAACCCATTTTAAAACCGCAGGAATTGTATTTAGCGGTTGATGAGTTTTTTGCTCAGTTAAAACACTGGCCACGCCTACGTTTAAGCCGCGCTGAACTGCCCGAACGTGCCGGACAATCCAATGCAGCAGTGGCTGATTTGCCTGAATTGACAGTCAATCATCAGCTAAAAAACCCGCTGGAAAAGCTGCAGCACTTTATTGTTGAGATCAAAAAGCAACAAGGACGGGTGCTGTTTTTTGTTGAGTCTGAAGGCCGGCGTGAAAGCCTGTTGCAACTGATGCAGCGCAATCAAATTCGCTTACAGCAGTTTGCCTCTGTTGAAGAGTTTTTAACCGATCAGGTGGATTTAGGCATAGTCATTGGGTCTTTGGAGCAAGGTTGCTTACTCCAATCAGGCTCAGGAAAAGCCAAGGCCAAAGCAGGCGAAGAGCCTTTAGCTTTGGTCAGCGAAAACGAGCTGTTTGGCCACAAAGTGACACAGCGCCGTAAACGTAAACACAGCCAGCAAATCTCCGGCGATACCATAATCCGCAATCTGGCGGAGTTATCAGTCGGTCAGCCTGTAGTGCATTTACAACATGGTATAGGCCGTTATCAGGGCCTGCAGGTACTGGATGCTGGCGGGATCAGCGCTGAATTTGTCACCATTGAATACGCAGGTGCCAGCAAGTTGTATGTGCCTGTATCGTCCTTGCATTTAATCAGCCGTTACACAGGTTCGGATCAGGACCATGCGCCGCTGCATAAACTCGGCAACGACAGCTGGGAAAAAGCCAGGCGCAAAGCGGCGGAAAAAGTGCGGGATGTGGCCGCAGAACTGCTGGATGTCTATGCACAGCGGGCCGCCCAGACGGGTTATGGTTTTAAACTTGAGGCCGATCAATACGAGCTGTTTGCGGATGGTTTCCCTTATAAAGAAACCGTCGATCAGCTCGATGCGATAGCCGCAGTACTAAAGGATATGCAAACCGAACGCGCTATGGACAGGCTGGTCTGTGGTGATGTAGGTTTTGGGAAAACAGAAGTGGCGATGCGTGCAGCTTTTGTTGCAGTCAATGACAATAAACAAGTGGCGGTTTTAGTGCCTACCACGCTTTTGGCACAACAGCACTTTGAAAACTTCCGCGACCGTTTTGCCAACTGGCCGGTCAAAGTAGCAGTGTTGTCGCGTTTTATCAGCGCCAAAGAGCAAAAAGCTATATTGGAAGAAACTGAACAAGGCAAAGTCGATATCTTAATAGGCACCCACAAACTGCTGCAGGACGATATTCGTTTTAAAGATTTAGGCCTTTTGATTGTGGATGAGGAACACCGTTTTGGCGTGCGGCAAAAAGATAAAATCAAAGCCCTGCGAGCCAATATCGATATTCTGACGCTCACAGCCACGCCTATTCCGCGCACCTTAAATATGTCGATGTCCGGCATGCGTGATTTATCTATTATCGCCACTCCTCCGGCCAAACGTTTGCCGGTCAAAACCTTTGTACGTGAACATGAAGAAGGCTTAATTCGTGAAGCTGTGCTTCGGGAAATATCCCGTGGTGGTCAGGTGTATTTTCTGCATAACGATGTCGCCAGTATTGAAAAAACTGCCGCTGATTTAGCCCTGTTGTTGCCTGAGGCTTTAATTGGCATAGCCCATGGCCAGATGCGTGAACGGGATCTGGAACAAATCATGGCCGATTTTTACCATCAGCGTTTTAATCTGTTGCTGTGCTCAACTATTATCGAAACCGGTATAGATGTGCCCACAGCCAATACCATTATTATCAACAGAGCGGATAATTTTGGTTTGGCACAGCTGCACCAGTTGCGGGGCCGGGTGGGCCGTTCGCACCATCAGGCTTATGCGTATTTACTCACACCACCGCCAAAACGTTTAAC
The DNA here is from genome assembly GCA_018825965.1 of Gammaproteobacteria bacterium. Lineage (GTDB taxonomy): Bacteria > Pseudomonadota > Gammaproteobacteria > Enterobacterales > Alteromonadaceae > Pararheinheimera. The sequence continues at coordinate 33,215 of JAHKAA010000024.1, forward strand.
CAAAGACGCAGAAAAACGTCTGGAAGCCATTTCAGCTCTGGAGGATTTAGGTGCAGGTTTTGCACTCGCCAGTCAGGATATGGAAATTCGCGGCGCAGGCGAATTGTTAGGTGATGAGCAAAGTGGTCAGATTGAATCCGTAGGTTTTAGTTTGTATATGGAAATGCTGGAGCAGGCTGTCGAAGCCCTTAAGGCGGGTAAAGAACCCAGTCTGGATGCACTTCTGACTCAACAAACCGAACTGGATATGAAGCTGCCTGCTCTGCTGCCGGATTCTTATATTCCTGATGTCAGCTTACGTTTATCCTTTTACAAGCGCTTAGCCTCCTGTCGCGACGAACAGGAACTGGACGATGTTCAGGTAGAACTGATTGACCGTTTTGGCTTATTGCCGGACGCCGCAAAAAACTTAGTCAAAATCACAGAGTTAAAAATGCAGGCGCAGACACTTGGAATTAAACGACTGGAAGCCAACAGCAAAGGTGGTGTGCTAGAATTCGCCGAACGGACTTCAGTGAACCCGTCTTACATTATTCAACTGATCCAGACTCAGTCGAAAGTATTTAAATTGGAAGGCGGTAGTAAACTGAAATTTATCAAAGATTTACCTGATACCAATAGCAGATTCGCCTTCGTCAGCTTTATGCTCGATGACTTTGCTAAACATCAGACAGGAGCATCATGAAACATCTGCGTTTAACATCGCCGGGACTGGCTTTGCTGGCTTTATTCGCTACAACCACGGCCTGGGCGAATAGCTGGTATGAAATTGAGCTGATAGCCTTTAGCCGAAGCACCGACAACAGCTTAAAAGAGCAGTTTGAAGCCCCTGTAGCAGCGCTTAAAACCAGCAATGCGATGGATTTGATGCGCCCTTTAGTGCAACCTACACTAGCTGATTTAATTAAAGCCGTGCCTGCCTGCACTGCACCCTCTCAAGCTGAAGGCACTTTGCCAGCACCGGTTCCGGCAGAGCCGGTCTCCGCCACTGTACAGCAGCAAATTCAGCAGCTATTAACAGAACATCAGCAGAATAAACAGCCAGAACCTGTAGTGGCAGAAGATTCTCTCGATGTGCAATTAGAACCAGAGCCTGTAGCAGCTTCTTTATTTCAGCTGAATTTTCAGAATTGTCAGATGGAACAATGGGATATGGATGGTCAGTTAATAAGCCGGCCATTGAGTGCTGAAGAGCTCGCCTTGACGTTCGCTGCACCAGCGCAAATCCCTGTGACTTTTACCGGCGATGGCATTGCAAAAGATACAGCTTATCTGGTGGGGCCCAATGATTTACAATTAAAAAATCTGGCCTATCAGTTACAACGTGAAGCAGGCAAGCACCTGCTGCTGCATACAGCCTGGCGTCAACCTTTAGTCTCAGGCCGCAACAGCCGTAGCCGCTGGTATGCGGGCTCTTACCATGCGGATGAACATGCAGAAGCGGAGCAGAGTGTTGATTTGATGCAACAAGTGCAGCAACAACTGGCGGCACTGCAACAAGGTCAGAGCAGCTTGCAACTCTGGTTCAGTCCGTGGCAATTTGACTCTTTAGTTCAGTTACGTTTAGGTCGCTTTATTCAGTTTGATGGTACTTTTTATCTGCGCCAGAGCGAAGATACAAAACAGCCGGCCCAACTTGCTGTTAAACAAAGTGCCCGCTTAACTTTAGGCCAAATTCATTATCTGGATCATCCACGTTTAGGTGTGATTATTCAGGTGAAACGCTTTACCCCGCCAGAGTCAGCTGTGGCGGCAACACTTTAAACATGTAAATAACACAAGGAATCTGTTATGAAAAAAATCGTAGTTTTGTTAGCTGTGCTCACACTGTTAGGGGCCTGCAGCAAACTGACACAAGACAATTATGATCAGGTGAAAGCCGGAATGACCTACGATGAAGTGACCAGCATTTTGGGCACTGCAACTCATTGTGACGAAGCTGTGGGCACCAAAAGCTGCCTCTGGGGTGATGATGCAAAAAATATCAAAATCACCTTTTTAGCTGGCCGCGCTACTGTATTCTCTAACCAGGGTATTCAGTAATCACTGGTACTAAGCCTTATCAAGGGGCGTGTTTATCGCCCTTTTTCCTGCGTAAAACCTTCTGATGTTTCAACTTCGCTCTTATCAACAACAAGCTGTGCAGTCTGTTCTTGTGCACTTCAGGCAAAAGCAGGATGCGGCTGTGCTGGTGTTGCCCACAGGTGCAGGAAAGAGTTTAGTCATTGCTGAACTGGCACGACTGGCGCGTGGCCGCGTGCTGGTATTGGCTCATGTCAAAGAGCTGGTGGAACAAAACCATGCTAAATACCAGAGTTATGGCCTGGAAGCCGCTATTTTTTCCGCCAGTTTAGGCCGTAAAGAAACAGCGGCTAAAGTGGTGTTTGCTTCAGTGCAGTCGGTGGCCCGTAATCTGGATGAATTTACTGAGCAGTACAGTTTATTAGTCATTGACGAATGCCACAGGGTGGGCGATGACGAAGACAGCAGCTATTTAAAAGTGATCCGCGCTTTACAGGCCCAAAATCCGGATTTAAAAGTATTAGGATTGACTGCAACCCCCTACCGTTTAGGTTCAGGCTGGATTTATCAGTATCACAGCCGTGGCCTTATCCGCACTACTGAAGCACGTTTCTTTACCTACTGTATTTTTGATTTACCTATCCGGTTTTTATTGGGGGAAGGGTATTTAACACCTGCAGTACTGATGGATGCGCCTGTACTGAGTTACGACTTTGCTGGTTTAAAACCAACAGCCAGTGGTTACTTTAAAGAAGCGGATCTGGATTTACGCATCAACCAGCAACAACGTGCCACCCCCCAAATTATTCAGCAAGTGATACAACAAGCCCAAAGCCGCCAGGGCGTGATGATTTTTGCCGCGACCACAGCCCATGCCCGTGAAGTTTTGGGTTATTTACCGGCCTCTGAGACTGCATTGATTTTAGGCGACACCCCACAAAAAGAACGGGATGCGCTGATAAACAGCTTTAAGCACAAACAACTGAAGTATCTGGTGAATGTGGCCGTTTTAACCACAGGTTTTGATGCACCTCATATAGATTTAATTGCTATTTTACGGCCTACCGAATCTGTCACCTTGTATCAGCAAATTGTTGGCCGTGGCCTGCGTTTAAGCCCGGGCAAAACCGATTGTCTGGTACTGGATTATGCCGGAAACCGTTTTAATCTGGAGCAACCTGATATTGGCGAGCTGCGGCCTGAACCCGGCACTGAACTGGTCACTGTGCCCTGCCCGCTTTGTGGTTTTTTTAATAATTTCTGGGGAAAAACCGATGACAGAGGTGTAGTGCTGGAGCACTACGGCCGCCGCTGTCAGGGCTATAAAGAGGATGAACAAAAAAAACCTCAGGCTTGTGGCTACCGCTTTAAAGCGAAATTTTGCCCTGACTGTGGTGCCGAAAATGACATCGCAGCCCGAAACTGCGGTGACTGTGGTTTGGTATTAGTCGATCCGGATAAGAAGCTCAAAGAAGCTTTAAGTTTAAAAGATGCCTTAGTGCTTTATGTCACACGAATGCAACTGCAAAGTCATCAAAGCAAAGAAGGCAAAAGCTCACTCAAAGTCAGCTATTTTTCCGCTGACGGCGCAGAAATAGCCGAATACTGGAGTTTGAACAGCAAAGCACAAAAACAAAAGTTCTTAAGTTTATTTGTGCCCCCTCATCTGGTCGACAGACACAGGGCATTTAGTGAAGCAACCCTCAGCAAAGTGTTGCAACAGGCGCACAGATTCCAGCCACCCGCCGCAATCATAGCCCGCAAGGAGGGGCGTTTTTGGCAAATTCGTGACAAGTTGTTTCAAATTCAGCACAAAGAAACAAGCTAATTCCCCAGTTCTGGACAAAATGAAAAATTCTTTTGTTTTGCTACTGGGCAAAGCCAACAGAATTCGTTAATAATCGGAGTGTCCCTCTCTGGTCTGACAGCAAAACTGCTCACAAAGCCAGTTCTTCTTTTTGTCACAAGGTCACTGTTTATGTCAAACGAAAACGCATTATTAAGTTTGCTGGTCGAAAGAATTCAAAACGATAGCCTGGTGCTGCCAAGTCTTCCCGAAATTGCTTTACGGATCCGCAAAATGGCGGAAGACCCAAATGTAAATTTAAACCAGATGGCAGACATTATTTCTCACGACCCGGCCATGTCAGCCCGTATGATGAAAATTGCCAACAGTGCCTTTTTAGGCCGTTCAGTGCCTGTCAGCTCTTTGCAACAGGCTGTTACCCGCATTGGCCTGCGTTATATCAAAAACATTGCGACAGCCATGGCGATAGAGCAGTTATTTGTCTCTCATTCCAGCCTGATTAAAGACATGATGGGCAAAGTTTGGCAAGAAACACTGGAAGTAGCGGCTGTTGCTTTGGCTACCATGCAGTTATACAACAGTCGTTTGAAATCCAGCCCTGTTAACTTTGATACCATGACGCTGGCTGGCTTAATTCACAATATAGGGGCTCTCCCTATTCTGACTGAAGCGGAAAAACATCTGGAGCAGTTTGGAGATAAAGATTTTATTACTGGTTGCATTACCGATCTGGCAGGCGGTATAGGGGGCAGTATTTTACGTAAATGGGAATTTCCGGACGAGCTGATCGAAGTGGCTGAACTGTGGAATACCAGATTACCCCATATGGACAAAGTCAATTACCTGGACTTTATTCGTATCGCCACTATTCAAAAAGGTTTTGCCAAAGACAAAACCGAAGCCCGTATAGCGCTAAAATCTTTTGCTGACAGGGGCTTAATTACCGATGTTGATTTCAGCCACAGCCCTGAGTTTGTCGCGCTTTATCAGGATATGAAACAGCTGTTTGTCTGATCGAAACTGGTGTCAGAGCCTGAAGCTCTGACACCAGTTTGTTAGTTAAACAATTTCTGGTGTAAGTCTTTTACCACAGCGGCAGCGGACGCATCCTGTACTAAAAAACACAGATTATGGCGGGAGGCACCGTGGCATATCAGCCGCATGTTAATTTGCTCCAGAGCACTAAACAACTCGCCTGTGACTCCTTTGGTGCTGTGCAAATGATTCCCAATAACGGCAACCAGACTTAAGCCCTGCTCTACTGACACTTCGCAGAAACTTTTCAGCTCTTCAAGTGCAGGTTCAATCGCTGAATGAAAGGCACTGCCCGCAGATTCGTCTAAAGTTAACGCCACTGAGATTTCTGAGGTGGTGACTAAATCGACTGAAATCTGATGACGACTCAGAATATCAAAGACCCTGGCTAAAAAGCCTGCGGCATGTAACATTTCCGGGCTTTTTACTGTGATCAGAGTCTGAGATTTACGCAGCGCTATAGCACGGTACGCAGGTTTATGTTCAACAGTTTTGGCAATCCAGGTACCGCCCGCTTCAGGTTCACGGCTTGAACCGACAAAAACTTTGATATTACGGCGCATAGCCGGAATTAAGGTTGCAGGGTGTAACACTTTGGCGCCAAAAGTAGCCATTTCAGCCGCTTCATCAAAGCTGATTTCATTGATACAACGGGCTTCTGACGTTAAACGGGGATCTGTGGTAAATATACCCACTACATCAGTCCAGATTTGCACAGTCACTGCGTTTAACGCTTCACCCAATAAAGCAGCACTGTAATCAGAGCCCCCCCGGCCTAAGGTCGTGGTTTGCCCCGCTTCATCGGCCCCAATAAAACCTTGAGTGACCACAATGTTTTCACGCAGCAAAGGCAATAAATGAGTTTGAGCCAAATCAGAAATAACACTGATTTGGGGTTCGCCTTTCCCAAAACGGCTGTCGGTGCGAAGCACAAGGCGCACATCAAAACACTGGGCAGCAGCGCCTCGTTCCGCTAAAACCTGAGTAAATAACACTGAACTTAAACGTTCACCAAACGACTGGATCAAATCTTTATCAGCGCCGGAATACACAGCCCCCCCGGTTTCAATCAGATTACGTAAATCGGCAAGCAAGCTGTTGATTTGAGCGGCCACAGTTTCAGGCTGCTGCAACGCATTTAATACAGCCAGAGTAATACGTTCTATGCCTTCAAATGAGCTGTAACGGGCCTGTACTTCGGTTTGTTTAGTGATATCGACCAATAAATTGGTCACGCCCGAACTGGCACTGACAGCCACCAGACGGATAGCAGGATCGGCTAACACAATATCAGCACAACGGGACATAGCCTGAAAATCGGCCACTGAAGTTCCGCCAAATTTGGCGACAATAAGTTGATTAGACATTCGAGTCTCTCCTTATCAATAAGTCATAAGGCAGAGCATGGCATTTGCAGGCAGTAAATAAAGCTGTAGCGCAGGCTTGATGCTGCATACAACTGATCACGGACACACAAAGGCCAGAAGCTCTCCACCACAAAAAACAGGTGACAGTCGTAAGGATTCAGCCTTAACAACCGGACACACAGCAGCTACAGCTGTTCGTCCTCGGCGTTAATCCCCCTCAAACATCCTGCGGCTTGTAGCAGCCTGAGATGTTCTACCTGGTTAACGCTCCTCTTCTGGTCTATACCCGTTGGATTTACACGGGCGGGGTAAACCCGCCCCTACACATCGGGTATATCACAATCACGTAGGATTGACGGCGCTGAGCTTAAGTGACTTTTTTACAAAAGGCAACAGCCGTTTAGCCGTCTTTTCAAAAAAACTGTAATTAAATTACAGTTTGTCATCCTTAAGCCAAAGCAAACTGGCCAATAAAATACACGCCAACATAACCCAGGCTATAACAGCCCAGCAGATAACCTGCCATTTTAAAGTAAGTGCCGAAGGTCAGTTCTTTGACTTTACTCATCGCAATAATACCGGCTGCTGAACCTATGATCAGAATTGAACCACCTACCCCGGTTGCGTAAGTTAACGTCAGCCATTCCGCAGTGGTCATGGTTAAATCCGCTTTTAACAGCGCAGCAGTTAAAGGCACGTTGTCGATCATCGCAGACAAAATCCCCATCAGGTAGTTGGCCTGCACCGGCTCTAAATACTGATACAAATGCGTGATATTAGTCAGCACACCAATTTCTTTCAAAATACCAACAAGCAACAAAACACCTAAGAAAAACAATAAGGTGTCAAACTCAACTTCCCGGATGTAATGCAGAATATTTACACCTGTTTTTTTACGTAGCAGGAACTGGGCAGCTAAAAACATCGCACCTAAACCAAATAAGAAGGTCAACACGGGTGGGATCTGGAACAGAATGTTGAACAACAGCGTTGAACCAATAGTAGCCGCAAAAATACCGGCAATAACCACATCGGTTTTTTCTATTGGCTTAGGGGATTTTTCCAGTACAACACGGCCTTTCATTTTGCGTGATAACAAAATCGCCAGCACAGCAACGGCAAATAAAGAGGGCAGTATCAACAATAACAGATTGGTTATTGTTACTTTACCTCCTAAAAACAACATCAGAGTGGTCACATCCCCTGTGATCAATGACACACCACCGCTATTGACCGCAAAGATAATCAGGGTGGCATACTGGATACGTTTTTTCACTTCCAGCTTAATGCTGCTGATCACCGCAATAGACACCAGGGTCGCAGTGACGTTGTCGGCAAATGACGAGAAAAGAAAGGCAAAGACTGCAACAATAAACATTAATCGGCGCTCTGACAGTTCTGCAGGTAATAAGCGCTGTACAATTTGGGAAATAAAACCTTTACTGTTCAGATAAGCAACAAAAGTCATAGTTGACATCAAAAACAACCACAAAGTGGCTATTTCTAATAAGTTATGATTTAACTGTTCACTGATTTCGCTACTTGTAGCGCCGTGCATTGGAAAAATAAAAGCGAGGATCCAGCAAAGAGTACCGAAAAAAAGTGTCGTTTTTGCCTTATTTACGTGGATTATATCCTCTATAACGATCATCACAAAGGCTATTGCCACCAGAGCCAAAATTACTGCGCTTACCATGATGTAGTACCAGCTTTATTGTTGTGGAAAAGGAAGGAATTTGCGGGACGGCATTCTACCAGCCCCAACACGATGCCACTACCCTACCAAAGTCACATTTGTGAAATATTTATGAAAGGCATGAAAAGAAAGGGCAGATAATAGCGCCACGTAAAATTATCCGCTGCTCAGATGAGCCTACACTGTCATTGAGCAGTGGGTCGGGCGAAGTGAAAGCGGTTCAACTGGCTGAAGCAGAAGTAAGCAAGGATTCGATGCGGTCTTAACTCCAGAGTTTGCCCACTGGAGTGGATGCCGAAAAATGCCGCGCCACCTGAGCCTGAAACAGCTCAGCGCAGGCGATGGCGTCTGTCACCGCATGATGAGGCTGATAAGGCGGTAGCTGATAGCGCTGCCGGCAATCGGCAAGACGTAATGAAGGCAGCGACTGTTGTGTCAGTTGACGCCACCATCCCTTCAGGCCTGACTGAGTAAAACCACGTTCTAACGCAAGAGTGTCGATCATCGGGAAGACAACAGCTTCTTTTAAACGACTCATCACACCATGGTACAAAAAAGCCCGTTCAATAGGCAGATGATGCACCAGCACCACTTTCCCGGCCAAAGCCTGCAACAAAGGCTCAATATAAAGCTCTAAATCGGGAGCCAGGGCTATGGTACTGTCAGTAATACCATGCACTACCACTGAACTTTCATTAAGCTGTACTCTGGGTTTAACCAAATAACTTTGAGCTTTACTACTTTGAATTCGCCCTAATGTCAGAGGCACCAGCCCTATGCTGACAATGCCATCATGCAGCGGATCCAGCCCTGTCGTCTCAAAATCTAAAGCGACAAAAGAGATCTCCTGCAAAGCCGTATCAGCAGCTACAGCGCCTGCCTGATAAAAAGCCTTTAATCTGGCATCTTTGGCGCTTAACTCCAACTGCTGCATAGTGTTTTGCCAGTTATTGCTCAGAAGCTGCAGTGGATCTGTTTTTAACTCCTGCTTTTTCAGATAAAACATAACACCTCAGTTATTGCCGCCCGCCGGGGTAACGAAACTTCAGAAACTTTTGCGCGTAACTCAGAATTTGAAAGGCTTCTTTTAAGGTTTTACGTTCAAAGGCAGACAGCTCTTCAGGTTTAACTTTATTGTCTGCGGCTCTGCCCGCCTGTAAGGATTTGGCTTGCTGGCGAATTCGTACCATAGCTATCACTTCCAGCGCATCTAACAAATCATCAGCCCTGCCCTTAGGCAAAATACCGGCCGCTTTAACTGCCACTAAGCGCTCATAGGTATTGGTGGCAGCACAGCCAATAGACAAAGCATGCACCCTGACCAGATCGGCCAAAGGCGCTGTACCTCTGCGTTTGATATCCAGTGAGTTGTTTTGCTGACCGTCATTTTCCAGCACAAAATCTTTAAAAAAACCTAAAGGTGGCGTCCGGCTGATGGCGTTGCGGGCCATACAGGCTAAAAAATCCGGATTGGCTTTCACTTGCCGCCTGATTTGGTGATTCAACTGATCAGCCCAGCACACCTGGCCCCAAACCCCTTCTAAATCAAAAAATATACCGCTGTTGAGCAATCGCTGTGCATCTGGTTTTTCAATCCAGTCAGTGAAATACTGCTGCCAGACCCGCAGCGGCTGTCGCCATTGGCTATTGGTAGCCATAATATCGCCACTGCAATAGCTGTAACCACAAGCGGCCAGACCATCACAGACAAATTGAGCCAGGGCGACAAAATAGTCCTGATGCAACAGAGGATCGTAGTCATTGTGCAGCACCAGCGCATTGTCCTGATCTGTCACTATCAGTTGTTCGTCCCGCGCCATAGAGCCCAAAGCCAAAAAACAATAAGGCACAGGAGGTGGCCCCAATTGTTGCTCTGCCAACTCAAGTAAACGTTGCTTAAAACTACGGCCTGTGACCGCCATAGCAGCACCAATCATTCTGGAGTTGGCATCTTCATTGACCATACGGACAAAACAGGAGGCCAGCTCAGTACTCAGGCTTTGTAATTCCGCCACAGATTGCTGGCGGAAAATGCTGCTGACAATGTACAGGCTATTTTGCGATTCATAACGGATCACATCGGCAATAGAGATAATACCCAGCACCTTGCCATCTTCCAGCACAGGCAAATGATGCACATTGTGACGCAACATCAATAACATGGCTTCAAACACAAACTGGTGCTGTTCAATACAGACCAGTTCAGTGGTCATGACCACTGAAACTTTTTGCTGATAATCCAATCCTGCGGCTATCAGTCTGTTGCGTAAATCCCTGTCTGTGACTATGCCTACCAAAGCCGCATCTTTTGACTGGTCCGCCACAATCAACAAACAGGACACCGACTCTTGTTGCATCAATTGTGCAGCCTGCTGCACTGTGGCATCTGCTGCTAAAGTCACAGCAGATCTGCCAATCAACTGACGCACTTCTGAGCTCATTAATTCATTACTGTTTTTGTCTGAAAGAACCCCTGCCTTTTTCCTTTGGGTATCACCAATTTCAACATAGTCGGCAAAAACTTCATCCGATTTGTACAGCAGTTCAAAACATTCAGCGGGAATAAAATAGATCAGGCTGTCTTCTATCGCAGTTGCAGGGAAAATCACGCTTTTATCACGCAACAACCCTTGCTCAGCAAAAATGCCACCTTCGCTCAGCCTGTTGTACAAGACGCCATTGCGTCTGTAGGTTTCAACGGCACCGCTGCGAACCAGATACAAAGCCTGTAACGGCTCACCAAAACGCAGTATCGGCGTACCGGCTTTAAAATAACCAATATCTACCTGCATTGCAGTCTGCTGCACTAAGTCATCCGGCAGTTCTTTAAAAGGACTGTAACGCTTTAAAAAATTCAGAATTTCTATCTGTTCTATCTGCATTCGCTTGCCTTATCCATGAAAAGCGGAGGAGTGAGCTCCTCCCACTTTCAGCATACTGCGGTTAACTGCGGGGCTCAGATCGAAGCCCCGTCACCACAGAGACACAAGAGGCTAATAACACCAGGGCAAAAGGAAAACCTGTTGAGACTGCCATGGCCTGCAATGCCACCAGCCCTCCACCCAGCACCAGCGCTATTGCAACCAAACCTTCGAAGGTACACCAAAACACCCGCTGCGCTACAGGCACATTTACTTTACCTCCGGCCGCTATGGTATCTATCACCAGTGAACCTGAATCAGAGGACGTGACAAAAAACACCACCACCAACACTATGGCAATAAAGGAGGTGATATCAGCCAAAGGCAAAGCTTGTAACATCTGGAACAACTGCAGTGGCAATGCTGCTGAGACTGCCGCCTGATAACTGTCTTGTACCAGTTGATGAATAGCGGTAGAACCAAAGACGGTCATCCACAATACACAAGCTAAGGAAGGGACCAGCAGCACTGAAATTAAAAATTCGCGCACAGTACGGCCTCTGGATACACGGGCGATAAACATGCCAACAAAAGGTGACCAGCTGATCCACCAGGCCCAATAAAAGGCTGTCCAACCCTGCAGAAAATTACTGTCTTCGCGCCCTACCGGATTGGCAAGAGCAGGCAAATACTGCAGATAAGCCCCCAGATTATCCAGCACACCGCTTAGGATCACCAGCGTTGGTCCAAGCACAATCACAGAGAGTAACAGCGCCGCCGCCAGCACCATATTGATTTCAGATAAACGTTTTACGCCAGCATCAAGCCCTGCCACCACTGAGACCAGGGCAATAAGAGTAATGACCACCACCAGCACCACCTGAGTTGTCAGTCCTTCAGGCACTCCAAACAGCAGATGCAAACCGGCCGCTGCCTGAGCGGATCCCAGCCCAAGTGAAGTAGCCAGACCAAATAAGGTGGCAAAAACCGCCAGAATATCAATGCAATGCCCTGGCCAGCCCCAAACCCGCTCTCCTAATAAGGGATAAAAAACTGACCTGATGGTCAGTGGTAAACCTTTGTTAAAGGAAAACAGCGCTAAGCCTAAAGCTAAAATGGCGTAGATAGCCCATGGATGCAGCGCCCAATGATAAATAGTGGCCGCCATGCCTAATCGTGCAGCTTCAACCGGATCGCCTGCAGCGCCAGCCAGAGGTGCCCAGTCAGTGCGAACGCCATTCTCCAGTACTGGTCCGCTTAAAGCGCTGCTGAAATGGGATAAAGGTTCGGACACGCCATAAAACATCAGCCCAATGCCCATACCTGCGGCAAATAACATCGAAAACCAACCCAGATAGCTGTAATCTGGAGTTGCTTCTGTGCCGCCCAGTCGTACTTTGCCCAAAGGCGACACAATAAGCGCCAGACAAAGCAGCACAAAAATATTGGCCACACTGATAAAAAACCAATCCAGATTGCTGGTCAGCCAGCCCCGTATAGCGGAAAACACCGGAGCAGCCTGATTTTGAAATACCAGGGTAATAATCACAAAAGCCACAATACTCAAGCCTGAGATCAGAAACACCCTGTTATGGATATCCAGACCAAAAGGGCCAAGTTTCACCAGAATATTGTCTTGCCCGACCTGGTAGTCGGTGTCAATGGCATTGACCCTGCCATCAGGGATCATCGGATCTTTTTGTTCGTTCATTCTGTACCTGCTGTAGTTTTAGTGTGCGCCTGCACGGGTCACCAGCCTGAGTGACCAGTGAATGCGGATCACGCGGTTAAAAATGTCTCGAAAAAGACCGGCTAAAAGTAATAGCCAATATTGATATTAAAGCGTTGTTCCTCGTCACTACTGTCTCCTGCCATGCTGCCACCAACAAAAGGCTGGTTACGGGCATGCACATAATCCACATAGGTAAAAAGTGAACCTGCAGCAATAGAAAAGCCTGTGACATTCATCAGGGTGCTGCGGCTTAGATCGGATTTGTCATAGACCAGACTGTAGTTGTTATAAAACTGCAGATCTGTGACAGGTCCCCATTGCACTGGTAAATCGTAGGCCAGATTCACTGTGGCCGATTTTGCTTCTGCTGCTATGGAGTCATAAAAACCATAAGCTCCAACAGCAATACGCTCTATATCATCCAGATCATAGTGATACTGACTATGTTGCAGCTGTAACTGCCAGCGCTGATAACGGCTGTTCAGATGCAGGGCAAAGGCCTGATAATCACCAGCATGATGAGCGCCATCGTGCAACTTGCCGGAGAGCGCAGAAAAACCAAGTTCGGTTTGTAGTTGCCCCTGCGTCAGGTGATAACCAAAACGGCTGACAAAAGTATTGGTTTCAGCCAGCGCTTGAGTCGGCTCGCCGTAAATATCTTCGGTCGCACCACGAGCGCCTACTATATCGTAGGAATAGCGGTCGGTTTCATCTCCAACATAACCATCTATGCCACCGAGTTCATCATTTTTGAAAAAGCCGATGTCCAACTGCCACTGATCAGAAATCTGCCGTTTAAACAGCAAACCTAAATCGTGGTCATCTTCTAAACCCAGGTAATAATTACTGCTAAAGAAGTAGTTATTTGAGTTGTAAGGCCAGTTACCAAAAGGCACCTGAGTAATACCCAATTGGGCTTGCCACAGCTCATCCAACTGATAAGCCACATAAGCCTTTTTCACTGCGGTCATATAGTCAAAAAAACGAATTTCAGCATTTAAGCTGACATCCCCGACAGTGCCGCGAAAATCCAGCCGCAGCAGGTCAAAGTCAAAATCGCCGCCCCGGTTTTTATTGCCCTCATCATAAGAGGTATGACTGAAGTTTGTCCGCACAGCACCGCCGACTTCGATGCCATCAGCAGGTTTTTCAGCTGCGGCTGCTATGGTATTTTGCTGATTTTCAGCTTCAGCTTCTTGCTTAGACTGCTCTGCTAAACGGCTTTCCAAAGCCTCGACCTGAAGTTTAAGTTGTTGTAGCTGTGTCGCTAAATCCTGCTGCTCTGAGCTGTGTAAAGTATCCGTTGCATACACAATAGAAGGACAGGCCGCTGCGATAGACAGAGCCAGAAGTGTGGGCTTGACCATTGAATAACCTTTGGTAAGTAGTGAGAAGAAATAACGCTTTTATAGGGTAGCGCAGCACAAAGCTCAGGCCAAATTTCAAGCGGGAAAACGGGATAAATGGGGAACTCAGCAGGATAGATGGCTAATTAGAGGATTATTGTTTAAGTGAATTAACCACCTAATCTCATTAAATTTAGCATTATTGATGCTATTCGTTACAGACAGGCGAAAGGATCAGAGCAAACTACAAAGAGCAGCTCTGACCCAATAACTTACAGACCTAACACAGCTTTACCCTGATTAAAGATAATATCCACCGGAATATTGGCGCTGGTTAAACGGGCTAAATCATCGGCCAGCTGAGTTTTGATCACACCTTTGTCGGCCATTAATGATGCCACACCTTCGTAGTTACCATCACCCTGTAAGGTCAGGATCAACTGGGATAACGAGGTCATGGCTTGTTTCATTTTGACAAAATCGACCTGATAGGTGCCATCGTCGTTACGGACAAAAGCGCCCTGCTCAGCAAAATAGTTAAAACACACCATATTGGCTTTGCCATGTGCGCTTGATGCGCCAAAACGTACTGAGCGGAAAATGCCAGCCATAAAGGTGGTGTAAAAATCTTCCATTTTGGCATCAGGCAACAAGCCCTGCTCTGACAACTGGGAAATCATATACAAACCTAAAATATCGGCTTTGCCTTCTTCCAGTCCGCCGGCAAATTCTTTTAAGCTCTGACGTACAGTGCCTTTGTTATTGATGGTGTTTTTTATGCCTAAACCATGCGCCACTTCATGGAACATGACGTTGTTAAAAAAGGCATCAAAAGTGACATGCTGGCGCTGCGAAGGCGCGATCAGTACATCCGCAATAGGCGACATAATGTGTTCAAACTTGGCCTGCATCGCATTTTTTAACTGTAAACGGCGGGTGCCTTTTTCCAGCTGCACCTGCTCGTCGTTTGGCAGGTTAATGGCAATAGTTTTGCCACCTGAGTTGGAGTGACCGGCGTAATAAATCACATCATAGGCATTTAAGTCTGCATCTGAGCCCGGGTTTTCGGTTTTATATTGCTCTGGTACTGGCAAACCTTTTTGCAGCGCTGGCAAAGTGGCAGCGTATTTGGCTAAACGCTCGCTCCAGGCTAAATCTTTTAGCAGAACATAAGCTTCAAAGGCAGCTCTGTAACCAAATAATTGATCTTCATAGGTTTCAATAGGACCTATCACCACATCGATGGGGTTGGTTTTCATTGCCATCCAGGCAAAGTCGGACGGCTGATAATTGTCATTTAAAAAGGCTTCAGCGCGCATCATCAGGTAATTGGCAAAGTCTTTATCTTCCGATAAAGCCGCAGCCTCTTTTAACAAAGCAGCTGCAGCTGTCAGCTCAGTTTTGTAGAGTTGCGAATAAGGCACGGCCACTAATTTGCCGTCCTTGTCGCGCTGCACTACCGAATAAAGCCCGTTTTTATCGGCGAAACCGGCTTTTTCAAACTCTTCTTTGGTCATATCAGATGGATAAAACTGTGCGCCCAAAGGCTTAGCTGCATAACCAGTTAAAAAGGCATCATCACCTTGCAATCTGTCCCATGGGCCGTAGTTTACATCGGCAAAAGCTTTGGTTTTGGCATCCGTTATTTTGGCTAAAAAGCTTGTTTTATCTTCGGAAAAGGCTTGTTTCCAGAACAACTGATCCATAATTTCTGAGGCATCAATCAATTTGGCCAGCATCTGTTTATGTCGTGCAGATACTGCAGACAGATCAGCGGTCAAATCCACTGTACGGTAGATATCTAAACGTTTTTCAAAACCAGGCACCAATAAACCTGCTGAGTTTTCGGATGCTGAGGCTGCAGAGTGTTCGGCCACCGCAGTTGTCTGTTGTGCTTCTGTTGTTGTGGTTTCTTCAGCAGGTTTACAGGCGGTCAACGCCAAAGCGCCACCAAGGCTTAATGCCAGCATAATTTTGTTGAGGTGCATCCTCTTGTTCCTTCTGTTTTTAGTGTTATATGGGTTCTGTTTTTGGGCCTGTCCGGCCTGAGTTCTGAATCTTTTTAACCCGCACTATCATACTCCAGACTGAGTCAGCTTTGTGCCGTAGCTACATAGTTTTTGGTAAAAAACGATGTGGCCGCGCCAAAAAAACATCAACAACATTTCCTATAAAACATCCAAAAAGATAAAAACGACAAAATTATTGTCTATCGCTGTCATTAAAATAGATGAAAGATAAATATTTTTTATCCTTATTTTTTATATAGATATCTACATATAACCAAATTATCACAAATTTATCATCAAAGAGAAATGATCATTAATTGACAGCGGTGTCATTTGAGCTAGTTTTTAATGCGCTGGTAACGCACTGGGAGAAGGATGGTCCGTGGTCAGTGTCTGCATCGGCATACACAAGCAAACTATTGCTATAAACAAAAAGACCGGAGAAACCATGTTAACGACCTTCATTCAGCATCCTGCAAAGGCCGGGGCACAGCAGCTCAACACCAGATTACGTCAACCTTTGACTTTTGCAGCAGCCGCAGCCCTGCTTTGCAGCACGCAGCTTATAGCAGCTCCCGCAGCCCCGGCAAAACCACAACTGGCATGGCAAGAAAGCAATGTCAGCCTGGTTAATGGACAAATTAGTATTCCTATTCAATGGGATATGTGGTGGGGCACCAACGGTAATCAATGGATCCTCAGCCAAAACGGCGTACAAATTCACAGTGCAGCCCTGACAAAAAACGGCCAGAACGCCCAAAATGGCAGCTTTTCTGTGCCAGTCTCAGCTGCAGGCAGCTATGAGTATATTGTTCAGCTTTGTAACCTCGAAGGCAGCGAACAAAGTTGTACCAGTAGTGACGCACGGCTAATTCAGGTAGCGGCCGGTTCTGGCGGTGATACCGGAGGCGGCGGTGATACCGGAGGCGGCGGTGATACCGGAGGCGGCGGTGATACCGGAGGTGGCGGTGATACCGGAGGCGGTGGTGATACCGGAGGTGGCGGTGATACCGGAGGTGGTGATACCGGAGGTGGTGGTGATACCGGAGGTGGCGGTGATACAGGTTCAATCCCGGCTCCGGCCAAACCTTCCCTAAACTGGCAGGAAACCAGCCTGAGTTTAAGCAACGGTCAGGTCAGCATTCCTATTAGTTGGAGTATGTGGTGGGGAGCCAACGGCAATGAGTGGAATCTGTTACAAAACGGCACTCAGATTTACAGCGCCAGCCTGACCCCTAACGGCACCAACGCCCAAAGTGGCAGCACTTCAAGCACAGTCACAGCAGCCGGAACTTATAACTTTGTAGTGCAGTTGTGTAATGTGCAAGGCGCGGTAAAAAATTGCACCAACAGCGACAGCAGAGCCATCAGCGTCAGCGGCGGCAATGCGGGTGGCGGTGATACGGGCGGTGGTGACGATGGTTTTGATCCCTGGACTGATATCAATGTAGGCGCCTACCCTCAGCCGTTAAAACAAAACAATGTCGCCCATAGCAACAGCACAGGCAAAATGGTGGGTGGTTATTTTGTTGAATGGGGTATCTATGGCCGCAACTACCATGTGGCAGATATTCCGGCCAAAAACCTGACCCACCTGTTTTATGGTTTTATTCCGGTTTGTGGCCCCAATAGCTCACTGAATGATGCCAATCCACAAGGGTACAGCGCGTTAATGGCACAATGTGCCGGAAAACCGGATTACACAGTGGTGGTGCATGACAAATTTGCTGCTTTAGAAAAATCCTACCCGGGTGACACCTGGGATCAGCCGGTACGGGGTATTTTTGCCGAGCTGTACCGCCTGAAAAAAACACATCCAAATCTGAAGATTTTACCTTCAGTGGGTGGCTGGACTTTGTCTGATCCGCTGTACACCATAGGTGTGGATGCTCAGGCCCGCGCCACTTTTGTTGCGTCCATTGTCGATATGATTAAAACCTACGACTTCTTTGATGGCGTGGATATCGACTGGGAATTCCCTGGCGGCGGCGGTGCCCACCCTACCTTGGGTTCACCTCAGGACGGTGCTGGTTTTGCGTTATTAATGCGTGACTTACGGCAAGCGCTGGATGCGTTAAGTGTGGAAACAGGCCGTACTTATGAGCTCACAGCTGCGATGAGTGGTGGTGTACAAAAACTGCAACTGGTTGACTGGGAAGCAGCTCATCCGTACATGGACTACATCAACCTGATGACCTACGACTATTACGGTGCCTGGAACGGTGTGTTAGGCCATCAGACTACTTTATACCCCAATCCAAACTCTCCATTGCCAGGTTTTAGTGCAGACGAAGCAGTACAGCATTTGCTGTCACGTCAGGTGCCTGCAGGCAAAATCACCTTAGGTGCTGCTATGTATGGCCGCGGCTGGAAAAATGTCAGTAACGTCAGCGGTAATAATCCGTTTACCGGCACTGGTGGTGCTGGCATCAGCGGTAGCTGGGAAGCAGGTATCGAAGACTACAAAAAAATCGAAGCCGACTATATGGGTGGCGTCAACGGCACCGGAGCCAATGGCTTTAGCCTGCTGTGGGACGACACGGCCAAAGCCAGCTATGTCTGGAATTCCGCTGTAGGCACTTTAATCAGCTTCGACACTAAACGTTCTGTGCAAGCCAAAGGCAACTATGTATTGCAGCACCAACTGGGCGGCATTTTTGCCTGGGAACTGGATGCAGACAACGGTCATATCCTCAACGCTATGCATGAAGGTTTAGGCCATCCGGCGCAATAACCTCAACAACACAACGGGCCAAAGTTAACCACTGGCCCGTTGCTTTATTCGTCAAACAACAAAGAGAATAACTTTATGCAACAGGTACAAAAACTTTATCTGTGCGGGCTACTCAGCCTGAGCAGTTTCAGTAGTCTTGCGCTCGACTGCGCTCCCCTGGCTTCATGGGATGCAGGCGGCACTTATGTCACCAATAATCAGGTAAAACATCAAAACAAGGCGTACAAAGCCAACTGGTGGAACCAAAACCGTGATCCGGCCTTGTATTCAAACCCCTATCAGGAATGGAGCTTGCTCGGCAACTGCGATGGCGCGACCGAAAATCAATTGCCTGCTGCAAGTATCACCAGCCCTGCTGCCAATACCAGCTTTGACACTGGTACTCTGATCAGCTTCAGTGCCAACGCCACAGATCCGGATGGCAGTATCAGCAAAGTCGATTTTTATCTGAATAATCAGTTGTTAAGCTCAGACAGCAGCAGCCCTTATCAGGCCCCATGGACAGCTGTTGCAGGTAACCATCAGCTGTATGCTGTAGCTTTTGATAATGAAAATGCCAGCACTCAAAGCAGCACTGTTGCCTTTAGCGTGACCAGTGCACCTGGCAATCAGGCGCCACAAGTCAGCCTCTCCTCTCCTGCCAATAACAGCCAGTACAGAACAGGCGAAACCATTTTAATCAGCGCCTCTGCCAGTGACAGCGACGGTACTGTAGCCAAAGTGCAGTTTTATCTCGGCACCAGCTTATTGGCAGAACAAACCGCAGCGCCTTATACCACCAGTTGGACAGCTGTTGCTGGTCAGCAGCAACTCAGAGTGGTGGCCACTGACAATCTGGGTGCAAGCAGTGAAGTGTCTGTGCTGGTGAATGTCACAGATGAGCAAAGTGGTCATGCCGCTTGTCGTCCTGATGGTTTGTATGCCACGCCTGATCTGGATATACCTTATTGCACAGTGTACGACAGCAATGGCCGTGAGCTGATGGGGGCCGATCATAAACGCCGTATCATTGGTTACTTCACCAGTTGGCGCAATGGCGCTAATGGCCAACCGACCTATTTAGTGCCTAATATTCCGTGGAGTAAAATCAGCCACATCAACTATGCTTTCGCTCATGTCAATGCCAGCAATCAGGTAGGCATAGGCAACACCCAAAGTGCCACCAATGCGGCCACAGGTATGGAATGGCCTGGAGTGACAGGTGCAGAAATGGACCCGGAATTTAACTACAAAGGCCACTTTAACCTGCTGAATAAATACAAAAAACAGTACCCGCATGTCAAAACCCTGATCTCCATTGGCGGCTGGGCTGAAACAGGGGGGTTCTTTAATGATGCAGGTGAACGTGTGGCCAGTGGTGGTTTCTATAGCATGACCACCAATGCGGACAACAGCATTAACTACAACGGTATCAATACCTTTGCAGATTCTGTGGTCAGTTTCCTGCGTACTTATGGTTTTGATGGGGCCGATATTGACTACGAGTACCCATCCAGCATGAAAGACTCAGGCAACCCGGATGATTTCACCATAGCCAATGCCCGCCGTGCCGGCTTAATGGCTTCTTATGCCGTGCTGATGAAAACCTTAAGAGAAAAACTGGATGCGGCTGCAGTGGCAGATGGCAAACATTATTTGCTAACCATAGCCTCGCCTTCTTCAGGTTACTTACTACGCGGCATGGAAGCTTTTCCTGTCACTCAATATCTGGATTACGTCAACATTATGACCTACGACCTGCATGGCGCATGGAATCAGTATGTTGGGCCTAATGCAGCACTCTTTGATGATGGTCAGGACAACGAGCTGGCGACCTGGAACTACTACAATTCGGCGCAGTACCAAAACATCGGCTACTTAAATACCGACTGGGCTTACCACTATTTCCGTGGTGCTATGCAAGCGGGCCGCATTAATATAGGCGTGCCTTATTACAGTCGCGGCTGGAACAATGTCACAGGCGGAACCAATGGTTTATGGGGTAAAGCACCTTTACCTAACCAGAATCAATGCCCTGCCGGTACCGGCGGCTCAGCACAAAACCAATGTGGCAGCGGTGCTGTAGGCATAGACAACCTGTGGCATGATTTGGGCAAAGATGGCAATGAAATGCCAGCTGGTTCCAACCCGCTTTGGCATACCAAAAACCTGCAGGCTGGCATCTTAGGCAGTTATGCAGCAATTTATGGTTTGGATCCGGTGAATCAGCCTGAAGATCAACTGATTGGCACTTATCAGCACCATTACGACAGCACTCTGGTTGCACCATGGCTTTGGAACACTACCAAAAAAGTCTTTTTGTCTATTGAAGATGAAACCAGTATTGCCGCCAAAGCCGATTACATTATCGAACGAGGCATAGGCGGTGTGATGTTCTGGGAGCTGGCCGGTGATTACAGCTACAACAGCAGCACAGGCGAATATGGTTTTGGTGATGACTTAACCAGTATCTTCTATAACAAATTTAAAACCGCATCCTTGTACGGCAATCAGCGTGACTCACGGCCTTTACCTGCCAGCAGTCTGGATCTGAACGTCAGCCTGGGCGGCTTTAAATTAGGGGATTCAAACTACCCACTAAATCCTAAACTAACCCTGGTGAACAACAGCGGCCAAACCTTACCTGGTGGCACAAAAATCAGCTTTGATGTGCCCACTGCAACAGGCAACAACGTGACGGATCAAAGCGGTTTGGGGACCACTGTGATTGAAGATGGTTCCAACAGCTCAGGCAACAATATTGGTGGTCTGGACAATGATTTCCATAGAGTGGAATTCACCCTGCCTGGCCACAGCCCTTTAGCTGCAGGTGGCACTTTGGAGATGACACTGAACTACTATCTGCCTATCCCTATGCCGTCGAACTGGCGGGTTACTGTAGGTACAGAGTCTTTTGCACTGAAGCAGGACTACCCACAATTACCAGCCGGCACTATCAGTGGTGGATCAGGCGGTGATGGTGGGGACGGCGGCAGCTGTGCTGGCGTACCTGCGACTGTAGTGACTTACCCGGCCTGGCCACAAGGCGATCACGCATCAGGTGGAAACTACATTCGTTATCAGAACCTGATTTACAAAGCCAACTGGTGGACCAACTCAGTACCTGGTTCAGACAGCAGCTGGACTCTGATCTGCACCGCTTCTTAAGTTTGCACCAAAGCGAATTTCTGTAGCCTTCACAGCGCCGGATATACTCCGGCGCCTTTTTAAGGAGATCTGTTATGAAAACATCACAACTCTTCACCGGAACTTTAAGCTTGCTTGCCCTGCTCTGCTCTTTTCACAGTCAGGCCCATGGTTATGTGGAATACCCCAAAGCCCGGCAGCAAATTTGTAAAGAAGATGGCGGTTACTGGTGGCCTGCTGACGGCTCTGGCATTCCCAACCTCGCCTGTCGTGCCGCTTTTGTGCAATCCGGCGAATACCCTCTGAGTCAGCACCACGAATTTTCCAGCAATGTAGCCAACTATCAGGATATCAACGCCGTCAAAGCCAAACTGACCACTGGTTTACTTTGTGCCGGTGGGGACTCACGTAAAGCCGGTATGGATGCACCTTCAGCCCATTGGCACTACAGCACTATTGATGTCAGCCAGCAAAACAGCCTGCAACTGAAGTTTAAAGCCACAACGCCACATAACCCCAGTTACTGGCAAGTGTATTTATCCAGCGCCGATTATGATCCGGCCACAGAACTTTTAAACTGGGATAAATTGCAACTTATTCACCAGCAAGCGGATATCACAGCACAAGCGGGTTATTATCTGCTGAACATCAGCTTGCCAGCGGATCGTCAGGGCAAAGCCGTACTTTATACCCGTTGGCAAAGAGAAGACGCAGCGGGCGAAGGCTTTTATAACTGCTCGGATTTATTGCTGGTCAATAGCAACACAGACCCGGATCCAGAGCCTGTCTGGTTTGATAAAGGAGCCTACTTAACTTCAGGGCAGACAGGCTCTGCCGGTGAAACTGCGGTACTGCGTGTATTTGACAGCTCAGGTCAGGAATTGATGGAACAAAGTCTGCTGATCAGCCAAACCACTGCCATCAATCAGCAATGGGCATTGGATTTAGCTCAGTTGGTGAATACGCAGTACAGCACTTTGCTGCAGATTGGTTTGCAACAAAATGCCCTGATCACAGTGCAGCCAACCCCTGCACAAAACCGCTTTTATCTGAGGAATACCACTCACTTTGTCAATCTGGATTTAAAACCGGCAGAAACCACAACACCGGGTTGTGCTGGCCTGGATCCAGCTCAGATTTTTGCCTACCCTAACTGGCCGCAAAAAGACTGGAGCGGCCAGCCCAGTCATGCCAGTGAAGGTGATCATCTGTCCTATCAGAATAAAGTTTATCGCGCGAACTGGTGGACTCAGTCCATTCCAGGCTCTGACAGCAGCTGGACTTTAATTTGTTCAATTTAAGCACTCAGCCCTGAGGTGAACTCAGGGCTTTTTCTTTTTTAGACCCTAGACCAGCAAACCCCAATCCTCATAAGCGGCTTTAGCTAACTGTTCCCGAAATTGTGGGGCTGCTATTTCAATTAAAGCTCTGGCTCTTTCAGTCAAACTGCGTGCCCGCAAGTTTGCCACTCCAAATTCTGTCACCACATAATGCACATGAGCCCGGGTCGTGACCACACCAGCGCCAGGCGCCAATAAAGAACTGATCCTGGACACTGTGCCGCCAGCTGCTGTGGCTGGTAATGCAATGACAGAACGCCCGCCTTCGGACAAAGCAGCGCCACGGACAAAATCCATCTGCCCGCCTACACCCGAATAAATACGGGTTCCGAGTGAATCCGCACACACCTGTCCGGATAAATCGACCTGCAAAGCACTGTTAATGGCCATCACCTGGGGGTTCTGCCGGATCACAGCAGTGTCATTGGTGTAAGCCACATCTAAAAACACCACTTCCGGATTGTCATCCACAAAGTCATACAAAGCCTGACTGCCCATCGCAAAAGTAGTGACTATTTTGCCCGGATGTTTTTTCTTATTGCAGTTGGTAAACACGCCTTTTTCCAGCAGAGGTAAAACGCCGTCAGAAAACATTTCGGTGTGAATACCTAAATGCTGCCTGTCGCCAAGGCAAGCCAAAGTGGCGTCAGGAATAGCCCCTATACCCATTTGCAGGCAATCGCCATCGCGCACTAAGCTCGCCACATGACGGCCTATCTGTGCTGTCACAGGATCAACAACAGCAGGTAAATGCAAAGGAATGGGACTATCCAGTTCCACATAAGCCGCAAAATCTTTCAGATGCACAAAAGAATCGCCATGAGTACGGGGCATATTCGGATTGATCTGCGCTATGATTTTTTTCGCAGACTGCAAAGCAGCTCTGGTGGCTTCCACTGAAATACCAAGGCTACACAAGCCATGTTTATCCGGCGGCGATACCTGAATAATAGCGGTATCCAGCTTTTGCTCCCCACTGCGGAACAACTTAGGAATTTCCGATAAAAAGGCAGGTACATAATCAGCCAGCCCTGCATTCACAGCTGGCCGACTGGGTCTGCCAACAAAAAACACCCGCTGCCGCAAGTGGCCTTTTAATTCCGCTGAACATAAAACTTCGCTGTGTTCTGTATGCAGGCTAAGTAAGGTCAGGTTTTGTTTGTCCAACGCAACACGGGCAAGGCCGTTGAGCATGCTGTAGGGAGTTGCAGCCATCGAATGACACCAAATGCTTTCGTCATTTTGGATCAATGAAAGTGCTTGTTCGGCCGAATAACAACGCATAAACATCCTTTACTATGGAGTGAAGATAGCCGCAGTGTAGTCGCTTTTAATCAGGCAAATGCTGATAAGGATCAACACAAGCTCTGTTCAGGTTGTTTTTTTGCTACATAAATATTTACAAACTTTTTAAAACAACAATTTACACCCCAGCACCAATCAATTTACACTTCGGGCGCAAAAAAAACACATAAGGAACTGTAATGAAAAACGCATTTAAACCATTGATAGCACTAGCTTTACTTTCTGCTGCCCCTTTAGCTTTAGCTGAAACATCAGGCTTTGCAGTCACAGCAGATTTAGGCTCTGCCCGCCAGTCTGCCGAAGGAGATGCAGGTAATGCAACGTCAGCCTCTTTAGGCCTGAGTTACCAATTCAGCCCTAACTGGTCTGCCAGCCTGAGCTACATCGACTATGGTAATGCTGATGTTATTGAATTTTCTGACACTTTTGGCGATGACATTATGTATAACGCCACTATTTCAGCAGACAGCACTGGATTAGGTTTACATGCACAGTATATGACGGACCGCATGGCAGGACACTGGTCTTTTGGTGGCCGCGCCGGATTGGTTCGTTGGGATACAGATATTAAATTAGCCATTGAACAAATCGGAGCAGGCGGAACTATGGCTTCTGATTCTGGAATTACATTCTCTGCTGGCTTAGTCGCTGCTTATAGCATCACAGAACAACTGGATGTCACACTTAGTGCTGACTTTATGCAATACAGCATAGAAATCGAAGACGAAAAAGGTGATATCGACAATAGCCGCGTGGCTCTGGGTCTGAAATACCACTTCTGATGAGTCCCCTGGAACCCCGGTTCAGACTTTTAAGTCCTTTTAAAGAGAAAAGCTAAACCGGGGTTTCTTTTATCAGAGCCGTTCAATCAATAAAGCTATGCCCTGCCCTCCGCCTATACACATAGTGATCAAGCCATAACGCCCCGCTGTTCTTTGTAATTCAGCCAAAGCTTTTACCACTAAAATAGCCCCGGTAGCCCCAACAGGATGGCCAAGTGCTATAGCTCCGCCGTTTGGATTTACTTTAGCAGGATCAAAACCCAGAGTCTGACTGACAGCCATAGCCTGTGATGCAAAAGCTTCGTTAGATTCAATCACATCAATCTGTTGCAACAAAAGCCCGGTCTGACTCAGCAGTTTTTGCACTGCGGGTATAGGCCCAAGCCCCATCAGAGCTGGTTCTACTCCGGCAAAACTGTAGCCCAATAAACGGGCTGCGGCTTTTACACCAAGACGATTGGCTTCACTGCTACTTGCTAACACCAAAGCGGCGGCACCATCATTTAAGCCAGAGGCATTACCGGCTGTCACCAGACCATCTTTTTTAAAGGCAGCTTTGAGGCGGCTTAAAGTCTCCACTGTGGTATCAGGCCTGATATGTTCATCCTGTTTTACCCAGAGTTCGTTCTGACGGCACTGAACCATAACAGGCGCAATTTGTTCATCAAAGTAGCCTTGCTGCTGTGCATAAGCGGCACGGCGCTGACTTTCGCAGGCAAAAGCATCCAGCTCAGTGCGGCCAAAGCCGTATTGAGCTGCAATAGTTTCAGCAGTCAGCCCCATATGACCAGTACCAAAAGGGTCGGACAAAATACCTAAGGTTAAATCTGTCACAGCGCCATGCCCAAGGCGTAAACCTTTACGCACTGCGGGTAACAAATAAGCGCCGTTACTCATACTTTCAGCGCCACCTGCCAAAGCAATCTGGCTTTGGCCTAATTGGATCAACTGGGCTGCAGAAATCACGGCTTGTAAGGCAGAACCACATAACCTATTGACATTAAAGGCGGCACTGCTGACAGGCATACCAGAATTCAGCGCTATATGACGGGCTAAATACGCGTCTTCTGTTCCGGTCGTAATAATATGACCAAAAACGGCATGGTCGATTTGATCTGCCGCCACACCACTTCGGCTGATGGCCGCTTTAGCAGCCACGGTGCCCAATTGTGCAGGGCTTAACGAAGACAAAGCGCCGGCAAAACTGCCAATAGCAGTGCGGGCACAGCTAAGAATAACCACATCAGAAAGTTGCATAAGGATCCCAAACTAAACACATCACTAAACACCATGCATAGCAGCTTATCTCAGTTCCCTGTGTGTTTGCCACTTTGTCCGGACCCCAAACCTTGTGAGAACAAAAAGGCTGTACCATAGTTATCTGCCTGACGACAGATCTGAAGATGGACCAACAACAGATGATGAGCTATCACGGACAATTTAAGCTTTGGCAGGAAAATCAGCTGATACTGGCGGAAATTCACGGCGCCTGGAGTGTGGATACAGCACAGGATTACGCGATTCAGCTCAAACAACTGGTTCAGTCTATGAATGGCCAGCCATGGGCTCGTATTGTGTACTTAGATCACTGGCAACTGGGCACACCGGATTTTGAAAAGGTGATGCAAGATCTAATGAAATGGTGTGTATTGCATCAGCTCAAATACACAGCTTATGTGTTTCATCCAAACATAATGAAAGAACATCAGTTGGATAAATTTATAAATTCAGCAGACTACAACAAAAAGATATTCACAAAGCAGCAAGAAGCCTTCGACTGGCTAACAAGCGTAGGCTTCCCCGCTGCCAGCCAATCAGTTCAGAGCTGTTACTGATGAACAATAATACGATTTGAAAATGTATTGGGTAGATCACAGCCAGGCTGTGATGATGCACGTTAATGACTATTAACGTGCATCAATAGTTCACTATGAGCGAATAGCGGCCATATAATGAATTCAGGTTTAGGTTGCATAAATGTCTGGTTTGAATCATCAACTGTCATTGAGTATATGCATATAAAGAATGTACTTCTATTCTGTTACTCGCCTTCGAGATCAATGAACACTCGATTCCTGCCGCCGCGCTTGGCGTTGTAGAGTATTTGGTCGGAGGCGTTCATCATCATATCCGCATCTGCATAGCCTGATGAACTGCAGGCAATACCAGCAGAGAATGTGCAGGAGAAGGATTGCTGCCCTGCACTGAAATGAATATCCCTAAAAGAACGTAAAATAGATTCTATGAGC
>JAHKAA010000025.1 GCA_018825965.1 Gammaproteobacteria bacterium
AGTGGGGACAGGTGTTTGCTAACGATACAGCACTTACCTCAGCCATGTTAGACCGGGTTTTACATCACTCTCACATCTTACAAATTAAAGGAGAAAGCTATCGGATCAAAGAAAAGAAACAAGCCGGATTAATGGATAAACTCAAGGAGTAGTGGATCACTTTTAGATTGTTGCTGTGGATCACTTTTAGACTGTTGTTGACACAATGCCTCCGGCGATTGCATCAACGGCGCAATGCCTCCGGCGATTGCACCCTACAGTTCACCGCCCCCGAATTCAGAACCAATCTGCTGTTAAAATTCCAAACGGGCGCCCACAAGGGGCGCCCCTACAGTCGATCCCGTTAATCCCACCTACCTTTTACCCCCCCATTTCGCTATAATGCAGCCCGTTTTTACAGCAGTTTAGGTGTGGTTTGATTTTAGTTCGTGCGGCGCAGTACCTTTGGTTCAGATTGATCCGGCTTAGCTGGCGATCATGGCTGAAATTGATCCCATTGCTGTTCATCAGCTTGGTATTGATCTCTATATTTGCCACCCCTATTCCTGATCAGCAGTACCATTTTCCCGATGAAAACACAGCAAACAGCAACTTTCATGTGGTTGAATTTAATGATGAAGGTCAGCCTCACGATTTAAAACAACAACAAGCTTTGTTTGACCGTATTAAAAAGCCCGATTCTGCCACTGCAGAGCTGGTGATTTTTGTACACGGCTGGCATCAGAATGCGGCACCTACTGATTCCAACTTTGTTGCTTTTCAAACCTATATCAAAGAATTACAGCAAGTTGCACCACAGCGAAATCTAATCGGCCTTTATCTGGGCTGGCGGGGTGATAAATACGATCCTTTGTGGCTGGACGAGTCTGATAAAGCTGAAGGCTGGATGGAGCCATTGGACTTTCCAACCATTTTTCAACGCAAAAGAGTATCGCGTCTGGTCGGTGAGCAAGGGGTAAGCCAGTTACTGGACAAGCTTGATGCTGTGGTTGAACAAGGTCAGTTAAAACGTTATATCTTTATAGGTCATAGCTTGGGTGGTTCAGTGGCTTTGCATGCCAGTAAAGAACGGGTAAAAAAGGCTATAGATTTGGGTAAAGATAATCCCAATTTGTACTTGTTACTGAACCCTGCAGTCACTGCCAAAGAGTATAAGCCACTCGATACTTTATTAAGCGTCGACCGGCAAAAACCCAGTATGGTGGTATTGCAGTCCAAAGGGGACTTCGCGGTAAAAGAAGCATTTAACTTTATAAAAGATGGTGAGCAGGCAGTGGGAAACTCCTGGGCTATTACCCATGATATAGATAAATGCCCCAAAGGTAACTGCGAAACGCCTCTTCAACTTCATAGCAGTCTTGCTCAGCATGACGCTATACCGGGGTGCATGATGCAGTTAAACCGTTCTGGCTGGCGTATTCGCGCCCGGGTGCAGGCGCGGCGTACCATACAGAGTTGTGACGATGCCAATATGCAGGCCGTCTGGGTACTGGCTGTGTCCAACGATATTATTTTTGGTCACAATGGCATTTTAACGCCAAGTCATGCCGGTGCTTTGGCAGAAATTTTAAGCCTGATTGATTACCACAGAAACCAGATCCCGGAAGCCATTTAGTTTTCCTTTATACAGAACTTAATGCCATAAAATCAGCACTGTGCCAGCGACTGTCAGGCTGGCACCCAGCCAGGCTCCTAAAGCAGGCCGTCTTTTATAAACCAGCCACAATAAAGGTACAACGACCACAGGGCTGACAGACGACAGCATGCCAATTAATCCTGCATCACCTGTTTTTAAAGCCTGTAAAATCAGCGTCATGCCTATCACCATCGATAAGCCAGCATTCACAACCACCATGGCGAAGATTTTTTTCGTCATAGGCAAATAAACCCGAGCCACTTTAAAGCCCAGCCAAAACAGCAGCAGGTGAGCGAATAATGCAACCGTCATCCGCACAGCAGATGCACTGACTGCGTCTATGTTGGTTTCCATTAAAGGTTTTAACATCAACGTAGAAGCGGCCTGACAAACGGCTGAGATCAGGCCTAAGGCGATGCCGGAACCTAGCTGAGACTGATTCGATTCCCAATGATGTTGCTCTTCCGCCCTGCGCCCCAACACTATGGCGGTCATCACGCCAGAGCTTAATAAACCACAACCCACCAGAGTCCAGCCCCAAATAGATTCGCCTAAAAACAAATAGGCTAACAACACCGAAAACATCGCATGTGTGGCAAATAATACGCCGGCACGACGTGGTCCGAGCCTGTTCATTGAGGCAAATAAAGACGTATCTCCAATTAAGATACCAATCAGTGCCGATATAGCTAAAAGCGGCAGCTGAGGTAAAGCTAAGGTCGTAAAGCCGCCACTAAAATATGCCCACAACCATAACATGCTGGCCGCGCAAGCTAATCGCCAGCGGGTAAAAGCAAAAGCGCCTAAATGACTGGAGGCGGTGGCAGATAACAAACTGCCGACAGCCCAACAGACTGCAGCCAATAAGGCTAAGTATTCAAAAGGCACTAATAAATTCCTGAAGATAAATAACGATCACCCCGATCGCAGATAATGGCCACTATCACTGCATCATCCAACTGCTCAGCCAGACGCAAAGCCGCATAAACTGCACCACCAGAGCTGACCCCACAAAATATACCTTCCTGCTGTGCCAGTTGACGCATAGTGTCTAAAGCCTGATCGGCCGTGATATCGATGATTTGATCAACCCGCTGTTTTTCATAAAAACCAGGTAAATAAGCTTCTGGCCAGCGGCGGATGCCCGGAATACTGCTGCCTTCAGCGGGCTGCAAGCCGATGATTTGAATAGCTGAATTTTGCTGCTTCAGATAACGAGATACACCCATTATGGTGCCTGTGGTGCCCATGCTGGAGACGAAGTGGGTTACCTGGCCCTGACTTTGTTGCCAAATTTCTGGCCCGGTTGAGGCAAAATGCGCTGCAGGATTGTCGATGTTATTAAACTGATCCAGTACTAAACCCACACCTTCCGCCTGCATTTGTTTGGCGAGATCACGGGCGTATTCCATGCCTTGTTCTTTACTGACCAGAATCAGCTCAGCGCCATAAGCCCGCATTGAGGCCTTACGCTCCTCTGTCATATTGTCCGGCATAATCAGCTTCATTTTGTAGCCTTTTATGGCAGCGGCCATGGCCAGAGCTATACCGGTATTGCCGCTGGTGGCCTCAATCAGGCAGTCGCCTGGTTTGATATCCCCCCGCGCTTCAGCCTGTTGCAGCATAAAAAGGGCTGGCCTGTCTTTGACTGAACCTGCCGGATTATTGCCTTCGAGTTTCAACAGCACCGTGCTTTGAGTGTGATTGGCCATACGTTGCAGCCGCACTAAAGGCGTCTGACCAACATAATCTTCGAGGGTAGGGAACATAGAGCCTCAGCTGGACTTGGAAAATTGAGGCTAGTGTAGCGGATCCGGCTCTTTACTCACAGACGGATCCGCTATAACTCAGAACCTTTACAACGCAGCAAGGCGTTTAAAGTTATCGCATAAAATAGCAGTGGCTATGCCCACATTCAGTGATTCAGTGTCGCTGAAACTGGGGATAGTGACAGGGTGGCTGATCACTGGTGTTAATGCAGGGCTAATCCCATTGGCTTCATTGCCCATCACCAGATAACCACCGGCTTTGCTCAGTTTGAGTTGATGCACAGACTCACCTTCAAGATAAGCACCATAAACCGGCATGGCGCTTTGTGCTAACACAGGTAACAGCTCCTGATAAAACATCTGTACCCGTAAAAATGAGCCTTTAGCCGCAGCTATCACTTTAGGATTGTATAAATCTACTGTGTCGGGAGAACACAGCAACTGGCGAATACCATACCAGTCGGCAATGCGGATAATAGTGCCTAAATTACCAGGGTCGTTGATTTGATCCAAAACCAGCACCCAGTCGCCTTGTTGCTCTTTAAATGGCAGTGTTGCTGGTATTTCTGCTACAGCCAAAGCAGCATTGTTGCTGCTAAATGTACCCACTTGTACCAGTTCATGTTCAGTGCATTGCTGCACTAAATCAGCTTTAGTACAAAGGCCATGGTGTTGCTGCAAAAACTGTTCAGTGCCAAAGACTGCCCGCACTTTCCAGGAGCTGTGCAGCAATTCCAGCACCGACTTTTCGCCTTCGACAAAAAACAACTGCTCTGCTTTGCGGTATTTTTTTTGCTGCAGGGAACGGACCAATTTTGACCATTTCTGACTAATCATAAACCCTTCTTACTTGTAGACTGCGCTTTTCTTCCGAACATAGATTTTCCGGCGAGACGGGCGGGGACAAGCCCCGCCCCTACAGCTGTGCCTTATATTTTTGTTGTCCGGCTACCCAGCTTTGTTGCACTTTGGTTTGCCATAAAGTTTCAGCAGGAGCTTTAAAAATGTCGCGATCAACCAAAATAAAATCAGCCCACATGCCAGGCGCTAACGAACCCATGCTTTGATCCTGAAAAGCGCCATAAGCTGCATCGAGGGTAAAGGCTTTTAAAGCCTGAGTTAAGGTCAGGCGCTGTTCCGGCAACCAGCCTCCTACAGGCTGATTTTGCTGATCCTGACGTGTTACCGCGGCATGAATACCATAAAAAGGATTGGCAAGCTCTACCGGGAAATCTGAACCAGCCACTATACGACTGCCCTGATCCACAAAGCTTTTCCAGGCATAAGCGCCACGTAAACGGGCTATACCTAAACGATCGGCCGCCATATTTTTATCTGAAGTGGCATGGGTAGGTTGCATGGACGGCAGAATATGCAGCTGGGCAAAACGTGGGATATCTTTAGGTGAAACTATCTGGGCATGTTCAATACGGTGACGGCCTTGCTCCAGTTGCTCTTTGCTTGCCAGCTGTTCAAACCTGTCCAGTACTAAACGGTTGGTTAAATCCCCTATTGCATGCACATTGGTTTGAAAACCAGCGTCCAGCGTCAGTTTCATCACAGCTGTGAGTTTATCTGGCTGGGTGACAAATAAACCTTTTTGGCCAGGTTGATCAGAATAAGCTTCTATTAAAGCCGCACCGCGGCTGCCTAAGGCGCCGTCGCCATAAATTTTCACTGAACGGGCAACCAACACATCTTCTTGATCCAGCACTGGGCCGGCTTTTAGCCAGTCCGCTAAATCTGGATCTGTTGCTGATAACATGGCGTAAATACGCAGCGGCAGTTTGTTGTCTTTACGCAGTTGCTGATAACTTTGCAGGTTTGCTGCGTCAACACCTGCGTCATGGACAGAGGTAATGCCTAAAGCCAATAAATGCTGAAACGCAGCATCTAACGCAGCTAAACGCTCAGCTTCGGATTGCTCTGGAATATGTTTTTCCAGCAATAACATAGCGTTGTCTATTAATACGCCTGTTGGATTGCCTTCATTATCCCGGATAATTTCACCACCTGGTGGATCTATGGTTTCTTTGGTGATGCCTGCCAGTTGCAGCGCTTTGCTATTAGCCCAACCTGCATGGCTATCAACCCGGGTTAACCAGACAGGTTTATCTTTAATGCTTTCATCAAGCAATGTTTTGCCGGGAAACTGCTGGGTTGGCCATAGGACCTGATTCCAGCCCCCACCTAAAATCCATTGCGAGTGCTGGTGAGTTTTAGCAAAAGCGGCCACTTGGGCCACTGCCTGAGCTTCACTGCTGCTGGTGCGTAAATCCACTCTGTTCAGGTTTTGGCCTAAGCCCAATACATGACCATGGCCATCAATCAGACCTGGTAATAACGTCTGGCCTTTGCCGTCTATTTGTTCTGCTTTGTCATAGGCAACAACAGCTGCTTTATCGCCACGAGCCAGTACTTTTCCACTTTGGTTATCAAATACAAAATGACTGAATTCGGCGATTTGGCCTTTTTCATCAAAGCCATAACCCTGAATATTATGCAGCACTACAGGAGCGGCTGATAAAGAGCCGCTGGTAAGCAGTAACAGACTGAGCACTGAAGGCGTAAAACGAAACATAAGGATCCCCTGGTTGGTTCGTCGCCGGACCAGCCGGGCTAACGGTATTTTTTCTTGGCTTTTTGCTGACGGACTTTTTCCCGCTCAGCTTTTTCAGCAGCTCTGGTGGCTTCCTCTAACTTAGCATTCTGCAATTCCTCTGTCACCATATCCGGTGTTTCCAGACTGACAGGGCCAAACAAACCAGCACGAAGTTCGGTAATTAAAATGGAACCGGCTTTTTGTAGATCAACCACACCCCCTTTACGCATACAACCACGACGTTCGCCCAAAGCGTCTAATAAAGCCAGGTCGTTTTCTGGTTGTTCTTTTAACTGATAACGCGCCATTACTTGTTGTGGGTAGGCTTTGAGTAAGTAATCAGCGGCAAAAATGGCGATATCGGCGTAGTCAAAGGCCGTGTCTTTAATAGCGCCTGTTACGGCCAAACGGTAACCGCAGCTGGCCGGACTCAGCTTGGGCCATAAAAATCCTGGGGTGTCGGTCAGAATGACATTATTGTCTAAACGAATACGTTGTTGGATTTTGGTGACACCAGCTTCGTTGCCTGTTTTGGCAATAGTACGGCCAGCCAATGTATTGATAATGGTAGATTTACCCACGTTAGGAATGCCCATGATCATGGCGCGGGCACCACGGATATCTAAGTTCCGGTCTGGCAGCATTTGGTTGCAAAGTTGTAATAAAGCCTTGATTTGTTCAGGGTTTTGCTGACTAATAGGAATGGCCTTAATACCTTTTTCCTGTTCAAAGCGTTCAACCCATAAGGCAGTAACAGCCGGATCTGCTAAGTCCGCTTTGTTCAGTACCTTGATCACCGGAGTGTCGCCACGCAGTTCGGGCACCAAAGGGTTTTCACTGGAAAAAGGAATGCGGGCGTCCAGCATTTCGATAATGATATCGACCTGTGGCATGACCTCGGCAATTTCTTTGCGGGCCTTGTGCATATGGCCTGGGAACCAGTTTATCGACATAAAAACTCTCTTGGGTTAGCCGCTTGGCGGTTGGAACAGGAAACAATTCAATATTTTACGCTGTTATCAGCTGAGGCAGGAACTTTTTTCCGGCTTAAACCTCCGATTAGCAGCTTTTTACGTAGAAGAATCTTGTAATACATAGACAAAGGAATAACAGGGAATGAAGAAGTTGAAGTATCTGGCTGGTTTAGCTATCACTGCTGTTGTGTCGGCAGCACCTTTAATGGCCTCAGAGTTTAAACAGGTTCAGGTTCAACTGGAGCATCCGGCGAACGGCGATACCTTATTGATGCCAGGAGCTAAAGCCGTGCTGCAATCTGGCCATTCATCCAGCAGTCGCTGGTTGAGCTGGGTTGATTTAACCACCCAGACCGCAAAGCAGGTACCTCTGCCAATACAATCGCAGTTTTTCCACAAAGCGCAGATCAAAAGTCAGCCGGTTGAAGTATTGGTAGTCCTGGGCAGTGAAGGCATCAGTTTTTTTAAACCTGAAGACAGCAGCTGGCATCGTTTACTGAACACTGAATCTCTGTACCGCACTGTGGATAGCAAAAGGCTGCTGAAGCTGGATTTTGTCTATGACTTTAATAAGGATGGTTTATCTGATTTTATTGTGCCTGATTTCAAGACGCATCATCTGTATCTGCAGCAACAGGACGGCAGTTTTAGTTTGTTCTCTTTAGCTGTGGACGCTAAATCCCGTTTATTTGATGAAAACCCGGATTACACCAGTCGCAAAGCACGATTTCTGGACTGGAATGGCGATGGCCGTACTGATATTGGCTTTGCGATAGACGATAGCTTGTTACTCTACTTGCAAACCGAAACTGGTTTTTCCACACAAGCCCAGACGATTCAGCTTGGATTAGGTTTAACGCCGGATGTTCAGGCAGAGCTGAGGGGCGGCGATGGTCGTAGCTTTAAAGGCTTGTCGATCAACAGGTTATACGATGTGAAAGACTTAAATAATGATGGTGTAGCCGACTTTATTGTACGTCAGGAACAATTTGCCGATGCCGTAGAGCAAAGCTATAGCTACCGTATTCATTACGGCACTATGGAACAGGGTACTTTGCAGTTTAAAGCTGAACCTGATGCACGTATTAATACCAAAGGGATCCAGTCTGAACCTGTATTTGCCGACTTAAACAACGACAAAAAGTTAGACTTTTTCACCCCGGCAGCTGAGTTTGGTATAGGCACTCTGGTAAGGGCTTTACTGGCAGGCACTGCCACTATGGAACTGCAGTTTTTCCCACAATTACCCAGCGGTAAGTTTCCGGATAAGCCTGTGTATCGACAAGACGCTACAGCACAGGTCAGTATTGGTAACGCTCAGGTGAATTTACCTGTGCTGAAAGCGCTGGTCTCAGAGCAGGCTCCGGCTTTGTTGTTGATAGGAGATGAAGATCATTTAAAACTGTATCAAAGTGCCAGAGAAAAGCTGTTTAGCAGTAAAAGTGTTCGGTTAAAACAAGCCATACCGCTGAACGGTATGCTTGCATCCACAGCAGATGTAGACCAAAACGGTAAAATGGATTTGATTTTGCCTTTTACCCATCTGGATCCTGAAGCTGTGCGTAACCAGCTGCATTTTTTATTACAGCAGTAAACTTATGGTCTTAACCAGAGCTTCATCTGTGGGTAGCTGTCCGCAGAACCTGGTGGTTCACACATGCCATACCAGCTCAATAGCGGATGGCCAAAACCGCCTCCGTCACTAAAGGCGGCTATATAGGCTTCTGAACCGCCTTTGTAGCCGTCAGCATGAAATAAAAATTCAGGCGGCAAATTTAAATGCACCAAAGCTGCCCATGACCAGGCGATAGCTGCCATTTCTTCGGCTGGTCCCTGATTTGCAGACTCATTCACATTGTCATTCAGCAAATGACGCTGGGCAGTGGGCATTACAGCTATATGACCTGCTTCATGCAGCAAATCTCCTGGTTGAAGAAGCTGTTCCGGGTCTATACAAAGGCCGCCATTTTTAATCAACACTCCTGCTAAAAAGCTGGGTTCAGTCAACGGCTGTAGCTGATACGCAATACCTATGTCATTAAAAAAGGCTAATACTTTTTGCAGTGGCTCAGTCATTTTGGCCTCAATGAATTGATGCTGTTGTTTTTTCTGCTCAGTAAGTAATTTGTTCTCCACAGTCTTTATTTGTTCCTTTTATCTGCTAGCCTAGGTTTTTATAAAACAAAAATAACGACTTAGCCATGACTATTTGTAGTTTTGCGTTGCTTGGCCCTGTTGCCGGATTTCAACAAATGCGTGAAGAACTGGAATTGCTGCTGCAGTTGCAATGGCATGCCCATGTGAATAAAAGAGATTATCAGGGCGGCTGGGATGTATTGCCTCTGCGTTGTGTCTCAGAGCATCTGAATGCCCACGGTATTTTGCAGAGTTTTGCTATTTATCCCAGTGACGACTGGAGTAATTTACCCCAATTAGAGCAAAGCCCTGCTTTACTGCGTTTTGTGACTGCTTTACCTTTCTCAGTGAAATCAGTGCGGCTGATGCGCTTACACCCCGGAGCTGAAATTAAACCGCACCGCGATCAGGGCTTGTGTCTGGAGCAAGGAGAAGCTCGTTTGCATCTGCCACTGCAAACCAATGAATTACTGAAGTTTTTTGTCAATGATCAACTGGTGCCTATGCAAGCAGGCCAGCTATGGTACATCAACGCTGATCAGGTACATAGGGTCGAAAATAAAGGTGCAGAGCCGCGCATCAATCTGGTGCTGGACTGTGTAGTTAATGCTGAACTAAAGGAGCAAATTTATGCCGGATGGAACACTGAATTATCCAGAGTTAACTGAAGATTTGTTACCACTTTTTGCAGCTGAGATCCTGAAGTGCCAGGGCGCAGCTGAAGCACGACCTTTGGTTGTTTCGTTGCTGACCACCTTATGCCAGCATCTCAACCTGGATTTGCACCCTGACCAATACAAAGATAAAGACTTTACCCTGACGCCCTTTGGTAAAGCTGTATCACCCACTACAGCGGCTCAGTGCGCCGAGGATATTGAGCGAAGCAGGGTCTTTTTGCAGGCTATTTACAGGGCGGTACAGGACCGTCTGACCGAAGATCGCCCAGTGTTTGTGCTCTATGCGGGCACTGGCCCTTTAGGTTGGCTGATCTTGCCCTTACTCAGTGTATTCAGTGCACAGCAGCTTCAGGTGACTGCGTTGGATATTCATCAGTTTTCCCTCGATAGCTTTCGGCATTTATGTAAAACGCTGAAACTGGAGGACAGAATAGCGGACTGGGTATGCGCTGATGCGACTGTGTGGCAACCGCAATCAGGCGTGAGCTATGACCTGATCTTGTCTGAAACCATGAATCAGTTTTTGGAGCAGGAACCTCAGGTGCAGATTTTTGTCAATTTACAGTCTTGTCTGAAAGACGGCGGTTGTCTGATCCCACAACAAGTGTTGTTGTCGGCAGAACTGGAATGGCAATACAAACAAAAGCTGCAACGTCATACATTAGGGCCTGTCTTTTGTTTGGACCTGGACAGTGCTAAAGCTTTGGCACAAGGCAAAACCGGACTACTACAAAACCAGATGCTATTGCCCGAATTTGAACCTGGCCCGGTAGATATTAAATTGTGCACTGAAATTCAGGTTTATAAGCAGTTTCGGCTGGTGGAGAAGCAAAGCCAGTTAACTCTGGCAAAATACCGCAAACAATTGCTGCTTAAACCCGGCTCTGTTCTTGAGTTTAGTTATCAATCCGGGCAAATTCCGTTGTGGCAATTAGATTATCAAAGTCTGAGCTTTCCATTGGCGGCAAGTGATGATTTGAGTCTCGAAGGGCTCTTTCATTTTTACAGATTGTGGCAAAAAACTCAGATCAAAAAGTTAAAACTCCCCACTGCCTTGCCGGCGAACGAATGGTTCGTCGACAGAGCACTATTGGATCTGGCGGGTTTTGGCTTGCATCCGGGTTTGCAGCTGTTATACCGCTGCGACAGGCTGTCTGAGTTACAACAGGAAGTGCGGCAATTAGCACTTACTGAAACACAAAAACAGCAGATCAATCAGCAATTGCGTGAACTGGCTGCCGGGCAACAGAGTAGGGCAATACCTTCAGTACTGTCAGAACAACAGCTGGCTTTCTGGCACCAATTTGGTTATCTGGTGGTGCCGGCTGTACTGACACCGGAACAATGTGAACAAAGCAGGGCCGCTATCTGGCACTATCTGCAGGCCTCGCCAGAGGAACCACAAAGCTGGTACAGGCATTTGGGCTTGTGTGAAAAAATCATGTTGCCGTTGTTTCGTCATCCGGCTTTAGATGCCAACCGGGAAGTACCCCTGATCCGACAGGTTTTTGAGCAGCTTTGGCAAAGAACCGATCTGGTGATGAGCACAGACAGGGTGAGTTTTAACCCGCCACAGACGGCAGACTGGGCCTTTCCTGGCCCGGATTTGCATTGGGATATGCCACTTCGTGCTCCTGTTGAGTTTGCAACTCAGGGTTTAGTTTATTTAACAGATACCACAGAGCAACAAGGGGCTTTTTGTTGTGTGCCAGGTTTTCATCTGCAGGCGGAAGACTGGATCACCAGTCAGGACAAAACGGAGATTGAGTTACAGCAACAGCACTGGGCAGACTGGCCGGTGAAAGCCATAGCTGCAAAGGCCGGAGATTTGATCATCTGGCATCATGCTTTGCCTCATGGTCCAAGTGCAAATACAACAAATCAACCCCGTATGGTGCATTACATCAATTGTTATCCGATAAAAAGTGAAACCTGAATGCAGCACAAATTAACACTGTATAGACACTTGTTGCATGATGAAAAAAGCCTGGCAGCATTACAACAAAGCTGCTCTATCCAGGATTTTGTGCAACAAATGGCGCTGTATCTGCAATGGCCGGATTTGACCTTTGACCTGATGCTGAACTTTTTGGAGCAGCAGAATAACACTGTGCTGGTGCCTGACCTGGAGCTGTTCAGTCGTTTCTGGCAACCCGCAGATTACCGGAAAAAGCATCAGGCCCTGAACTGGGTTCCCGCTTTTGAGCCGTTGCAGCAGCCTTTTTTTCAGGACGATATACTGAAACAACGAGGCAAGCTGCTGGCACGCTTTATCAGGCCTGTCACCTTAGTTTCTGACCTGCTGGCACAAACTGCTACATTAGCTCCAGTCAGTCCGGACCTGATTATTTTTCACTGGTCCCGCTGCGGTTCTACCTTATTGGGGGGCTTATATCGCCAGCTATCCGGGGTAAAGCTGCTGTCTGAATCTATGTTAATCAGCGATATGTTACTGGACCCGTTCTGGCCTGAAGATCTCAAACCACAACTGCTAACTCTGGCTGTTCAGTTGCAAGGCCGCTTCCGGCATGGAGAAACTCAGTTGGCAATGAAATTAAACGCCTGGGATTTGCCGCTGTGGCCGCTGTGGCTGCAACAGTTTCCTGCTGCCAAAGCGCTGTGCCTTGGGCGGGATCCTGAAGCTATTCTGGCCTCACATCAGCGGATCTCTGGTATGCATATGGCCGGCCTTCCTGGTCAGCTTGGGGTTCTGGGTGATATCTGGCAACACTGTGGCAGTTTTTTTAGTGGCCGTTGTGAAGTGCTTTATATCCTGATGCAAAGTAGTGAAGCTCTTGTTCGGCAGAAGCAGGCTGTTTTCATCGACTATCAGCACTTGGTCCAATCAAGCCCAGAGCAACTGGCGGCCTGGCTTGGCAGGACACCTGACAGCCATGAGCTAAAGCGCTGGCAAAGTTTCAGCACAAGAGACGCCAAGCAACCTGATCAGGTTTTTCAGCAGGCTTCAGCACGGCCCGATGTGGTATTTGACCCTGAGCAACAGCAGCTGATCCAGGGCAGGCTACAGCCTTTGTATCAGCTGTTGCTGCAAAAGTCGGAGTTATAACCTAAACGTTCAGCCACTTGCTTGATAGCAGGTACTTTTTGTAACAGCGGAAATTCAATAGCACAAAGGGCAATAGCGCCAGCGCCATACTGATCAACCAGGCCCGGAGAGGCCGCATCAGCAACAGCTTCAGGCCCGAAAAATTCAGTTAAGGCTTGTTCAGTTGTTGCGCTGAATAATTGCTCAAAGTTTAATTCCAGCCAATCCTCAGCAGGCCAATTCTGCCGGAGTTGCAAAGCTTTAGCTTGCACTTCGGTCCAGTACCATAAGTTTTTTTCAGCCGGGTTGAGCAGAGGCCAGAGTTCATGCCACTCTGCCAGATAACCCTGTTCAGGGTTTGGCAAAAACAAATTTTTCAGTGGTAAATGCGGCACAAAAGGCGGCACAAAAGCATTTATCTTGAGCAACGAATGTACTGTATCCAGTGGGTCTCGGTGCAGATGTATGAGCCTGACCCGTCCATTTAGTTGCTGCCTGAACCACTCTAAATGACGCCAGCAGGGAAAACCCGTTTCAATATAACTCCGCCCCCGGTTTAAATGTTGCTGAATTTCAGACAGGTGCTGTTGTATTAGTTCCTTGTTACAACTCAGTGGTAATAGTTCCGTATTGAGGTCTGGCCGGTAATGGAAAGACAAAGGCTCATGCACTATCTGTTGGTTCGGGTACAACAAGCTCAGCTTTTCTGTCAGCCACTGAGTACCACAACGACCGGTAGAGAACACAAAAGTAGCTGATGTCATTCGGCTTTTCCTGAAAATTTGAGGCTTTGCTACTGTAAAACATTTTTCTGTCGCCCACCACTAAAGAGTCATTTCCCGGACTGTGCCGATGTGTCTGATTTTTAAAAAATTAATTTGTTGTTTTTCAAAGTCGTGCTTATAGTTGTTTGCAGCGATAATAACTACAAGGACCCCAAAGTGCAGGGCATTCAATTACCACTCGGATTACATATTCGCCCCTCTGTTGCTTCAGATAAGGCTTTTCTGGAAAAACTACATCATGCAGTCCGGCAGGATTTGCAATGGATAGATGCCGAAAAAGATCTGGTTGAAACCATAGTGGAAATGCAGCTGAAAGCACAAACGCAGAGCTACTCAGAGCAGTTTCCCAACGCCATGTATTTCATCATCGAAAAGCAGCAGGAGCCTATAGGCAAAGCCAGCATAGATTTTTCTCATGATCTGGTGCATCTGATTGATATTGCTTTTCTTCCGCAAGCCCGTGGCCAGGGCTTTGGTAAGGCTGTATTACAAGCCCTGCAGCACTGTGCCGCTCAGGTGGCTGCTCCTATGCTGTTATCGGTAGAGCAACAAAACCAGGTGGCAAAGCAGTTATACCAAAGCCTTGGGTTTTCCACTGAAGTTGTTCAACCCCCTTATGAGCGCATGATTTGGTACCCGCCAGCCTTACGCAGTTTCAGTCAGAGCATGGCGTAGTTGCTTAGCCGGACACTAAAAACCACAACCAGGAGGCCAGATTGGAATTATTTACTTACGACAGAGTACAAGAATTAGTGGGGCAGCAGATTGCTGTTTTACACCCTGAAACAGAGCAGACTCAGTTGCAGCTTACTGTCACACAAGTGAGTCGGAATAAAGGGCTGGAACATGCCTTTGACGCCTTTTCTGTGGAATTAAAGGGCCCGCCTGATCTGCATTGCCCTCAGGGCACTTACAGGCTAAGCCATCCGGCTTTTGGCACAGCAGAGCTGCTGCTGACGCCTCATGCGGCTGACAGTTATCACATTTGTATTTCGAGGAAAAAAGCGGTCAGTTAAGTGGTATGACCAACACAGCAGTAGTTTGTTTAATCCCTTTGTTTGAGCAATAAGGAACAACTATGTCAACACCCTATGTCGGAGAAATTAAAGCTGTCGCTTATAATTTTGCCCCTAAGTACTGGAGCGCCTGTGACGGGCAAGTTTTGGTTATCAATGCCAATCAGGCATTGTACAGCCTGATCGGTGTGCAGTTTGGCGGTAATGGCCAAACCAATTTTAACTTGCCGGATTTGCGTGGCCGCACCCCTGTATGCTTTGGGGCTAATCCAGCTCTGAATATTACTTATAATCAGGGCCTTAGCGCCGGACAGGAAAACGTCAGCCTGACCCTGGCGCAAATACCGCCCCATAGCCATCTGTTTCAGGCCAGTTCTGCACCTGCGACCTTACGTAATCTGATAGGGAGCACAGCACCAAATTCCACATTGGCTACAGCCGATGCTAATTATTACAATAGCAGTGACCCGGATACCACCTTGCTGCCTGCTACAGTTCAGACTGTAGGTGGACAACCCCACACTAATATTCAGCCCAGTCTGGCCCTGATGTATGTCATTGCCATGCAAGGCCTTTATCCAAGCCGCAATTAGGAGACGAA
Organism: Gammaproteobacteria bacterium; assembly: GCA_018825965.1. Taxonomy (GTDB): domain Bacteria; phylum Pseudomonadota; class Gammaproteobacteria; order Enterobacterales; family Alteromonadaceae; genus Pararheinheimera. Next base: position 15,243 of record JAHKAA010000025.1, read on the forward strand.
TTATGGAACCTTATATTGGTGATATCCGGATCTTTGCCGGTGTTTTCAATCCTGTGAACTACGCATTTTGTAATGGTCAGTCAGTCGCTATTGTCGAAAATGAAGCCTTATATGCGCTGATCGGTACCACTTATGGTGGTGATGGGGTAACCACTTTTAGTGTGCCCAGTTTACAGGGCCGTATTCCTGTGCACAGAGGCCAGGCGTCAGTGGCTGGCTCCAATAACTGGGTGCTGGGTATGGCCGCAGGAACAGAAACTGTAACTTTAAGTCAAAACCAACTGCCATCCCACAGCCATAGTTTTATGGTCAGCAGCGCTGCGGCTACAGCTACTACAGCTTCAGGTAACAGCATTGCTAAGGGAAATCACTATGTGGAAAGCACAAATAATCCGGCAACAGGTACTATTTCTGCTCAGGCTTTGCAAGCTGTTGGTGGCAGTCAGCCACATAACAATATGATGCCTTATCTGGGCGTTAATTTTATTATTGCGCTTTTGGGCGTATTCCCAAGCCGAAACTAAGGAGTCTGTTATGTCTTCACCTTTTCTCGCAGAAATCCGGATGTTACCTTATATGTTTGCGCCACGCGACTGGGCTGATTGTTCAGGGACCTTGATACCACTGCAACAAAATAGCGCCTTATTTGCACTGATAGGTGTGATTTATGGCGGTAACGGACAAACCAACTTTGCTTTACCCGACTTACGTGGCCGTGCTCCTTTGCATGTGGGGGGGCAGAATGGGCAAAAACTCCCTTTGAGTTATCATCAGATAGGGGGAAAGAGTGGCACAACAACTGTCACTCTGACGGAACAAACAATACCATCTCATAGCCACGGCATAACGGCTGCAAATACACTTCTAGGCAAGCTGACAGATACGGCCACAGATACAACTTATTTATCCAACTGGAGTGGTGGTTTTGCCTATTTGCCGAATTTTTCCGGAACTAACGCTGTGCCGTTAAATGAAGAAACTATAGGAGTAAGTGGTGGACAAAATGGGGCTGCATTAGCTCATGAAAACCGTCAGCCTTTTTTGGCCTTAAGGTTTTGTATTTGTGTTGACGGTATGTTCCCGATGCGTGCCAATTAAAACCATGGGCTGGTGCAGTGTTTTATTGCTGGTTAACGCCGTTCTGACATCAAGTCTGGTAGCGGCGGGTCAGCTAAACACGGCAACTGTAAGTCCTTTGTTTTTTGTTAATGCGAAGCAGCAACTGCAATTAGAGCCTGTTGCTTCGCACTATCAAATGCAAGTGCAGGGTAGAACATTAAAAGTGCAACTGAGTAACAGGTTGCTGGTAAAAACCGCTCTTCAGCATAATGCGGCCAGCCTGAGGCAATTTCACCCTGCTATTGAAAAAGTGCAGCAACTGGCGAAATTACAACAGGCCAGTTGGTGGCTGGTCACTGTCAAAGACAATCCACCTTCAGCTGTATTGTCGTTTCTTCAGCAGCATGCTCAGGTGCTGGCCGTTCAACCCGATCTATTGCTGCAGCGCCAAAACGCCGGAGCAGAGGAAAGCTCTAAGCAGACCAGGCATCAACAGCTTATCCCGCCTGTAAAAGCCACCAAAACAGTACGGCTGGCCATTATTGATGATGGTTTTGATTTACAGCATCCGGCGCTGCAAAGTTTGAATATCGCCTTGCAGTATGATGCCGATTTACGGCTGGCGGATGCCAGCCCGAAGTTAGCGCAGGATCAACATGGCACCCAGGTTGCCGCGTTGCTGTTGCACACAACAAGGCAGCATGGCCTGGAGCCTGAATTGGTGTTGATCAGGCAAGTCTCCAGCTGGACTTCTGATCTGCTGCTGGGGTTTACTGTTGCCCGTATGATGCAGGCTGATATTGTGAACAGCAGCTGGATTTTGCCATTTCTGCCTGACCCTCTGGCAGAGCTGCTAAATGAATGGCAGCAACAGCAGCCTTATCTTGTTTTTGCTGCCGGCAATAACGCCGCTGATGCCTGCAGCTCTAATGCTTTTAGTGCGCTGCCAGGCGCTTTACTGGTGGCAGCAGCACAACATGATGGCGAGCTTTGGCCTTACTCTAACTACGGACCTTGTATTGATATCAATGCCCCGGCTTATTTTCAACTGACAAGCAGTGCAAACAACAAAACCTCCGCTTTTACCGGCACTTCAGCAGCAACTGCTTATGTCAGTGCTATGCTGGCTGTAAAAATGGCTTCCGGAGTTTATCTCAGACCAGAGCAGCTTCAGCTGTGGGTATCGCCTGTATCTGGCAAAGCTGCAGAGAACTCTGACCCATAGCAATCTGGTGCACAAAATGCCATTTTTCTGTTTACATTGTAACCAAAACCCCGGCATAATGAAAAAACTGAAACTTTAAGTGAAATTGTTGTGTACAACAAAGCAAGTTAATAGTAAAAACTAAGCTGAAGCACAATAAGACAAAAGGATATGAGGTTTGCTGTAATGCAGGAACAAGTGCAGACGGATTACAGTGCTGAATACAGCGACAATTTACCCGCTTTATTAAAACAGCTGAATATTGCTTTGGTGTTTACGTCCTATCAGGCTGGCCGTTTAATGCTGGTGCGAACTGATGGCAGCCAATTAGATATCAATTACAAAAGTTTTCCTCGTCCTATGGGACTGGCCGTTACAAAAAATAGCCTGACATTGGGCGTCTTTACACAAGTGTTGAAATTTCAGCGTGAAGATGCGCTGCTTGAACAAATCAAACAGCCTTTATTACCTATAGATCAGGATATTACAGCGCCACGGCTGAAAACCGGATTTAAAGCCAATCCGGTGAAAGAGGAAGCTGACGACCTTGTCGAATTAACAGCTGAGCAGGAAAAACTGCTGCAGGAACAACAACGCTGGCTGGACTATCAGCAACAACTGATGGATCCGGTAGATGAGCGTACAGATGCTTGTTTTATCACCCGGAGTGCCCATTACAGCGGCATGATTAATATCCATGACATTGAATGGGGCTCTGAAGGCTTATGGGCCGTTAACTCAAGTTTTTCCTGTTTATGTACCTTAAGCCCAGAAGCCAGTTTTGTTCCGCGCTGGAAACCCTATTTTATTACTGAATTAATGCCGGAAGATCGCTGCCATTTAAATGGTATGGCACTGAAAGACGGCAAACCTGTTTATGTCACCACCTTCTCAAAATTTAATGAACCAGCCATGTGGCGTAAAGGCGATAAATTTGATGGCACTTTAATGGATGTTGAGCAAAATAAAATTTTGTTAGATAACCTCTGTATGCCGCATTCCCCCCGCTATTATCGCAACAAAGTGTATTACTGCAATTCAGGAGAAGGCCAGATTTGTTGTTATGACCCAAAAACCGGCCAGAATGACATACTGGCTGAAGTGCCGGGTTTTACCCGTGGCATGGCTTTTTATGGCCCTTTTTTAATTGTTGGTTTATCCAAAGTACGGCAAAGCGACGTAACTTCGCCTGCACCTTTAGCCAACAGATATTCCGACACTTGTTCCGGTATTTGGTTGTTTCACCTTGACAGCGGCAAAACTATAGCCACTCTTAAGTTTACCGGAAATGTCGATCAGATTTATGACGTAGCGGTGTTAGCTGGCTGCAGCTTTCCTGAGCTGATAGAACCAGGTCACCCCCGAATGCGTAACCATTTCTGTTTTCCTGCCCTGGCAGAGTGAATGACTAATAGCTGTTGATCAAACAAGGATTGCATCATGAGTGCCCGCCCTAAAAACTCAATTCTGAAAACTTCACTTAAAGCCTTATGGCCTGCTTTGTTGCTGGCGCAGCCTGCCTTTGCTTCTGTGCGAAGTAGTTCAGTGTCGCGTGCTCAGTCCCGTACTGCAGCCATGGCTTTGCCTGGTTCTGGCAGCTTATCGAACAACGAGCCAGAGAACGCTGCTACACAAAGTAATCCTTTTGCCTCTTTTGGTATTAGCGTAGGCTCTGAACATATCCTACCAACTGAACTTGCTGCAGACACTTTAGCCTTTTTGGCAGAGCAGGGCTTGTTGGTGCCGGGAGCTGAACAACAAGCGACTGAGTCAGGGCAAAACTTTATATCCAGAAAAGAATTTGCGGCTTTTCCCACTGGACCGGCTTTGAAGTATTGTGACAAACCCGGTCGCCCGGCGAACTATTATGGGGTTGATTGGCAGGATGGCGGCGCAACCTGTTTTATATTTGACTCCGGGGGTTTCGATATAGCCCAAGGCTCTAATTTCGCTGCTTGCCAAAACCTCTACAATGCCTGTGTGGTCGTTGCAGGAGACACCACTCCGCCTACTGCGACCATAGTAGTGGCTGATACAGCGCTGCGGATTGGTGAAACCTCGCTGGTGACTATCACGTTCAGTGAAGCTGTGACTGGTTTTAGTAACGCCGATCTGACTATTGCTAATGGTACTTTAACAGCAGTCAGCAGCAGTGATGGTGGCATTACCTGGACAGCGACTTTAACACCTACAGCCAGTGTGACTGATGCGACTAACCTGATTACGTTAAATAACACAGGTGTGACCGATGCAGCAGGTAATGCTGGAGTTGGCACCACCAATTCCAATAACTACGCCATAGATACAGTGCGGCCAACAGCCACAATAGTGCTGGCTGATACGGCTTTGCGTGTAGGTGAAACCTCGTTGGTGACCATCACTTTTAGTGAAGCAGTGACAGGTTTTACCAATGCAGATCTGAGCATAGCCAACGGTACTTTAACTGCCGTCAGCAGCGGAGACGGTGGCATTACCTGGACTGCTACTTTTACACCAACAGCCAGTATTACTGATGCGACTAACGTGATTACGCTGGATAACACAGGTGTGGCCGATGCAGCAGGTAATGCGGGCACCAGCACCTCCAACTCCAATAACTACGCCATAGATACAGCGCGTCCTACAGCGACAATAGTAGTAGCGGACAGCGCTTTAGGTATAGGCGAAACTTCGCTGGTGACTATCACCTTTAGTGAAGCAGTGGCAGGTTTTACCAATGCGGATTTAACCATAGCCAACGGTACATTAAGTGCAGTCAGCAGTTCTGATGGTGGTATTACCTGGACGGCCACCTTCACACCAACAGCCAGTATTACTGACAGCTCCAATGTGATCACCCTGAATAACACAGGCGTCGCTGATGCAGCAGGTAATGCGGGCACCGGCACCACCAACTCCAATAACTACGCTATAGATTCTGTACGCCCAACTGCGACTGTCGTGGTAGCGGATACAGCGCTGCGGATTGGTGAAACCTCGCTGGTGACTATCACGTTCAGTGAAGCTGTGACTGGTTTTAGTAACGCCGATTTGACCATAGCTAATGGTACTTTAAGTGCAGTCAGCAGCGCTGATGGTGGAATTACCTGGACAGCGACTTTAACACCTACAGCCAGTGTGACAGATGCGACTAACCTGATTACTTTGGATAATACAGGTGTGGCAGATGCGGCAGGCAATGCGGGTACGGCCAGCACAGACTCCAATAACTACGCCATAGATACAGTGCGGCCAACAGCTTCTATAGTACTGGCTGATACGGCTTTGCGGATAGGCGAAACCTCGTTAGTGACTATTACTTTCAGTGAAGCAGTGGCAGGTTTTACCAATGCCGATCTGAGCATAGCCAACGGTACTTTAAGCGCTGTCAGCAGCGGAGACGGTGGCATTACCTGGACGGCTACTTTTACGCCAACAGCCAGTATTACTGATGCGACTAACCTGATTACGCTGGATAACACAGGTGTGGCCGATGCGGCAGGTAATGCGGGGACCGGCACCACCAACTCAAATAACTATGCCATAGATACGGCCCGTCCTACAGCGACAATAGTAGTAGCGGACAGCGCTTTAGGCATAGGCGAAACTTCGCTGGTGACTATCACCTTTAGTGAAGCTGTTGCTGGTTTTACCAATGCGGATTTAAGCATAGCCAACGGTACATTAAGTGCAGTCAGCAGTGCTGATGGTGGCATTACCTGGACCGCCACTTTTACACCAACAGCCAGTATTACTGACAGCTCCAATGTGATCACCCTGGATAACACAGGCGTAGCTGATGCAGCAGGTAATGCAGGTACTGGTACTACGAACTCCAATAACTACGTTATAGATTCTGTGCGCCCAACTGCGACTGTCGTAGTTGCTGACAACTCATTGACTGCGGGTGAAACTTCACTGGTGACTATCACGTTCAGTGAAGCTGTGACAGGGTTTAATAACGCAGATCTGACCATAGCCAATGGTACCTTAACAGCAGTCAGCAGCGCTGATGGCGGCATAACCTGGACAGCGACTTTAACACCTACAGCCAGTGTGACAGATGCGACCAACCTGATTACTTTAAATAATGCGGGTGTAGCAGATACAGCAGGAAATGCGGGTACGGCCAGCACAGACTCCAATAACTACGCCATAGATACAGTGCGGCCAACAGCTTCTATAGTGCTGGCTGATACTGCTTTGCGGATAGGCGAAACCTCGTTGGTGACTTTCACCTTCAGTGAAGCAGTGACAGGTTTTACCAATGCAGATTTAACCATAGCCAACGGTACTTTA
>JAHKAA010000026.1 GCA_018825965.1 Gammaproteobacteria bacterium
TTAAGATTTGGTTGCGGGAGCCGGATTTGAACCGACGACCTTCGGGTTATGAGCCCGACGAGCTACCAGGCTGCTCCATCCCGCGTCCGTAACTTAACACCGAGCAGTATGTGTTAAGACCTTAAATGCAATCACGAATTGGTTGCGGGAGCCGGATTTGAACCGACGACCTTCGGGTTATGAGCCCGACGAGCTACCAGGCTGCTCCATCCCGCGTCCGTGTTTGCGGGGCGCATAGTAGTGCTTTTGACATAGCAGCGCAAGGCTTAATATCAGTAAATTCCAAAGAAGCGGGCTGACTGCACAATTATTAAACGCATAGATCTTTAAATAGGCGATCTTAGCTGTTTTTAAAGTCGCAGTATCGCAAACCTTTGTTTTTCGAGCTGAAAAACATCCCAATGCTTTCGAAAGCGCTTCTGTTATAATGTGCGCCATTTTATTGCAGGGCAGATCATATGTTGGAATTCTGGGCCTTAACATCCAAAGGTGTTGAAGAGCTGTTGGCGGATGAGATCCGTCGTTATCAAGGCGAAATCATTAAATTAGGCATGGGCGTGGTTCGCTTTAAGGCTGAACTTAAAGACGCGTATCAGCTGTGCTTATGGTCGCGCTTAGCGACCCGTATTCTACGCCTGGAACAATCCATCGAAATTGATGCCAATTCTGATTTGTATCAGGTGGCGATGCGGATTAACTGGCCGTCCTTAATGCGGATGGAACAAAGCTTTGCGGTTGAATGTGTGGGGAAACACCCCACCATAGACAATACCCAGTTTGGTGGCATGCGTGTAAAAGATGCCATAGTGGATCAATTCCGTGAGCGTTACGACGCGCGTCCAAATGTGGATCGTTTAGATCCGGACGTCCGTTTTCAGGTGCGTTTAGAGCGCCAGTATTTCCATTTTTTCCAGGATTTCTCTGGCCCATCGCTACATCAGCGAGGTTATCGCAAAGAGCAGGGCGAAGCCCCACTCAAAGAGCATTTAGCTGCCGCGTTGTTATTGCGCTCAGGTTGGAAAGCCGATCAGCCCTTATATGACCCATTTTGTGGTAGCGGTACCTTATTAATAGAAGCGGTGCTGATGGCCCGTCAGTTAGCTCCGGGTTTAAAGCGGGAAAAGTTTGCGTTTGAACAATGGGGTGATCATCAGCCAGAATTGTGGCAACAGCTGCGCGCAGAAGCTTTAGGCTCACGTCAGGCTATCGCAGAGGGCGTTACTTTTGTCGGTAGCGATACGGATGAGCGCACCTTACAAAAAGCCCGTCAAAATGCAGCACGAGCTGGAGTGGCTGATTTTATTGAGTTTATCACCCAGGATGCGACCCAAATTCAATCGGCTGTGTGCGAAGGTAAAGGCGTCATTATTACCAACCCGCCATACGGTGAGCGTTTGGGTGATTTGCCGCAACTTATCCCTGTCTATGCTGAATTCTCCTTAGGCCTGAAAAAACACTATCAGGGCTGGCGTTTAGCCATTATTACTTCAAGCCCGGACTTATTACGGGCACTGAAGTTATCCAAAGCCAAAAGCTATAAATTCACTAACGGTCCTTTAGACTGTGAATTTACTATGTTCGATTTGACCGAACAGCAAGTGCAGGTCAATGCCAACAGTCAAAGTGCGGCTTTGTTTTACGCGGAAAGCGAATCTTTTGGTAATCGCCTGAAGAAAAACGTTAAGCAGTTAGAGAAATGGGCGAAACGCGAAAATATCAGTTGTTACCGTATGTATGACGCCGATATTCCGGAATACAACGTAGCAGTCGACTGGTATAACGGCGAAGTGGTGATCCATGAATACGCCGCGCCTTCTAATGTCGATGAACAAATAGCACAAAAACGTTTATTTGATGTAGTGAACTTAGTGCCAAAAGTACTGGGTATTAGCAGCGACAAACTGGTACTGAAAGTTCGTGAAAAACAAAAAGGTAAAGATCAGTATCAGGCGCTGGCCAAAGCGGGTCAGTACAAAGAAGTCACTGAGTACGGCGCTAAGTTTTTAGTGAATCTGCGTGATTATTTAGATACAGGTTTGTTTTTAGATCACCGCGTCACCCGTTTGGCCATTCAACAGCAAGCCAAAGGTAAAAAAGTACTGAATTTATTTGCCTACACAGGCACAGCGTCGGTACATGCTGCCTTAGGTGGCGCTTTGTCTGTGACCACTGTAGATATGTCCAATACCTATCTGGACTGGGCAAAACGCAATTTCCTGGTCAATGGTCTGGATGGCAAAGCTTATCAGTTTGTGCAGGATAACTGCCTGGATTGGCTGAAGGGATGTAAAAACCAGTTTGATTTAATCTTTGTTGACCCGCCAACTTTCTCCAATTCAAAACGGATGGAAGATACCTGGGATGTGCAACGTGACCACGTTAAGTTACTGACTATGGTAGGGCGTTGTCTGGCGCCTAATGGCAAAGTGATATTTTCCAACAATAAAAGACGCTTTAAAATCGACAAAACAGAGCTGGAAGAAGCGGGTTGGATCATTAAAGATATTTCAGCCCAAAGTTTACCGGAAGACTTTAAACGGAATCCGAATATTCACGTTTGCTTTGAGCTGTTTAAACGCCTTGAAGAGTAAGTTTTGATGCAAATTAGGCTTTACAGCACCTGGGGTTGCCATTTGTGCGAGCAGGCTGAGCAGCTTCTGCTACAGGCAGGTGTCGCAGGTGCTGTTGAAATTATAGATATAGTGGACGAACCGGCGGCTTTTGAGCGCTATCGTGTACATATTCCGGTGTTAAAAGTGAATGAACAGGAACTGTTCTGGCCCTTTGAACTTGAACAGATACAACAACTGCTACGTCAGCAGTCGTCAGGATTATAAAGAGTGGAATTATTACGTTTTCAGCAAGCCAGCCTTGCCTTTGGTACCCATCCCATTTTAGATAAAGTGGATTTCAGCTTATTTGCCGGCGAACGCGTCTGTTTGGTGGGTCGCAACGGTGCTGGTAAATCATCCTTCTTAAAAATATTGACCGGTCATCAAAATCTGGATGATGGCCAGGTGGTACGGCAGAATAATTTAATTATCAGCCGCTTAGAGCAAGACCCACCAGCTCGTGTTGACATTAAAGTGGCAGATTTTATTCGTGAAGGGGCTGGTGATTTAGCCGAAAAACTGCAGCGTTTTTATCATCTGGCTGATCATTTCTCGGATGCCACCGAAGCTGAACAACGTGAATTTGGCACTTTACAGGCAGAACTCGATACCCGTCACGGCTGGCAGTTAGAAAGCCGTATTGAAGAGCTGTGTTTGCAGTTTGAAATGGATCCAAATACGACTTTAGCTTCATTATCTGGTGGTTGGTTGCGTAAAGCCGCTTTAGCAAAGGCTCTGGTGTCACAGCCTACTGTATTGCTGCTGGATGAACCGACCAACCACTTGGATGTGGCAGCCATTCAATGGCTTGAGCAGTTTTTTATGAACTTCAAAGGCGCGATCATTTTTATCTCGCACGACAGGGCCTTTATCCGTGCCTTGGCCAGCCGTATTATCGATTTGGACCGTGGTGAATTAACCTCACACCCGGGTAACTACGCTGAGTATCTGGAACGTAAGCAAAAACTGCTGGAAGTTGAGCAGCAACACAATGCGCTTTTTGATAAAAAGCTGGCGGAAGAGGAAGTCTGGATCCGTCAGGGCATTAAAGCCCGTCGCACCCGTAACGAAGGCCGTGTTCGCGCCTTAAAAGAGCTGCGAAACGAACGCGCTGCCAGGGTTGAACAAATGGGCAAGGTTGAATTTGCCATTGAGCAATCACAAAAGTCCGGCAAGCTGGTGTTTGAAACCAAAGATGTCAATGTCAGCTTTAAAGGCGAAACAGTCTTGAAAGACATCAACATTTTAGTGATGCGTGGTGATCGAATTGCCTTGGTGGGACCAAACGGCGTCGGTAAGTCTACGTTAATCAAAACCTTACTTGGCGAATACAAGGCCGACAGTGGTGAGATTAAAGGTGGTACTAACCTTGAGGTCGCTTATTTTGATCAGCATCGTATTCAGCTGGATTTAAATGCCACAGTGCAGGACAACGTGGCTGATGGTAAGCAGGAAATTATTCAAAACGGTCAAACCCGTCATGTACTGAGTTACCTGCAGGACTTCTTATTTGCACCAGCACGGGCCAGAACACCGGTTCGGGCTTTATCAGGTGGCGAGAAAAACCGTTTATTGCTGGCGCGTTTATTCGCTAAACCAAGCAACTTACTGATCCTCGATGAACCGACCAACGATCTGGATGTAGAGACGCTTGAGTTGCTGGAAGATATTCTGCAGCAGTATCAAGGTACTGTGCTTTTGGTCAGTCACGACCGGGAATTTGTTAATAATACAGTGACAAGTTCGCTGTATTTTGCCGGTCAGGGTAAAGTGGTGGATATAGCGGGTGACTACGAAGATGTGGTGGCTTATCAAAAACGGCAGCAGAATAATGTAAAAGCTGTTGAAACAGTGCAAAAAAGTGTAAAACCTGCCGAAGAAAAGCCTGTTGAGCTTTCATCCACAAGCAGTAAGAAGTTATCATACAAAGAGAAACGAGAACTGGAACTATTGCCCGCTTTAATCGAGACACTTGATGCAGAATTAAGTGCCTTGCAGCAGCAAGTGAATGATCCACAATTTTTCCGGCAAAATGCCGACTACACCCAAAAAGCGTTGAACCAATTGCATGAGGCTGAGTCGAAGCTCGCGCACGCCTATGAGCGTTGGGAACAATTAGAAGCATTAAATCAGCAGTAACAGGGGACCTGAATGAGATTATCGCCCGTAGTATTAGCCTTATTACCCGGCCTGGCCGCCAGCTCAGCTTATGCCGCTGTTTATCAGGTTCAGGAGCTGGCAGAGATCAACACTGTCCGCTCACAGTTTGGCGCTGCGTTGAATGACAATGGTGATGCTGTAGGTTCCGGGTCATTTATCTATAATTTCCCTGTCGATATCAGCGCTATTGATTTTGAAAATGCCAGTTTGGTTGCCGCCTTAACGGCTGAAGAAATAGAACAAATTAAGCAGGGTACTATCAGCGCGTCTTCACAGGCTGTTTTAATCAATTATTTGATCGCCAATAGTTTAGACACTAAAGTCCAACGATATACAGATGTGATGGCTTTTGATCTAGTGACAGGTGAGCAGGTAAAAGTCCGCGAACAAGCATCAGCTCCAACCAACAGAGAATACCTCTACGATATTAATAACAGTGGAAATGCGATTGGTGTTGCGACAGCGACATACAGCCAGCAAAGTTTTACGCCGGAAGTCACTGAAGAAGAGCCTTCTCCTGAGACAGTCAATTTGTGGGTGCCCGATCTTACTTATTTAAAGTCTTACGTAGCAAACGGTAACAGCGTCACTCCTTTGCCCATTCCTTTTGAAAACTTTGGTGGTGGTTTTTCTTCAGCAACAAAGATCAGCGAAGACAACTATATAGCAGGTTCAGGCAGTGTATCCATGATGGAAAGTACTCAGAAGAGTATTGAAACAGCCTGTACTGGAAAAACCAGACCGATCAATAGTTGTTACAGTGAATTCATTGGTGGTTATATAGAGCGTGCTTTAGTCTGGAAAATGAACGAGGCCGGGCAAATTTCAGCACCAGTACAGTATGGGATTTTAGGTCCCGTTATAGAAAATACGGCAGAAAATTTTTACGTTAGCCGTGCTTTGTCTGTTAATGATGATGGTGTAGCTGTTGGCTACTCTAGTTATACCGATGAGGAGCGCAGGGTCAGCACCAGACATGCTACCGTCTTTCATGAAGGTGAAGTGTCGGCAGTCATAGATCCGCTGGAATGGAATTCGAGTCAGGCAACTGACATTAATAATCAGAATATTATTATCGGATCTGCCAACACCACTTTTAACGGTTTACCGACTAACAGGTTGTTTGTATTTGATTACAATACAAAAACTCTGACGTACCCCAATGGTTTTTTTAACAGTTCAGACACTGTTCCTATGGCTATTAACGAAAATAACATGGTGGTAGGTTCCGCGGATATGTTACCTACTGATGGTACAACAAGACGCAAAGTAGCATTTTTGTATGATATCGAAAAGGATAGTTTCACTGATTTAAATACCTTATTGCCTTGTGATTCAGCTTTTACTTTGGTTGAAGCTAAAGATATCAACACTAATAACGAAATACTTGCCAATGCTGTGGTTTCTGTTGAACAGCGTGATGCCAAAGGTGAAGTGGTAAAAGACAGTGCAGGTAATCCAGTGATGGAGAACGTATCCAGAGCTGTGAAACTGACGCCTGTTCCTAATGGCACTATAGAAAGCTGTCAGGTAGAAGAGGACGAGACCTATGAACGTCAAGGCGGTTCATCCACCTGGTTTAGTTTGCTGTTGTTGCCACTGCTGTTGCTGAGAAGACGTTTCAGCTAACGGATATGTCCTAAGTATTAAGTATTGTTAAAACCAAACCCGCGAAAGCGGGTTTGGTTTATCTGATGTCATAGTAGATGTGAGTAAAAATCCGCCACGTTAATTAAAAAAAAATAAATTATTTTGTCATCAAATCTTAAATAACTTCAGGTTCTTAGTTAATGTCAATAGGGGGAAGCCAAGTTTATTAGTGGAACCTTTTGGGCATCTCGACTATCTATTAAAGTGCAACGTAAGTTGCTTGCTTATTTATCAGATCGAGGAAGATTGCCTTATGAAAAGACAGAAAAGAGATCGTTTAGAACGTGCTCATGCTCAAGGTTATCGCGCCGCTGTCACAGGTCGCTCAAAAGAGATTTGTCCTTATCAGAATTTAGACACCAGGTCGCAATGGCTCGGAGGGTACCGGGAAGCGATGGAAGACAAAGGGACTGGCTTGTTTGCCAGAGGTCAATAACCAACGAATTCAGATAACAAGGCCCCGATTGTCGGGGCCTTGTGCGTTTTGTGTTTTAAACCACGAAATCAGAAGCGGGCTTTTACACCTAAAGTGAAAGAACGACCGGGCAGAGGAGCATCTTCTTTAATAAAGGAGCTATGCACAAAACCCAGTTCATCCGTCAGATTGTTCACTTTGGCAAAAGCAGTCAGATCCAGATCATTGACATTAAAGTAGTAACTAAAGCCCAAATCAAGGATTTGATAAGAGCCGGTTGCACTTTCACTTGCAGCAACACGGTTTTGTTTCATGTAATGCGTCCAGTCTATATTGGCTGACCAATCCTCAGCTGAATAGCTGTAACCTGTGCCTACTTTCACTGGTGGGATACGGGGTAAATCACTGCCGTTATCCAGCTTGGCCCGCACAGAGTCAATAAAAAACTCCAGCTGTTGTTCTGCGCTCAACTGATAAGCCACTGCGAATTCTGCACCATATAAAGTGGCGTCCTGCTGCTGGTAATGGAAGATAGAGAATTCGCCATCTTCAGCATGATCATGTTCTTCGTCATGAGCGTCGTGGTCATCATGGTCGTGATCATGGTCTTCTTCTGCATGAGAGTGCAGGTCGGCCATGGTTAAACCTGAATCCCTCATATAGAGGTAGTTATTTACTTTGTTGTAGAACAGGTTATAGGTGAAAGTAAAATCACCTTCATATTTGCGTAAGGTCAGATCGATGTTGTTCGCCACTTCTTTTTTGAACTTGATGTCAGACTCTGAAATCTCTCCGTCCTGATCCAGGCTGTAGGCTAAGCCTAATTCGTAGGTACGGGTAGCAATGTGGGTACCGTTTGAATACAGCTCGGCAGCGCTTGGCGCCCGTTCAGAACGGCTGATGGATAAAGCCGCATTGTAACCGGGCTGGAAGTTCCAGACTAAGCCAGCAGACAAGCTGGACGCCGTAAAGTCATGTTTTACATCCTCAGCATGATGTTCGTCTGTGTCTTCTTCTTCGTGGTGATGTTCAAACTCAATGCCAGTGGCTTTGTAATCAACGTGCTCAATACGGGCGCCTATCTGAGCCGTGAAATCGCCAAAACTGCGCTCCTCCAGCACAAATAAAGCCTGGGAATCAGTTTTGGTATCTGGTGTGAAGGCTTCTTCCCCCAGAGCCTGATAATCGCTTTGTTGCAGGTGATAACCAAAAACACCATGCCAGCCAGCTATCGTTTCATGTTCAGCAGTAAAACGGCTCTCAAAACTGTCATTCTTAAAGGTGGTGCCGATAGCGCCATCTTCTATCTCGTGATGCTGATAGCGGGTCAGGGCGCCACTAAAGGACAAGGTTTCGATGCCGTTAAAAGGTTTGTACAGCTCGCCAGCCAGGCCATATCTGTCTTGTTTTACTTTGGCAAACACAGCTTCTTCTGTAGGTTGATCGTGGTTGTCTTCATCATGATCATGTTCGTCGTGCTCATCCTGTTCTTCATGATGATGGTGATGACCAGGAATACCATATTCACTGTCGATATGGCCTATGGAAAAGCCAATCAAGCCTTTATCTGTGATCCAGCTTAAACCACCATTGACCGCCGAATTATTCAGCCAGGAGTTTGCCAGCTGGTTTGAGCTTTCGCCTTCATCATTGGTAAAATCCGGCACATCATAGTTATCGGTTTTACGCTTAAAGCCATCCAGGTGCCAGGCGATTTGATCCTGACCACCATCATGAGTCATGGCCGCAGTTTTTTCATCTGCACCTGAGCTGTAGCGTGTTTCAATTTGGGTGCTCGCAGGACGTAACTGCCGTGGCAGTCTGTTGTCGACCACGTTCACTACACCACCTACAGCGCCACTGCCGTACAACAACGTAGAAGGGCCACGCAACACTTCAATTTGCTCAGTGGTGATGGCATCTGCACTGATGGCATGATCCGGGCCAATACGGGATACGTCGGCAGAATCAAGGCCGTTACTTAAAATTCGGACTCGTGGGCCATCCAGGCCACGCAAAATCGGACTGGAGGCAACAGGGCCGTAATAGTTGCTGTGTACGCCAGGCATCGACTTTAAGGTTTCACCTATAGTAGGTGCTGTTTTACGACTAAGTTCTTCACCTGAGAGCACTGAAACGGGATTTGCCATTTCCAAATCGTATTGATGCAAGCCTGAAGCTGAGACCACAATACGTTCCACGCCACCAGACTGCAGTTGTACTTTAAGTTCGTTGTTGTCTGACAAGGTAACAAACTGATCGCCATAACCTTTGGCTGAAATGTGCAGTTCAGCGTCCGCCGGCGCCTGGATGATAAAACGACCGTTTTTGTCGGCATAAACATATTGCTGACGGCCATGCACATGCACACGAGCCTGCTCTATAGCTTTGCCGTTATGATCCAGCACAAGGCCGTTCACTGTGATGTTTTGTGCTACAGCCTGGGCTGAAAATGCAGAAGCAACCAGCATAGCCACAGGAGTGAATTGAAAAAGAGAAGGGCGCATTGAAAACCTATTACCGTAGTTAGTGATTGTGATGTTATAACATTTTTGCGGATTAACGATTCAGACGCAAGTACTTTTGTGATGAAGTAACATTAATTTAAGATTTAGCTTCGGCACTCTGAAATCTCATGTTTTAATATCGACATAATAATGTTCGGGTAATCAAAAGGATAAGCTATGGAGTTCTGGCCTGAATTTTTACTGATCGCTTCGGTTCATTTAGTGGCTGTAGCAAGCCCTGGCCCCGATTTTGCCATAGTGTTACGTTATGCCGTGCGCTACGGCCGTACTATTGCGCTATCTGCCAGTATGGGTATAGGTGCCGCCATCCTGTTGCATGTGTGTTACTCACTGCTTGGTTTAGGCTTATTGATTAAAACGACACCATGGTTGTTTACGCTCTTTAGTGTTCTGTCTGCAGCCTACCTGGCTTATATAGGCTGGCAGGCGGTCCGCAGCGGTGCAGCAACAGCACCGACAGAAGAGCGGGTTGAAGCTATATCCGCAGCTCCTTCACTGCTCAAAGCTTTTACTTCAGGTTTTGTCACTAATGGTTTAAACCCTAAAGCCACTTTGTTCTTTTTGTCCTTGTTTGCCGTCATTATTTCGCCAGTTACACCACTTTCTTACAAAGTGATCTATGGTCTCTATATGGCCTTCGCTACTGCAGCTTGGTTCGCGTTTTTATCTGTGATCCTAACCCGCGAAAAAGTAAGGGCTTTTTTACTGTTAAAAGGCTATTGGTTTGACCGTTTAATGGGCGCTGTATTACTGGCACTGGCTATGCATCTGATTTACAGTGCAATTCAATCTCAGCTACACTAAAAGAGGTTGTTGCCGATACCAACGAGGTGTCTGTATGCAAGTGATGAGCAAAGTGATACGACTGGATCTGAACTACGCGTCAGAGGCCAGTCATTTTTATCAAAAACGAACTTGTTACATAGCTCCTTATAAAACTGAGCTGGCGGAACACTTTGCCCGTCGTATTCTGGCGTATCTGTCGTTTTTTGAATCTTCCCCTGAACTGGCCAAAACAGAAAGCGCAGGTAAAAGCCCTGACTTATTTGTTAGCGACAATGCTCATCATATTAAGTTGTGGTGCAATGTCGATTTACTCAGTGAAAAACATATGCAACGTGCCAGCCACCAGGCCGATCAGGTTATTTTGTTTTTGGATGAAGCCGAGCAAAAAAAGATTAAAAACCAATATAAACATCACTTTAAAAACGTACGCTTTCATAGTTTAAGTCATCAACACCAACTGGAGTTTTGTGCCATGCTCAAAGGCCATATGCATTTGGATCTATGGCGGGAAGACGACAAACTACTGATCACAGATGGTGAGCATACCTTCGAGCTTGAACTCTTCTCAGCGGCACAATGGCAACATTAAAGCCCTCAACTTGTCATTTCATTTCCAGTCGTTATAATGCACGCCCGTATTTTTGCCCCGGATTTACGGTCCGGCTTTGCAGAAGGTGAATCTAAAGATGTATGTTGTTGCTGCTTTATATAAATTTGTCGCTTTACCTGATTATGTTGCTTTGCGTGATAACCTTTACCAACACTTGGTACTGAACAAAGTCAAAGGCACTTTGTTACTGGCCGAAGAGGGTATTAATGGCACTATTTGTGGCCCTCGTGAAGGCATTGATGCCATGCTGCAATGGTTTGCTGCAGACAGTCGTTTTGAAGGCATGTCTTATAAAGAATCTTTTGCTGATGAGCAGGCGTTTTACCGTACTAAGGTCAAGCTGAAAAAAGAGATAGTGACTATGGGCGTAGAAGGCATCAATCCTGCTCATATAGTAGGCACCTACGTCAAAGGTGAAGCCTGGAATCAGCTGATTTCAGACCCAGAGACTATAGTCATCGATACCCGCAACGACTACGAAGTCGCTATCGGCACTTTTAAAGACGCCGTCAATCCCAATACCACCAGCTTTCGCGAGTTTCCAGACTGGGCTGAGCAGAATCTGGATAAAACTAAACACAAAAAAGTGGCGATGTTTTGTACCGGTGGTATTCGCTGTGAAAAATCTACAGCTTTTTTGAAAGAGCAGGGCTTTGAAGAAGTGTATCACCTGGATGGCGGCATTCTGAAATACCTGGAAGAAGTACCAGAACCAGAAAGTTTGTGGCAAGGTGAATGTTTTGTATTTGATCAGCGTGTTGCGGTGAAACATGGCCTGGAACAAGGCAGCTATGACCAGTGTTACGCCTGTCGTATGCCGTTGTCGCAGGACGAAATGAAATCGCCGCTTTATGTGCAGGGCTTAAGTTGCCCGCATTGCCATGACAAAATTACAGATGAGCAGAAGGCGTCTTTTGCCGAACGTCAGAAACAAATAGCTTTGGCGAAAGAGCGGGGTGAACAACACATCCGCGACGGCAAAGTGGAATTCTAAATCCTCTATCTTAAAAAGAGCCTTTACGGCTCTTTTTCGCATGTTATGCCCCGAAAAATATCAGCCTCGCCCGCATCTTTTTTAGTTCAGACGACACTTGTTCCCTTTACTTGCATTTAATTTAACAATCTATCTATTAAATAGAATAAAATGTGCTTCTTTTTGTTATTTTAAATCATCTTCTGGAAAGATAAGCTGTTTCTATTAAGAGAGGACGTTATGGCAACAGAAAATAAAGGCTACAGCTGGACAGGTATTATATTGCACTGGCTGGTGGCTGTGATGGTGATTGGACTTTTTGCCTCAGGCTTTTGGATGGTGGATTTAAGCTATTACAGCAGTTGGTACAGAACTGCGCCTTTCTGGCATAAAAGTGTCGGGGTATTGTTGTTGGCTCTGATGCTGTATCGCTTAGTCTTTCGTCTTGTAAAAGGAGCTGCTGCGCCTTTGTCGATCCACAGTAAGGCCATACAAAGGGCCAGCCATCTGACCCATCTGACTTTATACAGCCTTGTATTTTTGATTATCTGTAGCGGTTATCTGATTTCTACTGCGGATGGCCGGCCTATAGAGGTATTTGGCTGGTTTGATTTGCCCTCTGCCGGAGAATTATTTGCCGAACAGGCAGATAAAGCAGGCCTGGTTCATAAGTTTGCGGCTTACGGTTTAATTGCTTTGGTTTTTTTGCATGCAATGGCCGCTTTTAAACACCATTTTTTTGATAAAGACGATACGTTAAAACGAATGCTTAAACCTTAATGCTTAAAGGAGATTGGAATGAAAAGATTATTAGTTGCCGGGTTGTTGACATCGATGTTGGCAGCACCTGCACTGCAAGCCGCAGACTACGAAATTGATACCCAGGGTGCTCACGCATTTATTCAATTTAAAATCAGTCATTTGGGTTACAGCTGGTTATATGGCCGTTTTAATACCTTTGAAGGTACATTCAGCTATGACGCGGCAAAGTTAACAGAGTCAAAAATTCAGTTAGAAATTGACACCAAAAGTATTGATTCTAACCATGCTGAGCGCGACAAACACTTACGCAGCCCTGATTTCCTGAACGTGGACAAACATGGCAAAGCCACTTTTGTCAGCACGAAGATAGTACCAAAAGCAGGTGCTGATTTTGATGTGGTAGGTAATTTCACGTTAAACGGTGTGACCAAAGAAGTGGTCATTAAAGCCACTAAGCTGGGTGAAGGCGCGGATCCATGGGGTGGTTACCGTGCAGGTTTTGCCGGCACCACCAGCATTAACCTGGAAGATTTCGCCATTAAAAATATTCTGGGTCCGGCATCTGCTACTGTGCATCTGGATCTGACAGTGGAAGGTATTAAGAAATCTTAATGCTGAATTGAGATGCTAAAAAATTGCCCTGATGTATTTTTCATACTCAGGGCAATTCTATTTCTATATCTGTGATAGGAATACTGCAACAAGGCAAAATTTCGCCTTTACGGACAAAAGCCAGCGGTTCATTAATATAGCTGACTGAACCTGACAGTAATTTACAACGACAAGCGCCACAATAGCCTTCACGGCATTGGTAGTTCACTTGCTGTTTTTTTGCCTCAAGTGCATCAAGCAGGGTGCGCTGCTCAGGCCCAAACTCCAGGCAAAGCACATCCTTCACTACCACTTTTACCATGCCAGTAGCCGCAACTTAGAGATCAAAGTCACCGAAGTCTGCGCCATCCATTTCATTGTCGATTTGCCCCACTAAATAGGAGCTGATTTCTGACTCCTGTGGCGCCACCTGCACATTGTCAGACACCAGCCAGGCGTTGATCCATGGAATAGGGTTTTGTGTGGTGCTGAAAATTGGCTTCAAGCCTACAGCCTGCATTCTGTTGTTGGTGATGTACTCAACGTACTGGCATAAAATATCTTTGTTTAAGCCAATCATTGAACCATCTTTAAACAAGAACTCAGCCCAGTCTTTTTCCTGCTCAGCGGCTTTGCGGAAGATGGCATAAGCTTCTTCTTCGCATTCTTGGGCGATAATGGCCATTTCAGGGTCGTCTTCTCCTGCAGCCATAATATTCAGCATATGCTGAGTGCCGGTTAGATGTAGAGCTTCATCACGGGCAATGAGTTTGATAATCTTGGCATTGCCTTCCATCAGTTCACGTTCGGCAAAGGCAAAACTGCAGGCAAAGCTGACGTAGAAACGAATAGCCTCCAGCACGTTCACCGACAGAATACAGATATACAGCTTACGCTTCAGATCGTGCATGCTGATGGTATGCGTCTTGCCGTTGACTTCATGAGTGCCTTCACCACATAAGTGATACAGGCTAACAGAATTGATTAAATCATCGTAATAACGAGTCACGTCATCAGCGCGTTCAACAATACGTTCATTCAGTAATATATCGTCAAACACCTTGTGGGGTTCGTTGGTGATATTACGTACTATATGGGTATAGCTGCGGCTGTGAATAGTTTCACTGAAGGCCCAGGTTTCAATCCAGGTTTCCAGCTCAGGCAAGGACACTATAGGTAACAAAGCGACATTGGGTGAACGGCCTTGCACTGAGTCCAGCAGCGTTTGGTATTTTAAATTGCTGAGAAATATATGCTTTTCATGTTCAGGTAACTGTTGAAAGTCGATTCTGTCTTTACTGACATCCACTTCTTCAGGGCGCCAGAAAAAGCTCAGCTGCTTTTCAATCAGTTTTTCAAAAATGCCATATTTCTGTTGATCATAACGGGATACGTTCACCGGATTGCCAAAAAACATTGGCTCTTTCATTTGATCGTTATTCGTACGGCTAAAGGTGGTGTAACTCATCAGCAATATCCAGCTTATTATTAGTTATGCATACAAAAAGAGGGCTGCAATGCAGCCCCAGACTTAAATTTTACAGGCACCACCGGCACAACCATCGTCTTCTGCCGTCGCTTTGATGTCTTCCTGGATATCGGAAGCACCATCACGGGTGTTGTGGTAGTACATGGTTTTGACACCCAGCTTATAAGCTGTCAGCAAGTCTTTTAACAAGATCTTCATGGGCACTTTGCCGCCTTCGAACTTGCCCGGATCGTAGTTGGTGTTGGCAGAAATCGTCTGATCAACAAACTTCTGCATAATAGCCACCAGACTGATATAACCGTCGTTGTTTGGCATATCCCATAACAACTCGTATTGGTTTTTCAGGCGATCGTACTCAGGCACAACCTGCTTTAAAATACCGTCTTTACTTGCCTTTATACTGATATGGCCACGAGGTGGTTCAATACCATTGGTCGCATTTGAAATTTGCGAAGAGGTTTCTGATGGCATCAGTGCAGATAAGGTCGAGTTACGTAAACCGTGTTTCACTACATCTTTACGCAGTTGATCCCAGTCGTAATGCAAAGGTTCAGCACAGACTTTATCCAGATCTTTTTTATAGGTATCAATAGGCATAATGCCTTCTGAATAGGTGGTCTCGTTAAATTTAGGGCAAGGGCCAAATTCCTGAGCCAGCTTATTCGATGCTTTCATCAGATAATACTGAATAGCTTCAAAAGTACGGTGCGTTAAACCATTAGCTGAACCATCAGAGTACTTGACGCCATTTTTCGCCAGGTAATAGGCATAGTTAATAACGCCTATACCCAAAGTGCGGCGATTCATACTGGCGTGGTAAGCGGCGAGGATAGGGTAGTCCTGATAGTCCAGTAAGCTATCTAAGGCCCGTACAGCCAGTTCTGCTAATTCTTCCAGCTCATCTAAATGCTCAATAGCACCTAAGTTAAAAGCTGACAGCGTACAAAGGGCGATTTCACCATTTGGATCGTTGATATCATTCAGCGGCTTAGTTGGCAGCGCAATTTCTAAACAGAGGTTGCTCTGACGCACTGACGCAAATTTTGGATTAAAGGGGCTGTGCGTATTGCAGTGATCGACGTTTTGTAAATAGATACGGCCTGTGCTGGCACGTTCCTGCATAAAGAGCGTAAAGAGCTCAACAGCTTTAATCCGCTTTTTACGGATAGAAGCGTCCGCTTCGTATTGAACATAGAGCGTTTCAAACTTTTCCTGATCTTCAAAAAATGCATCATACAGGCCAGGTACGTCTGAAGGACTGAACAGCGTGATCATTTCATCTTTAATCAGGCGTGTGTACATCAGGCGGTTAAATTGCACACCGTAATCTAAATGACGTACACGGTTCTCTTCCACCCCCCTGTTGTTTTTCAGAACCAGTAAAGATTCCACTTCCAAATGCCAAAGAGGGTAAAACAGTGTTGCTGCGCCACCACGAACACCGCCCTGAGAGCAGCTTTTTACAGCCGTCTGGAAATGTTTGTAGAATGGGATACAACCTGTATGAAAGGCTTCACCGTTACGGATTGGGCTGCCTAAAGCACGGATACGACCTGCATTGATACCTATACCGGCACGTTGACTGACGTATTTCACTATAGCGCTGCTGGTGGCATTAATAGAATCTAAGCTGTCACCACATTCAATCAGCACACAAGAGCTGAACTGGCGGGTTGGGGTACGTACACCAGACATAATAGGTGTAGGTAATGAAATCTTGAACATAGACACAGCATCGTAAAAACGGCGTACGTAACTTAAACGGGTGTCTTTTGGATAATTGGCAAATAAACAGGCCGCAACCAGCATATAAAGAAACTGGGCGCTTTCGTAAATCTGACCTGTCACCCGGTTTTGCACCAGGTATTTGCCTTCCAGCTGTTTTACCGCGGCGTAGCTGAAATCCAAATCGCGGTTATGGACAATAAAACTATCCAGCTGTTCTAATTCTTCTTTACTGTAATCCGCCAGAATATGAGCGTCATAACGCTTTTCTTCCACCATTTTGACCACATGGTCATACAGCTTTGGCGGTTCAAACTGGCCATAAGCTTTTTTGCGTAAATGGAATACAGCCAGCCGGGCGGCCATATATTGATAATCCGGCGTCTCTTTGGAGATTAAATCGGCAGCGGCTTTGATGATGGTTTCGTGAATGTCGGCGGTTTTAATACCGTCGTAAAACTGGATATGAGAACGTAACTCAACCTGAGACACTGATACGTTTTGTAACCTCTCAGCAGCCCAATTAATCACACGGTGAATTTTATCTAAGTCTAATGGTTCGCGCAGACCATCTCTTTTGGTTACGTATAATGTTTGAGTCATATTTTTCCGCCGAAAATTCCATCTCAATTGTTATTATTGTGTGCACAGAATTTGTCCTGTGCAGCGAATTCACCCGCTTTGGGCTTCATTAGGTCAAACTCAACTGAGCGACACAACATCTAGGGGTGAAAGGAGAACGGATCACAAGATAGAGTGGATCAATAGCAATTGCAACCCTGCTGGCGGGCGAAAAAAGCAACAAGTTAGTGTCCGCTAACGTGCGAAATCGGCTTTTAAAAACCTCTTCGGGGAAGCAATAGTTTTTCAGTAAAAAATCTATTTTGTCTGTTCGGTTAAATTTTAAGTGATTCACAAAATCACCTGCAAAGAGGTGATTTTTTATTGACCAAAAATATGAAAAAACTGAACTCAATCGAGATGGTGGATCAAGTCTGTGAAAAGAGAAATATGCAAATCAGCGCCCCAAAGTTCAGTTTTATCATCTGGCCCCACATAACCAAAATCACACATTACGGTTTGCATGCCAGCACGGCGACCAGCTTCTATGTCGCGTTCTGCATCTCCTATATACCAACACCGGTTTGCAGGGACCTGCATAGAGTGAGCAGTCATCCACAACGGAGTTGGATCAGGTTTACGTTGTGCCAGGCTATCGCCGCCTATCAATAAGCGGCTTTGTAATAAAGCAGATAACTGACGTTGTACTTTGGCGGCTAGCTTATAAGGCTTATTGGTCACTATGGCCCAAGGGATGTTTCGTGCCTTAAGTGCGGCAAATAACTCTTCAGCACCCGGAAACAGGCAACTGTGCACACCGCTGTGTTCGTGGTAATAATCCAGTAAGCTTTGGCGGGCTTTGCCAAAATCAATCTCTTTTATTGCGTCACCAAAACCAAGTTGCAAAAGCCCTTTGGCACCATGAGAGGCCATAGGACGATATTCTTCATAGCTTTTTTCAGGCATGCCGTGTTGTCGCAATACAAAATTCAGTGCTGCGCCTAAATCCTGTGCGGTATCAACCAGGGTGCCATCCAAATCAAATAACAGGGCGGCTGGCTTTTTAAGTTTAATCAACTCTTGGCTCATACTGACTTTTTCGCGACCACAAAATAATTCACATCCAGCCCGGGGCCGGTGCGGAACGACTGATTGATAGGGTTGTAGTGCAAACCTGTTGCATCCACGACCTGTAAACCTGCATCGTCAATAAAACGCATTAAATCAGAAGGGCGGATAAACTTCTCAAACTCATGCGTGCCTTTGGGGACCAGCTTCAGTACCTGTTCAGCACCGACAATAGCCATCAGGTAAGCTTTCCAGGTTTTGTTCAAGGTTGAAAACACCAGCATTGCGCCGGGTTTGGCTAAATCCGCACAAGCCTGAACCACGGATGCAGGTTCAGGCACATGCTCCAGCATCTCCATACAAGTGACCAAATCAAAGGCACCTTGATTGGCAGCAGCAAAGTCTTCGGCAGTACTTTGCTGATACTGAACTGTTACAGCAGATTCCAGCGCATGCAATTTGGCCACTGTTAACGCTTCATCTGCCATATCTATGCCTGTGACTTGCGCTCCGGCTTTTGCCATAGCTTCAGCCAGAATGCCACCGCCACAGCCAACATCCACCGCTTTTTTTCCAAATAAGCCTTGCACCTGATCGCTGATAAAAGCCAAACGGCAAGGATTCAGTTGGTGCAACGGCTTAAACTCACCGGAAGGATCCCACCAGCGGGACGCAATTTCATTAAACTTGGCAATTTCGGCCGGATCAACATTGGAAGAGGGGTTCATAAGCGTATCCATTTAAAATTTTGCTTATTATAAAGCCTTGATCTGTTTGAGCAATCATCTGTCGACTCTGTACAAAGCACAACAGCACTGGCAAGGTATTTTTTCTGTGGTAGAATCCGCCTTTGTCCCGCGACCCATTACAGTAAAAAACGCGGGTATCTTGTTGATTTAAGGGAAAAAAGCTTTTTATGACAAATTTGGCCAAAGAAATTGTTCCCATTAATATCGAAGAAGAATTAAAGAATTCTTATCTCGATTATGCAATGAGCGTTATTGTGGGGCGTGCCTTACCGGACGTAAGGGACGGTTTAAAGCCAGTTCACCGTCGCGTTTTGTTTGCGATGAAAGAGTTAGGCAACGACTGGAATAAAGCCTACAAAAAATCTGCCCGTGTCGTTGGTGACGTCATAGGTAAATACCATCCACACGGTGACAGCGCTGTTTACGACACCATAGTTCGTATGGCTCAGCCTTTCTCCTTACGTTATATGCTGGTGGACGGTCAGGGTAACTTCGGTTCAGTCGACGGTGACTCAGCAGCAGCGATGCGTTATACCGAAGTGCGTATGTCGCGTATCGCAGGCGAATTATTAGCCGATTTGGATAAAGAAACAGTCGACTTTGTGCCTAACTACGACGGCACTGAAATGATCCCGGCTGTATTGCCTACTAAAATCCCTAACCTGCTGGTCAACGGCTCGTCAGGTATTGCGGTGGGTATGGCGACCAATATTCCGCCACACAATTTGAATGAAGTGATTGATGCCTGTCTGGCATTGATTGCTAATCCGGATATCAGCATTCCTGAACTGATGGAACTGATGCCAGGACCAGATTTCCCGACAGCCGCTATTATCAATGGCCGTCGTGGCATCGAAGAAGCCTACCGCACCGGTCGTGGCAAGGTGTATATCCGCGCCAGAACTCATATTGAAACTGACGAAAAAACCGGTCGCGAGACTATTGTTGTTGATGAAATTCCTTATCAGGTCAACAAAGCCCGTCTGATTGAAAAAATCGCCGAGCTGGTGAAAGAAAAACGCATCGAAGGTATTTCAGCATTACGTGATGAGTCTGATAAAGACGGTATGCGTATTGTCATTGAAGTGAAACGCGGCGAGTCGTCAGACGTACTGATCAACCACTTGTATACCCAAACTCAGATGCAAACTGTGTTTGGTATCAACATGGTTGCCCTGGATCAGGGCCAGCCGAAGTTGATGGGCTTAAAACACATGCTGCAATGTTTTGTGTTGCACCGCCGCGAAGTGGTGACACGCAGAACAGTATACGATTTACGTAAAGCCCGTGACCGCGCTCATATCTTAGAAGGTTTGGCCATCGCTCTGGCCAACATTGATGAAATTATTGATTTAATCAAAAACTCATCAAGCCCGGCCGATGCCAAACAAGGTTTAGTGGCTCGTGGCTGGCAGTTAGGTGATGTCAGCGCCATGTTAGAACGTGCCGGTGAAAACGCCGCCCGTCCTGAATGGCTGGAAGCGCATTTTGGTATTCGTGATGGCGAGTATTTCCTGACTGAACAACAGGCTCAGGCCATCTTAGATTTACGTTTACACAAACTGACGGGTCTGGAACATGAAAAAATTCTGGACGAGTACAAAGAGTTATTAGTGCTGATTGCTGAGTTATTACACATTCTGGGAAGCCCGGAGCGTTTAATGGAAGTGATCTGTGAAGAGTTAGAAGCAGCGAAAGCCCAATATGGTGATGCCCGTCGTACTGAAATTCAGGACAACGCGATGGATATCAACATGGAAGACTTGATCACTGAAGAAGACGTGGTCGTGACTTTATCGCACTTAGGCTACGCCAAGTATCAGGCTCTGTCTGATTATGAAGCTCAGCGCCGTGGTGGTCGTGGTAAAGCGGCAACTACAGTAAAAGATGAAGACTTTGTCGATCAGTTGCTGATCGCCAGCACCCACGATACGATTTTGTGTTTCTCCAACCGTGGTCGTCTGTATTGGATGAAGGTGTATCAATTACCGCTGGCCTCCCGTCAGGCGCGTGGTAAGCCAATAGTCAACTTACTGCCATTGGAAGAAAACGAACGGATCACCGCTATTCTGCCGGTTCGTGAATACGAAGAAGGCAAGTACGTGTTTATGGCCACCGCCAATGGTACTGTGAAGAAAACCTCACTGACGGAATACTCTCGTCCACGTAGCAACGGCATTATTGCTGTGAATCTGAACGAAGGCGATCAGTTGATTGGTGTGGATATCACAGACGGCAACAGCCAGATCATGTTGTTCTCGGACGACGGTAAAGTAGTACGCTTTAAAGAAGATCAGGTTCGTCCAATGGGCCGTGGAGCTACAGGTGTTCGTGGTATTAAATTACGCGAAAACGGCTCTGTGGTGTCTTTGATTGTTCCGAAGAGTGAAGGCGCTATTCTGACTGTGACTGAAAACGGCTACGGTAAACGTACAGCGCTGCAGGAATACCCAGAGAAGAGCCGCGCTACTCAAGGCGTAGTCTCTATTAAAGTCTCAGAACGTAATGGTCTGGTGGTAGGTGCAGTCCAGGTGAATGCATTGGATGAAATCATGCTGATTTCTGACAAAGGCACACTGGTACGGACCCGCGTCAGCGAAGTTTCACAAGTAGGCCGTAACACCGCTGGTGTTATTTTGATCCGCACCATCGAAGGTGAAAAAGTAGTAGGTGTACAACGCATCGACGAAATTCAGGATCAGGACGAAGTAGCAGCCGCAGAAGCGGAAGCTGCAGCATTAGCCGCACAAAATCCGACAGAGGATGTTGTGCCGGACGGTGAAGAAGAGTAATAGTGATACAAAAGGACGCTGCGGCGTCCTTTTTATTATTTGCTCCTTTGTAAAAGTGAGTTAAAGTAGCCACCGACAAAGAGCCGTCCAGACGTCGAGCAATGTCCGCCGTAACACCAAGGCCACAATAATAAAGATCATTCCAAGATGACCCAAAACCGTTTTCTAATTTGTTTTTCATTCGATAAAGCGTTGTAACAGGAGCAAGAGATGACCACCTATAACTTTTGTGCTGGCCCGGCTATGTTGCCGGTGGAAGTGATGCAACAGGCACAGGAAGAGTTGATCAACTGGCATGGTCGCGGCTGCTCCATTATGGAGATGAGTCACAGAGGCAAAGATTTTATGCAGGTTGCGGCTCAGGCAGAGCAGGACCTGCGCGATTTATTGTGCATACCAGCCAACTACAAAGTGCTGTTTATGCACGGTGGAGGCCGTGGTCAGTTTTCAGCTGTGCCGCTGAATTTAGCCAAAACCGGTGTCAGCGCAGATTATATAGTTTCAGGCGCCTGGTCTAAGGCGGCTGTTGAAGAAGCCGAAAAATTCACTTCCTTAAAAGCTCAGGCGATTCAGTTTAAGCAAGATGGTCTTCGTACTTTAGTACCAGCATCCGACTGGCAGCTCAACGACAATGCCAGCTTCGTGCATTTTTGCCCGAATGAAACTGTGGATGGCATGGAGTTTATCGACTTACCAACGACCAAAGCACCTTTAGTGGCCGATCTGTCATCGACCATCTTATCGCGTCATATTGATGTCAGCCGTTATGGCGTGATTTACGCCGGTGCTCAAAAGAATATCGGCCCCTCAGGTTTAACGCTCGCCATAGTGCGCGAAGACTTGTTGCCGGCTAAAGGCAGCAGTATTCCGAGCGTATTGGATTATCGTTTGGCCGCTGACAATGACAGTATGTTTAATACACCTCCCACTTATGCCTGGTATCTGGCCGGTTTAGTCTTCCAATGGCTGAAACGTCAGGGTGGTGTTGAGGCTATGCAGCTACGCAACAGACTCAAAGCACAAACCTTGTATGGTTATATCGACCAAAGCGATTTTTATCGTAACGATGTGGCACCACAATTCCGCTCATCCATGAACGTACCGTTTTTATTGGGTGACGAAACGCTGAACGACTTGTTTGTCAGCGAAGCAGAAACCAATGGTTTATTAGCGCTGAAGGGACACCGTATGGTGGGTGGTATGCGAGCCAGTATCTACAACGCTATGCCACTAGAAGGCGTACAAACTTTAGTGACCTTTATGAAAGAATTTGAGCGGGTGCACGGCTGATGAAAACTTTAACCTTAGAGCCTATCGCTAAAGTGGAAGGCGTGGTGCATTTACCTGGTTCAAAAAGTATCTCCAACCGGGCTTTATTGCTGGCCGCTTTAGCCAAAGGCACAACCCGTATCACCAATTTGCTCGACAGCGATGATGTCAGCCATATGCTTAATGCCTTAACAGCACTTGGCGTACAGTTTTCATTATCTGCTGATAAAACAATGTGCGAAATCACTGGTGTGGCTGGTGTGTTTCAGCACAAAGAGCCGTTAGAGCTATTTTTAGGCAACGCCGGTACGGCCATGCGCCCCTTAACTGCAGCTCTGGCTGTATCCAATGTCGATGTGACCTTAACAGGTGAACCACGGATGTACGAACGTCCTATTGGCCATCTGGTGGATGCATTGCAGCAATGGAATGCCGATATTGAGTATCTGCAACACAAAGACTATCCGCCGCTGCATATTCGCGGTAAAAATCTGGCTGGCGGTAAAATCAGTATTGATGGCTCTGTCTCCAGTCAGTTTTTAACTGCTGTGCTGATGGCTGCACCTTTATTATCCGGTGACAGTGAAATTGTTATTAGCGGCGAGTTGGTGTCTAAACCTTATATTGATATCACATTAGCTTTGATGGCGCGTTTTGGCGTTGCTGTCGAGAACAGGAACTACCAAAGTTTTGTCGTCAAAGGCAATCAGCAGTATCAGTCGCCAGGTGATTTTCTGGTGGAAGGCGATGCATCTTCGGCCTCTTATTTCCTCGCAGCTGCTGCTATTAAAGGCGGCACTATTAAGGTTACAGGCATTGGCAAAAATGCAGTGCAGGGTGATATTCACTTTGCCGACGCATTAGAGGCGATGGGAGCGACAGTAGACTGGGGTTATGACTACATTTCGGTTACCCGTAACCAATTGAAGGGTATAGATCGTGATTACAACGCTATTCCTGATGCAGCCATGACCATTGCAACCACAGCATTATTCGCTGAAGGCCCAACAGCTATCCGCAATGTCTACAACTGGCGTGTGAAGGAAACTGACCGTTTGGCGGCTATGGCAACAGAACTGCGTAAAGTAGGTGCTGAAGTGGAAGAAGGTGAAGATTACATTATCATTGAGCCACCAGCACAGCTGAAACATGCCAGCATAGCGACCTACAACGATCACCGGATGGCCATGTGTTTCTCTTTGGTTGCATTAAGTAACACTGCGGTAACCATTGAAGACCCGGATTGCACCCGTAAAACTTTTCCTCAATATTTTGAAGTGTTTAGCACACTCAGCACTTTAGCCTGAAAAATAACGCGTAACCTAAATGGTTACGCGCTCTGCATGATTTAACCGCGCTTTTTGTCATTTATTTCTGTATAATGCCGCATCTTTTTGTGTGTTCGACTGTTTTGGAGGCAGAATGCAACAAGCGCCGGTAATTACCATTGATGGACCAGGTGGCTCAGGGAAAGGCACTATCTGCCGTTTAGTTTCCCAAAAACTGGGCTGGCATCTGCTGGATAGCGGAGCGATTTATCGTGTATTAGCTT
The DNA here is from genome assembly GCA_018825965.1 of Gammaproteobacteria bacterium. Classification (GTDB taxonomy): domain Bacteria; phylum Pseudomonadota; class Gammaproteobacteria; order Enterobacterales; family Alteromonadaceae; genus Pararheinheimera. The sequence continues at coordinate 24,293 of JAHKAA010000026.1, forward strand.
TAGCTGCTATCCATCATCAGATTGACCCTTCTGACGAAGAAGCATTACAGCCTTTGGCTGCTCACCTTGATGTACAGTTTAACTGTGACGAGCAAGGCAATACCCGCATTACGCTGGAAGGCGAGAATGTGACTCATACGATCCGTATTGAGGAAGTAGGTTCAGTGGCCTCTAAAATTGCCTCTTTACCACGGGTGCGTGAAGCCTTGTTACGCCGTCAACGTGCTTTTAAAGAAGCGCCGGGCTTAGTGGCCGACGGCCGTGATATGGGCACTGTGGTATTCCCACAGGCAGAAGTTAAAATCTTTTTAACAGCCGACGCGTCAGAGCGCGCCAGACGGCGTTATTTAGAGTTGAAAGAAAAGGGCCATGATGTTAACATCGGCGACCTTTTGAGCGAAATACAGGCCCGTGACGAACGGGATATGAATCGCGCCGTAGCGCCTTTAAAGCCTGCAGACGATGCATACATGCTGGATTCGACCAATAAAACCATTGATCAAGTGTTGGACGAGGTTCTCAACGTCTGTAAAAAGTTGAACCAGGCCTAGACCTTCACGTTGGACAGCTTGTCGCAAGGAAGATGACAAGTTAACTTAGCAACCCCATGACACAGGACTGTGCGTGGAGCACTTAAACTGAAAAAGTGAATATGACTGAAAATTTTGCACTACTGTTTGAGGAAAGCCTCAAAACTATCGAAACTCGCCCTGGTTCTATCGTTAAAGGAACCATCGTTGCTATCCATAAAGATGTAGTACTGGTTGACGCCGGTCTGAAATCTGAAGCAGCAATCCCGGTTGAACAATTCAAAAACCTGGCTGGCGAGATTGAAGTGAGCGTTGGTGACATCATCGACGTAGCTCTGGACGCGGTAGAAGACGGTTTCGGTGAAACCTTATTATCTCGCGAAAAAGCTAAACGCCATGAATCCTGGGTTCGCCTGGAAAAAGCTTGTGAAGATAAAGTTACTGTTATCGGTATCATCACTGGCAAAGTTAAAGGCGGTTTCACTGTCGAAGTTGATGGTATCCGTGCATTCCTGCCTGGTTCATTAGTTGACGTGCGTCCGGTACGTGACACATTACACTTAGAACACAAAGAACTTGAGTTCAAAGTAATCAAATTGGATCAGAAGCGTAACAACGTGGTTGTATCACGTCGTGCTGTGATCGAATCTGAAAGCAGTGCTGAGCGCGATACACTGTTACAAAACTTAGAAGAAGGCATGGAAGTTAAAGGTATCGTTAAGAACCTGACTGACTACGGTGCATTCGTAGATTTAGGTGGCGTTGACGGTTTACTGCACATCACTGACATGGCTTGGAAACGTGTTAAACACCCAAGCGAAATCGTCAATGTTGGCGACGAAATCCCAGTTAAGGTTCTGAAGTTTGACCGTGAGAAACAACGTGTTTCTTTAGGTCTGAAGCAAATGGGTGAAGATCCATGGGCCGCTATCGCTTCACGTTACCCGGAAGGTGCTCGCATCACTGGTCGCGTAACTAACCTGACTGATTACGGCTGCTTCGTAGAAATCGAAGAAGGCGTTGAAGGTTTAGTACACGTTTCAGAAATGGACTGGACTAACAAAAACATCCACCCATCTAAAGTTGTTAACTTAGGTGATTCAGTGGAAGTTATGGTTCTGGAAATCGACGAAGAACGTCGTCGTATTTCTTTAGGTCTGAAACAATGTAAAGCCAACCCATGGGAAGAGTTTGCGAAGGGCTTCAACAAGGGTGACCGCGTATCTGGTAAGATCAAGTCAATCACTGACTTCGGTATCTTCATCGGTTTAGACGGTGGCATCGACGGTTTAGTACACCTGTCAGACATCAGCTGGAATTCAACTGGCGAAGACGCTGTACGTGAATTCAAGAAAGGCGACGAAGTACACGCAGTTGTGTTACAAGTTGACCCAGAGCGCGAGCGTATCTCTTTAGGCATCAAGCAATTAGACGAAGACCCGTTCAACGGCTACCTTGCTGATAACAAAAAAGGTGCTATCGTTAAAGGCAACGTAACTGCAGTTGACGCGAAAGGCGCTACTGTAATGCTGGAAGGTGGTGTTGAAGGTTACGTTCGCGTATCTGACATCGCTCGTGAGCGTATCGAAGACGCTACTACAGTATTAAAAGTTGGTGAAGAAGTAGAAGCTCGCCTGATGGGTGTTGACCGCAAAAACCGCGTAATCAGCCTGTCAATCAAAGCGAAATTCGAAGCTGAAGAAAAAGAAGCTATGGACACTATCAAAAAGCAGGATGATACTGATTTTGGTGGTAACGCTATGGCCGAAGCATTCAAAGCTGCTCAAAAAGCTGACTAATTGATGCTTGTATAGAAGGACTGGAGCATTGGCTCCGGTCCTTCATTCTACTGATACAGCGGAGGGTCCATGACCAAATCTGAATTGATCGAAAAACTGTCTACTGATTTTTCTCATGTCCAGGTGAAAGACATCGAATCTTCAGTCAAAGAGATTCTGGAACAAATGGCCACCTCTCTGGCGAATAACGAGCGTATCGAAATTCGTGGTTTCGGTAGTTTCTCTCTGCATTACCGCGCACCTCGTGTAGGTCGCAATCCAAAAACCGGCGATAAAGTGGAATTAGATGGCAAATACGTGCCTCATTTCAAACCGGGTAAAGAATTACGTGACCGGGTGAAAACGAATACCTGATCTCTTTTCAGCTAAAAAACGGGGTTGACGGAGTTTTGACCAGATTTTTTTATGTTGTCTTTATTATTGGCCTGATGACATTCGGGCTTATTCTGGGTTCCCTCAATCAGCAAATTGCTGAATTTAATTATCTTATTGCAAAAACAGAACTCAGAGTGGTGGATATAGCTGCTCTGTTTTTAGTTGCCGGTTTTCTGCTTGGCCTGAGTGTATCCATGGCCTTTATCCTGAAGGCAAAAACCAAAGGTTGGTTTGCTAAATCTTCTGATAAAACCTGATCCCTATGCTGGAACTGTTATTTCTGTTGCTTCCTGTCGCCGCCGCTTACGGCTGGTTTATGGGGCGGAACAGCGAAAAACAAAAAGAGCTTAAGGGCAGGGCTTCTGTCACTAAAAACTTATCTTCTGGCTTAAATTTCCTATTAACTGATCAGGAAGACAAAGCTATTGAGCAATTACTGCAATTGCTTGATGTCGAAGCCGCGACTATTGATACTTATCTCGCTTTGGCCAACCTGTTCCGTCGTCGTGGTGACTGGGATAAGGCTATCCGTATTCATGAAAAATTACATCAGTTAAAACTGCCAAAACAACAGGCACAAAAAATACAGTTTGAGCTGGCCAAGGACTACTTTAGTGCGGGTTTATACGACAGGGCTGAACCTTTATTAAGCGCATTGGTTCAGGCCGAAAGCATTCGCGAAGCTGTATTAAAACAGCTCTTTAGCTTATTTACTGCCACTCACGAATGGCAAAAAGCCATGGATTTCCGTGCTGTAGTAGAACAGACAGATTCACGGTCCTTACGTATTGGTGTGGCTAATTTTAGCTGTGAAGCCTGGCGTAAAGAACCAGCTCCAAGCGATGCGTACCGCCAGTTGATCCAACGTTATCCAATCTCCTTGCGGCCCAAATACGAACTGGCGAAAAAACTGATTTCAGAACAAGAGTTTGCCGAAGCGCGTGAGCTGTTGCTGGCCATACTACAACAAAGACCTCAATGGGCGGCTGAGTTATTGCCTTTAGTAGAGCAAACAACTCCAGAACCATTAGAGTGGCAGGCACTTCTAACAGAACTCAGTCGCAAACATAAAAACATCAGCGCTATAGCAGAACTGGCTCAGTTTTATGCACAGGGCGAGAACCTGCAACAAGCTGAGAATTTGCTGACAGATAAATTGAAGCAGCAGCCGAATATCCGCTTATTTTTAAAATTTATTCAAATCAGACGTTTGCAAAACCCGTCTGAGCCACATCTGGCTGAAATAGAACAAATGGTTCAGGCTTATCTGGATACCAAAGTGCTGTATCATTGCCGCAATTGTGGTTTTAAAACCAAACAACCTTATTGGCTTTGTCCGTCTTGCCAGCAATGGGAAACGGTAGAACCAATGACCGGCATAGACGGTCGCTGATCTTACAATAAAGAGAATTCCATGAATAACACCAGTCCTATAGTGGTCGCCTTAGACTTTGAGCAAAAATCCGCAGCACTGAATTTAGTCAGCCAACTCGATCCGACTTTGTGTCGTTTAAAAGTAGGTAAAGAGATGTTTACTCACTTTGGCCCAGACTTTGTCAAAGAGCTGCATCAGCGTAAATTTGATGTATTTTTAGATCTGAAATTTCACGATATTCCAAATACAGTGGCCAAAGCGGTGAAAGCGTCAGCAGATTTAGGCGTGTGGATGGTAAACGTACATGCATCCGGTGGCAGCCGTATGATGATTGCAGCTCGTGAAGCTTTAGAACCCTTTGGCAAAGATAAACCTCTGCTGATTGCCGTCACTGTATTGACCAGTATGGAGCAAAGTGATTTAGTGGAGCTGGGTATTAATTTAACGCCACAACAGCAGGTACTCAGACTGGCAGGGCTGGTTGATAAGTCAGGTTTGGATGGCGTGGTTTGTTCTGCACAAGAAGCTGTTGAATTAAAACAGCAATTTGGTAAAGAATTCTGCTTAGTGACTCCTGGTATTCGCCCATCTTTTGCCACTGCTGATGATCAGAAAAGAGTGATGACTCCAGCTGATGCATTAAAGGCTGGTGTAGACTATATGGTGATAGGGCGCCCAATTACCAAAGCTGCCGATCCGTTATCCGCTTTACAGCAAATTTATCGGGAGATTTACCCCGCGCATTAAGAAAAAAGGAGCTTTTATTTGGATGCAGTAAATTTAACAATCCTGGTTGCAGGGGCTCTGTTTTTCTCCAGTATAGTTGCTACTCTGATCTCGGCGCGCTTAGGTGCGCCTTTGTTATTAATTTTCCTCGTCATTGGCATGCTGGCCGGTGAAGACGGTTTGCTGGGCATCAAGTTCGGCAATCCTGATGTTGCTCTGCTGATTGGCTCTATAGCCCTCGTCATTATTCTGTTTGATGGTGGTATGCGAACTCATCCGGACAGAGTTCGGGTAGTCTTAGCGCCAGCAGCGGTATTGGCCACTTTAGGCGTCGTACTGACCTGCGGCATTTTAGGCGTGGCAGCTTCTTATCTGTTTAATTTGACCTTGCTCGAAGGCTTACTGTTAGGCGCTATATTAAGCTCAACTGACGCGGCAGCTGTATTTTCTATCTTCCAATCTGCCGGCTTAAATATTAAAGAGCGGGTGGCATCCACATTGGAAATAGAGTCGGGTAGTAACGATCCTATGGCGGTAATGCTGACCTTTACATTGGTTGGCGTTTTGGCGGGCCACAGTGAATTGAATTGGTCTTTGTCGACGGTATTCTTTCAGCAGGCCATAGTGGGTGCAGCCGTTGGTTATGGAGCAGGGCGCTTCTTTGTTTTGCTGTGCCGTAAACTGCCATTAAGCGCAGCCTTTTTCCCTTTATTGGCCGTCTCTTACGCTTTGCTGATCTATGGCTTAACCAACCAATTTGGTGGTAGCGGCTTTCTTGCCGTGTATTTAATGGGCTTTTTAATAGGCAACGCCCGTTTACCACAAATTCAGCAGATTTTACGTATGCACGACGGTTTAGCCTGGCTCAGCCAAATCATTATGTTTTTGATGCTGGGCTTATTAGTCACGCCAAGCAAACTAATTGAATATGCAATTCCTGCGCTGATATTGGCTTTGGTGATGATCTTTATAGCCAGGCCTATAGCTGTGTTTTTAAGCCTGGTACCATTTCATTTTCCAAAGAAAGATCAGGTCTTTATCAGCTGGGTAGGGCTTCGTGGTGCAGTGCCTATTATTCTGGCTTTATTCCCATGGTTAGCTGGCGTGCCGAATAAAGATTTGTATTTTAACGTGGCGTTTTTCGTGGTGATTGTATCCTTGCTGATTCAAGGTTGGTCTATAGCGCCGGTAGCGCGCTGGCTGAAACTCGAAGTACCACCAGAACCAGGCCCGGATCATTCGATGACACTGGATAGTGTCGACAGTAATGATCTACTGCAAGTCTTGTCCTTTAAAGTTGGCAAAGGTTCACCAGTTGTAGACAGTGACTGGCAACAACTGAATATATCACCTGATGTCAGCTATTTAGGTGTACTGCGTAAAGGTGAATGGCTTAACGCTGAACGGAGTCCACGCTTTCAGCTCAATGATATGCTGTTGGTTTTAAGCAAAGCTAAAGACGTAAAAGCGGTCAGTGACAAAGTGTCCACCAGCGCAGAACAAACCACCCTGGATAAACTGGATTTCTTCGGAGACTTTATACTCAACGGTGAAATTACCTTGAGCGAACTGGATGCTTTCTACAGCATTAGATTTGCAGAAGATCAGGATCCTACACAAAGTCTGTCCGAATACATTACAGAGAAATTCCACAGACGTGTAGTAGTTGGTGATCAGGTTCAGCTGGATCAGTTGGTCCTGACAGTACGACAAATCGACGAGCAGGACCAAATACTGCAAGTAGGCATAAAGTCAGCCTGAAAACTGACTTTATCTGTAAGTTAAAAGGCTATAATCAGTTGTAAACCCGTACTTTGACTTGGTCGCTGGTGTCTCTGATTTTATGGCAACGATGAACTCTGAGGTTTGAACCTGTTTTTTCTTGCTGCATTCTACAGGAGATAAATTGAGCCTGAGAACCATATTTTTCTTTGTATTCAGCTGTTTTTTGCTCCACAGCATTTTTCTGCTCGGCTGTCAGGTTCGCTGTCAAAGCCTCATAATTCTTTTTCCATTTGGTTTCCCGTTGCTCTAAAGCAACACCAAGCCACACTAAGCCTTCAAATACATTTTCTTCAGTACCCAAGCCGTCAATTAAGTAAGTTCCAACGATGTTTTGAGCATACTTGTCACCGTATTTCGCGTATTTAAGCAGTTCAGGAAAAGCTTCAGCGTATTGACGCTCCTTTACCTGATAAAGAGCTTTGTGCAGTCCTGTCTCATACTCAGTACCTGAGATATTGATCACATCAGAGTTTGCTGCTGTGGCATAAGACGAACTAAAAGCTAGTGTCGCGGATAAAAATGCGTAAATTACTGGTTTCATGATTCATTTCCTTATTGATAACTAAGGTTCATCTTAGAGTAGATATACGAAGACTTCAGCAATATTTTATGACAAATTGTAAACAATTATGTGTTGCTATTAACCATAGGTAGGTTACGGCAACAGATAGACAATGAAATCTGATAGCATCCGAGTGATACGATTGTTGTGTATGTAAGTCTAGCATGCAATTTAACATAATAATCATTATGCGATATAGGGCGCATTGGATATAAAGAAAATATATCTATATTTATCAATGTGATATATTTTTTTGCATGATTATTGTTCTGCTTTAGAACACATACCTAAGCTAAACAGGAAAACCATACAGATCAACCTGTATGGCTTTCATATCAAGACGAAAATTAATTACGTGAAATCAGCTTATTAATACCTTCATCGTAACATTCAGTTGTTTTGTCTGGATCCGATATCACCTGGATGTGATCAAAGCCACCAACTGGTGCTTCTTTTTCAAGAAGCTCGGTAAAATCATCGGCTATATCGCTGATTTCATCACCTTTTTGCTCTAAAGCTGCGAAATACGGTTTGTGGCGCTCTGTGATTCCACGGATTTTTTCCGCCAGTTGCTGTTGCTCAACCATTTTTGTTTTATCAATACGAATACTGTACTCATCCTCCTGATGTGCAAGTTCAGCCAACTCAGTCATTTGTTGACTGTATTGCTCCATCTCGACTTCGAATAAGCCCAGTGGTAAATGCAGCTCTTGCATTTGTTGTTCAATAGCTTCTAAGCGTTGATAAGCAGCAAATTCATCGTTGGTCATAGCACGTTGCTGTATTACTTTGCAGTTTTTAATAAAGGCAATTTGTTGAGGTGCAGCTGCATCTTTTACTGCGCTGGTCTCAGCCTGAGCTGTACAGCCAACAGTGATTGCTATGGCAACAGATAACAGTGTGCAGGTAAAAGATTTTTGATATTTCATGACAGGCTCCGGTGGTTTTCTTATGACTAAGTCGGAGCTGCATTAAAAATAGTTGGACGGGAAAAACAATAAAGTTGGTTTAATAGATAACTGATTGATTAAACCAACTTTTTATTTAAAGCTTTGAAGCTGAAAACTTAGTTACCACTGACTCGCTTGTATTGGCGGTATTCTGGTGTCCAGAAATTACGCTCAATTTTCTGCAGTAATTCTTCGTCGCTGATTTCCAGCGCCAAACCTTGCTTTTGTGCAACTTTCGCTACTTCAAACGCAATTTTTTTACTCAGCTCAGACAATTCAGACAAGGCTGGCAGTAAGGTTCCCTGTCCTGTATTGGCCAGCGGAGATGCTGCTGCTAAGGTTTCACTGGCGATACGCAACATATCATCGCTGATACGGCTGGCTTTCACTGCAACAACTCCCAAACCAATGCCTGGGAAAATGTAAGAGTTATTGCACTGTGCAACATGATAAGTCTGGCCTTTGTGAGTGACAGGCTTAAACGGACTGCCGGTGGCAATAATGACTTTGCCATCCGTCCATTTGATCACTTGTTCCGGCGTGGCTTCCACTTGTTTTGAGGGGTTGCTCAACGGGAAAATAATAGGCAGTTCACAGTGCTTTTTCATCGCAGTGATCACTTGTTCAGTGAATAAGCCAGGCTGGCCCGACACACCTATTAATATATCTGGTTTAGCGCAGTTCATTACATCTAACAAAGATGCATATTCACCACTGTATGCCCAGTCTGCTAAGTCAGACTTTTGCTGCACTAAAGCTTGCTGGAAGTCACGTAAGTCCGCCATGCCATCTGTGAGTAAACCAAAACGGTCCACCATATAGACCTGGCTGCGTGCTGTGGCGTCATCCAAACCTTCAGTTTTCATCTGGCTGATCACTTGTTCGGCAATACCACAACCGGCGGACCCTGCACCGACAAAAACCACTCGTTGTGACGACAGTTTCACGCCTTTACTGCGACAGGCCGCCAATAAAGAACCCACTGTCACTGCTGCAGTGCCCTGAATATCATCGTTAAAGCAGCAATACTCATCACGGTAACGTTTTAAGATAGGCATAGCGTTTGGCTGAGCGAAGTCTTCAAACTGAACCAAAGCTTCTGGCCAACGGCGTTTTACTGCTTTCATAAACTGATCAATAAAAGCGTCATATTCTTCGCCCGTGATACGTTTATGCTTAGACGCCATATAAACCGGGTCATTGAGCAGTTTTTCGTTGTTGGTGCCTACATCCAGCATCACTGGCAAGGTGTAAGCCGGGCTGATACCGCCACAGGCCGTATACAAAGACAACTTACCTATGGAAATGCCCATGCCACCTACGCCCTGATCACCTAAGCCCAGAACACGTTCTCCGTCTGTCACTACTATTACTTTGACCTTTTTCTTGGTAACGCTACGCAGTATGTCATCCATATGTTCGCGCTCACTGTAGGAGACAAAAATACCTCGGGCGCTGCGGTAAATCGCAGAGAAACGCTCACAGGCGTCCCCTACTGTTGGCGTATAAATCACCGGAATCATCTCTTCCAGATGATCTTTCACCAGCCGGTAAAACAGGGTTTCGTTTTTATCGTGAATGGCGCGCAGATAAATATGTTTGTTGATAGGCTCAGCAAAACTTGAATATTGCATATAAGCACGAGCCAGTTGCTGCTCAATAGTTTCGTAACGTGGAGGCAATAAACCAATCAGGTTAAAAGCAATACGTTCTTCTTTAGTAAAGGCGCTGCCTTTATTTAATAATGGAGTTTCTAATAAAGCCGGACCTGCGTAGGAGGTATAAAGAGGTTGTTTTGTACTCATGGGGATCTCTCAAAATTAGCCTGCTGGCTCAAATTGCCGCCGATCATAACAGGTCTGACTGAGGCAGCAACCTCACTTCAGGTAAAGTGTTGTTAAATGACGATCATTTCATGCTGGTCAGACCTGGAATCCGCCAATTTCAGCCTTATCTTTTGAATTTAGTCTCCAAAATCACCGAAGAGTTGGTCCGCTCTACTCCATCCAGATTGCCGATTTCATCCAGAATATGACTTAATTGCTCAGTGGTTTGAGCCTGGACTACAGCTATTAAGTCATATTCTCCGCTTATGGCATATAACTCAGAGATCTGACTGATTTGTTTTAACTCTATGTTGGTTTTTGTCGTCAGTTTTTGCCGCACTTTAATAGCGACATGAGCTGAAACCAACTGGCTTAAAAAGGCACTGCCATATTCCAACACATAACCTTTCACCACCCCGCTTTGTTCTAACCTTTGTAAGCGGTTTTGCACTGTACTGCGCGACACATTCAGTGCTCTGGCTAAATCAGAAATACTGGCTCTGGCGTTACGCCGTAACATACCCAGTAACTTTTCGTCGTCTAAACTTATCACTTTGCTCAATAACCTTATCAAAATGTCAGAATTAACTGCAATATTGTTAATAATGCTACTGCATATTGGTAAGTCTGGCCAATATAATAAATGAAATTCCTTAAGTTACCCTGTGCTTCCGGGTGATCCACAAAAAGTATAAAGGCAGAACAACAATGCAAGTCAGCAGATCTATATTCGATGAAGTGATGGTTCCTAACTACGCACCCTCAGCGGTGATCCCGGTCAAAGGTTTAGGTTCAAAAGTATGGGATCAGACAGGTCGTGAGTTTATCGACTTTGCAGGCGGAATAGCGGTGAACTGTTTAGGCCACTGCCACCCTGCTTTAGTCAGCGCCTTAAAAGATCAGGCCGATAAGTTATGGCATTTATCGAATGTGATGACCAACGAGCCAGCCCTTATTCTGGCGCAAAAGCTGATCAACGCCACCTTCGCTGAAAAAGTCTATTTTGCCAACTCAGGTGCTGAAGCGAACGAAGCAGCCTTAAAGCTGGCCCGTCGTTTTGCGAAAAATGAATTTGGTGATCACAAAACTCAAATTATTGCCTTTAAACAAGGTTTCCATGGCCGTACCTTTTTTACTGTCACAGTGGGCGGCCAGCCAGCGTATTCGGATGGTTTTGGTCCAAAACCTGCTGATATAGTGCATGCTGAATACAACAACCTGGCCAGTTTAGAAGCACTGATTTCTGACAATACCTGCGCTGTGATGTTAGAGCCGTTGCAAGGTGAAGGCGGTATTATCAGCCCAACAGCAGAGTTTATTCAGGGTGTGGCCGCTTTATGTAAAAAACACAATGCGCTGATGATTTTTGATGAAGTGCAATCAGGTGTAGGTCGTACCGGTGAGTTGTATGCCTATATGGGCTTAGGCGTAGTACCAGACATTCTGACCACAGCCAAGGCTTTAGGTGGCGGTTTTCCTATTGGTGCTATGCTGACGACCACAGCTATTGCCAAGCATTTAGTGGTGGGTACCCATGGCTCTACTTATGGCGGTAATCCGCTGGCCTGTGCTGTAGGTATAGCTGCTTTTGATACTGTGAATACACCTGAAGTTTTAAATGGCGTAAAACACCGCGAGCAGTTATTCCGCGATGGTTTAAATGCTATTAACGCCAAATACGATGTGTTCAGTGAAATTCGTGGTCAAGGCCTGTTAATAGGTGCTGCACTGAATGACAAGTACCAGGGCAAAGCCCGTGACTTTATGCTGGCTGCTGCCGACGAAGGTTTAATGATGTTAGTGGCGGGTTACAGCGTTCTTCGTATGACTCCGTCTTTGGTTATTCCGGAAGCGGACATTGCCGAAGGTTTTAAACGTTTTGAAAAAGCTGTCGCCAAGATGGTCCAGGCCTGAAGCCATTAAAGGGAGTTCGTTGAGCTCCCTTATCTTATTAAGCAGCTACAACGCAGGAATACTGAATTTATGTTGTTGATCCGTCCTATCCGACAATCGGATTACCCTGTACTGATGCAAGTTGCCGTTGAATCAGGTGCTGGTTTTACCTCTTTGCCGGTCAATGAGCAAAAACTGCAGGCCAAAATTGCCCGTTCTGAGCAAAGCTTTGCAACAGCCGTTGAGACTATGGGCGATCAGGGGTATGTATTTGTGCTGGAAGATACCAGCACAGGCGAAATTGTAGGTACTTCAGGCATTGAAGCTTCGGTTGGCCTGGAAAACCCCTTGTACCATTTCCATAAAAGCACTGTAGTGCACCACTCCAAAGAGCTGGATGTATTTAAACAAGTCGAAGTGCTGACCATGTGTAATGACTACACTGGTGTCTCTGAAATTTGTACTTTGTTTTTACGTGAGCCTTACCGTCAGGGGCTAAACGGCCGCTTTTTATCCAAAGTACGTTTTTTGTTTATGGCTGAACACCCCAAACGCTTTTCGAAAATGGTGATTGCTGAAATGCGTGGTGTGGCCGACGATTCTGGCCTGCCGCCATTCTGGAAATGGCTGCAGTCTTATTTTTTCAGCATCGACTTCCCTACCGCTGACTATATGATTGGTGTCGGCAACAAAGGTTTTATTGCCGATCTGATGCCACGTCATCCTATTTACGTCAGTTTACTGCCGGAATCTGCACAGCAAGTCATAGGTGAAGTGCATGAAAATACCAAACCTGCGTTAGCACTGCTGGAAAATGAAGGTTTTTTCCACCGTGGTTATGTCGACTTATTTGACGGCGGCCCAACGGTCGAATGCCAGTTAAAACAAATTAAATCTGTGCGTAACAGCCATAAAATTAAAGTGCTGGTGGCATCTGTTGAAGGCAACGCAACTCTTGCCATTTGCAATACCCAGACCGCCAATTTCCGTGCTGTTTTTAGCAAAAATGCGGCGCTTAATGACAATCACGAACTGGTGATTAGTCCTGAACTGGCTGAAGCCTTAATGGTTGCCAATGGCGATTTTGTGCGTTACCTCTCCTTAGAAAAGGCAGTGAAATGATTGAAGTGAATACAAAAGCACCTGCAAAAACTGCGGTGCACTTTATCGAAGGTCAATGGCAAGCAGGTTTTGGCCTCGCTTTTCAGTCGGTAAACCCAGCCACAGGCCAGGTAATTTGGGCTGGCAACAGCGCAGATGAAGCTCAGGTGCATCAGGCCTTACTGGCTGCACGTCAGGCATTTTATGGCTGGTCGGCGTTATCTCTTACAGAGCGCCTGGTTGTGATTGAAAAATTTGCTGCCTTACTGCAAGAAAACACTGAGACCATGGCTCGTACTATTGCCGAAGAAACCGGTAAAGCTTTATGGGAAAGCCGCACTGAAGTGGCGGCTATGATTGGCAAAATTGCCATTTCCAAACGCGCACACGAAGAGCGTACCGGCACAGTTGAAAACCCTATGCCAGGCGCCAAGGCTTTTATCCGCCATAAACCTCATGGTGTGGTTGCTGTATTTGGTCCTTATAACTTCCCCGGCCATTTGCCTAATGGTCATATAGTTCCTGCTCTTATTGCCGGTAATGTGGTGGTGTTTAAGCCATCTGAGCTGACGCCTAAAGTAGCTGAATACACAGTGCAGTTATGGCAACAGGCTGGTTTACCAGCAGGTGTGCTGACCTTATTGCAAGGTGAAGTAGCAACGGGTAAAGCTTTGGCTGCTCATCCTCAGTTAGATGGTTTGTTTTTTACAGGCAGCTCTGGCACAGGCCACTATTTGCATCAACAGTTTGCCGGTCAGCCTGGTAAAATTCTGGCGCTGGAAATGGGTGGCAATAATCCGCTGATCATCAAAGATGTGGCCAATGTAAAAGCTGCTGTGCATGACATTATTCAGTCGGCTTTTATCAGCTCAGGCCAGCGTTGTACCTGTGCCCGTCGTTTATTTGTGCCCAATACGGCCAATGGTGATGCCATTTTGTCAGAACTGGTTGCAGCAACAAAAAACATTCGGGTCGCCGACCCTTTTGCCACAGAGCAACCTTTTTACGGCGCTATGATTTCTGCCAAAGCAGCAGAAGGCATGGCCAAGGCTCAGCAACAGCTGGTGGCTATGGGCGCTAAAGTATTGGTTGAACTCACCTTACCTGAAGCTCATGGCGCTTATGCCACACCAGGCATTCTGGATGTAACAGGAGTTGTGGGGATTCCTGATGAAGAACACTTTGGCCCGCTGTTAAAAGTCTATCGTTACGATGATTTTGAGTTGGCTATTGCTGAAGCTAATAACAGCAAATACGGCTTATCTGCTGGCTTACTGGCTGACTCTGCTGACGATTATCAGCTGTTTTTTAAGCAGATTCGTGCTGGCATAGTCAACTGGAACAAACCTATTACCGGAGCTTCCAGCGCCGCACCTTTTGGTGGCATTGGCGCCAGTGGCAACCACAGAGCCAGTGCTTATTATGCAGCTGATTATTGTGCTTACCCTGTGTCTTCAGTCGAAGCTGAACAGGTGATATTGCCAGCCACTTTAAGTCCGGGTTTAGTGCTGTAAAGCTGAACCAGATCAAAACAATAAGCCGGCAAAGTGGCTACACTTGCTGGCGTGAACACCATAATCAACAGAGCAGGACCCGTTATGCATACTGATGTGAAAGAACTGTTTAACCAACTCTGGGCAAATTACCTGGAAGTGACTCCTTCTGCGAAAAAGATTCACGCCATTTTAGGCTCATCGCAACAGGATGATGTGATTAACGATCACATTGCCCTCCGCACTTTTAATATCGAAAAAGTAGGTCTGGAAAAACTGGCAGCCCACCTGTTGGCTTTAGGTTATACCGAAGGTGACGAATACCACTTTGAAGCGAAAAAGCTGTATGCCAAACATTTTGAGCATACAGATCCAACCTTGCCAAAAGTGTTTATTTCCGAGCTGCTGTTAGAAAAATGCTCTGAAGAGCTGCAAAGCATAGTGCGTAAACTGGTTGATCAAATTCCGGACTCTGCAGTCACAGCAGATAACTTCCTGTATTCAGGCCGTCATTGGACTATTGATCAGCAAAGCTACGAAACCTTGTTAGCCGAAAGTGAATATGCAGCCTGGATGTCAGTCTGGGGCTATCGCGCTAACCACTTTACGGTCAGCGTCAATGCACTGAATAACTATGAAACTTTAGAGTCGGTGAATCAGGCATTAAAAGATGCAGGTTTTCCATTAAACACCTCAGGTGGCGAAATTAAAGGCACACCAGAAGTATTACTGGAGCAGTCCTCTACTTTAGCAGATGAAGCACCAGTTCAATTCACCGACGGTACCCGCAATATTCCAAGTTGCTTCTACGAATTTGCCCGTCGTTACCCTATGGCCAATGGCCAGCTGTACGGTGGTTTTGTCGCGGCTTCTGCAGATAAAATTTTCGAAAGCACCAACGTTCGTTAATCACCGAAGGTGATCAATACGTTGTGACAACTAAAGGCTGGACAGAGATCCGGCCTTTAGTTTGTCCCAATAGAGCTGCGCCGCTTCAGCCTGATAACCTTTAGACAACACATTCATAAAACCATGAGGATAAGGCGCAATGCTTTGTTTTACATTCGCTTTATTTGCTAATGTACTCATCAGTTCAGGCACTGAAAAATGCGTTTCCTCAGCAAATATCAGCTCCGTTGGATACAAAGGCTGAAGATGCGTCATCTGACGGATTTGCCCGCCATAAAAACCAACACAAGCTTTGACTGTCAGATGTTTAAGCGCCAGATTCGCCCAACAGGCTGCTGCTCCGGCGCTAAAACCTAACAAAAAGACTGGCTGAGTCTGAGCTCTAAGTACCTCACTCAGGGTGTTGCAGTACGCTTCCATACCTGCATGCTCCAGAAAATACTGATAGGCCTCTTGATCATCAGCGAACACAGGAGGCTGATGATCATAAGGCTGCACACACAGATAGTCTGAACTTAATTGCTGAAACTGCAAAAGAACCTCTGACTGAGCGCCAAAAATATCAGTCACTATGACCAGTTGCATACAGCTTGTCCTTGTCAAAAAAAATTCACCGGAAGTTTTAAATACACAGTGCCATTGTCTTCTGCTGCAGGAAACTGCCCTGCCCGCACATTCACCTGCACAGAGGGCAAAATAAGCTTTGGCATGCCAAGGGTTTTGTCTTTGCTGGTACGCATACTGACAAAACTCTGCACACTGGTTCCTTGTTTTAAATGAATGTTTTGCTGTTTTTGTGCCGCTACTGTGGTTTCACAGGCAAATTCTTCCCGGCCAGGAGCTTTGTAATCGTGACATAAAAACATCCGGGTTTGATCAGGCAACTGATACAACTTTTGCACTGAGTGATGCAAAGTGGCTGCATCGCCTCCCGGGAAATCGCAGCGGGCTGAACCATAGTCCGGCATAAATAAGGTATCGCCGACAAAAACTGCATCTCCAATACAATAACTGACACAAGCTGGTGTATGACCCGGGGTATGGATCACCGAGCAGTTTAGAGTTCCCAACATAAAGTTTTCACCATCGGCAAATAGTTTGTCGAAGGCTGAACCGTCCGTTTTTAGATCCTTGAGGTTGAACACCTGGCCAAAGAGTTGCTGTACCTCGGTGATGCGTGAACCTATCGCAATACGGCCCCCCAGCTGTTGTTTCAGAAAAGGCGCTGCAGACAAGTGGTCTGCATGCACATGAGTTTCCAACAGCCATTGCACCCTCAGGTGATGAGCTTTCACCTGATCGACGATTTGTTGTGCAAAGCTCGTGCTGGTGCGACCCGAGGCTGCGTCATACTCTAACACCGGATCGATAACCACAGCTTCTTTGCTCAACGGATCCCAGACTAAATAACTGTAAGTAAAGCTTTGAGGCTCAAAAAACGCATGGACAACTGGCTGTTGCATAGGTCATTACTCTATTTGGATGGGTCAGAATCCGACTTATCTTAGCAAAGCTCATTTATTCCATAAAGATATAAGACTATTCCTTAAAATTCATGCAACGATCATTAAATAGCCATCTACACATCCAGTTAAGGCTTTGTCATAATTTTGTAATCTCCCTTCTCTACTCTGCCTGTGCCTGAAACTTAGCGGAGATAGAAGTCGTATGAATATCGCCAGAAAATTAACCCTCGGAGCTGGTGTCCTGACGGTCATGGCAGTGATTTTATCCGCTGGTACCAGCGGTTTATTAGCTTTAAAGGACAGCTCTGATGCCGTGCACCAAAGTGCTGAGCAACAATTTCAGGCACTGGCAGCAAGCAGGCATACCATGCTGCTCACCCAACTCGATAGCCAGCAGCAATTACTAAACGCATTGGCGCATAACCGCCTGACACAAGAAGCTATCTACAGCTTCAAGAACCCTTTTGTGTCCTACCGTTATGAAGTGTCGGCCCCTAATATTGACGGGTTGAAACAACAGATGGCGGATTGGTACAACACGAAATACCAGCCCTACTTTCAGGCTCAAACTCAAGGCTTGTCGGTCAATACCAGCGCATGGCTGGAAAAATCCAAATTTGAAACTTTATTGCTGCAAAAATTTTATGTGGCAGAAAACCCTCAGCCTTTGGGTAAACAACAGTTGCTGGAGGATCGCAGCGATGGTTCTGTTTATGGCCAGCAGCATAAAAAATACCACAGTAGCCTCAAAGAAATAGTCGACCGTTATGGTTTTCAGGACCTGATGCTGGTTGATGCGAATAGCCTGGATGTGCTGTACAACGTCAACAAAGGCCCTGTGTTTGCCAGTAACTTACAAAACGGCGCTTTTGCCGACACTGAACTGGCCAGTTTAGCTAAAAACTTAAAGCAAAAACCAAAAGCTGGTTTACAGATCTCTGCCATCAGTGCCTTTAGCGGTGCTTTCCAACAGCAAGTATTGTTTTTTGGCGTACCAGTGTTTCACCCAAATAGCAGTGATACTCCTGTGGGCTTTTTAATAGCTCAGTATCCGGTTAGCCGGTTTACAGATTTGATGACCGGAAATCAAAAGTGGCAGGATTTAGGCTTAGGCGAAACCGGTGATCTGTATCTGGTGGATCAGAACCAAAAACTTGTGACTGAATTAAGATCTTATTTAACGAATAAAGCTGGTTTTGTAGCAGAGTATCCTGAATTTAAAGCCGGTCCTTATGGCTTGGGCGGCCATACTACTTTGCAACTTCCCCAGATCAAAGCCGCTTTGGCTGGCCAATCCGGCGTGGCGGAAGCTGAAGACTATCGAGGGGTCAATTCACTGATCAGCTGGCGTCCGCTTCAGATTGGTCAGCAGCAGTATGCACTTATCGTGCAGCAGGATTTAACCGAAAGTATGGCAGCTGTCAGTACCATTCGAACCAACTTGATTTTAAGTACCCTGCTTTCTGTGTTGTTGCTTGGAATACTGGTGGTGCTGCTGGTTTATTTCTTAGCGCGACGTTTTGCCAGACCTATGCTGGCATTGCATCAATGTATCGAAGCATCGGCCCGGTCTCATGATCTGACGGTAGGTTTTGATTTACAGTCTAAAGATGAGTTAGCGGACATCGGCGCTGCTTTGAATAAACTCTTTGGAGCTTTCCGAACCCTGGTGGCAAAACTGTCCGGCACTTCAGAGCAAAGCGCTTCAGCGGCCACTCAAAACCTGCAAATCAGTCTGGAATGTAAAAGCTCAGCTATGCAGCAAGGCGCTGCTATCAGTCATTTGCTGCAACAATCTCAAAGCCTGGATCAGCAACTGCAATATTCAGCCGAACAGCTACGTCATTCAGCCAGTCAGGCCAATCATGCAAACCAGCAGGCAGACTCTGGTTATCAGGCGGTGGATCTGGTCGCCAGTTCAATGCGTCATCTGGCAGAACAAGTCAGTTCTTCCGGCCAAAGCATGGATCATTTGCGCTCCGCCGCCACAGACATAGTCACTGTGCTTGATACCATCAAAGGCATTTCAGAACAAACTAACCTTTTAGCGCTCAATGCGGCAATTGAAGCCGCAAGAGCTGGTGAACATGGTCGTGGTTTTGCCGTGGTAGCAGATGAAGTAAGGCGTTTATCAGGCAGCACCCGTCAGGCGACTATGGAAATTCAGCAAATGCTGGACCGCTTAATGAGCACAGTGGATGAAACCGCTCTGGATTTAGCCAAAGAGCGGCAAAGTGCAGAGCTCTGTGTTACGGGCTCAGAGCAGGCATTACATGCTTTAGGTGAAATCAAGCAGTTGATCGCTCAGGTCAGCACAGATACAGCGCAGATAGCTCAGGCCAGTGAGCAACAATACCAGCACAATCAACAAATGCGCGATGAGCTGATTGCTGTGCAGGGGTTGGCAGCTCACACCGAACAAGCGATGGCTGAATTAAACCTGACCGCAAAAGAGCAGGAAAAACTGGCGACTGAATTATTAACTAACGCCAGAGCCTTTCAGGTTTAACTGGTCCCGATACAAAAAGCCCTGGCACATGCCGGGGCTTTTTTACATTTTCGTGTTTATACTCAGCTGTCATTAGCCTTCAAAAGAGCGGCTTTGCAGCGCATGAATACGTTTATCCAGCGGCGGATGGCTCATAAAAAGTTCTGAAGGCGCAGCTTTAGTGGCCAGACCAAAAGCCGTCATTGAACCTTGTAACTGGCTTTCATTATTACCTTTTAAGCGTTGCAACGCAGCAACCATGTGTTCAGCACCCACTAAACGGGCCGCACCAGCGTCTGCTTTGTATTCACGCTGACGGGAGAACCACATCACAACGATGCTGGCCAGCATACCAAAAATCATTTCCAGCACAAACACAGTGATCATATAGCTGATACCGCCACCCTGACTTTCTTCTTCGTCATTGGAGCGGAAAAAGTTATCAATAAAACCAGCAACCACCCGTGCAAAGAAAATAACAAAGGTATTCACTACACCCTGGATCAGAGTAAGAGTCACCATATCACCATTGGCAACGTGTGATACTTCGTGTGCCAACACAGCTTCGGCTTCCTGCTGTGTCATCGCATGCAATAAACCTGTGCTGACAGCCACCAATGCATTATTGCGGCTCATGCCTGTGGCAAAGGCATTAATTTCCGGCGAATCGTAAATAGCAACTTCCGGCATACCAATACCAGCCTGCTTCGCCTGACGTTGTACAGTACTGAGCAGCCAGTGTTCAGTAGCATTCGACGGCGTAGTGATCACCACAGCACCAGTCGAACGTTTTGCCATCCACTTAGATAGAGCCAAAGAAATAAAGGAGCCACCAAAACCAAACACAGCAGCAAATATCAACAAACCACCCATGCTGCGGTTATCTATACCAAAAACTTTAAACACAATACTCAAAACGATACTCAGCACTAACATCACAGCTAAGTTCGTGATTAAAAATAGCACTATACGTTTCATAACAACCTCTGTAATTCAGGAAACCTACTAAGTTCAACACGGATGTTGCTAAAAAAGCCCCTGTTTCATCGCTGGAACAGAGGCAAAGGGCGGATTAATGACCACAACAAGTACGTATTGGTTCTGCTCAACTCAACAGCAGCTTCTCGCCTCACTATTGGGTTATTCAGGGAACGCCGTGATAATAAGCCGGATAGGGTTGTAAGGTAAAATCGAATAAAACTACCGAAATAGCAGTTTTAAACTGAGATAAAATGACATTGCTAATTCTTTGTCTGACAAAACTAAAAAAGCCTGTCAGGAGCGAACCGGACAGGCTTTGGTCGTATTAAAAATGATGCAGTGTGGTTTAACCTAACAAGCTTCTGAGCATCCAGGCATTTTTCTCATGCACCTGCATACGCTGAGTGAGTAAATCCAATGTTGGTTCGTCTGAAGCTTTATCGGCAACTGGCACTATAGAACGTGCTGTTTTTGCTAAAGCTTCCTGGCCTTTCACCAGATCTTTAATCATCTCCTGAGCATTCGGAATACCATCGGCTTCTTTAATACTGGTCAGTTTGGCAAACTCTTTGTAGGAACCTGGCGCAAACTCACCTAAAGCACGGATACGTTCAGCAATTAAATCAACGGCCAAAGCCAGCTCAGTGTACTGAGTTTCGAATAAAACATGCAGAGTCTGAAACATGGGGCCTGTCACGTTCCAGTGATAATTATGCGTCTTCAGATACAGAGTGTAGGTATCTGCCAGTAAAGTAGCTAAACCATGGGCTATGGCTTTGCGATCATCGTCTTCAATACCAATATTGATTTTCATAAGAAACTCCGTGTTGCTCCAAAGAATTCAAATACCCTATCACAGTTCGCGTAAAGCGCTCAAATATCCTGAAAGGGTTAAGATGTTGTAGATATCAATGGGATCGCAGATCGGATAAAACAAGTCGAGAGGCGAAATTAGCTGACCGGAGGAATAGAGGCATTGTCAAAACACGTAAAAAAAGCCGGTAAAAAAACCGGCTTTTTTTAATCTGAGATTAGATTAGGCCCGGGCAGCCAGTTCAGCTTGTTGTACTAAATAATCTTCGTAAGTACCAGCGAAGTTACGTACACCGCTATCCGTCATTTCAACGATACGGGTTGCCAAAGAGGATACAAATTCACGGTCGTGACTGACAAAAATCAGTGTGCCTTTGTACATCTCCAGCGCCATGTTCAAAGATTCGATAGATTCCATATCCAGGTGGTTGGTAGGTTCATCCATCACCAGGATATTTGGCCGCTGCAGCATCAGCTTACCGAATAACATCCGGCCTTTTTCACCACCTGATAACACCCGTGTTGGCTTGGCAATATCATCTTGTGAAAACAATAAACGGCCTAAAATACCACGAATAGCCTGTTCGTCGTCTGACGGTTGTTTCCACTGGCTCATCCAGCTAAACAACGTCATATCTTTTTGAGCGCCTTCAAACTCGTATTCATGGTCCTGAGCGTAATAACCAATATTGACGTTTTCAGACCATTTCACTATGCCTTTTTCAGCGGTTAAATCGCCAACCAGACATTTTAAGAACGTGGTTTTACCAATACCGTTGGTACCAAGAATGGCAACCTTCTCACCGACTTCAATCGTCAGGTCAAGGTTTTTCAGTACCTGCAGATCATCAAAACTCTTGTTTAACTCTGTCACTTCTAAAGCTAAACGGTACAGCTGCTTTTGCTGATCAAAACGGATAAATGGGTTCACCCGGCTGGAGGCTTTTACTTCGGATAGGGTAATTTTATCAATTTGTTTAGCACGAGACGTGGCCTGACGCGCTTTAGAAGCGTTGGCAGAGAAACGGCTGACGAAGGTTTGCAGCTCAGCAATCTGAGCTTTTTTCTTGGCATTATCAGACAATAAACGTTCACGCGCCTGAGTGGCCGCCGTCATGTATTCATCGTAGTTACCAGGATAAACACGTAATTCACCGTAGTCTAAGTCGGCCATATGAGTACAAACGCTGTTTAAGAAGTGACGGTCGTGCGAAATAATAACCATGGTGCTGTTACGTTCAGCCAGCACATCTTCTAACCAACGTATGGTGTTGATATCCAGGTTGTTGGTGGGTTCGTCAAGTAACATGATTTCAGGATCAGCAAAGAGTACCTGAGCCAATAACACCCGCAGTTTCCAGCCCGGAGCTATAGAGGACATTAAGCCAAAATGCTGTTCAACCGGAATACCTACACCAATTAATAATTCACCGGCACGGGATTCGGCGCTGTAACCGTCCATTTCGCCAAAAGCCACTTCTAAATCAGCGACACGCATACCGTCTTCTTCGCTCATATTTGGATCAGCGTAAATACGGTCACGTTCTTCTTTTACTTTCCACAGTTCAGCGTGGCCCATAATCACTGTGTCGATCACAGTGTATTGCTCAAAAGCAAACTGATCCTGGTGTAACTTAGCCACACGGTGGTTAGGCTCAACAAAAATGTTACCACCACTAGGGTCTAACTCTTTGCTGAGGATCTTCATAAAGGTTGATTTACCGCAGCCGTTGGCGCCAATCAAACCATAGCGGTTGCCGTCGCCGAATTTAACGGAGATATTTTCAAAAAGCGGCTTAGCGCCAAATTGCATCGTAATATTTGCGGTAGAAATCACAGTGTTTTTGATCCAACAAAGAGTCATATACAAGCTGTGCCGACAGTTTTAGTCCATCAACACAGCCCCAAAAATAGCGCGCCACTATACGCTTTTTCGGCGCTAAACTCAAAGTATCTCTGTGTTTTATGAACCTTTTACTACTGATCGGGCAAGAGTTAGCTAAAGCGCCGCCCTAAAGCTATGCAGCCTACCACCATGAAAGCCAATATCCAGTGGATCCATTGCAAAGGTTCGCCCAATAACAAAGCACATAAAGCCAGTCCACTAAAAGGCGATAACAGCTGTAACTGACTGACTTTAGCTATGCCACCTATAGCTAAGCCTTTGTACCAGCAGAAAAAACCGATAAACATGGTAAAGACCGATAAATAAGCCAGCGCTAGCCAGGATTGCAGTGACACAGCAGCATAATCCGGCTGATAAGCCCAGACCCAGGGCAACAAGACCGGAATCGACATCACCAGCGCCCAGCAAATCACCTGCCAGCTGCCCAGCTCTTTAGATAAAATAGCCCCTTTGGCATAACTAAAACCGCATAAAAAACTCGCTAACACCAGATAACCATCAGCGAGCTGAAAAGGACCAGTGCTGTGCTTTAACGCATAAAACGCAACACAAGCGGCCCCCAGCAGTGCAAAAAGCCAAAAGCCAAAACGTGGCCATTGTTTAGTTAAATAAGCGCCAAAAAAGGCGGTAAAAAGTGGCATTACACTGGTCACCAGAATACCGTGACTGGCTTCTACCTGTTGCAAGGCCAAAGCTGATAACACCGGATAAGCAAATACCGACCCCAAAGCAACGAACGCCAAGCCTTGCCATTGTTTTGCGCCAGGTAATTTTTGTCGTGTGATCAGTAACAGTATCAAAGCCAGTAGTGCTGCTATTAAAGCCCTGCCCGCACCAACAAATACCGGCGGCATATCCAGCACCGCCATTCGGGTTGCAGGTAATCCGGCTGAGAACATCAGCATACCTAAGCCGCCAAACCAAAGTCCTTGCACCAATGGTTTTTGCCAAAACGACAAAGCCACAGGATTTTGTGGTGACACAGAAACTGCAGACATAAAAGATGCTCCCAAAAGTGGCTGGACAGTCGACGAACTTCGGTTAGTATATAAAGCAATCAACCATGACAATCAGGACAGTTGGCGCTAAGTTCTACTGGACTGTACAGGTGGAAATTCCATGACAATTGCAGTGACTCAGTGGCAGCTGGATAAAGCCAGCAAAGAAAGTTTTAGTAGTCAGTTGTATCTGCAGGCACAGCAAGCCATACAATCCGGTCGCTGGAATGCGGGCGCCCGCCTGCCTTCTATCCGGCTTTTAGCGGCGCATTTAGAAATCAGTAAATTTACCGTGTCTGAGCTGTACGAAAAACTCTCTGCCGCTGGTTTTGTTCGCTCCCAGCCCGGTAGTGGCGTTTATGTCAGCCGTTTAACGGAGCAGCAACAGCAACTGGAAGCCAGTGCCAGTCAAAGCAGCAGGCAGCAGGACGTGGCTTTAATGCGCCAAACACTGCTGCGTGAACCTCATTGGATCAAAGCTTCGGCGGGCTGGTTAGCCCCAGACTGGTTACCGGATCAGGAAATACGCCAGGCCATGCGGGATTTAGCCCGTCAGCCTCAGTCTTTAACCGACTATGGTCCGGCTCAGGGGTATTTCCCGTTACGCCAACATCTAAGCCAGCGTTTGGCTCTGTTGTCTATTGCTGCAGAGCCAGCTCAACTATTGCTGACTTATAGCGCCTCTCATGCACTGGATTTAGTGTTTCGTTTGCATTTGAAACCCGGAGATTGGGTGATGGTGGACGATCCGGGGTTTTATAACTTCTTTGCTCTACTGCGGTTGCATCAGGTGCAGTTGCTTGTGGTGCCACGTACCAAAGAAGGCCCGGATTTAGCTGTGATGCAGCAACTGGTGCAGCAGTATCAACCCAAAGCCTATTTAACCAATTCTGTGCTGTCGAACCCTGTGTCTTTAAGTATCCATCCGGCACGGGCTTTTGCTGTATTACAGCTGTTACAACAGCATCAGTGCTTATTGATTGAAGACGATATTTACGCTGATTTTGAAAGCCAGCCGGTATCGCGTTACGCTTCGATGTCTGGTTTTCAATCACAAAATGGCTTTGAAACCATTTACTTAGGCAGTATGTCCAAAACGCTGTCGGCAGATTTACGGGTAGGTTTTATTGCTGCAAATCCTGCCACTATAGCGGCCCTGACTGACTTAAAGCTCATTAGTGGTATTTCAACGTCCAACACCATGGAACGTTTGGTCTATCTGCTATTAACAGGTGGCGGTTATCGCCGTCATATAGAACAGCTGAAGCGGCGATTGCAGCAGGCCCGCAGTTTGGTATTTTCTAAATTAAAACAACTGGATTGCCAGTTATGGGCAGAACCTTCGGCCGGTTTTTTGTGCTGGGTCAAGTTGCCAGAAGGCGTCAGCAGCAGTGTATTGTCCGAACGTTTGCAACAACGTCAGGTGGTATTAGCGCCAGGCTCACAGTTCAGCACCCTGCCCGATGCCGACCATTACACCAGACTCAATGTGGCGCAGTGTCTGGATGAAGAATTCTGGCGGGTACTGGAAGATGAGTTGCGCCAGATCAGGGAAAGTGTATCTTCAGCAGTGGACAATACACAAAACGGGCGGGGATAAACCAATCATGCATTTGATTGGAATTCTGGACGGGCGGGGATAAGCAACAGCCCCTACACAAAAAAGGATTGGGTATGGCCAAAACATCAGATAAATCGCCGGCGAAATCGCTGGACTGGAGCGCATTACTGCAATCCGGCAACCGTATTTTTATTGGCTCCCATGCAGCAGCCCCTCAGGCTTTGCTGGCTGATTTAATGGCGCGCAGTAAAAACCTGCATGATATAGAGCTGGTGCAACTGATGGTGCTGGCGGATAACTGCTGGGCAGAACAACGTTACAGCGATTTATTTAAAATCAATGCTTTGTTTATTGCAGGTGATAAGGTGCGGGATGCTGTAGCTGAAGGCCGCGCCGACTATACCCCTTGTTTTTTATCTGAAGTACCGGCGCTTTTTAAGGAAGAAATTCTGCCTTTAGATGCTGCTTTGGTGATGCTGAGCCCCCCTGATGCTTTTGGTTATTGCTCCTTAGGTGTGTCTGTTGATGCAGTCTCAGCAGCAGTGCGCTCTGCAAAAAAAGTCATAGCCCAAATTAACCCTAAAATGCCACGCACCAATGGGTATACCTTTATTCATCAAAGCCAAATTCACGCTTTTATTGAGCAGGAAGAAGATTTGCCCGAATTACCACCGCCAGTGCTGGATGAAGTGACTGAACGTATTGGTCAGTATGTGTCGATGTTAATTGAAGACGGCGCAACCTTGCAGCTGGGTATAGGCAAAATTCCGGAGGCTGTTTTACGTTATTTAGGCAATCACAAAGATTTAGGCGTGCACTCTGAAGTGATCTCAGATGGTGTGATGGAGCTCATTACCACAGGTGTGATTAACAACAGAAGAAAAACCTTTCACCCAGGAAAAACCGTCACCAGTTTTTGTATGGGTAGCAAAAGCTTATACGATTTTGTTGATGGCAATCCTCATGTTGAGTTTTACCCCAGCGAATACGTCAATTCGCCGACTAATATCGCCCGTAACGATGCCATGATCGCGATTAACAGCGCTATAGAAGTGGATTTAACAGGTCAGGTGGTATCAGATTCCATAGGTCATAAGTTTTACAGTGGTATTGGTGGCCAGGTAGATTTCAGCCGGGGCGCGTCTATGAGTAAAGGCGGCAAACCTATTATTGCCCTGCCCTCAACCGCCAAAAACGGCACAGTATCCCGTATTGTTGCAACTATTACAGAAGGGGGTGGCGTAGTCACGTCCCGCGGTCATGTGCATTATGTGGTGACAGAATTTGGTGTCGCCTCTTTGCGTGGCAAAAGTATCCGTGAACGTGCACTGGAGCTTATTCGGGTAGCTCATCCCAAGTTTCGTAAACAACTGCTGGATGAAGTTCGTACCCGTTATTGGGTGCCGCATTATCAAAAAGATTACCCAAAAGATGTGATAGAGCTGGGTAAAGTGGGTGTAAAAACCCTAACCATAGCAGGCGAGCAATATGACTTAAGGGCGTTAAACCCGGCCGATGAGCGCCGTTTGCAGGAGTTTTTTTACTCTCATACCAAAGAAACTCTGCTGCTACGCTACAACCATCATCCTAAACAAATGAGCAGGGAAAAATCCTGTACTTTAGTCAGTGTCGATCAATCCCGTGATTTGGCGCTTTGTATTGTCAGGCAACGCGGCTCAGTGATGGAAATTCAGGCGGTAGGCCGTTATTACCTGAACGATACTGATAACAGCGCTGAAGTGGCTTTTGTCACCCGCGAGCGGCAACATGGTAAAGGCATGGCCAAACGTCTGCTGGAAGAAATGATCAAAATTGCCCATATGCGCGAACTCAACCGCATGCTGGCTTATGTACGAGCCGACAATAAGCCGATGCAAAAGGTGTTTGAAAAAGCCGGATTTAAACGCATCGCCAGTGGCGATCCGGATGAAGTGTATTTAGAGCTGCTGTTAAAAGCGGCTGAACAAGAGAAGCAGTAAATGAGTTTAGTGATATACAGTCATGGTCGCTGCTTGTCCTACGATATAGGGCATGATCATCCGGAAGCCGCATCCCGTATTCATGCAGTGCAGGACCAGCTGTTAAGTTCGGGTCTTGAATTTGTAGTGCAACAACGGGATGCCAGCCCTGCCAGTCGAGAGCAGCTGTGTTTAGCGCATTGTCCGGCTTATGTGGATCATGTATTTGATGTGATACCTGATACGGGCCATATCTGGCTGGATGACGATACGCAAGTGAATGCCAAATCACTCAACGCTGCTTTGTATTCAGCAGGGGCCGGCATTAATGCGGTGGACTTAGTGATGCAACACCAGGATACGCAGGCTTTTTGTTTAATACGCCCGCCCGGTCATCATGCTGAATACAAAGCCGCCAAAGGTTTTTGTATTTTTAATAATATCGCCATAGCAGCTGCCTATGCCATGCAGCAGTATGGATTGCAGCGGGTGCTGATTGTTGATTTTGATGTGCATCACGGCAATGGCACTGAAGATATTTTCCAATTGGATCCCAGAGTAAAGTTTTTCTCGTCTTTTCAGCATCCGTTTTATCCATACACAGACCCCATCAGTCATTCAGCCTCTATTGTTAAAATGCCTCTGGCGGCTGGCACCAGCGGAGCTTTGTATCAGCAACGATTTACCGATGAGTGGCTGCCGCTGATGCATGAATTTCAGCCGGAGCTGATATTAGTCTCAGCAGGTTTTGATGCTCATATGGAGGATGATATGGGCCAGATGAAACTCACTGAGCTGGATTATTTATGGTTAGGACAGCAACTGAAGCAACTGGCGGATCGTTACTCTGAAGGCCGCTTGGTTTCAATGCTTGAAGGTGGCTACGAACATAGCCCGCTGGCGCGCAGTGTGGTTGCCTACCTGAAAGGGCAGATTTAGCCCGACGGGGATAAATCCTTATACAATCTTTATAACCTGCCCAGGCTTCAGGATTTAAAATCTGGTTGTTGTTTCACGCCGGATAAAATTTTATGGCCGCCACTTTGGTGTTGGGTTCTGCAGTAAAAAGCTCCAGTCGTTATTTGATGTACCGGGTGCTTGGGCATTTATTATTGCTGTTGTCGGCTGTCAAGTTGGTGGCTATGGCAGTTTCTATTCTTTACAACGAAAGCAGCTTTTGGGTTTTTCTTGGCTCGGCAGTTTTTACCGCTTCTGTAGGGTACAGCCTGATGTACAAAGGCCGCGAAGCAAAAGATGTTAAACATCGTCAGTTGTTTTTACTCACCACCTTAAGCTGGTTGTCATTGTGTGTGTTTTCGGCTATTCCGCTGTGGCTGATAGTGCCGGATATCAGTATCTCCAATGCGGTGTTTGAGACAGTCTCAGCTGTCACCACCACGGGTTCTACCGTCTTGTCAGGCCTGGACACTATGCCAAAAGGTATCTTGTTCTGGCGCGCCGTGCTGAACTGGATAGGTGGTATAGGTATTATCGTGATGGCCATCGCCATTTTGCCTGCGCTAAAAATTGGCGGTATGCGGCTATTCAAAACTGAAAACTCCGACACCTCAGACAAAATTTTGCCACGCAGCTCTACCCTGTCCGCCGCTATTGGTTCTGTCTACCTGGTATTAACGCTATGCACCATGGTGTCCTATTATCTGGCGGGCATGAATGGCTTTGATGCTGTGACTCATGCCATGACCACAGTGGCCACTGGTGGTTTTGCCAACTACGATGCGTCTTTTGGTCAGTTTAAGAACCTGCCACACATTTATTGGTTAAGTAGTTTTTTTATGATGCTGGCCGCTATGCCTTTTGTACTTTTTGTAAGCTTTGCCAAAGGCGACAAAAGCTCCTTGTGGAAAGACCCGCAAGTACGGGTGTTTTTAGCCATAGTGGCATTTTGTAGCTTGCTGTTGACTGTGTATCAGGTGGTGCATAATGACAGAGCCGTGTTTGATGCCCTCACCCACAGCCTGTTTAATGTAGTCTCTATTATTACCACTTGTGGTTATGCCTCAGAAGACTATACCTTGTGGGGAAATATGGCCATTATGCTGTTTTTTTACCTGACCTTTGCTGGTGCCTGCTCTGGTTCCACTTCAGGTGGTTTAAAAATATTCCGCATGCAGCTCGCTGCAATGTTGCTGGTGAAACAGTTAAAATTATTGGTGCATCCGAAAGCAGTCTGGAGCCAGAGTTACGGTGGTAAAAAAGTAGATGATCAACTACTGGGCAATGTGCTGGCCTTTTGTTTTATTTATTTTGCTACCATAGCCTTTATTGCGATGGCGTTATCCTTCTGCGAACTGGATTTAGTCACGGCAATCACTGGTGCTGCAACTGCAGTCGCAAACGTAGGGCCTGGCCTTGGCAGTATTATTGGTCCTGCCGGTAACTTTGCGACTTTACCCGATGCGGCTAAATGGTGGCTGAGTTTAGGTATGTTGATGGGACGACTGGAAATTCTGACCTTACTGATATTATTTACCCCTTCTTACTGGCGCTATTGATATGGCAAAAGCACTGCGTTTTTCATTTGCTTATCTGCCGGAGCTTGCCGGCACTTTGTTAGCCCCGCTGCTGATCGTGCTGCTGTGTTTACCGTTACGCAACTGGATAAGCCCAACAGACGTTGCCATGCTGCAATTGCTCTGGGTAGCATGGCAGGCGCAGCACTATGGCTGGCGCTGGGCAGCGATCACAACGCTGGTTTCAGTGTTATTGCTAAATTGGTGTTTTGTACCGCCCTATTATACTTTTGATGTACACGATGCCAGTTTTTTTATCAGCTTTGTGGTGATGGTGGTATTGGGTTTATTAATCAGCCTGCTGTCTGATCAATCAAAACAACAGTTAAAACGTTTACGTTATGCCATGTCACAAACCCGTGGCATGTATATGCTGGCCAAAGGTTTAGGCCAGCGGCAGAACTGGCAACACCAATGTGCTTACACCGCCAAGTTATTAAGCCGCCGCTTAGGCACTTCTGTTCAGGTGATGACCGGAGCAGAGCCCAAATCCACAGCGGATTATTCGGTTTTACCTGTTGGATCTCCTGCCATAGCCTGGATTGTTGTGCCACCTTCTTCTTTGAGTAGTCATCCCACCTTATTGCATACAGCCCAGTCTTTATTGGCCCAAAGTTACGCCAGGCTGGAACTGAGTGAAAAAGCTCAACAAGACAGAGTAAAAGCCCAGTTGGAGCAACAAAAAACCATGCTGTTACGCTCCCTGTCGCACGACTTGCGTACCCCTCTGGCCACTATTATGGGATCATCGAGCATGCTGGCCGATCCAGAGTTGCAGTTCAGCACAGAGCAACGTCAACAGCAGGCGCTGAATATTTACCAGCAAAGCCAGATCTTAAATCAGCATTTTGAGAAAGTACTGGAGCTGAGCAAAGCCCAACTGACAGGGCATCACATTCAGCTTACTGATTTTAGTTCAGACGATCTGGTAGCCGGCGCTTTGGCCAGACGAGGTGATAAAGCCACAGAGTTAAGCGCGACTTTGCACTGCAGCGCAGCAGCCTCTTTGCACGGTGATTTGGAGTTACTGGAAATAGCGCTGGCGAATATGCTGGAAAATGCTTTGTATCATGGTGCTGCCCCATTTGAGTTACAGATGGGATGCAACGGCTCGCAATTTTATATCCGGCTGACCAATGCTCTGAATAATCAGGCACAGTCGCAGCGGGATAAAGGCCATGGCCTGGGGGTTAATATTTGCCGGGCTGTGGCTGGTTTGCATCAGGGTAGTTTTGAATTGCAGCACAACGCACAGCATATAACGGCGGTATTGGAGTGGCCACTATGAATAACTGCAGCGAAAAAGCGCAGCCTGTGCGTTTGCTGGTGTTGGAAGACGACACAGGCCTGCAAAGTTTTTTACAAACCCTGCTGGATAGTCAGGGCTATCAAAGCTTGATCCATGCTCAGGGTAAACAAGGCTTTGCGTTACTCAAAGAACATAGTTTTGATTTGATTTTGCTGGATTTAGGTTTAGCTGATATGGACGGTATTCAGTGGTTGCAGCAGCTACGCTCCTGGTCTGAAGTGCCTGTTATAGTGATATCAGCCCGTGGTAAAGAGTTGGACAAAGTTCAGGCACTGGATAGTGGCGCCAATGACTATGTGACTAAACCTTTTAGCTCAGCTGAGCTTTTAGCAAGGATCCGAGCCACTTTGCGGCAACAACAAAAAACCGCCAGTCCATTGGCTTTTGCCAATATCAAGTTAGACCCGGTACAGCGTCTGGTGACCAAAGCCGGTGAACCCGTGCATCTGACCAAAACCGAATACGATATCTTACTGCTGCTGGTGCGCCATTTAGGTTCTGCGTTAACCCATAATCAGATTTTGCAGCAGGTATGGGGTGAACATTATCAGGACAGGCCCGAATACATTAGGGTGCATATGGCGCAACTACGACAAAAACTGGAAGAAAATCCATCTGCGCCACGGCATTTAAAAACCGAGGCTGGTGTGGGTTACCGGCTTTGTGAATAAAAAGCTGGCTGCCTCCGGGGAAATTATGTTGACGCAAAGTTAATTATTCTTTAGTTTATTCAACAAGATAAATCATAGGAACCCCAAAGAGGCCCTTTATGGCAACTCTGGTACAAAAGGACTGTTTATGAAACTCCATACTCTTAGCTTCGCTCTGCTCTCCATGGCCCTAAGCACCACACTAAGTGCAGCACCAATGAACTATGGCTACACCATTCTAACTGAGTTAAAACCACAGCAGCATGAAGCCTTGTGGACCAGAGTTAATCCGGCCCCCCGCTTTATCCGGTAGATATGGCAAGAAAAGGTGTCGCGGGTTGTGGTGTATTTAAGGTCATTATTGATAAAGAAGGTGAAACCGAAAGTGTTGAACTGATAAGCTCGGTTCCGGCAAATGGTATAGCCAGAGGTGCCACCAAAGTGATCAAAAAATGGCAGTGGCACAATACAACAGGCAAAGCAGACAGTGCCGAAGAAAAAATTATGAGGCTGGATTTTTGTATGGGCGGTACCACCTTAGCTGAAGCCGAAGCGCGTTGTCAGCAGCAAGCACAGCTAGAGTGCAGCGAATAGCACGAAAAACCTGCGCGGCCACTTAATCAAACCACCATGCAGCTATGAATTGGCTGCATGTTTTTGTTTGTAGTCATCCAACAACACTTTGGCATCCATCAAACCCAGGCCTGTCTGCTGCCTTATCAGCCGGATACCGTCTTTTTCTTTCAGTTGCAACAGCTGTTGCCGCACTTCAGGCGGCAATTGTTCTAACCAGTCAAAAACCAGCCCCTGTTGTTTTAACAACATATCCAGCTTAGCCTGCAGCATAAACAGCTGTTTTTTGTACTCCAAATGCGTGGACAAAAGATAAAGACATAAGCCGATAAGTAGTATATGTATCAGTTCTATGGTGCTTTCCATGCTCAACCCCCAGCAGCTTTAACAGAAACTGCTGTAAGTATAGAAAAACGGCCACCAGATGCAGGGATTTATTAACAATAAAGTAACTTTAATGATGCTGCTTTGGTTTCTTCGATAGTGACTAAGTATCGTTGTGTCATGTAATCCGTGTTCTGCGCGCCGTCCGCTTTGCCATTGTTTGCTATTCACCATTCAGCTTGGTGGTAAAGGTTTGATTTAAGACATCATTTTTATCCAGAAATCGATTATCCAGTAAATGATCCAAACCCTCGTAGTTCAGGTGTTCACAGCTATTGTGCTGCTTTAGATTCATTCTGCTGCATATATCTTCTGCCATTTGTGGCGATGGCCATATTTCATCTTTCCCGCCTGTCATCAGCACTACCCTGGCGCTGATAGCTTCAACCTCGATACTGGCTTTGCCTTGATCCACCCTGTTCGTTAATGACTGCTTATACAGATCCAACAAGCTGTTGACCGGCCCGGACGGTTTAAAGGGAACATGAACTAACTCTTGTCCTTGATATGTCCAGCTTGATGCCGGCACCTTGGTCCAGTCTTTTAATATACCAGCCCAAACCACAGAGCTTGGTGCTATAGCCACAACCCGTGAGATTTGTTTATCCTTAGAGGCCAGTAACAAAGCCAACTCAGCGCCTTTTGACCAGCCTACGACGATCAGCTCATCTGATTTCACGTTTTGCTGCTGTTGCAGCCATGTTTTGGCCTGATCAAAATATTCTAAAGGGATCCGCTCCAGCTCCGCTGGTAAAGCTTGTGCATTAAAATAGGCTAAAGCTAATGTGGGATGCCCTGCTTCAACTACTGCTTTGGCAAGTAGTTCCGGCTGTCCACCTTCAGAGCCGCCGAGCACCAAAACACCAACCCGTTTTTCAGGGGACGAGGCCGGGTAATACTTACCTACAGCACCCTCTTTTTCCATACTGAGAATACGGGGTGAGGCATTGATCCCCAAACTAATGGACAGTAGAAAAACGAATCCATAGTGAATAAGGCTATTGAACATTTCTTTAATCCTTTTTTATGTTTTAGTGACTCTTTGTATCAGTAAAAACGGGCAGTTGACTCTTGCTATAGTCTTCAACCAAAAGCTCCAGCTGCCGAACCAGTTCTGCCGCGCCTGGCTCATGTTGTTTAGCCAGCATCCGGGCATAAATCAACGCTTGTTTTAGTTCAGATGCTGACGGTTTTGGAAGTGAGTATGGCGCTGCAAGCCTTTTTACCTGCTTATTTATAAATTGCAGCTGTGCATCACGACTGCCCGCGTTTGCCGCTTCAGCGTACCATTTAGCATGCAGTTGTTTTACTTGTGCAGAATACTCTTCATAGTTTGTATCGCTATCAGCCGAACTAATGATCCCATCTGCCCTGCCAAGCCACTTCGACTTAGACGGGTCAAAGGCGAGTTCAGCAGTACGTGCAAACGCCAGTTTAAAATCAGCAGAACCTGTGCGGGCTTTATGTTCAAAGTGCAGGAATAAATCGGACGGGTTTGCAAAATCGCCGAACTCATGTTTGAGCTTTTCATACACAATGGCGTCTGAAAAAGACAAACCCGCTTCAGTAACCTGGAAACAGCTGGTCACTATGATCTGTGGATTGACCCCATCAATAGCCTCTTTGCATCTGGTGGATGCCATAACATTCACTGAGATAAACATTAGCAAGACTGTGGCGTATCTCATTATTTCTCTTAACCTTTTCTGAGCTTAGAACCTGCTGCTGAATGATTGCACATTAATCGGCTCTGGCCTGTTGTTCAAACGAAATAACCATAAATGCTGCGGAATGAACCACAGCCACTTTTACTGACGGATCCATCAGAGTCAGGTCTTGCCTTGCGCCTCCCCCATCATTTATGAATTTTTCAGTAAACCATTCAACCCAAGGCGCAATATTCAAGACCTGACACAATCCGTTATTCAGAATAAATAAAATACGCCTACTGATCCGAGTGTTTCAAATCGTCTAATATGCTGTCGCTATCGCTCCCTGAGTGTTCACCCCACAACAGCTCTAGCGAATCATCTTTTATGCGCCACAGATTTGGACGAATTCCACTGTCATCACCTGGTGAAATAGTGGACGCGAGCATGAAGGCTGATTTGCTATCTACCGCTACAGCATGCGGCAACCAAGGTTCCTTAAAAGACTTCACGACAGTCCTTGTACTTCCTCTGATCACTTCAAATCTGCGCTTTCCCCAATAGGCGATCCAGAGGGAATCATTGACATAATCTGCATCAAACACACGATTACCCATAAATGGCGGCTCTGACGTCAGTTTCTGAAGCAACCCGGACCATCTTTTCAGTATTGTGCCGTCATCTGTTGTTAGCCACGCCTCTGATTCGCCTCGAATGAGTAAGGAACCGTCCTGGTTTTTCCTTAGACCCATAACAGGCGTTGACCACTTCTGCCATACCGTGGCAGAGCCGTCTTCATTCAATATATACAGATTAGGGTAGCGTGCGAAGAGGAAACGCCCGTCTTCCATTGCTGCGAAGCCGCCTTCGCCAAATCGGTGTGCATCATCAAACCAGGGGATGAGTTCTTCAGGTGTGGCACCAACCGAAGCAATGAGCAATCGAACTTTGTGTGACTGTCTTGCTTGGTCAAAATACCGTTCTATTAGATATACTTTTCCATTTGGAGCTGGCGTCATCATCCAGTCACTTGCAGGAAAGGAGGATACCAACCAGGGACTTACACCCGCTTCCTCTTCCCAGCTCATAATACAGGCCTGATGGCTAGGGCTTCCAACCGGGCATACGTAAGACCACAACACAGTACCGTCGATCACGACCATACTTCCTGTAGGGTGCGCCAACGCGGGATGGCTTAAAACAAAAACCAGGAATAGAGCCAATACAGGTATCATGTTCCCCTCGGTGCTGTCGTTCAGACGTTGCACATTACTCAACTATTTGCTAATGGGCTGTCGCAGCGCAGCGTAGGCAGTCCAGTGGAGGCCACGCTTTTTGTGGCCGGAACGAGATTAAGCAATTTGTTATACCTGACGTTCTGAACGAACAAGTGAGAACAGATCAATATCGACAAGTCGCCCTTTAAAATACCGTGCTTGTCGCATCGTTCCTTCGAAAACAAATCCAGATTTTTTTAGCATATGCTCTGATACGTCATTACCTTGAACTGTAACTGCTTGAATTCGATTCATAGAAGATGATTCAAAGAAAAATTGGGCCAAAAGTGCCAGGGTCTCACTCGCGTATCCTTTGCCACGGTGACCACTGAAAATTCTGTAATATATTTCTCTGCCGTCAATATAGTGTGCCGCTTTGAAGAATCCTGCTTCTCCGACAATTTGGCCGGAGGAATCTTCAACGAGCAACTTTCCACAATGATCTTTCCAGAAGCCGGTATCGGCAAATTCAGTCTTGAAAGCAACCTCAGAGACAAAACTCAGCGGCATGAAATCACCTGGATCTTCATGATTCGAGGACAAGCTGTAGAACTCATCTAAATCAGCTGCTTTTACATTTCGGATTCTCACCAACACACCTTTGATCAAAAGATTCTCCTAAAGGTTTAACGCCCGCTGAAGGCGCGTCGCATTTTGGCGTCGCTCTTGCTGCGATTGTTGAACGAAGCCGCTTTGCGGCAGAAACAAGAGAACATCATTTCCCTTTCTCCTTAAGTACTTACCGGACGCAACCTGATTGGAGATTGCCTACATCGGAGTATGAGCATGAACCTGCACGAACAACAAGGCTTCGATTACCTGCATCAACAACATCTTACCAACTTAACCTTGCAAGGCAGAAGGTCCGCTACTATTGATGGCTAAAGCCGTGCCATTCGACGTATCGCAGCCCATTTTGACCGCTGTCCGGATACGCTTTCTCCGCTAATTTAAAGCGTTACTTTGCAGACTTGATTGACTTCCATTCCTGAAGCACGTTCAAACCCGACCGCAACGGCTTACAGTTTTTCTATAGCCATGTACTCAACAAATCCTGAGAGTGGCTCAGTATTATTAAGCCTCCGCAAGTCAACCGACTGCCTGATATTCTCACCCTCGGACGAAGTCGCCAGACACATCGGCGAAACACAGGGCTTGTTCAACACTTTGGATAAGGTCGCGGCTTCGCGCGGCCTATCCATATTTATTATTTGGTTTATTGCCTGGGTCTGAGAGTTTCAATAAATTGTGCGTCTACCCAGAAAATGTCTACGTTTTCATGGTTGCCTGGAGCCATATTCCGATTGAAAAAAAGATATTTACCATCCGATGTCACGCTGGCCATTGCTTCCCAGCCTTGGGTATTTATTTTGTCGCCTAAATTAATGGGCTCCCCCCATGTATCATCTTGCTGTCGATAGCTGATATAAAGATCTGAGTCGCCATAACCTCCTTCTCTTTTACTGTCAAATATCAGATAAGATTCATCTGCGGCTATGAAGGGATGAAAACTTTTTCCACTATTGATCGCTTTCCCCAGCAGCTTGGGTTCTTCATATTTTCCATCCACTAGCCGTGAATAGCGAATTGATCCAGTGAAATCCTTTTTGAACTCGTCAAAAAAATAAGTTCCTTTTGAAGACGCTGTAAGGCGCATGATAGGCAATGTGTCGAAAGGAGCACCCAGTTTTTTCACTTCAGACCAGCCTGTCTCAGTGCGTTCCTTGTAACGCTTACCCAAATGCATGGTTTTACCATCTGGCGCGATTAAAGGGGTTCCTACCCTTGGCGAAACAACTGATCCATGCCACTGATTATTGGTATTTATAAAAACAACCATTTCTTGCTTGTCGCTGTTCTTGCTATCCCGAATGAAATAAAACTCATTGAGCTCAGGCGTGAACACCCCACTAACTTCCCAACCTTCAGTAGAAACAATACCAGGTGCAAAAATTTCTGGTGTTGAACCTGGTAGCTTTTGCCCAAGGTAAGGGCCTGTTAGCACTGGAGATCCGTTTTCTGCATAACTTTCGCCAACGACAACTAAAGCTGAAAACACCAGAGCCGCTGACATATAAATACGCTTCATAATATATCCTTATTAAAATGTGGTAGATATAGCGCTCAACTTAATTAAACAGGCTTTAACGTAGTACACATATCGCCACCGTATTGAAGCTTGTTTTCATACTGAGAGTTTCGTTATGGTTGCCCTGATTAAGATGAGCCGAGCTTGGGCCGCTGATGCTTGTGTCTCCAACCTGTTGTGACCAGAGGGTGGGCATTCGGGATAAAGCATTTCTTCCGGCTTGATGCCGTGCGACTATAGCGCGCAATAAATCCGCTTATCTCGTATTATCATCCCAGGTCTGGGGGGACACCCGAAAGCATTTTATAGTGGCACCGCCAAGCATCCCGATAAATTTTGTTGCCAGAAAACAGCCTTTAGAGTCAAGTCTTGCCCTGTGCCCCGTCAAATCAGAACCAAACAAAAATGTTCATAAAATCAAAAAATAAGAGAAAAACATCACCAATTCATTCACAACTAATGATGTCCCCCTTAAAAAATCGGAGCATGGGGCAAGACTGGTTCGTTTGATACACCTATCGTTAGTGCGTCATATACCGCATCTAACTCTATGCAGCCCGGGTTTAGAGCAACCGGAAATGAATAAAGCAAGGCTTACAGAGAAAACATTTATAAGCTTAAACATGATGTCTCCTTATATAGTCCTGATTTATGTGCTTGTTATGTTACTAGGCCAAAAATTTAGATGTAATTACAAGTAAATACCCTAAAAGTAAAAAAGCATCTCTCAAGTATTGGCAAACCTTTATACCTGTAGATATTTTTCCAATTAAGTCAGCAAACATATTCTGCACATTCGAAAATTTTTGTGCCTCTGTGAGGTGCCACGACTTCTTACCTGGATCAATACCCTCTAATTCACTTTTGCTGAAATGCTCTTTAGCTGTGTCTTCGCATTCAACAAGTTTATAATTTTTTTCATGCTTTATATTGGATATAAATATTTTTGCTAGGCCAAATACAACCGAAAACATTAATGAGGTAATTGCCAATAACATCATTGATTCAGTATTAAACGTAAAAGAAGTATTAAAAGTAAAAGGTTTCGCAAAGTAAGCAAAAGTCGCTGCGGATATTCCTACTACAAAGTAATCAAATTTTTCAACAGTCTGTAAGTAATGCTTTATCAATGCATTTCGTACTTCGGACATGCTCACCTCAAATTGATATAACGCTCTAGTCAGAGACGCCGTTGTTTGGCGTCGGTTTAATTCGCTCCTAATCGTAGGAAGGTCTTGCCCTGCCCCCCAGTAATGCCGTAAACCGCATGTTCCAAAAATACAGTCGCCCCCAGAAAGTCAGGGCAGTCTCACCGCCCCCGCTAGTACGTCATACCGCATCTAACTCTATGCACGAAGCAAGACTTGACCTCGTTGGCAGCCGGGTGAACAACTGTTGCGCGTCGATCCGTGAAGTGGCGCTTGTTAGACGCTTCCCTGATAAGTGCATGTGCCGCTTTCATTAGATAAAATTCCAAAACCGTTTTGCACATGAATTTTGAAAACTGAACGAACAACCTCAACTGGAATATTTAGTGATTCAGCTAATTGAATTCCGTCAATCCACACACCAATTTCGCAGTTTTCGACAAGATCATATAGATCAGCCATATTTTTCTGATTTTCAAACAATCTCGCTAAGTAAAGAGTAAATGAAGGATCAACTAATTCAATTCCTTGTGCGTATTTATTGCCACTATACATGTCACGTTTTAAATATCCCTTTGACTCAAAAAGAGCAAGTGGACGAGAAAATTGTTTATATGCTTCATTGCTGAGAGATACACCATGAATATCAAAGCTTTCATATATTGATCTGCATAACTCCTGCGAGTTTTCACAGATTGAACCTATCGGATCTTCTAAGTTATCAATTCTGCGATTTAATTCTATGCCATCTACTTCAGATTGAAGTTGAAGAAAGACAGCGGCTACAGGATTGAATGCACTCCCTACTCTTACTGCTTTCATAAACCAATCAGCTAAACTCGTCATTTAAACTCCTGTCGCCTAACGCCCGCAGCACGGGAAAAATTGTAGCGCAGCGAAAACTTTGTCCCCGTGACTGCGTCTATTATGTTTTGTTGATGCCGAGATTAAGTTCATACCCTTTCTTATACTCAAAATGCAAAGCGGTTGTAATGCTCTTTAGATATGAGTATATGCAAATTGCTTTATCAACAATTCCTTTATCTGCCGAAACCAGTGCATTGCAATAGGAAGCCATACCAATATGCTGACCGTCAGACATAATGTTCTTAATCTTTTCCCGCTTAGCTAATCCCCTGTCAGGACTTATACCAATCATATTTAGAACTATATGTGCACCTGATATTGCCCCATGTTGGGTGTGCTGTACCCCCTCAACTCCAGGAATTGGCTCAAACCCAAAAAACTGATTTTTTGTGACATTAGGAATTGATGAAGAAATTAAATCCCAAACTTCATCTATTGCAGAACTAGATTTCTCGATATTTTTTCGAGCTTCACTGGTGACGCCGAAAGCTCTTCTTGTTTTGTCTATTGGCATTCGCTCTTTCAGGTGCACCTCAATCGAAGCCTTCAGATCGCCAGAAACAATAGACGCATTTTCAATTATCTTTTGACGCAGCTCATCGTCGATAATGCTTGTGATTCTCTCGATTTCTTCCCGCATTTGGTCTGGCGTTTCACTAAGCTCTTTGAAGTTATTCGCACCAAAAGATCGAATAAGATGCTCGACTATATGGTCTGCAACATCCTCATACCCAGCTATTGCTTCTAAGTGCTGTTTGTACCTCATGCAGGGATCAATGTAGTCGCGAAGAACGATATTGCTTACAGACTGGAACTCTTCATTCAGAACATCACTAATCTCTCTAGCTCTCAGTAATCGCATGCCCTCAAGAGCGTCAGTATTCCCATTCCTATGTATTTCATCTAAATGAACGTGGGAATAAACCCAAATAAACCGCTCCGGTTCACGAATAGATATATCTCCGCATGCCAAGTAT
The DNA here is from genome assembly GCA_018825965.1 of Gammaproteobacteria bacterium. Classification (GTDB taxonomy): domain Bacteria; phylum Pseudomonadota; class Gammaproteobacteria; order Enterobacterales; family Alteromonadaceae; genus Pararheinheimera. The sequence continues at coordinate 65,245 of JAHKAA010000026.1, forward strand.
CTGTAGACATTCATGTCAGCGTATATTATCGGATTGTCCGACACCAAATACGAATTCATCCTAGTTCACTCAATTTCCCGGAAACATAACAACGTGCTTCCATAAACAGACTGCCCGCAAGTCGAACATTTTTCTGCCTTCTTTCCCGATTTTTACTCATCCCAAATTAACGCTGATGTATCTCTATTTCAACAGTTTTTTCTGAAATCACTAAAATCCTGGCGGACAAAATCTGTACAAGCTTTACGCTAGTTGTTCATCGTTTTACTCAAGGCACACCGCTGTGTTTTTTAACAGTGCTACCGCTGTAATCCCAAGCCAATAAAAAACCCGACCAAAGCCGGGTTTCTCGTATCAAACTAAACAACACAAAAGCTCTTACTTCTGTACTGTCTTCGCTTCTTCCACTGCTGCTAAACATAGCTCGGTGATTTTATGCCATTCTTTGTTTTTAATGGCGTCATCCGGCACTATCCAGCTGCCACCTACGCAACGTACGTTGGGTAAGGCTAGGTATTCTTTGAAGTTTTTCTCGTTAATGCCGCCTGTTGGGCAAAAACGTATATCAGAGAATGGGCCGTGGATCGACTTTAAGGTTTTTACGCCGCCTGCTGCTTCTGCCGGGAAAAATTTAAAGTGGGTGTAGCCTACTGCTGTGCCTTCCATTAATTCAGAAATACTGGCGATGCCAGGAATTAATGGGATCACACTGTCTTTGCCTGCTTGCAGCAGCTCGCGGGTCGAACCCGGGCTGATGGCAAAACGGGCGCCTGCCGCTATCACTTCTTCCAATTGTTTGGCTGTAGTGACAGTACCTGCGCCTACTATGGCGTCCGGTACTTCAGTCGCTAATAAACGTATTGCATCCAAAGCCACAGGAGTACGTAAGGTCACTTCCAGTACTTTAATGCCACCTGCTACTAAGGCTTTTGCCATAGGAACAGCGTCTGCTAAATCTTTGATCACAATGACGGGCACCACAGGGCCTTGTGCGAACAAAACGTCAGGTTGTAGTTGCCAATTTTCAAATGCCATAGTGTTAACTCGCCATATGTTGTTTTAAGTAGACTGCACAGCCGGTTAAACCTGGTTGCTCTGCAGTGACGACAAAAGTTGCAATACGGCGGTTGAAGTCTTGAAACCGGCCTTTTGCTTCGAATCGGGTTCTGAATTCGCTTTGATTAATCAGCCCCAGTAATTTGGGCGTAATACCACCAGCGACAAAAACGCCACCAAAGGTACTTAGTGTCAGGGCTAAATCCCCTGCCAAACCACCTAAACTGGCAAAAAACTGTTCGATAACGGCTTTGCATAAAACACAGCTGCCATCTAAAGCTTTACCTGCAATCTGAGCAGCGTTTAATGGCTCCACCACTTTGTTATTAAAAGCGGCTATTGCCAGATACAAATCTTCCAAACCAGGACCTGATAACAAACGTTCAGGGCTGACATGGCCGTATTTGTTGGCTAAAAACTTCTGGATGAACCATTCCTGTTCGGTCTGAGCGGTAAAATCTATATGACCGCCCTCGCCAGGTAATGGCAGATAACCTAAAGCGGTCGGAATTAAATGCGCTACACCTAAACCTGTGCCAGCGCCTAACACGGCCATAGGTTTGAACTGATCAGCATGGCCTTCACCAATTTGCACCAGTTCAGTAGATTTCAGCGCAGGTAAGCTCATGGCCACAGCGGTAAAGTCGTTCAGCACTATAAATTCAGCTAAATCTAAATCCGCTTTCATTTGGCTGACTGAGAACTGCCAGTGAAAGTTAGTCATTTTGACAAAATCACCTGTCACAGGGCAGGCAATGGCCAAAGCCACATGACGGATAGCCGTCAGGCCCTGCTCTGCGCGGTAAAACTGCAACGCATCAGCCAGGGTGTCAAAATCAGCACAAGGATAAACAGCAACCTTGTCCAGGTGCAGAGTTTCTAAATCCACACGGCTAAAACGTGCGTTAGTGCCACCTATGTCAGCAACAATAGCAAACTGGATCTCAGCCATGGTACTGGTCCTCTGTGTTAAACAGACTGCAAGCCCCTTGTTCTGCGCCAGTGATCACCATACGCATACCACCAAACATCTCGCGGCCCATGCCCCAATGACTATCGCTCATATCACGGGTAGCCACTTCACGTTTAGCCAGCTCTTCATCAGACACCAGCACTTTTAATACGCCATTAATACCGTCCACCAGCATCATATCGCCGGTCTGGATTTTGGCTATTACGCCACCGTCTACCGCTTCCGGTGTGACGTGGATAGCTGCAGGCACCTTACCTGAAGCGCCCGACATACGACCGTCTGTGACTAAAGCCACATGGAAACCCCGGTCTTGTAATACACCCAATGGTGGCGTCAGTTTATGCAGCTCTGGCATACCACAGGCACGAGGGCCCTGGAAACGCACGACCACTACACAATCTTTATTTAAATCACCGGCTTTAAAAGCGGCGTCTAGTTCATGCTGGCTGGAGAATACAACAGCAGGAGCCTGCACTATTTCAGTACCTTCACGCAGCGCTGAAGTTTTAATTACACCCCGGCCTACGTTGCCGGATAACACCTGCAAACCACCGTGATCTTTAAATGGTTTAGCGGCATCAGCCAACACTGTTAAATCAGAAGACTCTGTCGGGCCATCAACCCATACTAATTTGCCGTCCTGCAGTACAGGAGTTTGGGTGTAACGGCGTAAACCAGGGCCAGCCACTGTATGTACATCTTCATGCAGCAAACCGTTGTCTAATAAAGTACGGATTAAATACGCCATACCACCAGCCTGCTGGAAGTGGTTAATATCAGCCTGGCCATTCGGATAAATTCTGGTGATCAGTGGTGTTGCATGCGAAAGTTCAGCAAAGTCATCCCAGTTCACAATAAAACCGGCTGAACGGGCTACAGCTATTAAGTGCATAGTGTGGTTGGTCGACCCACCAGTGGCTAACAAACCAACAATACCGTTCACTACAGCTTTGACATCAACAATTTTGGAGATAGGTAAATAATCAGTGCCGAGATCAGTTAAACGGGTGATCTGACGGGCTGCAGCTTTAGTTAATTCATCACGCAGCGCTGTACCTGGATTGACAAAAGAAGAACCAGGTAAATGCAGGCCCATCACTTCAACCACGAGCTGGTTTGAGTTGGCCGTACCATAAAAGGTGCAAGTACCAGCGCTGTGGTAGGACGCAGATTCAGAATCTAATAACTCTTCATTACCTACTTTGCCTTCAGCATACAACTGACGAACACGGGCTTTTTCTTTGTTTGGAATACCAGATGGCATTGGGCCTGCTGGCACAAAGACAAAAGGCAGATGACCAAAACTTAAAGCCGCCATCAATAAACCCGGCACTATCTTGTCACAAATGCCCAGCATCATGCCGCCGTCAAACATATTGTGCGACAGGCCAACAGCTGCAGACATGGCAATAATATCGCGGCTTAATAAACTAAGCTCCATGCCTGGCTGACCCTGAGTCACACCATCACACATAGCAGGAACGCCACCGGCAAACTGAGCAACACTGCCCACTTCAGCAGCAGCAGCTTTGATCAGCGCAGGATAAGCTTCGTAAGGCTGGTGTGCAGAAAGCATGTCGTTGTACGAAGAAATAATACCGATGTTCGCTTTGGTTAAGCTGCGTAAATCAGTTTTTTCCTGAGCGGAACAAGCTGCAAAACCATGAGCCAGATTGCCACAGGCCAAAGCTCCGCGGTGCGGCCCTTTGGCACGGGCCTGTTCCATCCGCTGCAGATAAAGCGCACGGCTTTTTTCGCTGCGTGCCGCTATTCTGTCTGTGACCTGTTGTATAACCGGATTCATGTTCACCTCGTCTTGTCGATTAGTTAGCTGTAAACATTACATGCACAGGGACCTGCTGCTGTTGCAAAAAGGCCCGTACAGGCATTTGCAAAGGGTCCTGACCTGCCATGGCCTGTTCCAGAACGGTTAGCTTCTTGGGGCCAACCAAATGTAAATAAATCACAGCGCTATTGAGTAAGCGTGTTTTGCTTAAACTCAAACGCTGGTAAGGCGCAGTAGCTGGTGTTACCGCTAAAGCCACTGGTGCATCTGCAGCTAAACCCGCCTGAATTTCTGTGCTGCATGGAAATAAAGAGGCGGTATGACCGTCTTCACCCATGCCCAGGATCAAGACATCAAACTGTGGTAAAGCTTCTATGCGCTGTGCCACTGTCGCCGCACCTTTGTAGGCGTCGTCCGGTGAAACACTGTCAAATAAGCTGATAAAAGATGCAGTTGCTGCTTTGCCTTGCAATAAGTTGGCTTTGACTAAGCCTTCATTGCTATCAGCATGAGTTTCAGGCAACCAGCGGTCATCTGCCAGAGTGATAGTCACGCGTGACCAGTCCAAATCAGTTTCTGACAGGGTTTTAAATAAAGGCAAAGGAGTTTTACCACCGGACACTACTAAAGTGGCTGCACCTTTTTGGGCTATAGCCGCAGCCAAACGGCTGCTGATCTCGCTGGCAAACTGCTGATTTAACGCTGCGCTTGACTCAAAAGTATGAAGTTGCATGTTATTCGTCCCAGTTTCTGTCTTCACGCGCCAATAACGAGATGGCGGCCACGGGGCCCCAGGTACCAGCCTGATAAGGTTTTGGTGGCTCGTTCGTCACTTTCCATGCGTCCAGAATACCGTCGACCCATTTCCAGGCTTGTTCCACTTCATCCCGGCGCACAAACAGATACTGATTGCCTAACATGGCTTCCAGTAATAAACGCTCGTAGGCATCAGCAATACGCTGCGATTTAAAGGTTTCGTCGAAACTTAAATCCAGCTTGGTTTGTTGCAGCTGCATGGTTTCACCCAGACCAGGAATTTTGTTCATGATCTGAATTTCAACACCTTCGTCCGGTTGCAGACGAATAATCAGCTTATTGGCTGGTAACTGTTTGTAGGTTTCGAAGAAAATATTGTGTGGCTGCGGCTTAAAGCAAATGACTAATTCGCTCATTTTTTTCGGCATACGTTTGCCAGTTCTTAAATAGAACGGCACACCAGCCCAACGCCAGTTGTCGATATCCACTTTAATAGCCACAAAAGTTTCGGTTTTGCTGTTTGGACGCGCGTCTTCTTCATCCAGATAACCAGGCACCGGAGTACCGGCCACATAACCGCCCGCGTATTGACCACGAACCGTTTTTTCCTGCACGTTCGACACATTAATAGGACGCAGCGCTTTTAACACTTTTAACTTTTCATCACGAATACTGTCGGCATCCAGACGAGCCGGAGGCTCCATCGCAATCAGCGACAACACCTGTAATAAGTGGTTTTGTACCATGTCACGCATTTGACCTGCGTCGTCGTAATAACCCCAACGCCCTTCTACCCCAACTTCTTCGGCCACAGTAATTTGCACATGATCAATGGCATTGTGGTCCCAGTTGGCGGCAAAGATAGAGTTGGCAAAACGCAGCGCTAACAGGTTCAGTACTGTTTCTTTACCTAAGTAATGGTCAATACGGTAGATTTGGCACTCGCCAAAGTATTTGGCCACTTCATCGTTGATCACTTTAGAGGAAGCTAAATCGTGACCAATAGGTTTTTCCAGCACCACACGGGCCGGCTCTGCCGACAAACCCGCAGCTGATAATCCCTTACAGATATTGCCGAATAAAGAAGGAGCAGTTGCAAAATAACTGACCGGAATACGTTTTTTCGGATCAGTCACAGACTTTAAGGCCTGATAATCGCCTTCTTTACTTAAGTCGACCTGCACATACTGCAGCTTGGCTTTTAAGCGCGCTAAGACGTCAGCGTCCAGCGGCTCTTTAATAAATTTCTGTAAGTTGATTTCAACCAACTCTTTATAGCCATCCAAATCCATTTCATCACGGGCTACGCCTATGACTTTGCTGTCGGCATGCAACAGGCCGGATTTTTCTAATTGATATAAGGCTGGCAATAGTTTACGGCGCGCAAGGTCGCCCTTAGTACCAAAGAGAATCAGATCACAGGCTTTGTTCAGTGGTGCTGTTGTTGTCATGAATGACCCTTGATTAGATGTAATTTTACAACACTTAGCCGCATACTAGCCGAGCAAAAGCCAGATGTAAACCAGATAAGTTGTAATTAAATTACAGAGACGCTAAAGTTTTGACTATTCTCATATAATAAGGCAGCCTAGGCAATGAATCAGCTGCTTTGTCGTAACTTTATCACTATTTTGCAGTGGCACCAGGTTGTATAACAAAGCGAGTTACAACATTTTGCACTGTGTTGTTCAGTGTTTTTCAGTCAGGAAAATCCGATGAATGTGTTGGAAAAAATAATTAATAGCGTCAACAGCTTCAGTAAATCAGAGCGCAAAGTCGCCGACGTGATCCTGGCCAATCCGCAAACCACTATTCACAGTAGTATAGCGGCTCTCGCCAAAATGGCGGATGTCAGCGAACCTACGGTGAACAGGTTTTGCCGTCGTCTGGACACCAAAGGTTTCCCGGATTTTAAACTGCATTTGGCGCAAAGTCTGGCCAACGGTACACCTTATGTAAACCGTCATGTGGAAGAAGATGACGGCCCTGAGGCTTATACAGCCAAGATTTTCGAATCTACTATGGCTGCTTTAGATGCTGCACGCCAAAACGTTGATATTCTTACCATTAATCGCGCCGTCGATGTTTTAACTCAGGCCAAAAAAATCTCCTTTTTTGGCTTAGGCGCTTCAGCTTCTGTGGCTCATGATGCACAAAACAAGTTTTTCCGTTTTAACGTCCCTGTGGTTTGTTTTGACGATATTGTGATGCAGCGTATGAGTGCTATTAATAGCGCAGAAGGTGATGTGGTGGTGTGTATCAGCCATACAGGCCGCACGAAAAACTTATGTGATATCGCCGCTATTGCCCGTGAAAACGATGCAACTGTCATTGGTATCACAGCCTACGACAGCCCTTTAGCTAAAGAATGTACTCTGGTGTTGTCGCTGGATGTGCCTGAAGATACTGATATGTATATGCCGATGGCGTCCCGTGTGGCGCAACTGGTGCTGATCGATATTCTGGCAACAGGCTTTACTTTGCGCCGTGGCACTAAATTCCGTGAAAACCTGAAAAAGGTCAAAGACAGTTTACGTGGCTCACGTTTTGATAAAAAAGACTTTCAAAACTAATGACTTCAACTGTAAGAACGAGGGGTTTCCTGTAAGAAACCCCTCTTTTTTTCGCCATAAACAGACTAAACAGGTCGGACAACCGACAAAAGCTGAAAGTTTTATTCAAACTGCAGCTATATTCTGTAATAAAATTACATTACACTAAAACAGACCCATCCATAGATAAGCTTTCAGGAGCTCTTGATGCCCAGAAGAACTAAAATAGTCGCCACCCTTGGACCAGCAACGAATTCACAAGCCGCTATAGAGAAATTGATCCTGGCCGGTGCCAGCGTATTTCGGTTTAACTTTTCCCATGGCAGCGCCGAAGATCATAAACAACGTGCTGAAATGGTGCGTGCTGCAGCAGCCAAAACCGGCGTTCATGTAGCCATTCTGGGTGATTTACAAGGCCCTAAGATCCGTGTCTCTACTTTTAAAAACAGCTCAGTGATTTTAGAAGAAGACCAACACTTTGTATTAGACGCTGATTTGCCAAAAGGCGAAGGCGACGAAACTCAGGTGGGTATCGACTATAAAGAATTGCCTGCCGACGTGCAGCCAGGTGATGTGCTGTTATTAGACGATGGCCGCATCCAGATGGTAGTTGAGCATGTGGTTGGCCAGCGTATTCATACCAAAGTCTCTGTGGCTGGAAAACTCAGCAACAATAAAGGTATTAACCGTTTAGGCGGTGGCTTGTCAGCCCCAGCCCTGACCGAAAAAGACAAAACCGACATCTCCTTAGCTGCTTACATAGATGTAGATTATCTGGCGGTGTCTTTCCCACGTTGTGGTGATGATTTACGTATCGCCCGCGAATTAGCCCGTGCTGCTGGTTCTGAAGCCTTAATCGTTTCTAAAGTAGAACGTGCTGAAGCTGTAGCTGATGACGAAACTCTGGATGATATTATCCGCGCTTCAGACGCTGTCATGGTGGCCCGTGGTGATTTAGGTGTAGAAATTGGTGATGCCGAGTTAGTTGGCCAGCAAAAACGTATTATCGCCCGCTCTCGTCAATTGAATCGTGTGGTGATCACTGCGACTCAGATGATGGAGTCGATGATCGAAAGCCCAATGCCAACCCGTGCTGAAGTGATGGATGTGGCCAACGCTGTGCTTGATGGTACAGATGCGGTAATGTTATCAGGTGAAACTGCTGCAGGCAGATATCCAACTGAAACCGTCAAGGCTATGGCCCGTGTTTGTGATGGCGCTGAGAAACACCCACGGGTGCAAATCTCCAAGCACCGTATGGATGTGGCTTTTACTGAAATCAGTGAAACTATTGCGTTGTCCGCTATGTATGCAGCGAACCACTTAACGGGTATTAAAGCCATTATCTCGTTAACTGAATCAGGTTATACCGCTAAGCTGATGTCGCGTATCACCTCGTCTCAACCCATTTATGCCTTATCACGTCACCAGAAAACCTTAAACAAAATGGCGCTGTACCGTGGTGTGTATCCGGTATTTTTTGACAGCACTCAGAATCTGGGTCAACAAAAAGTATCAGCAGCTGCTATTGAAGCTGTGCAGGAAATTGCACACTTAAAAAGTGGCGATTTAGTGATTTTGACCTACGGCGATATGATGGAAACTGTAGGCGCGTCGAACACCTGTAAGATTGTGCAAATTAGTTAAGTGATTGCTTAAATGTAAAAGGCGCCTATTTATTAAGGCGCCTTTTTTGTTTCTCAGCAACAGAAGTTCAAAGTCGTTGCCGTAACATAGGCGCTAAGGCCGTCAGCATTGAACCCACCACCACCAATAAAGCGCCTACCCAAGCCCAAACATTCAGTGACTCACTGGGAAACTGCGGATAAAAAGAAGCCAGTAACTGGGCAAAACCTATAGTCAACAGTGGCGTAATGGCCAATACAGCGCTGACATTGGCCGCTTGCCAATGCTGTAAAGCCTCAGCAAAAGCGCCATAAGCCACAATAGTATTCAGACAACAAAATGCCACTATGACCCACTGCCAGGCAGATAACTCAACCACAGGCGCAAGATCAGCTGCAGGCATAAAACACAAAGCACCGGCCATATAAATCAGCCACATAATTTGTTGGGAATTAAAACTCATCAACAACTGCTTTTGCGCTAAGGCATAACAAGCCCAGGCTACAGCAGCTACTATCACCAGCAATACACCAACAGCTTCAGAACCAAACTGAGTTAATAACAAAGCCAGCCTGTCGTTAAAAAACAGCAACAAGCCAAAGACCAGTAACCAGGCACCGATTTTTTGCCACAGTAATAAACGTTCTTTAAACAAATAAACTGCACCCAACATCATCAAAAATGGCGCCAGTTGGATCACCACCTGAGCCGTTTCTGCTGTCAGCAAAAACAAACCATTCAGATACAAAATGTAATTCAGTAACAAACCTGCAACGGCTATCAGGATCAGCAGTTTCTTTCTTTTAGTTAAACCACGAAGCGACGGAATTTGTTTGCGTATCAGCAACACCAGTCCTACCAGCACAGCGGCCACCAAAAAACGTATCCAGGTGATAGTTGCTGCCGACATCGAATTTAATAACCATTTCAACGCTATAGGCAATAATCCCCATAATACAGCTGTTAATAACGCCAGACTAAAACCCAGACCAACACGGCCAGACGACTGATGCATACCCTCTCCTTTTCCTAAGCCTTATTATCCTCCAGAAGCTTTCGTCTTGTCTCTGCACTTCGGCCTGCAGCGGAGAAAATAAGCCAGAATGCGCTGTTCTTGCAGCAGATCAATACGCGGCTCTTTTTATAGGTTAGGATAAATCCATCTAAAGCTTCAGAGATCTTAAGATGAAACGAATTGGAGTTCTCACCTCTGGGGGTGATGCACCTGGTATGAATGCCTGTTTACGGGCTATAGCGCTGACCGCACATGCCAATGAGCTTGAGTTGATTGGTTTTCAGCGTGGCTTTAATGGTGTAATGGAGCAGCAGTATCAAACCTTATCGCCTTACCATGTTAGCGGCATTATTCAAAATGGCGGCACTATTTTAAAAAGCGCACGTTGTGAAGCCATGCATACCGAAGATGGCCTGAAGCTGGCAGCAGCTAACCTGCATGATTTGAATTTGGATGGGCTGCTGGTCATAGGTGGTGATGGCAGTTTTCGTGGCACAGTTGAACTGGCGAAGCATTACAAAGGCCAATTAGTGGGTATACCTGGCACTATAGACAATGATGTAGATGGATCAGATTTTAGTATTGGTTTTGCCACAGCTTTGGATACCGCCCTGGATGCGATAGATAAAATCCGTGATACAGCGGATGCCTTTGAACGGATTTTTTTAGTTGAAGTGATGGGACGCCACACCGGCTATTTAGCCGTTGCTGCGGGCATAGCCGCAGGTGCTGAGCAAATTATCTGCCCTGAACTTGCGTCTGAACTGGATTTGGACAAAATAGCCGAACATGTGGAACAAGCCCGCAAACACAGAGGCAATTGCAGTTATATCATTGTGATAGCCGAAACTATGTATCCGGGCGGCGCTACGGTTTTAGCTGCAGATCTGGAACAACGAGGCATCGAATGCCGGGCTTCAATTTTGGGTCATATTCAGCGTGGCGGCCGTCCTGTGGGGGCCGATCGTATTCTGGCCACTAAATTAGGTGCTTATGCAGTGGAACAGTTAGTACAAGGCGCGCATTTAATGATGGCAGGCGAAATCAACGGCAAAGCGGGTTTGTATCCTTTGGCATTAACAGGGGATAAGAAAAAACAGGTCGACAGTTATTTATTACGCTGGCAACAACAGGTTGCACAGTACTGATTGAATGGCCGAAAAAAAACCTCCGCAAGGAGGTTTTTTATACAAAGTAGCTTAAGCGACTTAAGAGTTAAATACCATTTTGACGCGGTCTTTATAGCTTCGGCTGACTTTGACCGCCTGACCATTGGTTAGCATCAGTTGATGTTCGCCATTGGCCAGCATTTGCAACTTGGCTATGGTATTTACATTCACTATGGCGCTGCGGTGCACCCGGACAAATAATTTAGGATCCAGCTCTTGCTCCAGCTCTTTCATAGTGCGGCGCAAAATATGGGTTTGACCATCGCGGGTATGAATACACATATAATCACCTGCTGCATCCACCCAGTCGATAGCGCTGACTGGGACACGAGTGATTTCGCCACTGTCTTTGATGCTGATCGCTTCAGGGAAACGTTCGTTCATTACTGGTTGCGACTGATCCAGACGCTGTAAAATCTGATCAGTTTTTTCACCTGTCAGCTGCGCCACTACAGCAGCCAATTGGCCTTTATGACGCTGGTCATCTTTGGCTTCAAAGTTTTTCGTCAGCTTACTGACAGCAGCAGCTAAACGCTCTTTTTCCACAGGTTTGAGTACATAATCCAGCGCCTGCACTTCAAAGGCATTTAACGCATAGTGATCGTAAGCCGTCACAAAAACTACATAAGGCAACTCAATCTGTTGTTGCTGCAGTTGCTTTAATACACCAAAACCATCCAAACCCGGCATTTCGACATCTAAAAACACCGCATCTGGCTGATGTTCGCGGATAGCAGCTACAGCTTCATCACCGTTGCTGCATTCAGCCACAATCTCCAGTTCAGGAAAGTCAGCTAAACGCACCAGCATACCGCGGCGGGCTAACGGTTCATCGTCGACCACTATGACCTTAAGCATTTGTTTCATCTGTACTCTCTGTTTCAAATGGTATTCTGATATTTACTTTCAAACCCCGAGGATGGTTGTGTGTTAAGACCAAAGAAAAATTGCGATCGTACAATGCCGCTAATCGCTCTTTGGTATTAACCAAACCTACTCCGCCAGATTCCCCTTTTGGCAGACCATCGGAAATCACCATTCCAGGCCCGTCATCTGCCACTTCCATCAGTAAGTCATGGCCAAATTTTTGTGCTGTGATCATTATCTTGCCGCCACTGGTCTGGCTGGCAACCGCATATTTAATAGCGTTTTCAACCAAAGGCTGCAAAATCAGACTAGGAACCAAAGCCTGATCGGCCGCTTCATCAATGTCATAAATAATAGTCAGACGTTCTGAAAACCGAACCTTTTCTATTTCCAGATACAGATTGGCAGCATACAACTCCTGTTGCAGCGGTACTTTTTTAATTGGATCTTTATAGAGTGAATAACGTAAGAAATCACTGAGCCGAACCAGCATCTTATTCGCTGTGTCCGATTCTTTTAATAAGACCAAAGTCGATATTGCATTTAAGGTATTAAACAAAAAGTGTGGATTAAGCTGATAACGCAGCATTTTCAGCTGAGCTTCATGGGCTTTATTACTGGCCGTCAGCGACTTTTGTTTTTCCTGCTGCAGCGTCTGATAGTACTTAATACCAAAATACAAGCCGCTCCAGCTTAACAATACATAAAAGCCCACAGTGGTCTGACGGAAATACTGAGTCCAGCTATCAGGTTTAAAACCGTGGCGGTAAATTTCCCAGTAGTTAAAGTTGCGAAACACAGTCCAGATTGCGGCTATCAATATAGCCACCGCCAGTACACTGAGCATCATTCTCCAGGGTTCCCAGTGCCATACGCGCTGAAAAGCGTAACGCAGCGGAATTGTCAGCAACCAGCCAGCATAGGCATCCAGCGTAACTACTATCCAGTAGGCACTGCGCATTTCCTGAAACAAGGAACCTAAATAGCTGATTAAGGCAAAGCCCACCCAACCCAGAGTGTGCAGTAACCAAAACAGGCGATGACGGTCTTCAAAAAATTTTTGCAAAATAGATACAACTAAATTAAAGCTTAGCCCTATTGTATCTCAGCAACAGGAGCTTGGAGAGCCTCATGTCGGGGATTAGACTCGGTTAGCTCTCCGTTAGTCGCAATACCCTTCGTACTTGAAGCTGCAGCGTTGTTGACTGCGCTGCTCGCCCCAGTCACATAGGACTACTATGCTCCTGGGGTCTCACTCACTTGTCGCCTAGCTGCAACATCAATCACTTTGGCTATACAGGTAGGATCAGTTAATAATGGATCTTCAATTTTTGCAGGATAAAACCCATCAGCCAGGCTGGCCCAATGAGTAAAAACTGCAGATCCTGAAAAAATGACGGCTTTTTGCCTTCAATTTTATGACCAATAAACTGCACTACCCACATCAGAATAAATAACAGCAAGGAAAGCAGCCAGATATCTACACTGAAGTGTTGTTCGTAAAGACGAATAAGCATCACCACCACAGCGGTAAACAAGGTCATTGCTACCCCTATGGCAAAAGACAAGCTGAAGTAAAAACCAAGCACAGGCATGGCAAGTACTAAAGGCCAGGTAATTTGTTGTTCTGCAAACAAGCTAAAAGGCATTGGGATTTGCCACAGCAGGCCAAACACAGTGAAATAAATAGTGGGTACAGCAAACCAGTGGATCAGTTTGTTGGTGGGGTTTTGATGGCTGACGCCATATTCAGCAAACCATTGGTGGATAGTTTTCATATAGTGCTGGCTCATAGCCGGTACAGGATAACCCTATTCTACTGCTGAGCCAGCACCCTGGCAAATCAACCTAACACAGGTACTGGCTTGCGATCCGGGCCTAAAGCCACAAAAGTGAAGTTACCTGAGATGGCTTTATGCTGATCGTCGTCATACATATTTTCGACAAAAATATCGACGTTCACCTTAATACTGGTGCGGCCTACATGCTCAATGCGGGCAACCAGCTCTATAATGGAGCCCGCAGGAATAGATTCTTTAAAATCCACTCTGTCTGAACACACAGTCACCAAAGGCTTACGGCAAAAACGGGTGGCTGCTATAAAAGCTGCTTCATCCATCCAGGCTAAGGCTTCACCACCAAATAAGGTATTGTGATGGTTAGTGCGACCAGGAAATACCGTTTTTGTGACACGGGTCACAGCGTATTCGATACGTTTGGCAAGTAAAGCGTCGTCAGTCATAAGGTTCTCCGGCAGAAATAAGGCGCGAATTTTAGAAGCTTTCCCGGCAATTGCAAGACAATGACCGGGTTTTATCCGACAAAAAAATCGCTTAGCGCGCCACCATAGCCCCTAAGTTTTTCCCACCGACCAGATGCATATGAATATGATAGACTTCCTGACCGCCATGCTGATTGCAGTTCATAATCAAACGGTAACCATCTTCGGCAATACCCGCTTCAGCGGCCAGTTTACGGGCTACGGTAAATAAACGGCCTAAAGCCAGCTCGTGTTGTGCTTCCACATCGTTTACCGTAGGTATCAATACGTTAGGTACAATCAGGATATGAGTAGGTGCCCGTGGGTTAATATCACGAAAGGCAGTAACTAAGTCGTCCTGGTATAAAATGTCGGCCGGAATTTCGCGGCGAATAATTTTGCTGAAAATAGTTTCTTGAGCCATCAGAAGATCCTTATAAAATAATGCACAGATAACGTTCGGGAGTATAGGGTATGACGCCATTGGCTTACCAGCTTAGCATTGCTGACATTACAGCACATCTGGTTGCGGTTGAACTGCATTTTACACCACAAAATAAAGAGGTGATCACCCTAAGCCTGCCCTGTTGGATCCCGGGCAGCTATATGGTAAGGGATTTTGCCAAACATCTGCACTCTGTTGAAGCTTTTGATGATTCAGGTGATTTGCCCCTGACTCAGCTGGATAAACAAAGCTGGCAATTGAGTCACCATCAGAAACAGCTGACAGTGCGTTATCAAGTCTATGCCTTTGATCTGTCGGTGCGCGGTTGTTATCTGGACGATCAACTGGCTATTTTAAATCCGGCGGCTCTTTGTCTTGAAGTCAAAGGCATGGAAGCTGCGCCAGTCAGTTTAACTATTCTGGCGCCTGAGTTTTTAGACTGGCAGGTGGCTACAGGCTTAACCCCAGCCCGCTCCACCCAACCACTGCACTGTGGTTTGTATCAGGCCGATAACTATCAGCAACTTATAGATACTCCCTTAATGCTGGGCAAATTGGATATTGCCGAATTTGATGTCTGTGGAGTACCACATTATCTGGTGCTGGCAGGCCATGAGCAGGTGGATCTCGAACGTTTTAAAACAGAGCTGCAACGCATATGCCTGCAACAACAGCAGGTATTTGCTGACCTGCCGGCAGATTTAACCCAGTACTGGTTTTTATGTTGGGTCACAGATTCAGGTTATGGCGGCCTGGAGCACCATAATTCCACTTTATTGCTGCTGACGCATCAGGATCTTCCGAATGCAGAACGTCCTGACGAAAGCACAGCCGATTACCAGAACTTGCTTGGCCTTTGCAGCCACGAGTACTTTCATACCTGGTGGGTAAAACGCGCTAAACCAGCCCGGTTTTTGCCTTATCGGTTAAACACAGAGCAATACACCAGCCAGCTTTGGTTATACGAGGGCTTTACCTCCTACTATGATGATTTGGCTTTGGTACGTTGTGGTTTGTTGACACAGGAACAGTATTTTTCGGCACTGGAAAAAACCATCAACAGAGTGCAGCTTAGCCCTTCAGAGCAAGTGCAATCTGTGGCCGAAAGCAGCTTCAATGCCTGGACTAAGTATTACAAGCAGGATGAAAACGCCGTCAATGCCGTGGTCAGCTATTACACCAAAGGCAGTCTGATTGCGTTGTGTCTGGATGCTTTATTACGCAGTAAAGGCCTGACGCTGGATCTTTTAATGCAATTCGCCTGGAAAACCTATGGCGAACCGGCTTCAGGCAGCACTGAACAGCAGTTTATTCAGCTTTGCTCAGACTATGCAGGGAAAGACATAGCAAGCCGATTATACACTTGGGTTTATGGCAACACTGCTTTGCCTTTGGCTGAGCTTTTGCCCCATCTTGGGTTAAGCACTGCACTGCGCCAACAAGAACACAACAAAGATTTATCCGGCAGTAAAGCGCCTGCTTATCCGGTGCGCGCCTTTGGTGCTGCATTTAACGCCAGTTCTGAAGGCTTAAAAATCACCAATGTGCCTCTGGGGTCTGTGGCCTACAAAGCAGGCTTGATGGCGCAGGATCAGTTAATTGCTGTGAATGCAGTCAAAGCCACAGAGCAAAATTTCTGGCGTCAGCTCAACCAAAGCCAGATTGGCAGCGTACTGACTTTGCATTTGTTCCGCAAACAACGCTTAGTGCAGTTATCGATGACGGTTGAACTTGCGCCTGCTACTTTGACCTATTTACAGCTGGTTGATCAGGAAAAAGCCGGGCAGTGGCTTGGGGTAACACAGGACTAATATGGATTCTTTATCACAAATAGCTTTAGGTGCCGCTGTCAGTGTCGCGGCTTTTCATAAACCCATCCGTAATAAACAAATGAAAGTCTGGCATGCAGCTGCTGCGGGCGCTGTATTTGGCACCCTGCCCGATTTGGATGTATTGATATCCCATGGCGATCCGATCAGCGACATGACGATGCACCGCACAGAAAGCCATTCGTTGTTTTATTTAACTTTAGTTTCGCCACTTTTTGCCTGGCTGGTGGTGAAGTTATCAGGTCGCCCTCAACTGTTTAAACAGACTGTGCTGGCGGTATTACTGGTGCTGCTGACCCATGCACTGCTGGACACTATGACTATTTATGGCACCCAGCTTGCGCTGCCTTTTAGCGACTATCCTTTTGGAGTGGGCAGCATTTTTATCATAGACCCGCTTTATACTCTGCCCTTGCTACTGGGGCTTCTGCCGGCGTTTTGGTCTAAAACCTACTGGAATACTGCTGGCCTGATCCTCAGCACTGCTTATTTGATGTTTGGTGTAGTAGCGCAACAACTGGCTTATGCAGAAGTGAAACAACAGCTGGCTGATTCAGGCCAACAAGCGGACAAACTGCTGGTAACTGCAACTCCTTTTAATACCTTGTTGTGGCGCGCTGTGGTAGTGAACGACGATCAGTACCTTGAGGGCTATTACTCTTTGCTTGATGGATCAACACAGATGCAATGGCGAAGTTTCCCCAGGGATACAGCCTTGATTAAACAATGGCAAGATAACCCTGCTGTGGCACGTTTAGCCTGGTTTAGTCACGGTTTTTATCAACTGGAACAAAAGGACGAGCAGTTGCTGGTGACGGATCTGCGGATGGGCCTGGCGCCTTTTTACAGCTTTAGTTTTGTCGTGGCAACGAATGGACAACCTCAAGCTCCGGTGCAGCTGGAGTTTCCACGTGACAATGCGGCAAGTTTTGCCTGGTTGTATCAACGGGTTCTGGCTAAAACTCAAACTCCGTTGTCTGATTTGGTAAAGTAAAATTCGGGTCAGAACTCAGACTCTGACCCGGAATTTTTAAGCAAAAGCTATGGCGCCTTTGCCAACCCCTTCAAAAGCAATCACTTTTACGGCACTAAGCTGATGTAATTCTTTCACTGTAGTGGCTATATACTCAGCCAAACATTCTACTGTGGTATCGCAAGGCACCACTTCACAGGTGCTGGCTGGTAACGAAATTTCAAAATAACCCTGGGCAGAGCTGTAAGCAAAATTCAGCGCATCAGTTTCAGCCTTGAGAAAACGCAAAGCTGAAGCGTCAATTTGATCTTCAGCTGTTGCCAGATAAATATCTTCCCAGCGCTCACTCCAGTATTTGCCTAACTTAGGCGACAACATACCGTTGTCAAAAATCTGAATGGTGGATCTATGACCATGAGCAATACGCTGGCAGTTGCCATCATGTTTTTTCAGGCCATGGGTGTAATGGTAAGAAAAGCCGCTGACTTGTTCAGTGCGTAGCTGTAACACCAGTTTGGCCACGTTATCCGGCAGCAGAGGTTTAATTTGTTCAGTTAAGAATTCGGTAACTGAAGCCATATCAATTTTTTCGGCCTGAATAACCGCAAAAGCTTCAGCAGGTGATGCGACTTGTAGCAGACCTTTTGCTGAACTGAAGAATACCTGCTGCACTTCGCCTTCAGTCAGCTTCGTAGCAGGACTCAAGGCTGGAATAGCCAGCTTATGGTCCACCAACTGGTCAATGGCTTTTTTAATGACTTTTTTTACCAGACCAAAATCAAACACCATAGAGGTTTGATCCAAGTCCCCATGCAACTCCACATCAACAATATAACTTTCACCGAGCAAACCACGCTGCTGGCAAAGGTAGGAAAAATCGATGACGGTTAAGTCGCGGACAAATAAAATCATAAAATACTTCCGGATGGCGCTGTAACAGCAAAAAGTGGCGGCATTATAAAGCAATACGTTGCGCCCGTTAAGCAGACCTTATTTTTTATGTTCAGTCAGCCAGCCATTCAGTAAACCTATTTGTCCAAGCTTATGGGCTGCATACATTAAACGAATGGCATTGCTGAGCAAAACACTGTCGTTCCATTCGGTTTTTTGCTGAATTTCCTGATAACAGGCTAAAGCTTCTGGTGTTAAATAACCGCGCAACTCTTTTTTGCCAGAGCCTTTTTGCCGCTCTCTGTAACGCTGTTGTTTTTCAGCATTAGAAATTCGTTTTTTTTCCTGTTCCGTCATAATGCTTCTATCTTATGCTGTTAATTTGATTTCGGAAGGTCAGCTTGACTAATCGGACTTGTTTAGCTTACAAGTGTTCGCTAAAGTGGCCCAGCCTTGATGATGGATCTAACATACATGACTAAGAATAGCTTTACAAAACAAGATTTAGTGGCCTGTGGCCGTGGGGAATTATTTGGCGAAGGCAACAGCCAGTTGCCGGTAGACAATATGCTGATGATTGACCGTATAGTGCACATTTCGGAAGAAGGTGGCAAATACGGCAAAGGGGAAATTATCGCTGAATTTGATATCAACCCTGAACTTTGGTTTTTTGATTGCCACTTTAAAGGGGATCCGGTGATGCCTGGTTGCTTAGGCTTAGATGCCATGTGGCAACTGGTCGGTTTCTTTCTGGGTTGGGCTGGTGGTCCTGGTAAAGGTCGTGCTTTAGGTGTAGGTGAAGTGAAATTCACGGGTCAAATCCTGCCTACAGCAAAAAAAGTAACCTACCGTATCGATATGACCCGTGTGATTAAACGTAAATTGTTTATGGGCATAGCTGAAGGATCTGTCAGTGTCGACGGTCGTGAGATCTATACGGCTAAAGAGCTGAAAGTAGGTTTATTTCAGGATACCTCTTCCTTCTGAGGATCATTTCTACTTAAAAAAACGGAGCTTTTTGCTCCGTTTTTTGTTCCTGAACTTTACCTGTTTTCATTACAGCCGTTTCTTCATGCTTGCGCTACACTCTTTGCATTTAAATTATGTTTTACAACAAGGAGATCTGTTATGTCTGCAATAAACCCTGTAGGTTGGTTTGAAATTCCGGTGCTGGATATGGACCGTGCCTGTGCCTTTTACACCGCTGTTTTAGGCGCTGAATTTGAAATGATGGAGATGGGCCCCAGTCTGATGGCGATGTTTAGTTACGATCAGGCGGCACCCGGTTGTGCCGGAGCTTTAGTCAAAGATCCTGATTGTCAGCCCTCCACTACTGGTACTTTGGTGTATTTTGTGGCCGATGATGTCAATCAGCCTCTCTCCAAAGTAGTTGCTGCCGGAGGTCGTCTGGTGATGGAAAAAATGCCGATAGGTGAACATGGTTTTATCGGCAGTTTTATTGATACGGAAGGCAATAAAGTCGCAGTGCATTCCATGCAGTAACAACAGCTTAAAACAAATACAGGGGCTGCTATGCCCCTGCTTTGTGATCTGATTTAGTTAAAACCTTTTAAAGCCCGCCAAGTTTTTCCAGCAGTTTGTTTTTAAGTTTGTCTTTTTGCGTTTCAACTTTGTCTTTCAGCTGTGTTTCAAATAATGCTTTGGTATCCAGTGAATACTTCGGCTCTTGCATAGTACCGCTGATTTTCAGTGGTATTTCCACACCAGCCAGATCATCTTTTTCTTTGCCGCCCTGGCCCTTAGAGGTGTTCACCAGCGCCGTACTTAACTGATAATCCAAGGCTTCTGTCAGCAGATTGGCAGACCCTTTACCAGCAAGACGTAATAAAGGCGCCGCCATTTTTAGATCCGGATTGGTCAGTACCCCGTCCGTCAGGTGAAAGTTGCCTGTTAAACTGGAGAAGTCGGTTTTTTGTTCAGTATTGTCCGTGCTTTGTGCTTCATTTTTTAAAGTGGCTTTAGCGTTTCGGATCATTTGTGCAATATTGACGCCATACAAAGAACCATCTGTGATTTCAAAACGGCCATTGGCCAGCAGGTTTTTCTTCAGTTGCTCTGGCAATAAGCTGTGGCCTTTGCCTTCAATACTGAGTTTTGCTGTGCCACTTAATAAATCAATATCAGCGCCATCTATCAGCATAGGTCGCAGCGCCAGGCCGGACAGCTGTTTATTGAAGCTATAGCTGACAGGCGTTTTGCGAGCATCCAGTGTGGCTTTGGCCACTACTTTGCCATCGTATAAATCTGCGCTGGCGTTCTGAATTTGAACCAGCCCTGCTTTATTGGTCAACACCAATTGCAGATTTTCCGTATGCAGGCCTGCGGCTTTTAACGTCTTTACCGCCAGTTTTAAATCCAGATCAAACTGGCGCAACGCTGCTAAATCAGGTTCAGTGCTGGCCGCAGCTTCAGTTTCTGCTGTCGTGGTATTTTCCGCCATATAAGCTGCTGTATCCACTTCGTCCAGTTTTAAGTCGAGTTTAATCACAGCTTGTTTGGCGTAATTCACTGCCAGTTGGCCTGAACCTTTGATGTCATCCAGCTCAAGTTTCTGCCATTGCCAATCCAGTTGTTTTTTATCCAGCGCTAGTTTCAAATCTGTCTCTAACACTAACTGTTTCAATGGCAGGCCCTGAAACTCAGTATCCAGCACAAAGTCTTTCAGCTGCACTAATTGATTGTTGTTACTCAGTTGCAACTGCGCTGAACCTTTGACTTCTAACTGGGTTGGATCGGATTTCACCAGCAGTTCAAAATCCAGTGGTGCCCATTCACTGGCTTTAAAATCAGTTAAATTGAATGATTTCAGCGTCAGGCTTTGAGTCGGGCTGCCTTCGGTGATCCTATTTAATTGCAGATTGCGAATGGACACATCTTCCAGTTGCAGTTGCTGCGAACCTGGAGCCGTTGTTTCAGGCTGATCGGAAGCGGCAGCTTTGTCTGAAGTCAGTCCATCCATACTGGTTTTGCCATTTTTAGCAGTCACCAGATTAACTGTCACGCCGTCCAGATGCAGTTGCTGAATTTGCAGATCTTTATTCAGCAATGGCATCAAGGCCACTGCGGCCACCAGTGTTGACACTTCCAGCATTTGTTCAGGCACAAAACCTTCAGGATTGGATAAGGTGACATCAGAAAGCGACACACCCAGACTTGGGTAGACAGTCCAGCCTATATCCCCTGCGATCTGCAGTTGTCGTCCGGTTTGTTGTTCAACCTTTTGAGTGATTTCTGCTTTAAAGTCATTTAAATCAAAAATAACCAACAGATAAAATACCGTTACTGCAATAAGACCAACAACGGCAGCCAGCAGCCATTTTAACCAATTCATATCCATTTTCCTTTGGGTCATTTGTACTTTAGGTCAATCAAAACTGAGCGCCCTGATAAAAAATTGAATACATAGCATAGCTCAGCGGCATAAACCTTAGCTGAACCTGATGACGTTTAGTGGGACTGTACATCAGCCGGAGCAGGCGTTGGGCCTGCCCCACCAGCACCCGAATAAACTACAGCAACAACAAGAGTTGCTGCAGCGGATGTTTAGGTTTAACGCCTTCTAAACGTTTCACCTGGCTGCGACAGGAAAACCCTGTCACCAGCACCTGATCGGCCCCGGTGTTTTGCACTGGTTGTTGCCAACTCATTTCGTACAGCGATTTGCTGTTGTCAAAATTCTGCGCTTCATGACCATAAGTACCAGCCATACCACAGCAACCGACAGACAAGGCTTTGAGTTCTAATCCGGCTTTGGCATAGATTTGTTTCCACTGATTTTCTGTCGATGGCAAGGCGGTTTTTTCGGTGCAATGAGCAAGCAAGCTAAAGCTTTGTCTGGACTTCATAGCAGGTAAGTCTTGTTTTACCAGCCATTCGTGAAACAAAGCCACCTGATAGTCACCACGTTTATCGCCTAAGGTTTTGACATATTCATCCCGATACACCAGCACTAAAGAGGCGTCCAGGCCTACCAGAGGCGCACCTAAAGCGGCCACCTGGTTTAAAAAGTCAGAGGCTGTTTTCGCAGTTTTGGCAAAATCGCGTAAAAAGCCTTTGACATGCTGGGGTTTGCCATTGGGTAAAAATGGCAGCAATACAGGCCTGAACCCGAGTTTTTCAATCAGCTTCAGCGCATCAGCCACTAAATCAGCTTCGTAGAAGCTGGTAAAAGGATCCTGCACCAAGAGCACCAACTTTTGCTTTTCAGTCTCTGGCAAAGCTTGCAGGGCTGTTAAATCAAAGGGGTACTGGCCCTCAACTCTTTGTTTTAAGGTGGGTACTGATAGTTGTGGTGTATCAACATAACCCACCGTCTTTTTCAGCAGTGCGGCCATCCAGCTTTGCTGCAGGAAAAAATTCACCAGCTTCGGCATACTGGCAAGCAAAGGCGCTGAGCGTTCAATGTTACCGACCAGATAATCTTTGGCGGGTCGTAAATACCGGCTATGGTACAACTGAATAAAACGAGCCCGGAAGGATGGCACATCCACTTTGATAGGACATTGTCCGGCGCAGGCTTTACAGGCCAGGCAACCTTCCATTGCTTCCATCACTTCATGCGAAAAATCATACTGGCCTTGTTTTTTCTGCCAGCTGTTATTAATTTTGGCCACTACTCCGGACAAGCTGTTCGATTTATTCAACAGCTCTTGTTCCTGCGCCAACACATCTACGCCCTGATTACTCATTAAGCGCAGCCATTCGCGCATTAAACCAGCCCGGCCTTTTGGACTATGGCGTCTGTCTTTGGTGACCTTACTGGACGGGCACATGGGGGAATTTTCTTCGTAGTTAAAACAAAGGCCATTGCCATTGCAGTTTAAGCTGCTGTCAAAACTCTCTTTTACTACCACAGGAATTTGCCGATCGTAAAAACCACGTTTTGTATCATCAACGCTAACCAGCTGTTCTGTGCTGTTGATGGGCGTACAAATTTTGCCTGGGTTTACCCTGTTAAATGGGTCAAAGGCCGTTTTGATTTTCCGCAGTTCGGTAAATAAAGCCTCACCAAAAAACTCCGGGCCATATTCACTGCGATAACCTTTGCCATGTTCGCCCCACATCAGGCCACCGTATTTAGCCGTCAGTTTGACCACTTGATCAGAGATAACGCGTAACTGTTTTTCCTGCTCCGGGTCACACATATCCAGGGCTGGCCGCACATGCAGCACTCCGGCATCGACATGACCAAACATGCCATAGGCCAAACCATGGCTATCCAATAAGGCTCTGAATTCCATAATAAAATCAGCCAGATTTTCAGGAGGAACAGCAGTGTCTTCGGTAAAAGGAATAGGCTTTTTACTGCCTTTGGCGTTGCCTAAAAGGCCCACTGCTTTTTTACGCATGGCATAAATCTGAGTGATGGCGTTGTTATCATAGGTCAACTGATAACCAATAATGCCCGACTCGCCGTTTGCAACAGAGTGCTGCAAGCGAGCTTCTAATTGCTGAACTTTTTGCGCCATATCCGCTTCGTCTTCAGCATTGTATTCGACCATATTCAGGCCCAGCATGATTTTGCCGGGCACGTCTTCAATAAAGTCTTTGACCTGATGCCAAATAATATCGTTGCGGGCTAAATCCAGCACTTTGCTGTCGACGGTTTCGACTGAGGTGGCCTGTGCCGCCACTAAAAATGGCGCATTTCTGAGGGCACTTTCAAAGCTGTCGTACTTCACATTGACCAGACATTTGTACGGAGCTATAGGCGTAATATTCAATTTAGCTTCGGTGACAAAACCTAATGAGCCTTCAGAGCCGGTAATAACACGGGACAAATCAAACTGAGTTAAATCCTCGTTAAACACATGCTCTAAGTCATAACCAGTTAAAAAGCGGTTCAGGCGAGGAAAAGTTTTTAGAATATCAGAGCGAAAATCACGGCAGCTGGATAACACCTGACGATAGACAAGGCCAATGCTGTCCTGCCGATCTGCAAGTTGCTCTGCTTCGGCCAGAGGCATGGCATAAGTATGCAGCGCTGTGCCATCAATCAACACTGTATCAAGGGATAACACATGATCACTGGTTTTGCCGTAGACCAAAGAGCCCTGACCTGAAGCGTCTGTGTTGATCATACCGCCTATAGTGGCGCGGTTTGAGGTGGATAAATCCGGCGAGAAGAAAAAACCATAAGGTTTTAAAAAGGCATTCAGCTGATCTTTAATCACACCAGCCTGCACCCGAACCCAGCGTTCTTCGACGTTAATTTCAATAATTTCACGCATATGGCGGGACAAATCGACCACCACCGCAGAAGTTAAAGCCTGACCATTAGTGCCGGTACCACCACCACGAGGAGTAAATTTTATGGCACTAAAACTGACCGTCTGAGACAAAGAACAAATCAGCTGCACATCAGCAGCAGATTTAGGCAATAACACAGCAGCAGGCAGTTGCTGATACACGCTGTTGTCTGTGGCTACGGCTAAACGGCTGGCGTAACTGACTTCAACATCGCCGGTAAAACCAGCAGCTGTTAAGGCAGTGACATAAGCCTGTACCTGGGGATTGAGTGTTTCTGTCGCAGTTAACTTAGGGATCATAGGACGCACCAGATTTAAAACTGGGCCGAGTATACCAAAGCACAGGATAGATGGTCAGGGCGCCAGAAAAAAATTACAGTTTTTCCAATGCCCTGCAGTGCTTACATTGACAGGATAAGTGGGTTAATTATCGCTTTTACGTTCCAGCACTTCACCTTCAATCACCCGACCTGAAGCGTCTGAGCTTCTGCCTTGCTGTTGCGCCTGCTCGAAGAAAGATTTGCCCTGTTTACGCAGTTGGTGTCTTTTGTATAAAAACACCGGAATAAGTAACCAGCTCAGCATCAGTACAAAAAGTAACACACCCATGGCAAACACCAGCATGATGCCGGCCACCAGCCAAAGCAGAACACGGCTAAGGAAACTGCCCTGCTGTTTCTGACGGAATAAGGCCTGCCATTGTTGGGCTTGCTGTTGATAATTCATTGATTGCTCTCTTTAAAACGCCTGTTCATTGGCTCTGTAAAACTTAATGGGGATGATCAAACGAAATCCCAATGCCGGGTAAGACTGCAAAGTGTAACAAATAGTTCAGCCTGCGCTTTGAAGTGTTATCCCATCAGCTCGTCGAAACCCTGTTCCCTACAGTCTCGACATACCGTACGTCCTGTATATAAGACAAAGCCCACCTAAGTGGGCTCTGTCAAAAGAGGACTGAATTACTGTTGGCTGATTTTACAGGCATCCAGTTTCCAGACTTTTTCTACATAGTCTTCAATAGAGCGGTCTGAGGTGAACTTGCCCATCAAGGCCGTGTTCAGTATGGCTTTTTTCGCCCAGCCTGCCTGATCACGGTACCAGCCATCCACTTTTTCTTGTGCTTTGACATAAGACTGGAAGTCGGCCAGTACTAAGTAGGGGTCACCACCTTCCAGTAAGCTGCGTTTTATCGCCGACAACTCACCTGGTTTACCCGGCGTGAAGTAGTCGGTTTCCAGCCAGTCCAGAATGGCTTTGATTTCAGCATCCTGATAATAATAATCCCAGCTGTGATAGCCTTTGGCTTGCAGTGCTTTCACTTCATCGACAGTTAAACCGAAGATAGAAATATTATCAGCCCCTACTTCCTCAGCAATCTCAATATTGGCACCATCCAGCGTACCCACAGTGATAGCGCCGTTTAACGCCAGCTTCATATTACCTGTACCCGAAGCTTCTTTACCTGCGGTAGAGATTTGTTCTGACACATCAGCCGCAGGGATCATTTTTTCTGCCAGCGTCACACGGTAATTTGGCATAAAGACCACTTTCAGACGGTTTTTAACCCGCTTGTCGTTGTTGATCTTCTCAGCCACCTTGTTGATGGCGTAAATAATTTCTTTGGCCAGCTTGTAACCTGGAGCCGCTTTAGCGCCAAACAGGAATACACGAGGCACCATGTCGTAATCCGGGTTTTGCAGAATACGACGGTACAAAGCCAGAATATGCAGCAGATTCAGATGCTGACGTTTGTACTCATGCAACCTTTTGATTTGAATATCAAAAATAGCGTGAGGGTCGATGCTGATATTAGTCAGCTTTTTTACAACAGTGGCTAAGTCAGCTTTGTTTTGCTGTTTAATCGCCATAAAGGCGTCCTGAATGGCAGGATCATCAGCAAAAGCTGCAAATTTATTCAGTTGTTTTAAATCCCGTGGCCATTCATCGCCAATGGTTTCATCCAGCAACTTAGCTAAACGTGGGTTACAGGCTTTTAACCAGCGACGAGGCGTGACACCGTTGGTGACATTGGTGAATTTATCCGGCCACAAAGCCACCATTTCCGGGAATAAATCAGATTTCACTAAGTCGGAGTGGACTTGCGCTACACCGTTGACGCGGAATGAACCGACCACAGACAAGTGACCCATACGCACCATAGGTTCGTGGCTATCTTCGATAATAGACAGCTTACGTTTTTTGTCGTTATCGCCGGGCCATAACACATCCACCTGCTCAACCAGGAAACGACGGTTGATTTCGTAAATGATTTCTAAATGGCGTGGCAATACTTTTTCAAATAAACGCACTGACCATTTTTCCAGTGCTTCTGGCAGCAAAGTATGGTTGGTATAGGCAAAGACATGCTGACAAATATTCCAGGCATCGTCCCAGCTCATTTCAGCACGGTCGACCAGAATACGCATCAGTTCAGGAATAGCCACTGCAGGGTGAGTGTCATTCAACTGAATAGCCACTTGCTCCGGAAACTTACTCCAGTCATCGCCATTGGCACGTTTGTAACGGCGGATAATGTCTTTTAGCGAGCATGAGCAGAAGAAGTACTGCTGAATTAAACGTAATTCTTTACCTGCATCTGTTTCATCGTTTGGATACAAGACTTTAGAAATGGTTTCAGCTTCAATGTTCTGACGCGCGGCGTCAATGTAGCCGCCTGAGTTAAAGACGTCCCAGTTGAAGAAATCACTGGCACGGCTTTCCCACAAACGTAATACGTTGACTGAACTGCCCTGATAACCCACCACAGGAATATCCCAGGGCACACCCTTGATAATACGGCCAGGGTGCCAGACTTTTTTCATTTTGCCTTGCAAGTCATAGGTGGTTTCGACATAACCATAGACAGAAATTTCCTGCACGGACTCAGGGCGGCAAATTTCCCATGGGTTGCCATATTCACGCCAGCTGTCCGGACGCTCAATCTGACGGCCGTCAGAGAACTCCTGCTTAAACAAACCGTGTTCGTAATGAATACCGTAACCGATGGCCGGATAGTTTAACGTCGCCATAGAGTCGATAAAGCAAGCAGCTAAACGGCCTAAACCGCCGTTGCCCAATGCCATATCTTCTTCCTGATCTTCCAGATCAGCAATATTTAACCCCAACTCCGCCAACGCAGTTTTGGCAGCGTCATACACCCCTATGTTATGCAGGTTGTTGCTGAATAAACGACCCATTAAATATTCAAGACTAAAATAGTGAATGGCACGGGTATTTTGTTGATAGTGAGTGCGCTGAGTATTACGCAAACCATCGTATACATATTCGTTGACCGCAGCGCAGGTTGCACGCCACCAGGCCTGTGGACTGGCCTTGTTGACATCAGTGCCAAGGCTACCGTGTAAATGTTTAATGATGCTGTTTTTTAACTCTTCCGTGCTCGGAAGCGCTGCAATAGCCACTGAAGCTTTTGCTTTTGAAGTCGTTTTTTTCATTGCCAAATCCCGGTTTGATGAGCGGTGAGCCGCTTTTTTTATCACTGTAGTTGTAGAAAAATTACAAAAACGGCGGGCAATAGTCAAGAATTTGCGGAAATAAAGCCTATTATCGTAATTTTATTACAACACGATAACAGGCTGTTCCTAAGGCTTAAATGCTGGCGAACACCGCGTCCACAAAGGCTTTGGCGTCAGATTCAAGCTGCATTAAATGCGTTTGATCAACAAAACTCTCCAAGTAAATTTTGTAACTGTTTTCTGTACCGGAGGGTCTTGCAGCGAACCAGCCATTTTTCGTAACGACCTTTACCCCACCAATACTGGCACTATTTCCTGGCGCTTTGGTAAGCACAGCAAGTATAGGATCACCAGCCAGCACTGTCTGTTGAACACTGCTGACATCGAGAGTTTTCAGCGCTGTTTTTTGCTCTGCTGAAGCTGCAGCATCCAGACGGCGATACAAAGGTGAACCAAATTCTTTAGTCAGTGCCTGATACTGCTGATACGGATCCACTCCGGTTTTTGCCAGCATTTCTGCTGCCAGTAAACCTAAAATAAAACCATCTTTATCCGTTGACCAGACGGTGCCATCAAATCGCAGGAAACTGGCCCCGGCACTTTCTTCGCCACCAAAAGCCACAGTGCCTTGGTGCAAGCCCTCAACAAACCATTTAAAACCAACAGGTACTTCGTAGACTTTGCGACCACGACCTTCTGTCACTCTGTCTATTAAGGCCGAAGACACCAGGGTTTTGCCTATAGCTAAGTCGGCAGACCATAAAGGTCTGTTGCTCAATAAATAGTTAATGGCGACCGCCAGATAATGGTTTGGATTCATCAGGCCGCCACTTCGGGTCACTATACCGTGGCGGTCAAAATCAGGATCGTTGCCTATAGCCACGTCAAACTGATCTTTGAGTTGGATCAGGTTTGCCATGGCATAAGCAGAGGAGCAATCCATGCGGATTTTGCCGTCTTTATCCAAAGGCATAAAACTAAAAGCCGGGTCAACGCGTTCATTGACCACTGTGATATTCAAACCGTAAGTTTTGGCAATCACAGGCCAAAAAGCGATGCCTGAACCACCCAGTGGGTCGACACCAATTTTTACACCGGCTTTGGCAATAGCGGCCATATCAATGACGTTCGCCAGATCATCCACATAAGGCTGGATATAGTCGATGTGCACACACAAAGGTGACGCCAGCGCTTCTTCGTAGCTAAGTTGCTGCACACCCGCTAGTTTGGCCGCCAACAGATCGTTAGCCCGTTTTTGGATCCAATCTGTCGCATCTGTATCTGCAGGACCTCCATGAGGTGGATTGTATTTAATACCCCCATCTTCAGGTGGATTATGCGAAGGCGTAATAATCAGACCGTCGGCGACGTCCGCTGTACGACCTTTGTTATACGCCAGAATAGCGTGGGAAATCACAGGGGTTGGCGTAAAACCGCCCTGCTGTTGGATCCGACTTTCAACACCATTAGCAATTAAGACTTGCAGCGCAGTAATAAAAGCAGCTTCAGACAAAGCGTGAGTATCTTTGCCCAGAAACAATGGCCCGCTGAAGCCTTGCTGCTGACGATATTCAGCCACAGCTTGTACTATCGCCAGAATGTGTGCCTCATTAAAGGACTTCAGTAAAGCCCCACCTCTGTGGCCTGAAGTGCCAAAACTAACCTGCTGACTGGTCACTGCCACATCAGGGCTCAGGCTATAATAAGCAGCCATCAGTTGAGCTACATTAGGTACCATGGCGGCTGGGGCAGTCTGCCCTGCCAGCGGATGTAACGACATAAAAACTCCTTATAACAAATCGCGGATCCGTTCAACTTCAACAGAGCTGTAGCCTAATTTGCTGGCAACTTCCGTCAGCATCATTTTTTTACGAGTGGTATTGGAATTGGTAATGACCCAAAAATCTGTATTTGGAATAGGCTTTGGGTTGGTGCTGCTGCCTGCTTCCAGTAAAGAGGCTTCGGACTGACCAAAATACAGTCTGTTACGACCTTTAATTTCCAGTACCTGAGCAAAATCACCACGATGAGCGCGGGATAAGGCCGATAAAATAAACAAAAACCGGCCTACTACACTCTGCTCAGCTGATAAATCCTGCGGACTGATAAAATCAAAAACTGAACCTTTTTTTTCCACAGACACAGTACTGACTGTAGCCTTTTCTACGACAGCTTCTGGTGCAACTTCAACTGCGGCTTTAGCCACTTTTTTTGCAGCTGGTACAGCAGGAGCTTGTGCTTCTGTCAGGCTGTCAATCAGTAAACGGCGCAGAATATCAGAGGCGCTTTCACCAATCTGTTGAGTCTGACTGGCGATAAATTGATAAAGGTCGTCATCTATTTCGATGGTTTTCATGAAGTTAGTCCGCATTCTTATAAAGTGAAGCCATTATATAAAGGCATAGTCGCTGACGCCAGCCA
The DNA here is from genome assembly GCA_018825965.1 of Gammaproteobacteria bacterium. GTDB lineage: Bacteria > Pseudomonadota > Gammaproteobacteria > Enterobacterales > Alteromonadaceae > Pararheinheimera. Next base: position 95,609 of record JAHKAA010000026.1, read on the forward strand.
GCAGTTTTGATACCATGCCACTATGTCGTAAATAAGGTCGTTAAATCGGAAACAATAATGATATTACATACCGAGATCACAGGCCAGGGTCAAGCTATCGTATTGATCCACGGCCTTTTTGGTAGTTACGAGAACCTTGGCGTGATTGCACGGGCTTTAGCCGGACAATGGCAAGTGGTCAATCTGGACATGCGTAATCATGGTCGTTCAGACTGGCACGATAGCATGTCCTATGCACTGATGGCAGAGGATATCAAAGATACTCTTGATCATTTGGCTTTGGATCAAGTGGCATTATTAGGCCATTCAATGGGCGGCAAAATTTCGATGGAGTTTGCGCTGCGCTACCCGGACAGAGTCAGTAAACTCATTTTGGCCGATATATCGCCAGTACAAAACAGACCACGGCATCTGGAGATTTTATCTGCGCTGGATGCTATTGATCTGAACAGTTTACAAAGCAGACAAGAAGCCGATCAGCAACTGGCTTTATCTATTTCGGAAACTGGTGTGCGGCAGTTTCTGCTAAAAAGTTTATATAAAGAGGAAAATCAGTTCCACTGGCGCTTTAACATCAAGGCCTTAATCGCCAATTATCAGCACTTATTGGAAGCGCCCACCAGCAAAGGCCCTTACTCCGGACCTACGCTCTTTATAAAAGGCTCAGAGTCAGACTACCTGCTGCCGGAACACCAGAGCCAAATCGCTGCACTTTTTCCCCAAAGTAAAGCAAAAGTCATTATGGGCACAGGGCATTGGCTACATGCAGAAAAACCTGTCGCTTTTGCGAAAATAGTCACTGACTTTTTATTGAGTTAACGCAACTAATTCCCAATAAAATTGTGCTATAGTGCGCGCAATTTTTTGGGGCTATGGGTCATTATGAATATTGAGCAGTTTGAGACCTTGGGTCTGTTTCTGGGTGTAGGTGCCCTCTATCTGTTTATCGTGATGGCCATCTGGGATGTACTTAAAAAAAGTAACGCCCCTCGTTTTGGCAAAATTTTTGTGTGGTTAGTGCTGTTTTTATCACCTGCGGCTTTTTTAGCTAAAGTGATTTTTGAGTATTTTGTCGAATAAATGAGGTGCGCGACATGGCTAAAATAGCCACAGATCGCACAACAATAGATTTGTTTGCGCATGAGAAGCGCCCTGGCCGGCCAAGGACTAATCCTTTGCCGCGGGAAGAACAGTTAAAGCTGAACAAGCGCAATCAAATCAAACGCGATCGAAGTAAAGGTTTAAAGCGTATAGAGTGCAAAGTGTCAGAACAGTTGTATCAACAACTGAGTTTGTCTGCAGAGCAGCAAAATATGACACGTAGCGCCTATATTGAATGGGTTTTAGAACAAGCGTTGACCAGGTAGAAGGCGAAAGTTATGGCAACTGTAGGTATATTTTTTGGTAGCGATACAGGTAACACTGAACATATCGCAAAAATGATTCAAAAAGAGCTGGGCAAACATTTGTTTGATGTGATGGATATTGCCAAAAGCACTAAAGAACAAATTGCCGGTTATGATTTGTTGCTGTTAGGTATTCCAACCTGGTATTACGGCGAAGCCCAGTGTGACTGGGACGATTTTTTTCCTGAGCTGGAACATATCGACTTCAACAATAAGCTGGTCGCTATTTTTGGCTGTGGTGATCAGGAAGATTACGCCGAGTATTTCCTGGACGCTATGGGTACTCTGCGTGACATTATTGAACCTAAAGGCGCTATTCTGGTTGGTCAGTGGCCAACTAAAGGCTACAACTTTGTGGCGTCTAAAGCCCTTGCAGACAACGACCACTTTGTTGGTTTAGGCATAGACGAAGACCGTCAGCCTGAATTAACAGAGCAACGTGTTAAACAGTGGTGTAAACAGATTTATGATGAACTGAGCTTAAAAGAGCTGGAGAATCTGTAGTATTCAGGGGCAGAGCTTCAGCTCTGCCCCATTTTTCTACTGAGATACTTCGCGGTACTTCGGTTTTTTCCGGATATAGACTTTACGTTTTACTTCACACACCAACTCACCTTTGTTGTCTTTTACATGCACGACAAAGTCAGGAAAATATTTCTCCCCTGCTTCGGTTTGTTGTTTGATATGTTCAAGCTCGCTGTCTGTCAGCAAGAATTCAGCCGTTAATTTGCCACGGCCCGGTGTAATGTAATTAATATCCGCCTGTTTATCCCAGACCATATACTCTTTACCCAAAGTACCCATCAGCATCAAAGGGTAAATAGGATCGGTCATCGCAAACATAGAGCCACCAAATTGGCTGCTATTAATATTGCGGGTCCATGGCCTGTTTTTTAGCACAACTTTGCAGTATCTATAGTCCTGCGCTAATTCCACCACTTTAATACCACTGAAAAAAAATGGTGGCCACAAATTTAATAAATGCCGCATCACGGCAGGATTAAACGCCCAACGCATAACAACCTCTGGTAAGACCTGTTTAGCCGAATTCTAACCCCTTGTTTGAGCTTTGTCTGCGCTTTGCATGCAATAAGGGGCAGATTTATAGGTTGCTTCTATTGGTAATGGCCTTATAATCATTTGAAATTCAAGAAAGAGTAGAAGAATCCATGTCAGATCATAATACCGAATTACGTAAAGCAGGCCTTAAGGTCACACTGCCACGAGTGAAAATCCTCGATATATTGCAGGACCCGAATCATCAGCATATCAGTGCCGAAGATGTGTATAAGATTTTGCTTGAATTAGGTGAAGATATTGGTCTGGCCACCGTATACCGTGTATTAAACCAATTTGATGATGCAGGTATTGTTACTCGTCACCATTTTGAGGGTGGTAAGTCCGTCTTTGAATTAAGCCGCATTGATCACCACGATCACTTAGTCTGCTTAAACTGCGGTAAAGTTATCGAGTTTGAAGATGACGACATTGAACGTAAGCAATTAGAAATTTCTGAGAAAAATGGTATTAAGCTGACACACCACAGCTTGTATCTGTACGGCGAATGTGTGGATAAAAAGTCCTGTGAAGAAACCCGTAACAGTAAATAAGTCTCTGATTTAATTGCGTATGCCGAAAATATGCTCCTGCATTTCCGGCATACCGTACGTCCTGTACATAAAACCGGCTAGTCCGGTTTTTTTGTGCCTGTTAAAATTTGCTCTGTTAAATACTCCACCTCATTGGCCCAGCAACATTCAGGGCGAGGCTGATGCACACCAAACTGGCCTTTGAGTGGTCTGCAGTGGGTAATAGCATTTCGCAGTAATTCCGGTACTTCGGCCACACCATAACAGGCACCTAATAACGCGCCTGCCACTGCAGCGTTGTTGGCAGTATCTCCGCCTCTTTTCATAGTATCAAGCATGGCATCCAGATAATCCTGTGCGTATAGCAGCTGCCAGATCGCATTCTGAAAACAGACCAGCACCTGAGCATCAGGCAACTCAAAATCTGCAGGTGGCATAAATAAGGCCTGGTCAATAACCCGGATAATACCTTTGTCCACTTTCAGCTGTGATGCCCAATCTTTGATCAGTTGATAGAGTTCATCGGCACTGCAATCATTCTCCAGCACATGACCAAGCGCCATCACATACAAACCACTGATCTGCTGACAAAGCATAGTGGGATGGGTTAATGCTGTATCGGCCATAGCCCAGGCCGCAAGCTGAGGTAAAGACTGGTAAGGTACCATCAACGCTATTGGGGCCACACGAGCTAAGGCAGTACTGGCTGCAGACTTTTCATCCTGCTTAGCCAACAAAGCTTGTTTTAACTCGTCCGGTACCGCAAAAGGTTCGGTTCTGAGCCAATATTCATAGGCTTGCCAGGCGCCCTCTTCCTGATATTCACCGTAATGAGCTAATAAGCGGCATAACAATACTGAAAGTTCACCACTGTCTGTCGCTTGTCCGGACAAGGTTTGCCAGGGGTTTTGCAGCAAGATTTCAGTGAGTCCAAAGCTCAGCCGTTCTTCCCTTTCGTTTTGCTCTAAGCCTTCAACAGCGGAGCCCACAACTTCTCCGGCCAATAAGCCATAGATCAAACCAAGCGCTTTGGATTTGAGCACCGGGTCGCTCATGCTGACCTCCGTCCTGATAAAGCCATCTGAGGCTAATTTTTATACATAGTTAATATATAAGGTATTGCTGCGAAGAAACCAAGCACTTCGCTTTAAAATCAAGTAAATAGATGTATTTTCTAACGAAAAAAAAGCCAGCACTCAGGCTGGCTTCGATACAAATCTCACAACTTACTGGCCGTATTTCTCCGCCAGATACAACCAGGTTTCCAGCACTGTATCCGGGTTTAATGACACTGAGTCAATGCCCTGATCCATCAGCCATGCCGCAAAATCTTCGTGATCCGAAGGACCCTGACCACAAATACCGACGTATTTTCCTTTGGCTTTGGCGGTTTGAATCGCCATAGACAACAGCTTTTTAATGGCCGGATTACGTTCATCAAACAGATGAGCTATTAAACCACTGTCCCTGTCCAGACCTAAAGTCAGCTGAGTTAAGTCGTTTGAGCCTATGGAGAAACCATCAAAGTACTCAAGGAACTCTTCTGCCAGTAAGCAGTTTGATGGCAATTCGCACATCATAATAACTTTTAAGCCATTCTCACCGCGTTTCAGACCATGGGCTTCTAACAACTCAATCACAGCTTTGGCTTCTTCCAAAGTGCGGACGAATGGGATCATCACTTCAACATTGGTAAAGCCCATCTCATTACGAACCCGCTTTAAGGCTTCGCATTCCATCGCAAAACAGTCGCGGAAGTCTTCAGAGATATAACGTGATGCACCACGGAAACCAATCATAGGGTTTTCTTCGTGTGGCTCGTACTGACGACCACCCACCAGGTTGGCGTATTCGTTCGACTTAAAGTCGGACATCCGCACTATCACCCGCTCTGGCGAGAAAGCAGCTGCAAGCGTAGAAATACCTTCCACCAGCTTGGTGGTATAAAACTCGACCGGAGAGCTGTAGCCAGCCATCATCTGGCTGATGGTCGCTTTGAGCTCATCAGTCTGAGCATCAAAGTTCAGTAAGGCTTTTGGATGCACGCCAATCATACGGTTGATAATAAATTCCAGGCGGGCTAAACCAATACCGGCATGTGGCAGTTTGGCAAAGGAAAATGCACGTTCCGGGTTACCCACGTTCATCATGATTTTCATTTTCAGCGCAGGCATCTGGTCAACACGTGACGTCATGACATCAAAACCTAAAATGCCATCGTAGACAAAACCTGTGTCGCCTTCGGCACAAGATACTGTGACTTCCTGACCATTTTTGATTTTTCTGGTGGCATCACCACAACCTACTACAGCTGGAATACCTAATTCACGCGCAATAATAGCAGCGTGACAAGTACGGCCACCACGGTTAGTCACAATAGCTGAAGCGCGTTTCATGATAGGTTCCCAGTCCGGGTCTGTCATGTCTGTGACTAATACATCACCAGGCTGAATTTGATCCATATCAGCGATGCTGGCGAGCACCTTGGCTTTGCCTGAACCAATTTTGTGACCTATGGCACGACCTTCCACAACAACAGGTGCTGTGCCTTGCAACTGGAAGCGTTCCATTTCATTGCTGTCTTCGCGGCTACGTACTGTTTCAGGACGAGCCTGAACTATATACAGCTTACCGTCCTGACCATCTTTGGCCCATTCGATATCCATGGCGCGGCCATAGTGCTTTTCGATGATAACGGCTTGTTTCGCCAGTTCCTGCACTTCAGCATCAGTCAGTGAAAACTGTTGGCGTAACGCTTGCGGCACGTCTTCAACAATGACCTGTTTACCGTGGCTTAAGTCTTTGGAATACACCATCTGCAACAGCTTGCTGCCCAAATTGCGGCGCACTACGGAAGGGCGACCTGCCATCACTGTAGGTTTGTGCACATAAAACTCGTCAGGGTTGACAGCGCCCTGCACCACCATTTCACCTAAACCATAAGAGGACGTGATAAAGACCACATCTTCAAAACCTGATTCAGTGTCAATACTGAACATCACGCCTGAAGCGGATAAGTCTGAGCGCACCATACGTTGTACACCAGCGGACAAAGCCACACCACGGTGGTCATACCCCTGATGTACACGATAGGAAATAGCGCGGTCGTTAAATAATGAAGCAAATACGTGCTTGATGGCTTCAATGACAGAAGCATAACCACGGACGTTTAAGAAGGTTTCCTGCTGACCCGCAAAAGAAGCGTCCGGCATATCTTCAGCAGTAGCCGATGAACGCACAGCAAAGGAGACATCTTCAGCGCAGCCCTGTTGCAGCTGCTGGTAAGAGGTTTGAATAGCCTGTTCGAATTCTGGTTGAAATGGCGTATCAATCACCCATTGGCGGATTTGAGCACCGGCTTTGGCCAGCGCTGTGACATCATCAACGTTGAGACCGTCCAGCACTTGATAAATACGCTCGTTCAGACCACTCTGTTCAAGAAATTGATTAAAGGCATAAGCTGTAGTGGCAAAACCACCCGGAACTTGTACCCCTGCATTTGCCAGGTTACTGATCATTTCACCCAATGAAGCATTTTTACCACCAACGCGAGGAACGTCGTGCATGCCCAGGTCCTGGTACCAAACAACGAATTCTTGCACAATGAGTCTCCAATTTTTGTTGCAGGTTATGTAAGCTTACATGACAAGCCACATAAGCGGGCTAATTCTACACTGGCACCTAAGTTAAATAAAACCTTAATTTATAATGTAATTTAATAACGACAAAATGGAGAAAACCGTGAGAACAGCCTTTTATATATCTGATGGCACAGGCATTACTTCTGAGGTGTTCGGACACGCGCTGCTGTCACTGTTTCCGGCAGAGTTTGACCATGTCACCATCTCATTTGTTGAAACTGCCGAGATCGCATTACAAGCTAAGCAACGAATAAACGATCGTTATAAAACTACCGGTATCCGGCCTTTAATTTTTCAGACCTTTGTTGACGAAGAGTTACGCCAGATTATTAATAGCAGCGATGGCGTCTGTTATGACTTTTTAAACGCTTTCATCGAGCCCATGCAAAAAGAACTCGGCATAGCTGCTATGCCCAAAACGCACCGCACTCACAGCATTCATGAAAAAACTTATGATTTTCGTATTGATGCAGTGAACTATGCACTGGCCAATGACGATGGTGTAAATTTAAAAGAGTACGCCAAAGCCGATATTATTTTGGTGGGTGTCAGCCGCTCTGGTAAAACCCCAACCAGTCTGTATCTGGCTTTGCAATACGGCATTAAGGCCGCTAACTACCCTTTTGTGCAGGAAGATATGGACATGCTGCGTTTGCCGCCTGAACTCAGAATGCAGAAGAATAAGTTGTTTGGTTTAACCATTACCCCTGAGCGTTTAAGTCAGATCCGGGAGCAACGTCGCCCAGGTAGCAAATATGCGTCATTACGCCAATGCAAACTGGAACTCGATGAAGTAGAAGCTTTGTATCAAAAAGAAAGGATCCCTTTTTTAAATTCGACTCATTTGTCGATTGAAGAAATCTCAGCGAAAATTTTGTCGCAAACCGGTTTAAAACGTCAAAAGTATTAAGCCTTTTCGCTTGTGCTGGCCTCTTGCAGCAACTGTTGTGCATGCAAGGGGCAAAGCCGGATCGGCTCCCCTCGTTCTTTACGTTTCACCAATTGCACCAGCAATCTGTTGACTGGTGCATCCAGCTTCAATTGTTCAGCCAAAGTCACAACAGCGCCATTGAGAAAGTCTATTTCAGTGGCTTTGCCTGCCTGAATATCATCCCACATGGATGAACGGGCATCAGGGGATATGGTCAGCATTTTTTTTGCCAGTCGCTTAAATAACCAATTAGGGCTCTGTAACAGCAAGGGAATATAACAGTTGGGAATACTGGTGTAAGAGTAAGTGTCTATCTGCAGACGCCTGCATAAATCCAGCAGCTCCTGCATGGCAGCTGCCAGTAAAAGCCGATAAGGACGTTGCAATAATTGTTGCTGCAACGGAATATCAGATAAAGCGTTAATGGCGTTGTTCAGGTTGAGTAATAATTTGCCAAACTCGGCCGCTTTCATACTGTTCTGTTGTTTTGAACTGATGCCCTGACGTTGCAACTGAGTCAGGACAGCTGCAATACGTGGATCGGCAGTCTGTTGCCAGATCATGTCCGAGCCTGTAGTCCTGGCATAAAAGCCTGGTCTGATTTTTACCACATTAAAGGGCACTATAACGCGGATCACAGTCTGAGTTAAAAATTGCTGATACAAGGGCGTGATTGCAACCCCATTTTGTAAAGCGACAACTATGCAATCGGCTGAAAGATGAAACCCAAGTTGGGGCAATACGAATTCAAGATCCAAAGCTTTGACCGTAACCAGCACCAGCTCAGCACTACGAAGTACGTCAGGTTCGGTATACACAGCAGGTGAGGCTAACCTGTAACAGGCACCATTTAAATCCTGAGCTGTTAAGCCATAAGCTGCGGCTTCAAGCGCCATTTTTTCGCGCCCGATAAAAACCACTTCAAAATCAGAGGATTGACAAAGCATGGTGCCGAGGTAACAACCTATGGCACCGGCCCCCACTACAGCAACACGCAAAGGCGCTGAACTGCGGGCTGAAAAATCAGACAGCAGTTCAGCAGCAGTATGTTTATTTGCGGACCGCACGAAGGGTATCTGCGATCAGGAAAGCCAGTTCCAGCACCTGATCTGAATTTAAGCGTGGATCACACTGGGTGGTGTATCTTTTGCTTAAATCGTTTTCTGATAAACCATAAGCGCCCCCCGTACATTCGGTGACGTTATCGCCTGTCATTTCCAGGTGAATACCACCGGCATGAGTCCCTTCGGCCTGATGCACAGCAAAGAAGTAGCGGATTTCACGCAAAATGGCTTCAAAATCACGGGTTTTGTAGTCATTGCTGGCTTTGACTGTATTGCCGTGCATTGGATCTGAACTCCAGACCACTTTGCGGCCTTCACGCTCAACCCGACGCACTAAAGCTGGTAATTTCTCAGCCAGCTTATCCGCGCCCATCCGGGTGATTAAGGTCAGGCGGCCAGGAATGTTGTCCGGGTTTAAGGCGTCAATAAGGCGCAATAAATCCACTTCATCCATACCAGGGCCCACTTTGACACCCACTGGGTTTTTGATGCCGCGGAAAAACTCAAGATGGGCGTGATCCAACTGACGGGTACGCTCACCTATCCAGACCATATGGGCTGAACAATCGTACCACTCACCTGTTAACGAATCACGGCGGGTTAAGGCTTCTTCGTAATTCAGCAGCAAGGCTTCATGCGAGGTATACAGAGAGGTTTCACGGATAGAAGGTGAATTTTCCGCCGTGATACCACAAATCTCCATAAAACGCAGTGCTTCCTGAATGCGCTGAGCGACATCCTGATAACGGCCTTTCAGTGGATTGGCATCAACAAACCCCAGATTCCAGCGGCTGACCTGATGCAAGTCGGCTAATCCACCTTGTGCAAAAGCACGTAACAAATTTAAGGTGGCCGCTGAATGATGGTAAGCCGTCATTAAGCGGTTTGGATCTGGCTTGCGGGCTTCTGCTGTGAATTCAAAGCTGTTGACTATGTCACCACGGTAGCTGGGGTGAGAGACCCCCCCTATGGTTTCTAAATCACTGGAGCGGGGCTTGGCGTATTGGCCAGCCATACGTGCTACTTTAACTACAGGACAACCGCCGGCAAAGGTGAGCACCACAGCCATTTGCAGTAATACTTTAAAAGTGTCACGAATTTTGGGTGCATTAAAGTCACTAAAGCTTTCCGCACAATCGCCACCTTGCAGTAAAAATGCTTTGCCTTCAGCCACTTGTCCAAGCTGACTAAAGAGATCACGAGTCTCTTGCGCAAACACCAAAGGCGGATATTTGTGCAATTGTTGCTCAACAGTGCTGAGCAAAGCCTGATCATCGTAATGAGGTTGTTGTTGGATTGGAAAAGCTCGCCAACTTTGAGGCGTCCAGGTCGTCACTTTAAGTAGTCCTATAATTCTGAGTTGATAGTTAATGTCACTAGGTTATTTATCCGCAGACAAAGTAAATTTATTGGCGACTAAATTCAATGCTTAAATGAGTATATTGCGCTGAAAAGTATAAATAGTCCGGAATTTATCGACAAAAACACCCAGATGTCTAAACATCTGAAAATATCAAGCCTTTTTTAGCCGGGTTTTGGCGCTGAAAGCGGCATTTAAAACGGAGCTTTTATGGCAGAAATTCAGGCTTTACAGCAGTTAGAGCAGAAGCTGAATCAAGTGATCTTAGGTAAACCTCAGGCTGTGCGGCTGGCCTTGTGTTGTTTATTGTCGGAAGGTCATTTACTGATCGAAGATTTACCAGGTTTAGGCAAAACCACCCTCGCCCATGCACTGGCCTTAAGTTTGGGGGTTCACTACAAACGCGTGCAGTTTACGAATGATATGTTGCCAGCGGACCTGCTGGGACAATCGGTATTTTTAAGAGACACTCAGGAGTTTCAATTTCGCAGTGGCCCTATTTTCAGCCAGATTTTGTTGGCCGATGAAATCAACAGGGCCAGCCCCCGCACTCAAAGTGCTTTACTTGAAGCCATGGAAGAAAAACAAGTGTCTGTTGATGGTTTGTCTTATGCGCTGCCTAAACCCTTTTTTGTGATAGCCACCCAAAACCCGTTGTTTCATGCTGGTACCAATGCCTTACCTGAATCACAACTCGACCGTTTTTTGATGCGGCTTGCTTTGGGTTTTCCGGATCTACAGACGGAAAAACTGATACTGCAGCAGGATCATGGCCAATCCCGTTTAGAAGGACTGCTCCCTTGTATTAACGAGCAGCAACTGCTGTTATTGCAACAGCAAGTGGTTCAGATCAAAGTCAGTGATGCCTTGCTTGATTATCTGCTCGCCTTGGTGACACAAAGCAGGCAACAACAGGATTGCCTGCCACTTTCACCCCGGGCAGCTAAGGCTTTGCTTCGAGCCACTAAAGCTTTTGCTTTGTTGTCCGGTCGTCATTACGCCACAGCAGAGGATGTGCAACAGGTGTTTCCAGCTGTGGCAGAACACAGGCTCAATCCGGGTTCTTCCAGAGACAACAAGAGCCTTAGTTTGCAACTACTTCGCAAGGTGCCTTGCCCTCTATGACGCTACAGATGACGATGTGGCAAACTATGAAACAAAGACTCAGGCTGCGATTTTATCGCTGGCTGGATAAACGTCAGCCTGCCTCCACAGAACTCACCTTGCGCCAGCATCTGCTTTATGTCTTCCCCAGTGCTTATGGTGCCTGGTTTGTGCTGCTGATCATTTTGTTATACATCTTTGGCAGCAACTATCAAAACAACCTGATCCTGCTTTGTGCTTATCTGCTGCTGTCGTTATTCTGTTGCTGCATTCTGGCGGCTTTTTTTAATCTGTACAGATTACAGCTAAAAACAAACCCGCCTTTATCTATGCCCTTACACACCTATGCTGGCCAAAGCCTGATGCTGAGCTTAGCTTTAAGCCATACAGGGCATAAAAAAATGCTGTCTTTTTCCGGTGATGAGTTTGCCCCCCTTTTAGTTGAAACTCTGCCAGAATTGTTACAGCTGGAGCTTTATCCACGTCAGCGGGGTTTTTATCAGCTACAACGCTTTAAGCTTGAATCCTATTTTCCCTTTGGTTTGATCCGGTGCTGGACCTATATTCAGTTGCAGCAGCCCTACTGGGTTTACCCTGCCCCCGCTGAATTTAAAAACACCAATGCAGCGCCACGCCAGCAGGTCCCGGATCAGCCGGATCAACTGGCGCCCTATCTGCCGGGAGATCAGGCTTCAAGCATCGACTGGAAACGATTAGCAAAAAATCCCTGGCAACCTGTGGTGCGGCAGAATTCAGAGTCCGGAGTGCCTGCTTTACCTAAGACGCTGATTGTCACAGCCACAGGCAAAGCTTTAGAGCTGCAACTGTCACAATTTTGCGTTTTGCTGACTCAGTATGAACAGCAAGGCGAAAGTTATAGTCTGCACACCCCACTCAATACTATTGGCCCCGATCAGGGCCAGGTCCATTTGCATCGTTGTTTACAGGCTCTGAGCTTATGCTGAATCCGGCATTTATTCCCACAGCCCTGCTGGTGCAGCTGATGTTATTAGCGCTGCTGCAGGAAGGTTTAAGCTGGTGGTCCAGTCTGGTGCTGATGGGCATTCTGCTGTTTAAATACATCAGCTTCAAAGTACAGCAAAAAGTCAGGATCATGACCATCAATGCACTGGCTGTGATGTTGTGCCTGTTGTTGCTTTCGCAGCTATGGCAACAGGATATGCAGGATTCCATGCTGCAGTTGTTGTTTTTTTCAGCCGCATTGCGACTTTTTTCTATTCATTCTGAACTCCAGCACGCCAAAAAGCTGGTGTGGGTGCAGTATTTTTTAATCACCACAGGTTTTATGCTCAATCAAAGCCTGTGGTTTGCCAGCGTGGTGTTTTTGTTATTTTTCTGCAATTTGTATCTGCATTACCTGCTTTTTGCTCCGGTGCAACAAAATAAATTTCGCTGGACCGACATTCGTTTACTGCTGTGGGTCATGCCTTTTTGTGTCGCGCTTTTTGTATTGTTTCCAAGGCTACCACCTTTATGGCAAACCGAAAGGCAGCATCAGGCCCAAACAGGTTTAGCCGATGAGCTGTCGTTGGGAGGGTTGGAAAGATTAGTGCAAAACGACAGTCTGGCGTTCAGGGTTGAATTTAAGGATGAAAAACCTGCTCAGCATGAACTCTACTGGCGGGCCAAAGTATTTGAAGCTTTTAATGGTCAGGACTGGCTACCCGATTTACAACGTACGCCACAACAGCCTGTGGCTACACCTGGCCGCTATCAATACCAGTTGGTGGTTGAACCTCATTTTCAGCGTAGCCTCTTTAGTTTGGGCCAGGTCAATCAATTGCAGGGGCAAGTCCAGACTGTTGCTGCTGGTTTAATAGAAAGCCGCCAGCAGATCAGCAGACGTTTTTCTTATAGCCTGACCTCCAATGGTGCGGCTGTTGCCCAACAAAACACTGAGGAAGCAAAACGCAATCTGCTATTGCGTCACAGCAACCCGCAAGCCAGTGAACTGGCGTTACAACTCAAACAACAGCACAGAACAGCCTCAGCTTATGCCCGGGCTTTATATCAGTACTTTGAACGGGAACAATTCAGTTACAGTCTGCGCCCGCCCGTATTGAACCAGCAGTCTGAGGTGGATCAGTTTTTATTTCAGCACAAAGTGGGCTTCTGTGGCCATTATGCTTCTGCAGCAGCTTATCTGTTTCGCGCCGCCGGTATTCCTGCCCGTGTGGTTGCTGGCTATCAGGGCGGCGTCTGGCAGACTCAAGGCGATTATCTGCAGGTGTTGCAAAAAGACGCTCATGCCTGGGTTGAGTATCTGGACGACGGCTATTGGCGACGTTTTGATGCCACTGTGATAGTTGCACCTCTGCGTCTGACCCAGGGTTTATCTGATGCATTATCTTTGTCTGAACGACAATTTTTAGACCAGTTTTTTCAGCGCGGCTTTTTAGGTAACTGGCTGCAACAACTGGAATGGCTGGATTATTACTGGTCGGTCTGGGTACTGAGTTTTGATCAGACAGAGCAGCGTTTTATCTGGCTTTATTTTAAAACCATGCCCTGGTTATGGATAAGCACAGGCATCACGACATCACTGCTTCTGGTGCTGATGATTTACCTCTGGCTACAGCGCAGCAGCCAAAGCCAGAATGTTCTGTTACGGCAACGCATGCTGAAGGTACTAAGGCCCTATGGCGAAAAGGCGGATTATCAAAGTATGGAGTCTTACCTGCATCAACTCATTCAACTTTATCCGCTACAGGCGACAAAGCTGAACGAACTCTTATCGGCTTATCAGCGATTTGAATTTGCAGAGCAGCAGGAGCAGTTGCAACAGTGCCGCAAACTGCTCCATCAATTGGCAAAACATCACAGTGCGGCTGGCTAAAAGCACTGTCTGTTCAGAGTCTGGACTATTAAGTACTGAGAATACGTAAAGCGCTTTGTAAATGCTCAGCGCAGTTACGCCCCAGATCGGTCAGATAACCGCCGTCAGCCTGAGTTAATAAGCCTTTTTTATGTAAACGTTCAATGGCTTCTTTTGCACCTGGATCGGCTGATTTATGGGCCTTAATGCCTTCCAGCGAAGTATCCAGGTTAAATAAAGTTAAAATACGAATCTCATCATTCAATTGTGAATTTACAGGCATCTCGTCTTTTCCTTTGTCGTTGTTTTGCTAGAAACTAGACCCTATTTGACAATTTTTCCAGCGAAAGTGCCTGTACTCTTTATATTCCGTTCTTCGCCAACAAAAACCGACTGTTTTTAATACGCTTTGCTGTATTTTTAAGCAGATATTTCCTATAGTCAGGCAAAGGTCAAAGAGCTCGTATCCAGTGACAAAAGGACCATCAACACCACATAGCTTTCCTGGCTGGACGGACTTATTTCAGTCCTTGTCCACACCCTTTGCATTGCTGCAACATCAAAGCCATCAGAACATCAAACTACTGCGAAGCAATACCGCCTTTCAGCAGTTATTTAACCTACGGTTGAGATCCCGTACTCAGGGTTTCAACCAGCTTCCAGCCGACTTTATCAATCAGTTGCAGCTGCTGTGCCAGCATCAAAAGCCTGTGTTCTGGTGCCTGAGCACAGACCCGGACAACTGCCGGCACTTTAAAATGCAACTTGAGCAACCAGAGCCTTCGGATCCTGCCTGTTATTTACTGGTGATGCAGGATATCAGCGAACAGCAGAATGCTCTGCTGTTGCTGCAGCAACAAAAAGATGAGCTGCAAAAGCGGCTAACCGATATAGAGCAACTGAAGAATCGCATCAGTGAACAAGCCATCCGCGATCCCTTAACCAATTTATTTAATCGCCGTTTCCTCAATGAGTTTATGGAACGCGAGCTGGCTTTAGCCAGACGTAACCAAAAACCTTTGGCGGTAGTGATGCTGGACCTGGATCATTTTAAACAACTCAATGATCAGTTTGGTCATCAGACAGGTGACACTGTGATTGAGATGGTGGCAAAACATTTACTTCGTCAAAGCAGGCGGACTGATATTTTGTTCCGCTACGGCGGCGAGGAATTTCTGGTCATTTTACCTAATACGAACGCAGCGCAAGCCAGACATCTGGCGGAAAACTGGCGGCACCATGTACAGCAAGCTCAGGTTTTTGCGAAACATCAGAGCGTCAGTATTACCTTGTCTGCTGGCCTGGCCTGTTATCCCGAGCATGGCACCACAGCTTTTAACTTAATACAGGCCGCAGATGAAGCCTTATACCAGGCCAAAGCCGCAGGCAGAAATCAGGTGATGATGTGTTGACACTGGTTTTATAAACACAAAAAGGAACCGAAGTTCCTCTTTGCACTATGGTGTTACCATCTTGGTTTAAAAAGCACCACGCAAGGCTGCAATACGTTTTTCCAGCGGTGGATGACTTAAAAACAACTCTGATGCAGCAGGTTTGCTGGCTATACCAAAAGCCATCATCGAACCTTCCAACTGACTTTCGTGGTTATTTCGTAAACGCTCCAGTGCTGCAACCATTTTATTGGCTCCCACCAGTTTGGCTGCACCTGCATCAGCGCGGTATTCACGTTGGCGCGAAAACCACATGACGATAATGCTGGCCAGCACGCCAAAAGCCATTTCCAGCACAAACACAGTCATCATATACGCAAAACCATTGCTACCGCCGCCTTCGTCATTGCGGTTGCCGCTGATAGCACCTGCAATTAAACGGGCAAAGAAGATCACAAAAGTGTTCACCACCCCCTGAATAAGCGTCAGCGTTACCATATCGCCATTGGCAACGTGTGAGACTTCATGCGCCAATACAGCTTCCACTTCTTCTTCACGCATATTACGCATTAAGCCTGTACTGACAGCCACCAGCGCATTGTTACGGCTGGCCCCTGTGGCAAAAGCGTTCATTTCCGGTGAGTCGTAAATGGCCACTTCAGGCATACCAATACCAGCCTGCTGAGCCTGACGACGCACTGTATCAAATAACCACTGTTCAGTAGCATTACGTGGCTGGGTGATCACCACAGCGCCGGTAGAGCGTTTGGCCATCCATTTCGACATAAATAATGAAATGAAAGAGCCACCAAAACCAAATACTGCTGCAAACACCAACAAGCCGCCTATGCTGCGGCTATCAATGCCCAACACTCTGAAAACAATGCTAAGTACTATACTTAACACCAACATCACGGCCAGGTTTGTGGCCAGGAACAGTATAATGCGCTTCATAGATACCTCGTTTATTAAGCAGTAGTGCTTACTATATGGCTTAGAAGCGTTTTTTCAATCAAAGTGCGATAAGCAATTGTAAAGAAAGATGAATGGAGCTGTTGGTGCGATCTGTCACATCTGCTTGATAAAGGCTGCGGCAAGAGCAGTATTGATTTCTGGTTCGGATTGGTAAGGCAAAACGCCAAGACATGGCGCTGTCAGCTTTTGTTGCAAATAGCGGATGTTTTCCTGCTGATAAGCCATATCCGGGTCAATACAATTAGCCACCCAGCCCAGCAGCTTCAGGCCAGAGTGTTCTATTTCGCGCACCGTCAGTAAAGCATGATTTAAACAGCCCAATTTCATCCCGACCACCAAGAGCACCGGCAATTGCTGTTGTGTCACCCAATCGGCCATAGTGCTGTGATCATCCAGTGGTAATAACCAACCACCAGCACCTTCCACTAAAGCTATATCAGCATCCATATTTTGGAGCTTTTGTAACTCGTTGCTCAGAATGATCGGGTCTATACAGAGTCCTGCTTTTGCTGCGGCTAAATGTGGGGCTACTGCGTCGTCCAGGCAATAGGGATTCACCAGCTCATAACTTAACGCCTCTGTCGCATGCTGCTGCAATTGCAGAGCATCAGTATTCAAACCTGCTGCATTCACGCCAGCTGCCACTGGTTTTTGCGCCACAGTGCGATGACCCAGAGCTTTTAAGCCTTGTAACAAGGCCACAGCCACATGAGTTTTGCCCGCATCTGTATCTGTGCCTGTGATAAAGACTGTCTGCATTTTTTACTCTTTGTTTTTCTTAGTAAGGACCAGATACAACACCTGATAACTGGCGCTGATGCTTCCGTCGATGCAACGGGATGGATAAGCCTGCTGCACTTTTTGCCAGCGTTGTTTACCCGTTAAGGCTTTGTTACGGTCTTGGGTCACGGTATTGGCCCCTAGATCTTTTAACTCCCGAGCCAACGCCAGAACATCCGGATACTCCAGTTGCACAGTTTCTGTCTGCAATTTCAAACCTAAGTCAGGACATTGACGCTCTAACTGATGATAAAAATCCAAAGGCAAAAACTGATTGATATGCTGATGGCTATCCACCTCTGACCAAGCTTGTTTAAATTCCTGCAAGGTGCCATCCAGCAAGGTACTGATAACAGCTGAACCACCAGGCTTTATCACCCGAGCTATCTCATGCAACACCAGTTGCGGCTGTTCGCACCATTGCAACATCAGGCTGGAAAAAACTCTGTCAATGCTCGCACTCGCCAGCGGTAAAGACTGAGCATCAGCCTGAACCACTAAAGTGGCATCTTGTGCTTCCCTGGCTTTTTGTAACATGTCAAAACTTAAATCCAGCGCAACTAAGTCGGTGCAATGTTGTTTTAACTTTGAATGAAACCAGCCAGGGCCAGAGCCTAGATCCAGTAACAATCCATCTGTTGGTTTTAATAAACTCAAAGCTTGAGCTGCAACCAGCCGCTGTAAACGTGCGGCCTGTTCATAACTTTCACGGGCACGACCAAAATGACGGGCTATATGGTCCGTTAAAGCCAGCGCATTCATATCAGTTGCTCCAGCTTTTGTACTAAAGATCGAATATCGTCGCTCTGATGCAAAGCAGATAAAGTAATGCGTAACCTTGCACTACCCTGCGGCACTGTAGGTGGCCGTATGGCGCTCAGCCAAATCCCTTGTTTTTTAAGTGAAGCGCTCATCAGCATGGCTTTGTCTGAATCGCCAATGATCAAGGGTTGTATCGCGGTGTTGGATGGCAATAAAGAGAAACCTGCACCAGCAGCCAAAGTTTTAAACAGCTGGATATTGTCGTTCAGTTTGTCTCTGCGCCACTCTTGACTGCGGCTTAATTCAACGGAAGTTTTCATCGCCCAGCACAAAGCAGGAGATAACGCAGTGCTGTAAATGTAATGCCTTGCAAACTGGCGTAAATAATCAATCATGGTGGCTGAACCTGCTAAAAAAGCGCCCTGACCTGCTAAGGCTTTGCCAAAGTTGGCCATCAGGCAGAGCATATCGCCAGGCTCTAGCCCTTGTGCATCCCAGCTGCCTCTGCCTTCAGTGCCGAGCACTCCCAAAGCATGAGCATCATCCAGCAGTAAATCAGCATTGTTTTTTTTACAAAGCGCAGATATAGCGCTTAGATCCGGACTATCGCCATCCATGCTAAATACGCCTTCGGTCACCACCAAAGCTGCAGGGTAAGGTTGTAACAAGATGTCAAGCGCCGCTAAATCCTGGTGAGGGAAACGTTTATAGCCCGCATCAGCATGGAGCGCCGCATCAATCAGGGACGCATGGCAAAGCTTGTCTAAAAGCAACTGATCGGTTTTATCCGTTAAATGCTGCAGCATCACCTGATTGGCAGCAAAACCAGAGGAAAACAGCAATACATCATCCACGCCCAGCCAGTCGCATAGCTCATCGGATAAAGCACGATGGGCATAATGAAAACCTGTGACTAAAGGCGAACCTGAACTGCCGACGCCAAAACGTTCAGCGCCTTCGGCCAGCGATTTGATCAGCTGTGGTTCAGTGGCCAGACCCAGATAGTCATTGCCGGAAAAATTAACATAAGCGCCCTGCTTATTGTGCAACAACCGGCCCTGATAGGAATCAATAGCCGGATGCTGTCGATACAAACCATCGGCTTTGCGCCTGGAGATCTGATCGGCAAAGCGCTGTAACCTGCTCATCACTGCACTTACACCGCGCTATGGAACAATGAAGGCGTATTTTGCTCTTTAATGGCGTCGGCCAAAGCCGCTTCATGGGCTTCGTCTGATACATCATGACGCTGCTCAGGCACAATGCCCAGCTTGGCGAATAACAACATATCGGCATCTGCTTCCGGGTTTTCTGTCGTCAGTAACTTATCACCGTAGAAGATTGAGTTGGCACCTGATAGAAAACACAGCGCCTGCATTTGCTCGTTCATGCGTGAACGGCCTGCAGATAAACGCACATGGCTTTGTGGCATCATAATGCGGGCTACAGCTATAGTGCGGATAAACTCAAAGCCATCTAAGTCTTCGACGTTTTCCATCGGTGTGCCCTGCACTTTCACCAGCATATTAATAGGCACACTTTGTGGATGCTCCGGCAAATTCGCCAATTGCATTAAAAGTGCGGATCTGTCGTTGGCCGACTCGCCCATTCCGACAATACCACCACAACAGACTTTCATACCGGCGTCACGCACATGCTGCAGCGTATCTAATCTATCCTGGTAAGTACGGGTGGTGATAATTTCACCGTAGAACTCAGGCGAGGTATCCAGATTATGGTTGTAGTAATCTAAACCAGCTTGTTTTAACTCCTGCGCCTGATCCGCATCGAGCTTACCCAACGTCATACAGGTTTCTAAGCCCATTTCTTTGACGCCTTTGACCATTTCCATCAAAAATGGCATATCACGTTGTTTTGGATTGCTCCAGGCAGCGCCCATACAAAAACGGCTGGCACCTTTGTCTTTCGCGGCCCTGGCCTGAGTGAGTACTTTTTCCACTTCCAGCAAACGTTCGCGCTCAAGGCCGGTATTGTAATGACCACTTTGAGGACAATATTTGCAGTCTTCAGCACAGGCACCGGTTTTAATCGACAACAAAGTGCTGATCTGCACTTCATTAGGCTTAAAAAACTGACGATGAACTGTCTGGGCCTGAAAAACTAAGTCATTAAAAGGTAAAGCAAATAAGGCATTTACTTCCGCCAGAGTCCAGTTGTGACGAAGTGGTAAAACTGCAGACATAAAATTCCCCGAAGACAAGCCACAGACAAATTGTGGTCTTTTAAATTTTCCGTTAGTCTATCGGCCCTTGACGCCATGTCAACGCCAACCAGTTCGCAAAGTTTACTGCAGGTTATTTTATGAGCATAGATCGTGAGTTTGACCGCCAGCATATCTGGCATCCATACACCTCTTTAAGCAACCCTCTGCCTGTTTATCCTATCATCAGTGCCCATGGCTGTGAGTTGATGCTGGAAGATGGCCGGACTCTGATTGATGGCACTTCGTCCTGGTGGGCTGCTATTCATGGCTACAATCATCCTGAATTAAATGCAGCTCTGGTGACCCAAAGTCAGAAAATGAGCCATGTGATGTTTGGCGGTATCACCCATCAGCCTGCTGTAGATCTGGCGAAGTTACTACTGCAGATGGCACCAGAGGGGTTAACTAAAGTCTTTTTTGCTGACAGCGGATCTATCTCAGTTGAAGTAGCGATTAAAATGGCGCTGCAATACTGGTTAGGTTTAAATCGTCCGGAAAAAAGCCGGTTGCTGACCATTCAAAAGGGTTATCACGGCGATACCTTTGCCGCTATGTCGGTCTGCGATCCGGTGGACGGCATGCATTCGATGTTTCAAGATCAAATTATCCCGCAGCTCTTTGCGCCAGCACCACAAAGTCATTTTGACGGCGACTTTTTAGCAGAGGATGAATTGGCTTTAACGGCTTTATTTGCACAGCATCACCAGCACTTAGCGGCTTTTATTCTGGAACCCATACTGCAAGGCGCCGGTGGTATGCGGTTTTATCATCCGGATTATTTAAAACTGGCGCGTAAGCTGTGCGATCAGTATCAGGTGCTGCTGATTGCCGATGAAATTGCCACAGGGTTTGGCCGCACCGGAAAATTGTTTGCTTGTCAGCATGCAGGCATAAGCCCGGATATTATCTGTCTGGGTAAAGCCTTAACAGGCGGTTATCTGACGCTTGCTGCGACCTTATGCAACGATAAAGTAGCGGACGGTATAGCCCAGGGTGCTGTGCCAGCGTTAATGCACGGCCCTACCTATATGGCGAATCCACTGGCCTGTGCTGTCGCTTTGAAAAGCCTGCAACTGGTGCAGAAAAACCAATGGCCAGCACAAGTAAAAGCTATAGAGCAGCAATTAAAGCTTGAGCTGGAGCACTGCCGTAAATCGCCTTATGTGGCTGATGTAAGGGTATTGGGTGCCATTGGTGTGGTCAAGATGAAACAGAATATAGATGTGGCTGCTATGCAAAAAGCTTTTGTTGAACTTGGCGTTTGGATCCGGCCTTTTGGCAAACTGCTGTATTTAATGCCGCCTTATATCATCAGCCCAACACAGCTTGCAAAACTGACCTCTGCATTGTGCCTTTTAAGTCATCAGCCCCAGCAGCAGGATATTCAGGCTCTGCCAGGCGCTTAATCGATAGTCGAAAATACAAACAACACCACGGCGCTTAGAAAAAACAGAAAAAACAAGTTTAAGCGCCAGCCATCGTCACGGCGTCTGTTGCGAAACTGATGCAAGACCAAGGTGGCTGCAGTAAATACCAAACACCAGCGCACTAAGACTTCCAGTTTCACCACCAATGCTTTATCCCATTCCTGATCAATGGCAATGCCCCAGTACTGCACCAGACCACTGTTAAACTCAGGTTTGGCCAAATGCGCCAATGCCAGACCCATAATCAATAAAAACCAGGCACTCAAATTCAGCATAGCTAACAGCAACATCAGCCAGTCTGCGCCTTTACGCCGTTCTTTTGGCTTAAGATCAGGCTCTGAAGCGCTCATTTTAGAATTCCTCACAATTTTTACTTGTGTTCAGTCTTTGCCTCAGTATGATGTCTGCTTTTGGGTTTTTACAGTTTCTTAAGTAAGTTGGAGCAGGTTGCATGACGCATGCAGTAATCAAAGATGTGCTGTCTGGCCAGTATCAGGTTGGCGATACAGTCACAGTAAAAGGGTGGATCCGTACTAAGCGTGATTCCAAAGCCGGGATTTCATTTTTAGCCGTGCACGACGGCAGCTGCTTTGATGCAGTTCAGGCCGTTGCTCCGGCTGATTTGAATAATTACGAAAACGAAATTAAACGTCTGACAACAGCGTGCTCTGTCATTGTGACTGGCACTGTGGCTAAGTCAGAAGGTCAGGGTCAGGCTTTTGAAATTCAGGCATCTACTGTTGAAGTGGTTGGCTGGGTGGAAAACCCGGACACCTACCCTATGGCTCCAAAACGCCACAGCATGGAATACCTGCGTGAACAGGCACATTTACGTGCCCGGACTAACATGGTTGGCGCTATCACCCGTGTCCGTCACTGCTTGGCCCAGGCTATTCATCGTTTTTTCCACGAACGTGGTTTCTACTGGATCAGCACACCTATCATTACAGGTGCTGATGCTGAAGGCGCTGGTGAGATGTTCCGTGTTAGTACGCTGGATATGGAAAACCTGCCACGTGACGACAAAGGCGCTATTGATTACAAACAGGACTTTTTCGGTAAAGAAACTTTCCTGACGGTATCGGGCCAACTGAACGTTGAAACCTATGCCTGTGCTTTGTCTAAGGTCTATACCTTTGGCCCAACCTTCCGTGCTGAAAATTCAAACACCACCCGTCACTTAGCCGAGTTCTGGATGATTGAACCCGAAGTGGCTTACGCCGAATTAAAAGACGTGGCGCAGCTGGCTGAAGACATGTTGAAATTTGTATTTAAAGCAGTTTTAGAAGAACGTGCTGATGATATGGCGTTTTTTGCTGAACGTGTGGACGAAAACGCGGTAAGCCGTCTGCAAAACATGATCGATTCGACCTTTGTTCGTATGGATTACACAGACGCTGTTGAAATTCTGAAAAACTGTGGTAAGAAATTTGATTACCCTGTGCAGTGGGGTGTGGATTTACAGTCTGAGCACGAACGCTACTTAGCTGAAGTGCATGTAGGTGCTCCTGTGATTCTGCAAAACTATCCAAAAGACATCAAAGCCTTTTACATGCGGATGAATGAAGATGGCAAAACTGTGGCTGCTATGGATATTCTGGCACCTGGTATTGGTGAAATCATCGGTGGCAGTCAGCGTGAAGAGCGTTTAGAACAGCTGGATGCCCGTATGGACCAGATGGGTCTGAATAAAGAAGACTACAGCTGGTACCGCGACCTGCGCCGTTACGGCACAGTGCCCCATGCCGGTTTTGGTTTAGGTTTTGAGCGTCTGGTGTCTTATGTCACTGGTGTGGGCAACGTACGTGATGTGATCGCCTTCCCCCGTACACCGGGTAATGCTGATTTCTAAGCAATAGCTGTTGAAGAAAAAAGGCCTCATTTGAGGCCTTTTTTCTGAGATTAAACTGACGAAGCAGCTTTAGCTACGCAGCCTGTTAAAAGCAGGCTCTTCAAAGTATTGATAAAACTCGTTTTCTAAGGCCTGCTTGCGTTCAGTCTGATACGAGCTTGTTTTGGACAAAGCGACACCAAAAACCTCAAGGTAACTTTGCTCCATCAGTTGCTGTAACAAGGCTTTATCCACCAGTCCCAGTAACTCGCCTGCATAAAAAAAACCTTCAGCCCTGTGTTTTAATACCAGCACATTCTGACCCGCTTTTTTTGCCTGGAACAGCTGATCAAACTGCAGCCTGACCTGAGTGATAAAAATACTACGTTGATCCATGGTCTGATTTTAATCCTTCAGGCTGTCATTACTGGTAATCGCTAAAAAACTCTTCAACCGCCAAAGGTGCTTTGGCCGCAACTTCCTGCGCGCAAGTCCCTAAATACAGAAAACCAACAATTTCATCGTCTTCACCCAGCTCAAAAGCCTGCTTTACGAATTCATACTGAGTGTAAGCACCTGTGCGCCAGATACCACCGAATCCCTGGGCAAAAGCTGCCTGCTGCATCGCCATCACAGCACAAGCGGCCGACTGGGTTTGCTCAGACAAAGGCACTTTAGGATGGTTGACGCATTTGGCGATACAGACAATGACCATAGGAGCACGTAAAGGCAACTGCCTGGCACGCTCAATCAGTTCATTGGCAACGGACGGATCTTCCTCAAGCGCAGCTTCTGCAAAAATATCGCCTAACTTTGCCAGAGCTTTTTTGCCATTGACCACCACAAAACGCCAGGGTCTTAAATGACCATGATCAGGCACCTGCAAAGCAGCTTGTTTGATAATAGCCAGAGCTTCGCCACTGGGCGCAGGTTCAGTTAAACGTGCAGCAGAATAGCGGGTTGTTAATAACGTCACAGCATCCATATATAAACCCTTTGATTTAGCTCAGTTAAGGCTACCAAACTTTATTTTGTCCATACAACAGCTTTTGCACTTGCCGTTGTTGTTTGCTCAAGGACTGGGCGGAATGATCGAATAAAGTCCGGATCAGGCCTGAAGCTGTTGATACAACAGCTGATAGTGCAAGGCTGATTCTGCCCAACCAAAACGCTGTTGCATACCCCTTTGTTGTACTTCTTTGTACCATTGAGGTTGCTGATACAACTGCAAAGCTCTGTTTAAAGCCTCCTGCAGTGCCTGTGCCGTTGGTTCAACAAAACCTATTCCTGTTGGCTCACTATCAGCCAAATCCCGTACCGTATCTTTTAAACCTCCTGTTAAACGCACCAGAGGCACAGTGCCATAACGTAAGCTGTAAATTTGATTCAAACCACAAGGCTCAAACAAAGATGGCATCAGGAAAAAATCGCCTGCAGCTTCCAGTTGATGGGATAAAGCTTCATTAAAACCTTCGACAAAAACAAAACGTCCGGGGAATTTGTCGTTTAACGCCTGCAATCGGCCAATATAAGCCTGATCCCCTGTGCCCATCATCAGCACTTGCGCGTCGGCTTCAACCAGCCATTGCTCTAAAGCAGGTAACAAATAGGCAAAACCTTTTTGTTCAGTCACCCGACTCACCAGCACAAAAAGTGGCGCCGTGGTTGGTTCAAGACCATAACGCTGCTTCAGTTCGGTTTTACAGGCCAGTTTGCCTTTGAGTTTAGTGCGGCTGTACTGAGCCGTCAGATACTGATCCGTCGCCGGATCCCACTGCTCATAATCACAGCCATTGAGAATGCCGGAGAAATCTTCACCCCGGGCCTGATACAAAGCAGCCAGCCCGTTTGCAGCAGGTTCAGACAATAATTCAGTGGCATAACCTTTGCTGACCGTATTGACTTTATCCGCATAAGCCAAACCCAAGGCCAGCATGCTTGAACCTGCCATAGCAGTGGATGGATACACTTCAGTCTGAGCCCGGTCAGCCGCAGATAAAGCTTGCTGATAAGCGCCATTGTGAATGGTAAAGAGCATTTTGGTACCAGGCAAAGCCTGTTGATAAAACTGTTTTAGATAATAGGCCGCTATGCCTGTTTGCCAGTCATGACCATGAATGAGATCAGGTTTCCAGCCTGTCTCCACACACCACTGCAAGGCTGCTTTGCAGAAAAATGCAAAACGCAACGCATTATCCGGATAAGCATCTTGCCCGTCATCATAAGGCCGTGGCCGGCCAAAATAGTCATGATGCTCAATCAGTGCCAGCGGCACTTCTGAATTTAGAATATGACGAACAGCGCAGCCCTGAGGCTGCCCGCCCAAAGCAAAATAGACGGACTGCCAGTTCTGTTCAACCGGAACAGAATAAAGGCTACCATAACGAGGCAGCACTACCCTGACTTCATGCCCCAACTTTTGCATTTCTGTAGCTAAACCCCGGCTGGCATCAGCCAGCCCGCCGGTTTTAATTACACCTTCAAACTCACTGCATAAAAACAACACACGCATTGATTATTTCCCACTAAAGGCCGCTGTTTGACCTGCAGCCTTTACGACCACAGCATCAGTCAAATCCCACCAGTGCCCCTTTGGGGATCACCACAACACCGTCAGCAGATACATGGAAACGCTGACGATCCAGCACCGGATCTTCTCCAATAATGGTATTAGGTGCTATTTTCACATCTTTGTCGATGATAGCACGGCGTATACGGCAACCCCGTCCTATATCGTTATTACCCATCAATACACATTTTTCAATGTAAGCATGACTATGCACTACAGTGTTATATCCCAAAATAGACTGATACACGATAGCACCACTGACAATACAACCTGAGGCCACCATAGAACTGATCGCCTGCCCTGTTCTGTTGGCTTCATCATGCACAAACTTAGCAGGTGGCATAGGTGGAGTATAACTGCGTAGCGGCCAGTATTTATTGTATAAATCCAGCGGCGGCTGCACAGAAATTAAATCCATGTTGGCTTCATAGTAAGAATCTATAGTCCCCACATCCCGCCAGTAGCCTTTGGAGTCCTCTTGCTCGCCCCGGATCATGTTCGTCGAAAAATCATAGACATACACATTACCTGCCGGGTACATCTTCGGAATAATGTTATGACCAAAATCGTGTTTTGAATCAATTTGAGCTGCATCTTCGTTCAGCACATCAACTAAGGTTTTAGCGTCAAAAATATAATTGCCCATAGAGGCCAGCACATAATCAGGCCGTCCGGGAATGGTTTTAGGATTTGATTTAGGCTTTTCTTCAAAACCGACCATTTTTCCTGTGCTGTCGACTTCTATGACACCAAATTCATGGGCCTGAGACACTGGCACAGGAATAGCGGCGACAGTCAGCAACGCATTGTTTTGGCGATGATAGTTCAACATCTGCCGCACATCCATTTTGTAGATATGGTCGCCACCAAAGACGCAGACTTGCTCCGGATCTATGCCTTGGATCAGATGCAGATTCTGATAGACCGCATCTGCAGTACCCAGGTACCAGTGCTTACCTGTTTGCATCTGTGCAGGAATAGGGTCGATAAATCTGTTGGTTAAACCTGTGACCCGCCATGCACGGCTTAAATGTTTCATCAGTGAATGTGATTTAAACTGAGTGATCACAAAAATCTGTAACAGATCTGAGTTCACAAAATTATTCAGTACAAAATCGATAATCCTGTAATTGCCACCAAAGGGCACAGCAGGTTTGGCTCTGACTCCGGTCAAAGGTGCCAGTCTGGTCCCTTCGCCCCCCGCTAAAATCATGGTAAGTACACCAGACATATAAGTCTCCCTGTTAATAAACCCGACAATTTAACTATTACATTTTTATTCTGTTTTTGTGAAAGCAAAGCTGATACCACAACAGGCAACAGCCTGAAAAATTTGTTGTTTTCCAACTGAATCAAGGTCTCTGTGGACATTTAATTTAGGAACAACAGATGACACAGGTATGACAAAATTCCATTTTGGTGCAGAGATTCATTATTGCACCAGAATTGAACTGCAGTTTTATGCATACGAATGCAACCACGACCTGAGTAATAGCGGGAATTAGGTGTGCTTAGCAAGTGAAAGTTAGAAAAATATATTTCATGGGGTCGATCAGAACGGCATTCTGACCTTTATAAATAAGTTTCCACCCGACACTTATCAGGTGGAAGTTTTCACTACAGAGGTTTTATTACAGACGGGCAGCCAGTTCAGCGCCCTGACGAATAGCGCGTTTTGCATCCAGCTCAGCGGCCACATCAGCACCACCTATCAGATGCACTTGTTGACCAGCATCCAGCAGTTGTTGATGCAAACTGCGTTCTGGTTCCTGTCCGGCGCAAATAATGACATGATCAACCGCCAGGCAACGTTCCTGACCATCAATAGTGATCCAAAGACCAGCATCGTCAACTTTGTTGTAACTAACGCCAGAGAGCATCTCCACGCCTTTTTTCTTTAACGAGCTGCGATGGATCCAGCCTGTAGTTTTACCAAGGCCTGCCCCCACTTTGCTGGTTTTACGCTGCAGCAAAAATACTTTACGTTCTGAAGGTTGTGCCGGTGCATCAGAGAGCAAAGCACCACGGCTTTGATACTCTTTATCTATGCCCCAGTCTTTTAACCAGGCGTCGGGTTGCAGGGTTAATGAATGAGGTTCTGTCAGATACTCAGATACGTCAAAACCTATACCACCTGCACCTATCACTGCTACATTCTGGCCAACAGGCTTATGATGTTTCAGCACATCCAGATAACTTAATACTTTAGGGTGATCAAAACCCGGAATATCCAGCTGACGGGCTTTGATGCCACTGGATAAGACCACATGATCATAACCGCCAGCAGACAAGCTTTCTGCCGTTTGCTCCGAATTCAGCTGCACATTCACCTTGTTGACTTTCAGCATTTCGCCAAAATAACGCAGCGTCTGATAAAACTCTTCTTTGCCTGGTATTTGTTTGGCGTAGTTAAACTGACCCCCAATTTCACTGCCACGATCAAACAAAGTGACTTCATGGCCACGGGACGCCGCATACACACTAAAAGCCAAACCTGCAGGACCAGCTCCTACGACAGCAATTTTTTTCTTTGACGCAGCAGTTTCAAAATTCAGCTCAGTTTCGTAACAAGCCCGTGGGTTGACTAAACAGCTGGCGCGTTTTTTCTGAAATACATGATCCAGACAAGCCTGATTACAAGCAATACAGGTATTGATTAAATGCGCCTGATCAGCTGCTGCTTTATTGACAAAATCCGCATCAGCCAAAAATGGCCGCGCCATACAGACCATATCCGCCTGTCCTGACTCAAGAATAGTCTCAGCCACTTGCGGGTCGTTAATGCGGTTGGTTGCAATCACAGGAATACTGGCATGTTTGCGAACTTGCTCTGTCACCCAGCTAAAAGCAGCACGAGGAACCATAGTACCAATGGTTGGCACACGGGCTTCATGCCAGCCAATACCAGTGTTGAGCATAGTGGCACCAGCTTTGGCCGCAGAAGAGGCTAAAGCTATGACTTCCTCTAAGCTGTTACCGTCTTCCACCAAATCCAGCATCGATAAACGGTAAATAATAATAAAATCTTCGCCGCAGGCTGCACGCACTGCTTTTAAGATCTCCAGTACAAAACGGCAACGGTTCTCAAAACTACCGCCCCATTGATCGGTACGCTGATTGGTACGGCTGCATAAAAACTGATTGAGTAAATACCCCTCTGATCCCATAATTTCCACGCCGTCGTACCCTGCTTTTTTCGCCAGTTTGGCGGAATGAGCAAAGTCAGCAATAGTGCTGCGAATTTGGCGATCAGACAAAGCTTTTGGTTTAAAAGGCGTAATAGGTGATTGTACGGCGCTTGGTGCCACATTAAATGGATGATAACCATAACGGCCTGCATGCAGCAGTTGAATACATATTTTGCCGCCATGCTGATGCACAGCTTCAGTCACCTTTTTATGTTTACCGGCTTGCCACCACCAGGTGAGCTGGCTGCCAAAAGGCACCAGATTGCCGCGAAAATTCGGACTGATGCCGCCAGTAATAATTAAACCCACCCCACCTTTAGCCCGTTCAGCATAAAAGGCAGCCAGTTTATCAAAACCTTGTTTCTCTTCTTCCAGGCCAGTATGCATAGAACCCATAATGACGCGGTTTTTTAATTGAGTGAAGCCCAAATCCAGTGGGGCTAATAAATGCGGATATGCCACAACATTTCTCTCTGGTCGTACCTGTTGAATGCAATGAATGTAGCCGTTTTGCTGCTTTATCGCAAGAGATAAACATTTACTTACAAATTCCCCCCTGAGCTTTAGCATTAAATTCGTTAGCATAAGCCCTTATTACTTTGCCCAAACTATAGGTACATCATATGTCTGAGAAAAAACCTGGGATCTTAAGACGCTTTTTTGGTGGTATTTGGCGCGCTATCAGTCTGATCCGCCACATCACATTTAATTTGATTTTTGCCATTTTATTTATCCTTGTACTGGTCTCTGTTTTCAGCGGCGACGATAAAGTGGAAGTTCCTGAAAGTGCCGCTTTAGTTCTGAACCTGTCCGGTGATTTGGTTGAAGAAAAACGTTATGTCGATCCTCTGGACCAGGTATTAAATGAGGGTATGGGTTCGCAAGAGGAAGATCCGGAAATTTTAGTGACGGATCTGGTGAAAACCATTCAGGCCGCTACAAAAGATGAACGTATTAAAGCTATAGTGTTGGACCTGTCTTCTTTTGGCAGAGGCTCTATGGATAAATTATCCATGGTAGGTTCTGCATTGCAGGACTTTAAAGCCGCGGGTAAAAAAATAATGGCAACAGGCGATTATTACAGCCAAAACCAGTATTTTCTTGCCTCTTATGCCGACAGCATCAACTTAAACCCTATGGGTACAGTGCTACTGGAAGGTTTTGCTAGCTTCCCTATGTATTACAAATCTGCGTTAGAAAAATTAAAAATCACCACTCACGTATTTAAAGTGGGTACTTATAAATCTGCCGTAGAACCTTTTACCCGCGATACCATGTCGGATGAAGCCAAAGAAGCCAACAAAGCATGGTTAGACGAATTATGGGCCAGCTATAAGCAACAAGTGGCTGAACGTCGTGGATTTGCAGTCGACAACTTCGATGAAACAATCACGGCCCTATACCAGAAACTGCAGGCGGTGAATGGTGATATGACCCAGTATGCGCTGGATTCTAAATTAGTAGACAGCGTCAAAAGCCGCGAAGAATTCCGTCAGGATCTGATTGCTTTAGTGGGGGAAAACGAAAAAAACAGCTTCAATCAGGTACAGTTTAAAGATTATCAGGCTCTGATCCTGCCTCCGGTGCACTACGACAACCCGTTGACCGAAAAAGTAGCAGTAGTGGTAGCTCGTGGCACTATTGTCGATGGTTCAGCAAAAGCAGGCACCATAGGTGGAGACAGCACAGCCGCCTTGCTACGTCGTGCCCGCTTTGATGAAAAAGTAAAAGCTGTGGTTCTGCGTATTGACAGTGGAGGTGGCAGCGCCTTTGCTTCTGAAATTGTTGGTCAGGAAATCAAACTGTTAAAAGCTGCAGGCAAACCAGTCATAGCTTCCATGGGCGCAGTGGCTGCATCAGGTGGTTACTGGATAGCAGCGCCAGCCAACGAAATCTGGGCTTCACCAACGACCATCACAGGTTCTATTGGTATCTTTGGTTTATTCCATACGCTGGAAAACGCCATGCCAGTCTTAGGGTTGAATATTGATGGTGTAGCCACCTCAGAATTAGCAGGTTTCAGCTCAGACTTACCGCTGTTTAAAGGCTTAACACCACAAATGTCAGGTATTTTCCAACTGCTGATTAACAAAGGCTACGACGATTTTATAAGCATGGTGGCCGAAAATCGCAACATGAGCAAAGAAGCTGTTGACCAGGTAGCTCAGGGCCGTGTCTGGACTGGTACCAAAGCACTGGAATTTGGCTTAGTGGATAAACTGGGCACCTTTGATGACGCTATCGCAGCCGCTGCAGAAAAAGCAGGTTTAAAGCAATACGACATTAAAGTGATGGAACAGGAATTAACACCTGCAGAGCAACTGCTGCGCGATATGTTTGCTTCAGGCACAGTACAGGCTTTGTTACCAGAATCCAGCCAGTCAAGCCTTAGCCCGCTACTGAAGAAAATTGTGACTCAGGTGAATCAGGACTTTAAAGTACTGGAACAGTTTAATGATCCAAAAGGTATCTACTCTGTTTGTATGAGTTGTACAGCGGTGAACTAAGTGAAGTCTTAAGTCGATTAAAGAAGCCGCCTCGTGCGGCTTTTTTATTGCTTGTAAAAAAACAGATCCACTAAAACGTAAAACCCGTATCAACTTTCGCTGATACGGGTTCTGGGAATAATGGCGGAGGGGGAGAGATTCGAACTCTCGGAAGGCTATTAACCTTCGCCGGTTTTCAAGACCGGTGCATTAAACCGCTCTGCCACCCCTCCGGCGCCGCGTATAATAATCAGATCAGTTGCGAAAGAAAAGCATTTTTTTATACTTTGATAAAACAAGGTAAATGATTGAATTGTTTTACAAAGATAACTGCTGGCACTTTAGGAACTTCCCAAGTAATATAAAGTCAGAAAAGTAACTATTGAATGGAGAGAACAGCAATGTCCTACAACCAAAACACGCAAACTGGCCATATAGGCCATAGCGTTGAAGTCAACAAAGTACTACGTAATACCTATTTCCTGCTGGCCATGACTTTAGCATTCAGCGCTGTCACTGCCGGTATTTCCATGGCGATGGACTTCGGTTTTGGCCTGGGTCTGGTATTTACCCTGGTGGCTTTTGGTTTAATTTTTGTCGTCCAGAAAAAAGCAGACAGTGCCAGCGGCATTTTCTGGGTGTTTGCGTTAACCGGCTGTTTAGGCGCCTCTATTGGACCTATGCTGAACCGTTTTGCGGCAACAGCAAACGGCCCTGAGTTGATAATGCAGGCTTTAGGCTTAACGGCAGTGGTATTTTTCTCTTTGTCTGCTTACGCTTTAAGCTCACGTAAAGATTTTAACTTTATGGGCAGCTTCTTGTTTGTAGGTCTGATTGTGGTGATAGTGGCTGGCTTAGCCAATATGTTTTTCCAGATCCCTGCCCTGCACCTGGCGATTAACGCAGCTGTAGTGATGATTATGTCTGGTTTAATTCTGTTTGATACCAGCCGTATCGTGAATGGTGGTGAAACCAACTACATCCGCGCTACTGTAGGTTTATACCTGAACATCTTTAATCTGTTCACCTCGTTACTGCAGTTACTGGGTATCATGGGCAGCGATGATTAATTAAGGCTTGAGATAAGCTGATGTTGCAGTAAAATGCCCCGCCTGAGTAGCGGGGTATTTTTTTGCTCTGATTAAAAAGCTTGATGTGACAGGTAGGTTAATGACCAGTTTTGCCGTTTTGATTGAAGGCCCGGTATTGCAGGGCCAGAGTTTTGTCAGCGCCTTGCGTTTTATGCAGCAGGCTGTTGTGGCTGGCCATACTGTGAATTCGGTGTTTTTATACCGGGATGCGGCGTATGCAGCCTCGGCTCTGATTGATTTACCTTCAGACGAACCAAATCTGTCAGCCAGGCTGCAGCAGTTTTGCTGCCAGCATCAAATCCCCTTGCTGTTTTGTGTCACTGCCGCTGAGAAACGTGGTGTCTGCTCTAATGAGGTAAAGCCAGCACATGGTTATACAGCTGCTGGTTTAGCTGAATTTGCGATGCGTTTGGCGCAGGTCGATAAACTGGTGCAATTTTGATGAAGATAGCTGTGTTAGTCACCAGGTTGCCGTTGCAAGGTATTGAAGCACGGGAAAGCCTGGACTTAGTTTTTGCTTTAGCTGCTGTCGATCATCAGGTCAGCGTTGTATTTAGCGATGATGCTGTGTATCAGTTGCTAAAAGCCGATGACAGCGCAGGTTTAATGGTCAAAGACTTCAGACCTAGTTTTAAACTGTTTGAGCTCTACGATATTGACCAGTTGTATGTATGCGCCGAATCGTTACGGCAACGTAAATTGAAAACCAATGAGCTTATGCCGGATGTTCAGCCTTTGGAGCCCAACGAGCTTAGCCAATTGCTGTTAACACAGCAGCATCTGATTAAGGCCTGATATGAGACTCTTTGATTTAACTCACAACCAGCTACCAGCTTTGCTCAACCTGGCCGATGCAGCAGATAAAGTTTTATTAAGGCAAGAGGCTGTGTATTTAATGAAAAGCCCTCTGCTCAAAAACCTGCCTTGCGCTATGTATTGCCTGGCCACAGATGCCGCAGCTCGCGGTGTGATTATCTCCGAACCTTTTACCGCACTCAATGACAGCCAATGGTTTGCATTAGTGCTCCAAGCGAAGCAACAACTCTGATGACAGAACTGATTTTAAATAACCTGCGCTACCCGCTGGATAAACATGGCTATCTGGCTGATTTAACCTTGTGGACACCAGAGCTGGCAGAGGAATTTGCCCGTTTAGAACAGATCGCAATGACAGATGCACACTGGGAAGTGGTCAATTTTGTCCGTGCTTTTTATCAGGAATATCAAACCTCTCCTGCCATACGTTTATTGGTCAAAAGTATGGGAGAAAAGCTGGGGGCAGATAAAGGCAACAGCAAGTATCTGTTCTTATTGTTTCCGGAAGGTCCGGCCAAACAAGCCACCCGTATTGCCGGTTTGCCAAAACCTGCCAAATGCCTTTGAACCTGACGGCTTAAAAAACAAAAGGCTGTTAATTCAGCCCTTTGTACATGCTCATTCCAGCGTCAAAACTGGTGATCACCACCACTGCAAGTACACCAATCAATAGCAGCCAATACACCCAGCGCAACATGGTCTTTACCGGATTTGGTCTGGTTTTACGCACAACCACATGATGGGGGATCGGAGTTTTTTTTGAATTTTGTTGTTCTTTGATTAATGACATCAGTTTTACCCATTCAAAGGAGCAGAAAGCTGCTCCTTACAGAAAGAACAAGGAGTTCAGATTAACAGCGGATCTCCGTTTTACCGCCCATATAAGACTGTAATACGGCAGGGATCTGAATAGAACCATCAGCTTGCTGGTAATTTTCTAAAATAGCAACCAGCGTGCGACCCACAGCCAAACCAGAACCGTTTAAGGTATGCAGTAGTTCTGGCTTTTTGCCTTCACCCGGACGGAAACGGGCTTGCATACGACGGGCCTGAAAATCGCCCATGCTTGAGCAGGAAGAAATTTCACGGTACGTATTTTGTGCCGGTAACCACACTTCCAGGTCATACGTCTTGGTTGAGCCAAAACCCATGTCACCGGTACAGAGCAGCATAGTGCGGTATGGCAAGCCTAACAGTTGTAATACTTTTTCCGCATGACCTGTTAATTCTTCCAAAGCAGCAAAAGACTGATCCGGATGCACTAACTGGACTAATTCCACTTTATCAAACTGATGCTGACGTATTAAGCCACGGGTATCACGGCCATAGGAACCCGCTTCGCTGCGGAAACAGGGCGTATGAGCAGTGTATTTTTGTGGCAATTCTGTCAGTTCAAAAATACAGTCACGAGCCAGGTTAGTGACAGGTACTTCGGCCGTTGGGATCAACGACATACCCACACCTTCTTCAGTGGCTGGTTTGGTATGGAATAAATCTGCACCAAACTTTGGCAACTGGCCTGTGCCGTACAATGAAGCAGCGTTCACCAGATAAGGCACGTACAGCTCAGTGTAGCCATGCTGTTCTGTGTGTAAGTCCAGCATAAACTGGCTTAAAGCACGGTGCAGGCGGGCAATTTGCCCACGCATCACGACAAAACGTGAACCTGCGATTTTTACCGCATTTTCAAAATCCAGACCTTTGTCCAGCGCTTCGCCTAAAGCCACATGATCTTTAGGTTCAAATTCAAAAGCACGGGCTTCGCCCCACTGCCGCACCATCACATTGCCGCTTTCATCTTTACCTGCTGGTACAGATTCATGCGGTAAGTTTGGAATAGCACTGACCATAGCATCCCACTGGGCTAATACCGCATCCAGCTTTTGCTTGGCCTCTTCCAGCTGTGCACCTAAACCATCTACTTCCGCCAATAATGGCTGGATGTCTTCACCACGGGCTTTGGCCTGGCCTATGGCTTTGGATTTGGTGTTACGTGAATTCTGTAAATCCTGAGTCGCCATTTGCAACTCACGACGCTGTGCTTCCAGCGTCTCTAACCTGGTAACATCTAACTGAAAACCACGGTCCGCCAAACGTTGAGCGGTCTGCGCCAATTCGGCTCTTAAAAATTTTGCATCTAACATAATAATTACTTCATTGAGCCCAGCTTTAAACCCAGCCAGGCGAGTGTTAAACAAATCAGCACGTTCAGCACAACATTCAGGCTGGCTTTCACCAAATCGCCTTGTTGCAGCAGTAAAACAGTGTCGAGTGAAAAAGTCGAAAAGGTAGTAAAGGCACCTAAAAAACCTACGCCGATCAGAGTCTTCCACGGATTGACCGTCAGATGTTCGGCTAAAAACAGGCCATACAACAGGCCTAATACAAAAGACCCGAGAATATTAACCAGCAAAGTGGCAAAAGGGAATGATTTACCACAAAGATGCAGTATTAATTCGCCTAAACCAAAACGGCAACAAGCGCCTAATGCGCCACCCATAGCTACAGCCAGATAGGCATGCATTAATCCTGTCCTTTTGCGTGTTGGTCCAGCATAGCTAAATAGGCCATTTTGTCCTGCAGTTGTTTCTCTAAACCACGATCGGACGGCTGATAAAACTTCATTCCTGCCATCTCTGCTGGCAAATAGACTTCTCCGGCCGCATAAGCGCCTGGTTCGTTATGGGCATATCGATAGGCTTTGCCAAAACCTTGTTGTTTTGCCAAAGCAGTAGGGGCATTACGTAAATGATCAGGCACTTCATAAGAAGGGTGTTGCTGTACATAGTGACGCATTGAATTAAAAGCGCTGTACACCGCATTGGATTTAGGTGCTAACGCCATATACACAGCAGCCTGAGCTATAGCCCGCTCACCTTCGGCGGGTCCTACCCTGGCAAAGGTATCCCAGGCATTCAAAGCTATAGTTAAAGCCCGTGGATCGGCATTGCCTATGTCTTCACTGGCAATAGCGAGCAGCCTGCGCGCCACATACAAAGGGTCGCCACCGCCTTCTAAAATACGGCAGTACCAATACAAAGCGGCATCGGGGTTTGAGCCACGCACCGATTTATGAAAAGCCGAAATTAAATCGTAAAAAATATCACCCTGCTGATCAAAACCAGGTAATTGTCGTGGCACTAACTGGCGAAATAAATCAGCCGTCAGTTCAGCCACAGCTGTGCCCTGCTGTGCCGTTTCAACCCCTTGTTCAAATAAGTTTAATAAACGTCTGGCATCACCATCTGCCAGTTGCAGTAATAAAGACATGGCCTCAGGGCTGATCTGCACCATCTGGCCATGCTGCTGATAATGAGCCACAGCACGCTCTGTTACCAACATCAGATCCTCTGCTGTCAGTTTTTTCAAAATACAGACACGGGCACGGGATAACATGGCGTTATTCAAAGCAAAAGCCGGATTTTCTGTGGTAGCCCCAATAAAAATAATAGTGCCATCTTCGATGTGAGGTAAAAACGCATCCTGCTGGGCTTTGTTAAAGCGGTGCACTTCATCAACAAATAACAAAGTGCGCCGGTTCTGGGCTAAACGTTGTTTGGCGGCCTGAATTTCTTCGCGTATTTCTTTGACGCCAGCTGTCACTGCAGACAAACGGGCAATAGCGGCTTTGGCATAAATAGCGATCAACTCTGCCAAGGTCGTTTTGCCTGTACCAGGAGGGCCCCATAAAATTAAGGAGGAAATGCGCCCCGCTTCTATTGCTTTACGCAGCGGAGTACCTGGCCCCAGCACTTGCTGCTGCCCAACATAGTCCGATAACTTCGTTGGCCTCAGCAGGGCTGCCAGAGGCCTTATATCGTCGTGAAATTCAAAGCCGGGGTTGTTCACTTGACGCGTTGATCATCCACTTCTGCTGTCGCAGGAATTGCAAACTGAAACAGCTCTGAGGCCAGCGGTGTGTTGTATTGCACCAGATTAAAATCAAAAGTGCTGTTCTGGCCATTGCTGTCCATCACCACCATTTGAGATAACGCCAAACCAGAAAATTTCAGGCTGAGTTTTTTCACTGCATTACCAGGGTCTTTTGGTGTGATATCAAACTGCTCGTCAGCGCCTGTGACATCGTATTGAGCCCATAACTTAGGGTCGTGCGAAGTCAAGAGCACAAAAGGGGTTTTCTGTACTTGCTCTTTGGCATCATAAATACTGACCTGATCTAAAACTTCAGCATAAAACCACAAGGTTTTTCCGTCCCCGATAAACAAATTTGGCTCTGGGGTCTGAGTTTCAAAACGAAATAAAGAGGGTTGCTTTAAGGACAACATGCCCTCGCCTTGTTGGATCAACTTATTGCTGGCATCTACGACGGTTTGATCAAAACTGGCCTGAAAACTGGTTAAGCGGGCTAATTTGTTCTGTAAAGCATCCGCCTGATCCGCCACCGCCATAAAAGCAGGCAGCATCACAGACAACAGCAGGGCAACAGCTTTATTTGCTACAGTTTTTTTCATATACACCTTAGTTAAAATACTTTAGGAGGAGGAGGCGCTAATACTTCGCGGTTGCCGTTGTGGCCTGCACCACTGACGATACCACTCATTTCCATTTGTTCCACCAAACGGGCGGCGCGATTATAGCCAATACGGAAGCGTCTTTGTACACCTGAAACCGAAGCTTTACGGCTTTCTGTGACAAAAGCCACTGCCTGATCAAACAGCGGATCGGATTCGGCGTCATCGCCTTCCATACTCTCGCCTGGCAACAAGCTATCTTCCGATGGCTCACCGTTTAAAATTTCGGAAATATAGTTAGGTTTACCACGGCGTTTCCAGTCCGATACCACGGCATGCACTTCATGGTCATCGACAAAAGCACCATGCACACGGGTAGGCACACCTGAACCTGGCGGCAGATACAACATATCGCCCTGACCTAATAAGCTTTCAGCGCCCTGCTGATCCAAAATGGTTCTGGAGTCAATTTTTGACGAGACCTGAAAGGCCATACGGGTTGGAATATTGGCTTTAATCAAACCTGTGATCACATCTACTGAAGGACGCTGAGTAGCCAAAATCAGGTGAATACCTGCAGCACGGGCTTTTTGCGCGATGCGGGCAATCAGCTCTTCTACTTTTTTACCCACTATCATCATCATGTCAGCAAATTCGTCGATGACGACCACTATAGAAGGCAACTTCTCCAGCTCTGGTGGCATGGTCATCATATTGTCGCTTGGCTTCCAAATCGGGTCACGGATGGGCGTACCTGCAGCTATAGCGTCCTGAATTTTCTGGTTGTAACCTTTTAGGTTACGCACGCCAAGAGCTGACATCAGCTTATAACGTCTTTCCATTTCACCAACACACCAGCGCAGGCCATTGGCCGCTTCTTTCATGTCTGTGACTACTTCGGTCAGCAAATGCGGAATGCCTTCATAGACGGACAATTCCAGCATCTTAGGGTCAATCATTAAAAAGCGCACATCTTCAGGTGTGGATTTATACAGCAAACTACAAATCATCACGTTGACGCCTACAGACTTACCAGAGCCCGTAGTACCAGCGACCAGCAAATGCGGCATACGGCCTAAATCGGCCACTACGGATTTACCGGCAATATCTTTACCCAGCACCATAGTTAAAGGTGATTTGGACTGAATAAAGATTTCATCGCCTATCACTTCAGATAAACGCACTATTTCACGGAACTGGTTCGGCAACTCCAGACCTATATAGGATTTACCTGGTATGACTTCGACTACCCGCACGCTGATAGCAGATAAAGAACGGGCTAAATCTTTAGATAAACCGGTAATTTTACTGACCTTCACCCCTGGTGCTAAATCCAGTTCAAAACGGGTGACGACAGGGCCAGGCAATACAGCCACCACTTTGGCATCGACACCAAAATCCAGCAGCTTGGCTTCCACTAAACGGGATACCCGCTCTAAATCAGCCGGATCTATAGGGTTAGTGGCCTTGTCTGGTCTGTCTAATAAGGCTAATGAAGGCAACTCATCCGGACTGAAATGAGCAGAGTCCAGCGTATCGTCTTCTTCTTCGTCGATCATCACTGGCTCAACCACAGCCTGACGTTCTACCTCTGCAAAACTTTGTTCCAGATGTTGTAATTGTTCAGGGTAATAAGCATCGTCCACAGCTGAAAAACTTAAATCGTCGTCAGCCAGAGTATCGACGCTAACAAAAGCCACAGCTTCGGTTTTTTCATCCAAAGGAGCAAAAGGCAAGGGCTCTACCCGCTCTGCTCCGGGGAAATAAGCCCGGCTTGGCTGAGTTTGCACTTCTTCAATTTCAGGCAAAGGAATTTGTTCTTCTTCAGGTGCAACAAAGGCGGATTCCGTGGCTTCGTTACGCACAGGGCTTATTCTGATAATTTCCGGTGCCACAGCAGGTTCGGTGTGTGTCAGTCTGGACATTTCAGTGTCCATTTCTGGTTCACGACGCTGTTGCGGTACTGTGGATTCGGTTTGAAAGGATAAAGGCGAAGCCGCTTTAGCCGCTGAACGCTGCGCCAGATAATGTCCTAAACGGGTTGGCGCCTGATACAAAGCCACCAGCAGACGCATAGTTAAAGCACCCAGTTCATCCGCCACTGTGACCCAGGAAATACCTGTCGCCAAAGTTAAGCCTGTAGATAAACCACAAAGTAGCAATAAAATAGTGCCAATAAAATTAAAATTCGGCATCAGCATAGCGGAAACCACGTCGCCTACTACACCACCAGATGAGAAATAGAAAATATCGTTGAAGTTAATACTGCTGATGGCGCTGGCACAAAGAATAGTTAAAACTAAACCTATCAGGCGCATTCCCAGGATCAAAAAATCCATTTCCATCAGTGCTTTAGCACGACGGGTTAACAAATAACCAATAAAAGCCACCAGTGGCGGCACTAAATAAGCAATCCAGCCAAAAGTAAATAACAGAATATCAGCAATCCAGGCGCCTTTAGGCCCTGCGTAATTATGCACAGCGGTCTGATAACCCGCCTGAGACCAGCTTGGGTCGGCCGGATCGAATGACATCAAAGCCAATAACATAAAGGCAGCTAAACCAAAGCTGAGGATTAACCCGACTTCAGATAACCGCTGCATTCCGTTTAAAGAAAACAATAATCTGGCTCGCAACCTTCTGGCTTCACTCAACACAACAAGTCCCATTTATTCTAAGAATTCTACCCACTTAAGATACCAGAGAGACAACTCTGATGCACCCCTTTATAGCCTGAACCACTTTGCCTGAATGATAGCTGTACAAAACCTGCCATCCTTCCAGCACAACCACATCATGACTATCAGTTCACAGCAATAAAAGTGGTCTGTTTTACTTCTTCCATCACCACATAAGTACGGCTTTCGCGCACACTGGGTAAACGTAATAAGGTTTCGCCCAACAATTCACGGTAAGCGGCCATATTAGCAACCCGGGTTTTGAGTAAGAAGTCGAAACTACCGGACACTAAATGGCATTCCTGTATCTCATGCGACTTCTGCACCGCTTTGCTGAACTCATCAAAATCCTCAGGTGAGGTTTTGCTTAAGGTGATTTCAACAAAAACCAGTAACGCGGAACCTACTTTATTCGGGTCAACCTGCGCTGTATAGCCCAGAATATAGCCTTCGGCTTCTAATTTACGCACCCGTTCCAGACAAGGAGTCGCGCTGAGCCCTACCCTTTTGGCCAATTCAACATTGGCAATACGGCCATCTTTTTGCAATTCAGTCAGAATTTTGCGATCGATCCTGTCTAATTTCTTCACACTTTTACTGGTTTCGTACATAGCAGATAAAAATTTCACTTTTGAATTTATAACAGGATTTATAACTGCGCTTCAGCTAAAAAACAACAGGTAAAACTACAAATCTATAACTATACTAGGCAAAAATTTTACCCAACCCTACACAGGCGGAATATCATGATTATTGGCGTACCTAAAGAAATTAAAAACCACGAATACCGCGTCGGTATGACCCCAGCCAGCGTGCGTGAACTGACAGCTCTGGGCCACAGTGTTGTTGTTGAACACAATGCAGGTAGTGGCATTGGTTTTGGTGACGACGCCTATCAGGCCGTTGGTGCAACAGTATTAGCCACTGCAGCTGAAGTTTTTGCTCAGGCTGATATGATTGTCAAAGTAAAAGAGCCTCAGGCCGTTGAGCGCGCTATGCTGCGTGAGGGCCAGATCCTGTTTACTTACCTGCACTTAGCGCCGGATCTGCCACAAACAGAAGACCTGATCAAATCCAAAGCTATTTGTATCGCTTACGAAACAGTCACAGACAACCGGGGTGGCTTGCCTTTATTAGCTCCTATGTCTGAAGTTGCTGGCCGTATGTCTATTCAGGCTGGTGCCCGTGCACTCGAAAAATCATGTGCTGGCCGTGGTATGTTATTAGGTGGCGTACCTGGTGTTGAACCTGCCAAAGTCGTCATTATCGGTGGCGGTATGGTCGGTACTAACGCAGCTCAGATGGCTGTGGGTATGGGTGCTGACGTAGTAGTTCTGGACCGCAGCGTAGACGTATTACGCCGTATCGATGCTCAGTTTAACGGCGCAGTAAAAACTGTGTACTCCACTGTAGATGCGCTGGAAAAACATGTGTTGTCTGCTGACTTAGTTATTGGTGGTGTATTAATTCCAGGTGCTGCTGCTCCTAAGCTGGTGACTGCGGATCATATCAAACGTATGAAGCCAGGTTCTGCCATTGTTGACGTGGCTATCGATCAGGGCGGTTGTGTAGAGACCTCTAAAGCCACTACTCACGCTGAACCTACCTACATTGTGGATGACGTAGTGCATTACTGTGTGGCCAACATGCCAGGCGCAGTGCCACTGACTTCTACTTTTGCACTAAACAACGCTACTTTGCCATTTATTATCCGTTTAGCCAACAAAGGCTACAAACAGGCATTGCTGGACGACG
This sequence comes from Gammaproteobacteria bacterium, assembly GCA_018825965.1. Lineage (GTDB taxonomy): Bacteria > Pseudomonadota > Gammaproteobacteria > Enterobacterales > Alteromonadaceae > Pararheinheimera. The sequence continues at coordinate 137,985 of JAHKAA010000026.1, forward strand.
CACACCTGTTAAACGGCTTAAACGTGATCAATGGTCATGTGGTAAACCAACACGTAGCAGACGCGTTAAATCTGCCATTTGTTGAACCTAAGCAAGTGTTAGCAGCACTGTAATTTTTACAGCACTTCTTATCAGGGCGGCCTTAGGTCGCCCTTTTTTTTTTCTGCAAATTCCGTTAGTCTTTCGGCTTGATCCTCAAAGGTTTTTTTATCATGAACTATCTGTTATCTGCGCTTTTTGCTTTAAGTTTTTCTGTTGTTGCTGTTGAGGATATCCAGTTTGAAAAAGAATGGATCAAAGTGGGCCACCTTGAACTCGAAGTAGAGCTGGCCTTAACCACAGAGCAACGCGCCCGCGGCCTGATGTACCGCGACAAAGTAGAAAACGGCATGTTATTTATTTACGAAGAAGAGCGCATATTGTCGTTCTGGATGCTAAACACCAAAGTACCGCTGGATATCGCCTATATCAAAGCCGACTGGACCATAGAGCCAGTGCAACATTTGTATCCCTATGATGAAAAAGGCAAAAAATCCAAAGGCCCGGCTATAGGCGCTTTGGAAATGCCACAAGGTTGGTTTAAAGCCCAAGGTTTAGCAGCAGGCGCTCAAATTATCCGCTGTGGCAAGAAGTGTGATTGATCGGACCTGTAGGTTGCAATCGCCGCCAAGCGGCATTGCAACGGAGGTCTCATCGATATAACCAACTTCAGCTTACAATGGCAGTTAAAAGACCAATTAAATACCCGTAATGGCGAGATCCAAAGCCGAAACTATCTGATCTCTGAAATGCGCTAAAGTACCCACAGGGTCCTTTAGATGTTTGACTGGTATCGAAGCTAGCTGCGGTGTCAGCAACAGTAACTCCTCGCCTTTGAAACTCACCTGTGGTGTAAGGCCCTTCATCGCCCCATTACCAAAAGCTGAAAGCCTGCCCAAAGGAATAATAATACGAGTTGTAAGCTCTGTAAGAACAGCGCTCTGAATATCAACCAGGTAGGGATAATGGGCTTTGCTCTGGCTACTGGGATTTGCATACACATCAAATTGAGCCATCAAAAGCTCCTGAATTCTTCACCAAAACAGCCATGCTGTTCCACAAATTCGTTGTAGCTTTTAATGGCAGCACTATTTTCTTCAACCCATTGAGCAGCTTCGTGTTTGGCCAACTCTTCTTTCAGTGCTCGCTCTAAGGTGGCTGAGAGATTGATATTCAAAGCCCTACTTTTAAGCAGCAGGTCGCTATTTACTGTAAGGTTCGCTGCTTTTTTGGGTGCTGCTACATCATACAAATCGGCCATAAAACCTCCACAAAACTATCTATGCTAAAAAAATAGCATATGCACATTAGTATGTTCAGGCAAGAGTTTTAGCGGGACATAAATAAAAGGTCTGACAGATATGAATAGCAAATAAAGAAGCTTTAATGGCGTAACCGCTGATTACGCCTTACAGAACCCAATGATCAAAGATTAAAAGGTTCCTGATCATCCCGCAGCAGCAGAATTTCGCTAAAGCCCATTTTAACAAAGGCGTTTTTGCGATAGTCCTTCAGCGCACCACTACCTTTGGCGGTCATGGCGACTTGCTGCTCCATTTTACGAAAGGCAGTGAGGTCTATGCATTCGGCTGCTGCGACGGCTTCGTAGCTATCGGCGTATTTGTCGTAGCTAAATGGAATTTTTTTCCATTCCCCTTTGAATTTATAACTGATATGTCGCGCCATCTTCCAGCTCCTTGTGTTGTGTTGCCAGCTGTTCTTGCTGCGCTAAGGTCTGCTGTTGTTTCAGTGCCGGTGCTGCATACATTTGCTGCACATAGGATCTTAATTCTGCCGGTAAAGAAGCCATTTTGGTTTGGTACCACAAACTGTCTTCACCAGGATCTAATTCTACGTCCATTTCTGCGGCTAAATAATTGACCGGATACAATCGATAACCAGCCCAGATCTGGCGGTCAATCTCAGCAGCTAAAGCCTCAGGGTCCTGAAATCTAGCCTGAATGGCTTCGCCAAAATGCACATGCACCCGGCCTTTTTGCCCTACTATGCCCTGTACTATGCTTTGAATATCTTCCATTTCAGATTTTTTGTATTCGCCCGTGCTGGCAAGCCTATACAGCTCATTGGCTTTAGCCTGATCCAAAGGGTCAAATTCATAAGATAAACACACAGGCACTATATTTAACGACTGCATATAAGTCGCAAAATCCAAACCGCGTTTTTTACCTTCAATAAAAAACATTTTTAAAATAGCTTCGTCGGTTTGATCCAAACCATCTTTAGCCCGGCCTTCTTTTTGTGCTATCCAGATGGAATGGCCCGTCTCCAGTGAATCTTTGATATAAGCCGACAAATGGCCCAGAGCTTTCAGCATTTCGCGTGGGGCTTTAATAGAGCGCTTGACGATAAAGCTTTTATTCAGCTTCATCAGCTCAGTTGCACAAGGCATCTTCAGCAGATTATCGCCTATGGCAATACGCACAGTGTCCATGCTCTTTTGATGCAAACACCAGTTCAGCAGCGCAGGATCCATAGCAATATCCCGGTGATTCGAGATAAATAAATAAGCTTGTTTTGGATCGAGATGTTCCAGGCCACTGACACTGACACCAGCACAACTTTTATGCAGGCTTTGCTGTAAAAAGTCAGCCACCATATTTTGCACATCGGCCACAGTACGCAGGCCTTTGGCTTTACGAGCCAATAACCAACGCAATACCGGAGTAAACAAATAACGGATAGTTTTAGGCCAGCTGGCCAGACGGTAATTTAAAATGGCATGCAAAAAATCGGCGTCGTCCAATAAACGACTAATCGCTTCTGGTACTTCATGGTCAAAATAAGGGCGAATATCCTGAAAAGGATCCGTTTGATTTGGCACAGCTTTTAAACCCAAAGTTATCAATGAGCCCTATTCTACCCGTTGTCAGACGGATCACCAGAGCAATCTGGCCCGATCACTTTGCAGTTGATGTTTTATTAGGCGCTTTTCGTTAAATCAGGCCGTCAGAGCGTAAAGAGCTGGCAATTGCACCGGCATCAGGCGATTTTGTTGCACCCGAACCAACTGGCCTGCTGACAGTTGCTTGCCATTTAAAAGCTCCATCGATTCGAGCAGCAGGCAATCCACCATAGGCTCAGCCTTGGCTACCAGCAGTACTTTAGCGCGGTTAGCACCTTCTAGTTTGGCAATGCTCATCAAGTCGGTAGCACATTCTATGCTGGAGAAGTTAAACAGATGGCTTTTTTGCACAGGAGCTTTAACAAAACTCAAAGCAGCAACAGCCTGAGCTGCAACTGTCAGAAGTTCAGTATCCGGCAATAAGCCTTCCAAAGCTTCGGCAAAGTCCATCAACAGCTGGGCTTGTTCCATACAGAGGCGTTGCTGCTCTGGTAACATTTTCAATTCTTTGGCACTAAAGGCTGTTTGAATATGGTGGCTGTTTGATAACTGCAGCAGCAAAAGGTCTTGCTCAGCGCAATACTGCCAGCACCAGTCAGGGCATAAAGGCAACATACTCAATCCTTGTCAATTCAAGATGTTGCCTTTCTACACTTGTTTTTAACGCCTGTTAAAGATTATTTTGGACTAATTTTTAAGGATCAAAAATTGATCGGTATAAGGGCTATTTCAGGCTCTCGACGATCGCTTTGATCAAAGCCGGGCCCTGATAAATAAAGTTAGAATAAACCTGAACCAGATTAGCACCAGCGTCCATTTTTTCCTGTGCAGCTGCAGCTGAATCTATACCACCTACGCCAATAATAGGCAGTTGTGGGCCTAATGCAGCGCGGAACTGGCGGATAATCTCCGTGCTTTTTTGTTGCACGGGTAAACCGCTTAAACCGCCCATTTCATTGCCATATTTCAGGTGTTGCACCGAGCTTTTATCCAGGGTGGTGTTGGTCGCAATTACGCCATCCATTTTGCTGCGAAGCAAAGTTTCGGCCACTTGCTGCACCGCCACTTCGTCCATATCAGGCGCTATTTTGACAAAAATTGGCACATATTTGTCTTGCTGAGCCTGTAAGTCCAATTGCTCATTTTTCACCGCCTGCAATAAATCAAAGAGCGCGTCACCAAATTGCAGATCCCGTAAACCCGGTGTGTTGGGCGAAGAAATATTGACCGTGATATAACTGGCGTGGGCATAGACTTTACGCATACAGGCAATGTAGTCATCTTTGCCCTGCTCGTTGGGCGTGTCTTTGTTTTTGCCAATGTTAATGCCAAGCACACCTTTGTAGCCCGACTTTTTTACGTTTTCAACCAGATAATCCACACCTTTGTTATTAAAGCCCATGCGGTTAATAATGGCGTTGGCTTCTGGTAAACGGAATAAACGAGGTTTATCGTTGCCCACTTGTGGCCGTGGTGTCACTGTGCCTACTTCAATAAAGCCAAAACCCATCTGACCAAAAGCGTCAATGCAATCGGCGTTTTTATCCAGGCCAGCCGCTAAACCTACTGGATTATCAAAATGGATACCCGCTACTGTCACAGGTTTTTTTGGTAAGTCCTGACGCCACAGCATGGATGCCGGAGTATTTTTTAAATGCTTTAAGCTGCCAAGGGCCAGGTGATGTGAAAACTCAGCATCTGTACAAAACATTAAAGAACGCGCCAGTGAATAGAACATAAGAACCTGCTTTTATCAGTAAAGGGGAAGGCAAATACCATAGTGTGCTGTAAAAAGCACCGGCTCTGAAAAGAGCCGGTGTATTCTAGCTGTAACCTGAATTATTTCACAGGGTCACAGTGGTGGCTGAGTAACATCAGTTCACGCAAAGCCACTGAGAATTTAGCAAATTCATGGCTCTTGGTGGTTTTGAACTCGGCCAGCATATGGCGCCAGCGGGCCAGTACTGGTTCATGTTCAGTAACCCAGCTGCTGATCACAGCCTCTGCGTCACAGGCCCCTGCACAACCACGTATGACCACTGCGGATAAAGCACGTTGTTGCCAGTCCAGCTCTTCGCGGTATGAAGCGCGGGCCAGAGCCTGCCAATGGTTTGCCACAGGTTGCTGAGTAATTTGCTCCAGGAACCAGTGCAGATCCAAACGGTCACCCAGTTTGAAGTAAATTTCTGCGCTTAACAGCAGAGAATTTTTCTCAGCATCAGCCACCTGAGCAATATCCATCACAGAGAAGCTGGTGCTTAGCTGCGCTAAATAACGGGCAACATCAGCAGGCACGCCTTGTTCAATAAAGGCGTGCTCGTTGGCTGCCAGTTGCTCCGCTTCGGCCGGGGCCAGCAGTGTCTGCAGGTTATTGCTGATTTCAACAAAAGCAGGTTTGAAGAAATCTATCGTCTGCTGAATATCCAGCGCTTTGTTACGGTGACGTAAGAACCAACGCGTGGTGCGGCGCATAGTGCGACGTAACTGGTGGAAGAGTTTAATTTGCAATGCAGCTGGAATGAGGTTGTCCAGCTCTTCCAGTTTGCTCCACACCGCTTCCACATCAAACAAATCGCGGGCTATGGTGTAACACACTGCAACTTCAGCCACAGAAGAACCTGTTTCTTCCATCATACGCTGGGCAAAGTTAGCGCCCATATCGTTGACCATCAGGTTAGCCAGTTTGGTGGCGATGATCTCAGCCTTTAACGGGTGAGTTTCCATCTCTTTGGCATAACTTTGCTGTAACATTTTTGGAAATGCAGTAAACAGATGGCGTTTGAAGTAACTGTTTTCATAAATTTCCGGCAGTACCAGCCACTCTTTCATCACCATTTTGCCGTAAGCGGTCAGAATGGCCAGCTCAGGACGGGTTAAACCCTGACCTTTGGCAGTACGTTCTGCCAGAACTTCGTCTGAAGGTAAAAACTCCAGTTCACGGTTTAACTTGCCATCTTTTTCCAAAGCATGGATAAAGCGGGTGTATTCCTTCATCTGCTCAGCGCCGAGTACTGAAGACACAGAAATACTCTGAGTTTGACGGTAACAGTCGTTGATCACAATGTCGGCCACATCACTGGTCATTGCTGCCAATAACTCGTTACGTTGCTTCAGCGTCATATCACCACTGGCCACCAGAGCGTTTAACAGAATTTTGATGTTTACTTCGTTATCTGAACAGTCTACGCCGCCCACGTTGTCAATAAAGTCTGTGTTGATACGGCCACCATTGGCTGCGTATTCAATACGGCCACGCTGAGTAGTACCTAAGTTACCACCCTCACCTATGATCCTGGCTTTCACGTCTTTACCGTTCACGCGAACCGCTTCTGAACCACGGTCGCCCACTTCAGCATGCGTTTCGTCAGTGGCCTTTACATAAGTACCAATACCACCGTTCCAAATCAGATCCACGTCCATCATCAAGGCAGCGCGGATAAATTCGTTAGGCGTCAGGCTGACTGCAGTAGTGCCCAACATCTGCTGAATTTGTGGAGTCAGCCTGATGGACTTGGCGCTACGGGCAAACAAACCACCACCTTCTGAGATCAACGACTTATCGTAATCATCCCAGGTGGACGTTGGCAGGTTAAACAAACGCTCACGCTCAACGAAGGTTTTTGCTGCATCCGGATTCGGGTCAACAAAAATGTGCATATGGTTAAATGCCACCTGCAGACGGATATGTCTGGATAACAGCATGCCGTTACCAAAGACGTCACCGGCCATATCACCTATAGCCACACAAGTGAAATCTGTGGTCTGACAGTCTATGCCCACTTCACGGAAGTGACGTTTGACCGACTCCCAGCCACCACGGGCTGTAATACCCATACCTTTATGGTCGTAACCATTAGAACCACCAGATGCAAAAGCATCACCTAACCAGTGGTTGTATTCAGCTGAAATCGCGTTGGCTATATCAGAGAAGGTTGCTGTGCCTTTATCGGCTGCTACGACTAAATACGGGTCATCTTCGTCTAAACGCACCACAGATTTAGGCGGAACTATCTGGCCCTGCACTATGTTGTCTGTCACATCCAGCAAACCACGGATAAAGGTGCGGTAACATTCTTTACCTTCGTTTAAGAAAGCTTCACGACCGCCTGTTTCCGGTAATTTCTTACAAACAAAACCACCTTTAGCACCTACTGGTACTATCACAGTGTTTTTTACTTGCTGAGCTTTAACCAAACCCAAAACTTCTGTACGGAAGTCTTCACGACGGTCTGACCAACGTAAACCACCACGTGCTACTTTACCGCCGCGTAAATGCACACCTTCAACACGCGGTGAGTAGACAAAAATCTCAAAGGCAGGCACCGGCAATGGCATGTCTGGTATTAAAGACGACTTCACCTTAAAGGAAATGTAGTTCTTCTGCTGACCCTGGGCATTGGGCTGGAAGTAGTTCGTACGTAAGGTCGCCGACATCATGGCAACAAAACGACGGATAATACGGTCATCATCCAGGTTCACTACATTGTCTAACTGCTCGTTTAACTGCTTTTCAATGGCTTCGATAGCTGCCGCATCACCAGTGTTTTGTGGGTCGAACTTGGTGTTAAACAGCTGTACTAACAAATGCGCCAGTTTTGGATAACGGGCAAAAGCGTTTTCTACATAAGACTGGCTGAAAGTGCCGCCGATCTGACGTTTGTATTTAGCATAAGCACGTAATAACGAGGCTTCGCGGCCTGTTAAGCCAGCCCCTAAAATCAGACGGTTAAAGCCGTCGTCTTCCAGATCGCCTTTCCATACTTTGGCAAACGAATCCTGGAAAGATAACTGCGCCTGTTCGAAGTCTGTTGGCATAGCGCCGTTGACTTCCATCGCGAAGTTTAAGATCCAGCTGACCGAGCCATCCGGGCAACGCACCGCATAAGGGGTTTCACCTATCACTCGTAAACCGAAGTTTTCCAGAATAGGCAATACATCTGATAAATGGATTGGGTGGTCTTTATGGAACAGGTTCAACCGTACAGCTTTGCTGTCGTTACGCTCCTCCTGTGGACGGTAAAACAACATGTCCAGACGGTGTTCGTCGTTCAGCGACTCAATTTTTTCAATGTCAACCAAAGCATCGTTTGGCAACATTTCGTCTTTATAAGACGAAGGGAAAGCGGTCAGGTACTTGCGACCCAGCTCACGGCCACGGGCTTCACCATAATGGCCCACCAGCGCAGCTTCCAGCTTATCTTCCCAGGTACGGGCCGCTTCGACTAAATTGCGTTCAATTTCTTTCACATTAAACTCGATATTGTTATCGTTGATCCGAACGAAATAATGGGTACGTGCCAACACAGATTCAGAGAAGTAGGTCGTGAATTCTACAGCTTCAGTGCTGCCCAAAGACTGCGCCAGAATTTGTTGGGTCACTTTACGCAGCTGAGTGTTGTATCGCTCACGGGGCACATAGACCATAGCTGACACAAAACGGCCAAAGGCGTCTTTGCGTACAAATAAGCGTGTCATGTCACGTTCCTGCATTTGCAGTACGCCTGTCGACACATCCAACAGCTCGTCTGTGGTCGCCTGGATCAACTCATCGCGTGGATAAGTTTCCAGAATATTCAGCAGTGCTTTGTAAGCATGGGTCCCTTGAGCAAAACCAGACTTGCCCATCACTTTGGCCAGCTTGTTCTTCAACAACGGAATATCAGCAGCGCTGTTGTTGTATAAAGAAGATGAATATAAACCAATAAAACGGTCTTCCCCTATCACATGACCTTTGTCGTCAAAACGCTTAATACCGACGTAGTCTATATAGGCAGGACGATGCACACGGGATTTATTATTGGTTTTGGTCAGGATCAGCAAAGACGCATTTAAAGCTTGTTTGCGCGCCTGCTCTGGTAAATCAGACAACATTAAATCCCGTGACGTAGAACGGCGCATTAAACCTAAAGCGCTGTCGTTGACGCTTTCAATTTTATGATCGCCTTCCACCGCTTTGATGCGGTATTCACGATACCCCAGTAAAGTGAAATTGTCTTTTGCCATCCAGTTTAAGAATTCGCTGGCTTGCTCCAGTTCAGTGGCATTCACTGAGGCTTGTTTTGGTAAGTCAGCTATCACCTGCAGCAATTTGGAGCGGATAGGTTTCCAGTCCTGAACTGCTAAAGACACATCTTCCATCACAGACTGCAGTTCAGAGGTTAAAGCTTCTATTGCGGCTTTGTCTGTCATGCGATCAATTTCGATATGGAACACAGTTTGTTCCGCGCTGGCTTGCTCTACAGTGCCCAGCTTAAAAAAGTCCGTGATGTCGTTTTTATCGTTACGGAGCGTTTGTAATGGGTAATGCAATAACAAATGAGTGGTAATGGACTGACGTGTTAACGCCATACGAACAGAGTCCACTAAAAACGGGCTGTCTTTGACCACTATTTCTACGATAGTGTGTTTAGATTCCCAGCCGTGTTTTGCAATTTCAGGGTTAAATACCCGGATCAGTGCTTTGCCCTCAGTATGACCGTTAAAGCTTTGCCATAAGCTAAGCGCAGCGCCATATAAATCGCTGTCATTACGACCAAACAAATCTTCATGAGACATATTGCCATACAGAGTGTGGGCAAATTTTTCGACCAGTTCGACCTGATCTTTGACTTTAGAACGAATAAGCTTACTTACATTTTGTAGTAGTACAGAAGGTTGACCGTCTATCAGTGCCATTTTTGTATCCTTTTTTGAAACCTCGGCCTGTTGATACCGGGTTTACTTACATACAGAGCGTGTCAGGTGCGAAGTTTATTGAGTATTGACGGGCTTTTCGAGCTTTATTTATGTCTTTGTTACTGGTTGTACCAGAGTGAAAATAGCTGATTTGACAAGTTATTCATCCGCTGTAAATAGAAAATGGCCTTACGGCCATTTTCCTGTTTAAACATGCAACTTTTTACATAAACAAAACTAGTTATTTTTTCGCCAGAAAAAGGCTGCAAGCGCAGGCAATACCAAAATTGCACCCAACATGTTCACTAAAAACATAAAGGTCAGCAGTATGCCCATATCGACCTGGAATTTCAGTGCTGAGAACACCCAGGTGCTGACGCCTATGGCTAAGGTAATGCCGGTAAACAATACCGCACTGCCCGTTTCTTTTAATGCAGTGAAATAAGCCTGACGCAACGGCATTCCATCACGCAGCAACTGCGTCATGTTCGACAGGATATAAATACCGTAGTCAACACCTATACCCACACCCAAGGCTATTACAGGTAAAGTGGAAACTGTTAAACCTATTTCCAGTTTGGTCATCAGGGCAGTGGCCAGAATAGACACCACATAAAGCGGCACTATCACAGCAACAGTGGCTTTAACCGAACGGAAGCTGATTAAACACAGCACTATCACTGCACCATAGACATACCACATCATAGGAGTCTGGGCTGCAGCTACCGCTTCATTGGTGGCGGCCATCACACCTACAGGGCCTGAAGCTAACTTAAACTTCACCTCGTCTGTGCTGAGTTCAGCACCGGCTTTTTTCGCTGCAGCGACCACAGTTTCGATAGTTTCGGCTTTATGGTCGTTTAAGAACAGGATCACCGGCATCACAGAACAGTCACTGTTGAGTAAACCTGTGCTGGTTTCTACCCTGCTGGAGGATTGCACTAAACTTTCTGTGGTACGGGGTAATACTCTCCACTTCATATTGCCTTCGTTATAGGCCGCATTGATGGTTTTGGATACAGAGGCCAACGACACCGCAGACTGCACGCCTGGCACGTTTTCCATTTGCCACTGGAACTGATCCACCCTATTCATCACATCATGGAAAGTACAGCCGTTGGCCGGAGTTTCCACCATGACGTTAATGTAATCCACTGAAATGGCATAACGGTCTGTGATCAGGAAGGTATCCTGGTTATAGACTGAACTTTCATGCAAGGCCGGAGCGCCAGGGTGCAAATCACCAATTTTAAGGTAAGAACTTTGTTGCCAGCCCAACGCAAACAAGGCCGCTGTGGCTAGTAAAATCACCACCGCATATTTAGGTGTGGCGAAAGCGGATAAGTTGTACCAGAACTTCTCAATACGGGGATGAGGGGCCTGTACTTTTTGCTTGTACTTATCGCTGAACTTGACGTAAGACATCAGTACAGGCAATAAAATAAGGTTGGTCAGGATAATAATACCCACACCCAAACTGGCCGTGATTGCCAGCTCACGGATGACACCTATTTCAATAATCAACAGAGTTAAAAAGCCAACTGTGTCAGATAACAGCGCAATACCACCTGGGATCAACAGCTTACGGAAGCTGGCCTGAGCTGCGGTTTTTGCATCCATGCCCAAAGCGACGTTTTTACCTGTGGCGTTGATCATCTGTACGCCATGGCTGACACCTATAGCAAATACCAGAAATGGCACAAGTATCGACATGGGGTCTATACCAAAACCTAAAACCGTCAGCGTACCCATTTGCCAGATCACCGCAATTAAGGAGCAACTGATAGGCAATAAAGTCAGCATCACCGAGCCGCTGAACAGATAAACCATGATGGCAGTAATAACGATGGCCACAGCAAAAAAGGCCAATACGCCTTTAGCGCCGTCAGCCACATCCCCGACCATTTTTGCAAAACCTATGATATGCACACTCAGGTTTTCATTTTGGTACTGACCACGCACCTGTTGTTCAAGTTGTGCGGCAAATTGAATGGTATCAAGTTTCTGCTGGGTATCAGGATCAACGTCCAGTAACTGCGCCGTTACCATGGCGCAGCTGAAGTCGTCTGCCACCATACGACCGACAATACCGGCTTTTTCGACGTTGGATTTCACCACAGCCAAACCTTCAGGCGTAGGTGCAAACTCAGCAGGAATAACAGGACCGCCGGCAAAACCATCTTCGACTACTTCAACAAAACGAGTGCTGGGGCTGTACAGAGATTTAACCAGACTGCGGTCTACCCCTGGCAGGTAATATATTTGGTCATGGATTTTTTTAAAGGAAGCAAAAAAATCCGGGTTAAAAATATCGCCTTTGGCATCACAGACCGACACCAGAATATTATTGGCACCGCCAAAATCTTTGGCATGCTGCATATAAGTTTGCATATATTCATGCTGTAGCGGGATATTTTTGGTAAAAGCGGCATCCAGTTTGATCTGGCTGGCTTTAAATAATAAAAACAAAGTAGCGAGTATAAAAAGTACAATCACAGCAGGTCTGTGACGGAATAATACCGTCTCGCAGCTGGTTACAATTCGGTTCAGACTCATGTTATTCCGGCTTCTTGATTGCTAAGGTTCGAATTCCAGCTTCGGTCACTAATACCAGCTGATCCTTGACTGCGACGGCATTCAAAATGGCTTTACTGTCTTGTGTTGGCACAGAGGTAAAACTGAGGCCATCATCCTGACTGACTAACAAAGTACCAGCATTGCCTGTCAGATAGATAAAGTCTGCGTCAGTGAACACACTGTTTAATGTGGCGCTTTGCTCCAGTTGCACCTCCTGCCAGTTTTGGCCTAAATCCGTACTTCTGAACACATTGCCGCGTAAGCCTGCTGCAATCAGCGTGTTTTTTGCTGTCAACACCAGGCCAAACAAAGAGCCATTGTAAAATTGTGGATGACGGATCCAGCTTTTGCCAAAATCGGAGCTGGTCGCAAAAAAGCCCGCTTCACCAATCAGATACAGCACATTGTTATGCTGATAAATACGGTTGAAATGCGGCAATACAGAGACCCGTTCATCTAAATAGGCTTCAGGGTCAGTTTCCTGCAACTCTTTTAAATACTCCTGATCCTCGCTACCTACCAGTTCCAGATGAAATTCATCTACCCAGCTTTTACCGCCATCAGTAGTCCGGTAGAACATGCCATAAGCACCTAAAGCTATGCCGTTATTGGCATCAGCAAATAAAACATCAAACAAAGGTTTGTCAGTGTCAGGCTTAAATTGCTGCAACTGCCAGCTTTGACCGCCATCTTGGGTGGCAATAATAGTAGCGTCATGCCCTACTGCCCAACCGTGCTTGTCATCGGAAAAATAGACTGAAGTAAATAAGCTTTGCACAGGCGTCTGAATTTGAGTCCAGTGGCTGCTGTCTTTACTGACCAACACATGACCACGATCGCCCACAGCAACAAAAAGCTGATCGTTGACACGGATCAAATCCGTCAGCACAGCTTTTTCAGCCAAAGGCATCATGTAAGAAGGCGTTGGTGGCGCAGACTCAGCCTGAATTTGGGTTGTCAGCAGCAGCGCTGCGACAGAGGATAAAAGTTTAACCTTCATTAGAGTTTTCACTCAGCATCAATTTAAAAACAAAAACGGTTGGCATAAAGCCAACCGTTTATTCAATGTTTACAGATTAACGGGTACCTTCACGGCGCAAGGCCGCTGGAGTAAAGTCGTTGTCTGTTAACGGCACAGAGAAGTCATACATCTTGTCTTCGTTGTCTAAACCAATCGCAATATAACGACGGGTATTCAGATCGTGGAAAACTTCCAGCGTACTCCAATGGGTTGGTACTTCGTAGTAGTTCAGACCATGGGCCACAGCAACACGATATAACTCGCCTCTGTTGTCATACAAGTCAGCTACGTGAACCTGCCAGCTGTCTTCATCGATAAAGAATACGCGCTTGCCATAGACATGGCTGGTACCGCTTTTCAGGTTGGCTTCCACCACCCAGACACGGTGTTTTTCCCAGCGAACGTATTCAGGATTGATATGACCTGGTTTGATCAAGTCGGCATACTTCACGTCTTTGCTGTGCAGTTTATAACTGTTGTAAGGGATAAACAGCTCTTGTTTACCCACTAACTTCCAGTCATAGCGGTTTGGTGAACCGTTAAACATATCAAAGTCATCTGTAGTACGCAGGCCATCAGAAGCTGTACCTGGTGCATCATAAGCGACGTTTGGCGCACGACGTACACGACGTTGACCTGTGTTATAGGTCCATGCCTGACGAGGTGTTTTTACCTGGTCCATAGTCTCATGCACTAAAAGCGCAGTACCGGCCAGACGAGCTGGTGTAGTCACAGCTTGCTTAAAGCGGAACAGAATATTTTCTTTCTGTAATGCATCCACCGTGGCATCAGGCGCTGAGTATTTGAACATAATTTGTTCATCAAAGCCGATGGTCACGTAGTCACCAGAAGCTGTAGGTGCAACCTGACCACCGTTACGGCTGGCTGCGACACCACGGAAACGTAAAATATGGTTCCAGATGGCTTCTAAACCGTTGGTTGGAATTGGGAAAGGAATACCAATGGCTGCATTAATGATACCGTTACCGCCTTCAACCAGTTCTGCGTTTGCTGCAATTTTCTTTGTTGCATCATAAACATACTGTGGGTAAGACGCGGTGCGGCGGCTTTGGTACACATTCATTTTGTAGCTGTCGGGGTAAGCTTCAAACAGCTTGATTTGTCCTGGACTCAACATGCTCTTGTATTGATCCAGATTGGATTTATCAATAGTAAAGAGTACTTTGTCGCCAGCAAATGGATCCGGGTGGTGATCACCTGGTTTGTAGCCAGCAGGAGCAGCAGTAATACCACCTTCCCATGCCGGAATACTGCCATCAGCATTACCTGCTTTTTCCGCGCCCAGCGGCGTCAGATCAGCACCCAGACGGGCTACCTGATCCGGAGTTAACTTCGCAATAGCACCACAGCTAAGAACCAGCGCAATAGTGGATGCAATCAGGGTGAGTTTTTTCATAATGGTTTTCGCCTCGTCCCTTAAATAGAGTATTTAATGTTAAAAGATACAAAATCACGGTCAGCTGTATTGTTGGTTGTACCTACACCACCCCAGAAGGCATTGTATGAAAACTCAGATGACCAGCGGTTCAGATAATCAAAAGCAACAGTGTAACCCACAGATTTTTTATCTTTAGAGAACATAAAGAGTGGATCAGGAGTAATACCGTTCACGTCATGAGAGAACACCACACGATGTGACATATTGACACCGGCAAACACGTCGTTGAAATCTGCTTTCGCTAATAAACGGTAACCCCAGGCTGATGCAGTCGGGAAAGGGTTGGTTTCAGCACCATTAGATAAGGCGGTATGCACACCATCTTTATTCACCAGAGGACCACCATTGATGGTGCCCAACAAAGGACCACCGCTACGGTCTGTGTTAGGACCGTTTAAACGTAACACCGATGGATCCGGCATATCGTTAATTTTGATACCTCCCACTTCAGCTAACATAGAGAAGTTATCGGCTATCCACATAGGACCAAACAAGTGAGTGATAGTCACCTGAGCCTGAGTGGTGTCAGACAGAATGTAGCCCTTAGCAGAATCGCCCGGAGCTACTTTGTTACCATCAAAACGGCCAATCTGACTGATCCCTTCCAGTTCACCACGCAAACCTGCATTGGCTAACTGCTCTGGCATACCAGCGTACAGAATTTCCACGTCATCAATTTGCAGAGGTTCATCCTGACGGTAGGACAATTCACCTGCCACTGAGGTACCACCTACTGTAGTGTTAAAACTGAAACCGTACAGTTTAATATCTTCAGGGTATTCAATCAGACCTTTGGAAAACACATCCATATTGACAATATTGTCTTTGGTAATACCACCGACGTTGTCTGACAGATATTGCAGAGACTGCACTATGCCTTCCAGACCTGGAACACCAGTCACAGGGTCTTTAGTACCAAAATCTGAAGCTATACCTGAAATCAGCGGGGTACGGCTGTGGTAGTTCATATGGTAAACGGCAAATTCAGTGTCATTCAGCTCTGACGCGAAATATTCCAGCTTCAGACCGTATTGACCACCGTCTTCAGGTTCAATTTCACCTGCGGAGCCTTTTGGTCTTAAGGTGACTTTAGTGGAATAAGCCAGCATAGCGTTGACAGCTGCAGTACGCTGAGCTGCTGTAGCAGCGGGGTTTGTCAACGCAGCCAGTAAAGCCGGTGCGCTTTGTGATATTAAGTTCATTTCGCTGACCAGGAAATCCAGATCGATATCCGGGTTACCGGCAAAACCTAACTGAATATTCTGGTCGTAGCCACCTTTACCAGCAAAATCGTTGGTTGAGAAGTAAGTGCCTGGAACGGGCAGATAACTGTTTTTCCACTCGTACTGATAAAACACTTCAGCCGTCAGGTTTTCAGTTAAACCTAAAGAAGCCCATGCCATACCTACAGGAATAAAGGCTTCTTTTAATTCAGCACCAGGGCTACGAGCTACACCCACGTCAATTGGAGTAATGTTAATACCATGCTGAATAAAGGTACTTTCACCCCAGCTTAATACCTGATTACCAATCCGCACAGATAAAGGGTTGGCGCCATCGTTTAACGCAAAGTTGCCATAGACATAAGCATCTAATAAACGTAGATCACGACAAGCCAAAGCTTTTGCATCGTCATCAGCACAAGGGTCTACTCTGTTGCCTGAAATAGGATTGGTATAAGCACCCTCTTCGTCCATTAAGGCAGAATCGTAGAAGTAAGTGAAACGGCCAAAAAAGCCAAAATCATCTTTGGCTATAGATAATTCATGAGTACCACGGAAGACTTCTGAGAACATATCGCCGCGGTCATAATTCAGGTTACCCGCATCGCCATTACTGGAATACGCACCTGGTTGAGCCCAAATTTGTGCACCTGTGTAAAGAGGATTGCTAAAGGCACTGTAATTTGTCCAGTCGAATCGTGGGTGGTTCACCTTACTGATGGTGTCCCAGTCGCGGTCTTCGGCACGCCAGCTGGCGCCGTAAGCAAACGTAGAGTCAAATACAACTTTCACGTCATCAAAATCAAAGGTGGCAGCCTGAGCACTGGTGGCCGACAAGGCCAATAGTGCAGAAGCAACACCCAGAGCTAAAGTACTTCTGACGAAGGCACCTGGCTTAGTATTCATTCGTTATCTCCCCCCCTGTCCCTGCAGGTATTTTGTTATTTTTTATTTTGAGCCAACCAACTGATCGGAGGTCAGCTTGTATCGAAGAAATCATTACATCATTTTGATCGTGGCGCAAGGCTTGCGAACAGTCAAATCTGTTGATTTTTATTCAGTTTTTTCCCTTTACCCTGCTTAATATGTTCTGGTTCCATTTGATTTGGTTTGACCAGTTGAGTGAAGTTCATCTAACTGAATGAAAATAATAGCTAAAGTGACAGATTTTGCCTGTTTTGTTTTAAGTTGGCGTTTTAAGTAATAACTCTAATTTATTTTTTCTAAACTGCTGAACTTGCCCTGTTCGGTTAAGGTTAATACAAAGCGCGCGTTCACTCCGGCATGGCTGATGTAAGGCCGGAAATACCGCAGCGGCAGTTGTACTGTCTGGCCATTCTCGGCCTGCACCACCACGTCGGTGTACAAGCCTTGATAAAAAGCCAGACATTGATCCACATCCAGCATCAGTCTGAATTTGTACTTTCGCATATCAGCTTAGGCTCTTACTCACTTTTTCATACAAGTCATTACTCAGTTCCCTTGTCAGCATAGCCTGTAATACGGCTTTTAACTGCTGCTGCCGTGCACTCTGATAGCGTTTCCATGACAACAGAGGGGTCACTAAACGGGAGGCAACCTGAGGATTAATTGCATCCATTTTCAGCACAACATCGGCAAGCTGCTGATAGCCTTTGCCGTCTTCGGAGTGAAACATAGCCGGATTTTGCTGATAAAAAGCACCAAATACAGCCCGTACCCTGTTCGGATTTTGCCAGCTAAATTGTGAATGTGCTGTCAACTGCTGCAAGGTGTTAAATACCGAGGGCTGCGGATAAGAAGCCGATAAACTAAACCACTTATCCAGCACTAAGACATCTTTATTCCAACGCTGCTCAAAATCGGTCATCAATTCAGAAAATAACGGGTGCGAGGCACTGCGGCAGGCTCGCAGTACAGCTAACTGATCCGTCATGTTGTCGCTGTTGTTGTATTGCTGACCTAATAATTCATCTGTGCCGGCAACAAAAGCCAGATAGTGTAAACAAACAGAACGCAAAGCTCGTGTAGCGACCTGTTGCTGCTTATACTGATAAGCTTCTGTTTGCAACGACTGATAACAAAGCTGCCACTGCTCTGCCAGTTGAGTGGCCAACTCTTGCTGAAAGCTTTGCAAAGCGACAACCAGAGCCTGAACTGGTATTTCGTCAAACTGCTCAGCCACCATGTCATAGGCTGGTACCGTCAGTAATTCAGCGGTAAAAGCTAAATCTTCCAGAGGCTGAATTAATAACTGCCGATAGAACTCAAGCAAAGCAGCAGGTAGCTTGTAGTCAGCTCCGGCATTCTTCGCTTCAATAGCGGCTTTGATCTGAATTTGCCACAGCTGTTGTATAGCATCCCAACGCGCCACACCGTCTTTAGCATCACGGGCTATTTGTAACAGCTCGTCCATGCTGTACTGATATTGTAATTTCACCGGCGCAGAAAAATCAGCCAAAAGCACAGGCACAGGTTTTTGACTGACAGCAAAACTAAATTCCTGCTGCGTTTCCGTCATTTCCAGCAGATAAGGCAGGCTTGCCCCTTCCGCCAGCAATTCAATACGAACAGGCAGCAACAGAGGCTCTTTATCGGCCTGATCGGCAGTGGCAGGCGTGTGCTGTTGCATCAAAAGCTTAAATTCACGTTTTTTTGCATCAAACTGGCTATAAACTTTTAGTTCTGGCGTACCTGATTGCTGATACCAGCGGCTGAACAGCGTTAAATCCCGGCCATTGGCATCCTGCATTGCACTGACAAAATCATCACAGGTCACCGCCTGACCATCGTGACGCTTAAAGTATAAATCCATGCCTTTTCTGAAACCGTCCTGCCCCAATAAGGTATGCAGCATACGAATGACTTCTGCGCCTTTGTCGTACACTGTGACTGTATAAAAGTTATTCATTTCCAGCACTTGTTGAGGCCGGATCGGATGTGCCATAGGGCCGGCATCTTCAGCAAACTGTGCTGTGCGAATAGTTTTCACCGCATCAATACGATTTAAGGTAGCTGAGCCCATATCAGCGCTGAATTGCTGGTCGCGAAACACAGTTAAACCTTCTTTTAAACTCAGCTGAAACCAGTCACGACAGGTCACTCTGTTGCCTGTCCAGTTGTGGAAATACTCATGACCAATAATAGATTCGATATTAAAAAAGTCGGTGTCTGTGGCGGACTGCTGATCGGCCAGCACATACTTGCTGTTAAAGACGTTTAAGCCTTTATTTTCCATAGCGCCCATATTAAAGAAGTCGACTGCTACCACCATATAGATGTCAAGATCGTACTCCAGGCCAAAGGTTTGCTCGTCCCATAACATAGCGCGCTGCAGCGATTCCAACGCAAATTGCGCTCGGTTTTTGTTGCCTTTATCAACATAAAACTCCAGCGCCACTTCGCGGCCAGAGCCAGTGGTGTAACTGCCTTTTAAGCAATCAAAATCCCCTGCGACTAAAGCAAATAAATAACTTGGTTTGGGGAATGGGTCCACCCAGGTCACATGACGACGACCATCAGGTAATAGGCTGGAGCTCACCAGATTGCCGTTACTCAACAGGGCCGGACAAGTGTTGTCATCAGCAATAATATGAGTGGTAAAACGGGCTAAGACATCAGGCCTGTCGAGGTAATAACTGATGCGGCGAAAGCCTTCGGCTTCGCACTGAGTGCAATAGGCGCCATTGGATAAATACAAACCTTCGAGCGCCGTATTGGCCTGAGGGTTCAGCTCTATGTTCAGTTCGAGTTGTGCTTTGGCTGGCATGTCGGGCAGGATCAACTGTTCAGCGGTGACCTGATAACAATCGGCATTTAATAGCTTGCCATCCACAGAGACGGACACTAACTTCAGTTCTTGTCCATCCAGTATCAGAGTGCCTGCCTGACCACTGGCTGATTGCAGCTGGTAGACCGCAGTCAACTTTGTCACTTGTGGGTTCAGCTCAAAACTCAGCTCAACGTCGGTAATAGTAAATTCCGGTGCTTTATAGTCACTTAGCTTTTTTGCCTGACGGCTGGATACATGGCTCATCACAAACTCTCTTTGAATGCTTAAATTTTGCTAACGTCGAAAATTGTGCTACTGCATTTCCGACGTACCGTAAATCCTGAACAGAAAAGGCCAGTTCTTCAACTGGCCTTTTCTGTTATTTACCCTGTACGGCCGCTGTGATTGGCGTATCTGGTGGTGTCAGTTTGAGTACCTTAATGCCCATATACGCATAGATCACGGCCAGAACCGGATTAATCAGGTTAAAAAATGCATAGATGGCGTAATCCAGCGGATTCACGTTTAATACACCGTGCATATAAGCGCCACAGGTATTCCACGGAATTAACGGGCTGGTAATAGTGCCACCGTCTTCTAAAGTACGGGATAAGTTCACAGGCGCTAAACCACGGCGCTCATACTCTTCTTTAAACATCCGGCCTGGCATTACAATGGCCATATACTGATCGGCGGTTAAAATATTAGTCGCAATACAGGTCGCAATGGTACTGGTAATTAATGAGCCCGTGCTGTGCGCTTTATGTAAAATCGCTTCAACAAACTTACGCAACAAACCTATATGTTCAAGCACAGCGCCAAACATCATGGCGGAAAAGATCAGCCAACAGGTATTGAGCATTTTCACCATACCACCACCGTTTAACAGCTTATCTAATTGCACATTCTGAGTTTCGATAACAAAACCACCATGCAAAGTGCTCCAGACAACTTTTAAGGTGGCCAGAACACCATTGAGCGCCGGATCCGCCATCTTCGCCACCAACTCTGGCTGGAATAACACAGCCCAAACACCGCCTAACAAAGCGCCGATAAATACAGTTGGAAAAGCCGGTACTTTTTTCACAGCCATCGCCATCAAGACCAACAGAGGCACCAACATCACAGGGCTGATATTAAAATTATGCTTTAAGGATTCACTGATAGAACGAATTTGTGTGTCATCCGCCGCAGCGTCAGCGTTAAATCCAATGACAGCAAAAATAATCAAAGCCAGGATCAGGCTGGGTACTGTAGTCCAGGTCATATGACGGATATGGTCAAATAAATTTGAACCGGCCACAGCAGGAGCCAGGTTGGTGGTCTCACTGACAGGCGACATTTTATCGCCAAAATAAGCGCCTGAGATTATAGCGCCAGCTGTAATTGCTGGCGACATGCCCAAGCCTGCTGCTACACCTATCAAAGCCACACCTATAGTGGCAGCTGTAGTCCAGCTACTGCCGATACTGATGGCAACGATGGCACACAAAATACAGCTTGCAGCATAAAACCAGGACGGGTCTAACAGCTGCAAACCATAATAAATTAATGTAGGCACAGTACCGGCCAACAACCAGGTACCAATTAAGGCTCCTACAGAAAACAGGATCAGCAAAGCTCCTAAAGATAAAGAAATGCCTTTCACCATGGCCTGTTCAATCTCAGCCCAGCCATAACCATTTTTTAAACCTATAACCACACCAACAAAAGCAGCGACAAACAGAGCGATTTGGTTGGCGCCATAAGACGAATCACTGCCATAGAGGTAAACCGACAGGCTGAGTAAAACCACCAGTACCACTAAAGGTATGCTGGCATCTAAAAAACTGGGGGCTTTAATAAGGTGTGGTGCAGATTTTTGTTCCATGGGGCTTCTCTTCACGACTGGCTTCAGCCAGTTTCTGTTGTAATGAGCAAAGGGCCAGAGTCATGGGTTGCGTGCAACCAATCACTCTGACCCCTTCGTATTTATCTTATTCAGCGCGTTTTGCCAGATGACCCAGACTTAACATGTCCGCAGTGATCTGAGCCGTTTCTTCCAGCAATGGGTCCAGCTTTTCCAGCACTTCAGGCAAGTCATCCAGATTTTTTACCACTGGTAACTTCAGCCGGGTCAAACGTTCATTCACTCGTTTTAAATCACGGGCTGTGTTTTCGTCTTTTTTCTTCAGACGTTCCTGCTCATTTAACGAGATGGTTTTTTCATCTTTTTCCTTGGTATACAGCGCTATATCATCCATCAGGTATTTGTATTCAGTTTCTTTGCTGAATCGTTCCTGATGTTTTTGCTGTAACAGAGGCAAGGCTTTTTTGATCTCATCTGACGCACTGTATCGGGCAGCCGGAATGCTGTCCCATGGCAAAGCGTTTTCTTCTTTGCTTTCACCCCACTCGCCTGGTTCTATAGGTGAAGGGAATAAAATATCCGGAGTCACCCCTTTGTGTTGGGTACTGCCACCGTCAATACGGTAAAACTTGGCGATAGTAAACTGAACAGAACCCAGGGACTCTTCAAACATATCATAAACACGGCCTAAACCACGGTGCTGCTGCACTGTACCTTTACCAAAGGTATGTTCACCTACAATCAAAGCCCGGCCATAATCCTGCAAAGCTGCAGCGAAAATTTCAGAAGCCGAAGCACTGTATCTGTCCACCATCACAGTTAAAGGACCGTCATAAAATATACTTGCGTCCTGATCCTGACTGATCCCAATACGATTGCCTGCTTCGCGAATTTGTACCACCGGGCCTTTTTCTATAAACAAACCTGTTAAAGACACGGCTTCAGGTAAAGAACCACCGCCGTTGCCACGCAAGTCGACAATAATACCGTCCACATTCTGCTGCTTTAAGCTGGCAATTTCTTTTTTCACATCTTCGGTCAGGTTGTTATAAAAACTGGGGATATTAATCACACCAATCTTTTTACCCAGCGGGCTTAATTTAGGCTCCAGCACTTCAGCTTTTGCTGCTCTGTCTTCTAAACGGATTTTATCCCGCACTATAGAAATCTGAGTAGGAACACCTTTGGACGCATCACCGCCCACCAACACCTGTAAACGTACAGTGGAGCCTTTAGGGCCTTTGATCAGATCCACTACGTCATCAAGACGCCAGCCGACCACATCCACAAATTCTTCTTCACCCTGCGCCACACCAATGATTTTATCTTTAGGTTTGATTTTTTTTGTCATATCAGCAGGGCCACCAGGCACCAGACTCATAATCACAGTGAAATCATCATCACTTTGCAACACAGCCCCTATGCCTTCCAGCGACAGGTTCATTTCCTGCTGGAAACGTTCAGCGTTACGTGGAGATAAATAAGAGGTATGAGCTTCAATGCTGCGGGCGTAAGAGTTCATCACGATCTGAAATACATCTTCGCTTTCAGTTTGTAATAAACGTTTCTTTGCGTTTTCGTAGCGTTTTTTCAGAAGTTTTGTTGTTTCTTCTGCTGTTTTACCTGCCAGCTTCAGATTCAGCGCATCAAACTTCACCTTCTGACGCCACAGCTCATTAAGTTGCGCTACATCGGCAGCCCAAGGGGCGTCTTCGCGCTCAAACTCATAGCTGTCTTTTTGAGTGAAATCAAAAGGTTTGTCCAACAGGCTGATGGCATAGTCATAACGTTCTAAACGGCGGGTCAGACTTAAATTAAACATCTGATAAGCGAAATCAAACTGGCCCTTCGCTAAACCGTTATCAAATTCGTTACGGTACTTCTCAAAGCCGTCCACGTCAGACTTGAGTAAAACGTTACGGAAAAAATCCAGACTTTTCAGGTAGCGGTCGAAGACTTTGGACGATAACTCATCGTCAATGCGTAAGCCTAAATAATGTTCACGGGTAAAGTAATTGGTCACTCGTTTACTGGCCGTTGCATGTTGTGGTTCCTGTACCAGGTTTGGCACAGGAGAAATAACCGGCGCAGCCACACTGCTGCCGATCACCAGAAAAAACGCCGCTAAGCTGGAAATTTTTTTCATTGAACACTCATCTCTGTTAAGCCTGGAACAGCTTATCCCCTTGGGTCTTAATCACCATACCTGAGGCAAGCTGCACCACAACATCATTTTTAACTACTTCAAGCACAGTGGCCGGTACAGGTTTTAAGCCAACTTTTAACTGCACTGCACTGCCAACTTTTAATGTGGCTGTATTTAATGCAATAAGTTCAACTGCTTGCTCTGGAACCACTTTTTCTGTGGTCTGAGGCTTAGAGTGAAGTTTGGCTGCTTTTGCTGCCACTGTGGCCTTATTTGGCTGGGATTTTTTGTAAGCAGCTTTGTCAGAAGCCGGATTTCTTGGCTGGTCCTTTTGCTGCTCTTTGTGTTTAGCACGTTCTGCCGCTGCTTTTGCTTTGCGAACTTCAGCCGCTTTGGCTTTGCTTTGCTCTAAGGTTTCAGCGGCATGAGCTGCTTGCTGTTCGTCAATCAGATCACCTGCCTGACCATCTAAATCAACACGGGCAACCCCCACCTTGACGCCGGCAAGATAACGCCAGCTGGAGGTATACAAACGTAAGGCATGACGAATTTGCGTTTTGCTGATGCCATCTTCTTCAGACAACCGCTGGGCTAAGTCCTGAAAAATACCTATTTTCAGAGGTTTAGCTTCACCGCTTTGGCTAAAACACAGAGGAAACTTTTCGCTAAGTTCGGCGAGGATTTGTTTCACATCTTTGCCTGCGGGTTGAGCTTGAATTTGTTCAGTTGGGGTTGTCATGCAAAATTACTCTTCTTCATCAGCGGCATCGTCTAACTTAATGCCTTCTTCTAATTGGTTATTAACGTAACAGATAGCCCAGTCGACCAGTTCATCTTCATCTGCTTCTAATAAAACTAAACTACCTCGTAGTTCGTTCCAGATGGCAGTGAGTAAGTGGTCAATTTCGGCTGGTAAGATATCATCTGGAAAACGGCGCCAGACTGCGTGGTAAATAGCGTTGATGCGATCAGCAATGATCTCTTCTTCGCCTTCCCAGTCACCTACATCAGTGACCTGGAATAAATAATCCTGAATATTAACTAAGTCTTTCATAAAGTCCGGGCCAAATGCTGTTCAAACAATTGGACCAATCCAGCTAAACCTTGCTGGTCGTCCTGATCAAAACGAGCCAGACTTGGACTGTCAATATCCAACACAGCAATGATTTTGCCATTGTGATGCACAGGTAACACAATTTCAGAGTTACTGGCCGCATCACAGGCGATATGACCCGGAAATTCGTGCACATCTTTGACCAGTTGGATTTCACCTGTTGCCACCGCAGTGCCACAAACGCCCTTGCCTACTGGTATACGCACACAAGCCACTTTGCCCTGAAAAGGCCCCAGCACTAAAACGTCATCCCTTAAAATATAAAAGCCTGACCAATTCAGATCAGGCATTTCATTAAAGAGCAACGCACTCAGATTTGCCATGTTAGCAATCAGGTCTGTTTCGTCTTCGATCAGAGACTGAGCTTGCTGTTGCAGCAGCTGATAAAATTCTGATTTTTGCTCACGCATGAAATATAGGTTCTACCATTACTACGAAGGCCCCTACATTACTTGTTTTGTCGCTAAATTTAAACCTCTGCCACAAAAAGATTTAGCTGCTTTTGTTTAATAAACAATCAATGGCTGTTCATTTCAAACTCAACTGACACTTCTGCTCTGATATCGGTCTGGCCAAAGCTGACTTCAGCGCTTTCTGACATAGCTCTGGCCATCTTCATCACAGGGGCTGGCGCATAACCTTGTTCATTAATTTTTTGTGCTGAACCCAGCTTTAAACCATTGGCCTGAGCTAATAAAGAGGCTTTGGTTTTGGCATGAGTAAAAGCCTGTTGCAGCGCTTTTTGATACAACTCATCCGAGCCACTGACCAGAAACTCGGCCTGATTCATCTGAGTCACACCTAAATCGGCCGCCTGTTGCAGTACAGTGCCATAAAGTGATAAATCATTTAACGACACACTGATGTCACGGCTAACCTGATAACGTTGGGGTAATTTACGCTCTGGGTCGTGCTGATAATCCTGTTGAATACGCAAAGGTGCATTGTTCAGTTGATCATCTTTTACACCCAGCTTACGCAACGCTTTGGTTAAAGCTGCCACCTGCTCATCAACTTTTTGTTTGGCGTCACTGACCTTCTCAGAGCTTTGCTGAATTTGCATGGTTAAACGCACAGCGTCAGGTTTAGCCTGCATGATGGCTGAACCTGATACGGTGACAGTTTTTACTGCTTTTGTATCAGCCAAAGCAACAAAAGTCATACTGCAGACCAAAAGAGCGACTAATTTCGTTTTCATTTTTTCATCCTGTTAAACACTATCTGTTCAGCACAGATTACCTGGCCAAGCTGAACGGTCACTTAAAATTTAATTCAGCTTCAATACCTTATCAACGGCAGACTGAGTTAAAGGGTGATAACCCGGCCTGGCTTTCTGGTACAGATTTTTAGCCCGCTCCAGATGTTCCGGCTGTTGGCTGAGCTGCTGATACAAAGGCACCACAAATTTACGCCGCCCTACCTGCATTAAAAACTGTTCCAGTGCAGGCAATGCCGGCTGATAATTTTTTGCCAGGGCGACTTTAAACCAGGCTGTTGCCACTTCTGCATTCTGACTTTGGCTTAAATGAAAAGCCTGGTCCAGTTGCTTCAACTGAGCAAGGTCGACAGTAGCAGCCAACTGACCGATAAAATGTAACCAATGGTGAATGCTCCAGCTGTTTGTCTGTAATTCAGTCAGATTGCCGGTTTTTTGCCATACCGCCAGCTGTTGATCTACTTGTTTAAAGGCGTCAGAGGCAGGCGCAACAAAAGTACTGGCCAGGCCAGGTTGATACAACCACTCCAGTATTTCACCCATAGAGGCAATATCAGGGTCATTCAGCAAGGTTTTACGCAGATAACGCAGGAATTTTTCAGTGTCCATACTTTGAAAAGCAAAACTCTGAAAGTAGTTTTTCAGGAAAGGGTCAAATACGGCACGGCCAAAACGTTGTTCTAAAAACTGCAGAAACAACATCCCTTTAACATAAGGCACCTGGGTAAAGGCTTCATCCGGATCCCTGCCTGTGTAATCTGTGATCAGCAAGGTATCTTTGGCGTCCAGCTGCAGCAAATCATTTTCCAGATCCTGCACCGACAGCTGGCGTTCCAATAAAGCACGTTCTGGCCCAAACACCTGTTCCATAATTCGGTTTTCCACATAGTTGGTAAAACCTTCGTTGAGCCAGAGCTCGTGCCAGCTGTCATTTGTGACTAAATTGCCAGACCAGGAATGCGCCAGCTCATGCGCTATTAAACTGACCAGGCTTTTATCCCCTGCTATGACTGTCGGCGTAATAAAAGATAAACGCGGATTTTCCATACCTCCAAAAGGAAAACTGGCTGGCAAAATCAGTAAGTCATAACGACCCCATGGGTAGTCGCCATACATAACACTGGCCACTTGCATCATCTGCTCTGTATCTGAAAACTCGGCTACGGCTTTGTCCAGCCAGACTTTTTCTGCATAAACCCCGGTACGCTCTGACATGGCTTTAAATTCCAAATCCCCTATAGCTAGCGCTATCAGATAAGCAGGAATAGCCTGAGGCATACGGAAAAAGTAATCGCCGTCTTTATCACTATTGGCACTGTTATCCGCTCCCATCACGGCTAACAGCTGTTTGGGGGCGCGAATGCGGGCCTGATAAGTCAAACGCACCGCTGGCGTGTCCTGCAAAGGGATCCAGCTGCGGGCATGAACAGACTGCGACTGGCTGTACATAAAAGGCTGCTTTTTTTCGCTGGTCTGCTCTTTAGTCAGCCACTGCAGGCCTGAAGCTTGTGGGCTGGTATGGTAATAAATACGCACCTTGGGGAATTGAGCCGGAAATTCAATTCGTAGTGCCTGGCCGTGAGTGGGTGATGTTTCGCCTAAGCTATGGCTCAGCTGCAACCACTTCCCCTCAGCAGACTGCCCCATGACTTTTTCAATACTCAGATCGCGGCTATCCAGAATAAGCTCGCGTATATCAGGGTGATGCCACTGAAGCTGCAGCTCAACAAAACCATGAAGTTGCTGCTTGTTAAAATCGGCCGTTAAATCTAAAGTCAGCTCCGGGTGGCTGACCAAAGCAAAGTTGCTGAAACTATGAGGATCAGCCGCCTGAACTTTGACACAGAGGATAAGCAGCACCAACAAAACAACACGCATTTTTTTCTCCGAAATCAGGACTTCATAAAATTCATAGGATTGGCAGGATAATAACAAAGTTCCTGCTGGCTCTGGTGGCTGAAATGCCGGGTATCTTTGTGGGGTAACTTCATAAAGCCACCCACCCCTTCGCCGCTAATCAAAGGCACTTTTGCCAAAATGCTCTGTAGCAAGGCGGCAAATTGTGCTTCAGCAGCAGGTTCAAGCAAGCGGTAATAGTTGTGTATTTTCATATACAAAGGCGTGACCTCAAAAATGATACAGCCGGTATGACGAATTAGATTCAAAGCGGCTAAGTCATCCATAATGCTGTCCGGCAATACCAGTTGCTCATCAGGATCTTTACCATCTTCAAAGTAACTGTGCTGAGCGCTGCGATCATCCGGCTGATTTTGACCCAACTCATATTTTAGCTTTGTGCCCTGAGGCACCACAAAAGGTAAATCTGTACTGTCGCGTGCTATATGAATAGTCTGGCGGGCATCAAATAAACAGGCTTTAAAAATACCTACTTTGGCGATACAACGTGCCAGTTGCACTACATTATTCACCGCCACCGCAAAGGCCTTTTGCAGGCGCTCGTCAAACAAATTCAGGCTGGAGTCGATATAGACACCACTGCTTTGCCAATGGATGGCAATACCACCGACCACAGGATAACGGCCTAAGCGGCTGACTGCAGCCACAAAAGCTTTTTCAGTTTCGCCCATGCCCTCAAGGTAGTTTTTGTAATAACGCTCCAACTGCACATCGTCAATGTACTGAATACCTTCTTCATCGCTGTGCTCACGCAAAAAGGATTTACGCGAAGAATAGACCACAGTATCCAGCTCCTGCGCTTTTTCGCTGGTCCAGACCGGTAATACAGATCCTGTACTTAACAGCGGCAAGTCAGGTGTCACCAGATGATTTAACCTGGGCATAGCTTTTAAGAAATAATCACCGGCTTGCTGGCGCAACAACAAATCATCCGCCAGCATACTGTCGAGCATAGTGGCGAATTCCATAGGTAAACCCAGGCTTCGTGCAGGTATAGCTTTGCGGCCAAAACGGCAGGACTGACCGGATGCCAAGGCATACAAAGTACTGGCGACGCCCTGCTCATCAAAACGTGGGCTGGATAAGGCACCGGAGCGCTGCTCAGGGCCAATAAAATACACATCACCTAAACGGGCATTGGATGTTTGTAAGTCCGACGACATCAGCTGCATCACGTTGTTGCCAATGTAATGGCCTTCGCTGTCAAGCTGAGCAAAGACCGAAGAGCCCCAATCCACCAGACTGATCTGATTGCTGTTTTCGTCATAAACAATATTCGAAGGTTTAATATCACCATGCACTATGGGTGCTATTTCGCCGTCTTTTTTGTGCTGACGCAGCGCTAATAACAGACTGGCTAACTGAGTGGCAATATCCAGCAATAATCGCACCGGCATCCGCCCACGTTTCAGGCTGTAGTGTTCCAGATCCACACCTTTGGCGCGCCCCATCATTAAAATGCCCTGCTTTTTTACCAACTGATAAGTAAAAAACGGCGGCACATTTGGATGCGCTGCCTGCGACAGCATATAACCTTCGTCGGCCAGACGTTCCTGAATATGAGGGGGTAAATTAATACGGGAGAACTTAAAGACTACGTCCTGTTGTTTTTGATCCAGGCCAGCAAAAACAAAACCATAAGCACCCTTGCCTACCAGCTCAATCTGACGGTAACCCAACTTCTCCAGCTCAGAGATACAAAGCGCCACCCAGTCTTTGAGTTTTTTAGCGTCATTGGCGTTTAGCAGGTAAACCGACTGCTCTTCGGGGATATAGAAGTTACGAAGCTGATGTTTATCCATGCATTACCCGTCGTAATGGCCTTAAAACGAAAAACCCGGATTACTTTCGATCATCCGGGTTTTGTAACAAAGAACGATGGCAATTACCAGCGCTTCGTCTATGGTTTAGACCATAGACAACAACATAGATGATGGTTGTTCCAGATAGCTTTTCCACAGGTTAGTGAAACGGGCTATGGTGCCACCGTCTATCACACGGTGATCACCAGACCAGCTGATTTGCATCAAAGAGCGGCCTTCGACTTCACCTTTGGCGTTAAAACGTGGCAATAACTGGGTTTTGCCCAGCGCTACTATCGCCACTTCCGGCTTATTGATAATAGGAGTCGCCACAGTGCCGCCTATAGCGCCAATGTTGGAGATGGTGATAGTGCCACCTTTGAGTTCTGCCGGACTAACACGGCCTTCGCGGGCAGCCTCTGTTAATTTTGTCAGCTCCTGAGCAATTTGCACGATCGACTTGCTCTGACAGCCTTTGATATTCGGCACCAGTAAACCCACTTTGGAGTCCACCGCTATACCAATATTGTGGTCATCAAAATAGGTCAGCTCTGAGCAGTCGCTGTTAACCTGACTGTTCATAATAGGGAACTGCTTAATGGCAAGCGACATGGCTTTCATAAAAAACGGCATCAGAGTCAGTTTAATACCCTGCCTGGCATATTGATCTTTCAGTTGGCTACGCAAAGCAATCAGCTCTGTTAAATCAATTTCTTCACAGTAGGTAAAATGCGGGATAGTCGATACCGAATCCAGCATCTGACGCGCCATAGCCGCTTTAATGCCCTTGATAGGCTCAACTCGGCTGCCGCCAGCGCTTGAAACAACGGCTGCAGCCACAGGGGCTTTTACTGGTGCAATTACAGCTTTGGCAGCACCACCATTGGCATAAGCTTTGACATCATCTTTATAAACCCGGCCTTTGTCACCCGAACCCGGTACTAAAGATAAGTCGATGCTTAATTCACGGGCTAAACGACGCACGGCCGGGCTGGCTAAAGCTTTGCCATTGCCTGCAGGAGCAGCTGTTGAAGCTGCTGCAACAGCTGCTTTCGCAGCACAAACCGGAGCAGCAACTGGCGCTGCAACAACGGCCACAGCTGAAGTGGAAGCACCGGCAATTTCCTGCTGAAACAGCGGGCTATGTACTTTGGCAATTTCACCTTTAGCGTAATGCAGCTTCACCACTTTACCTGCGTATTTAGCAGGTATTTGCACTAAAGCTTTGTCAGTCATCACATCACAGACTGGCTGGTCTTCGGCTAATACATCGCCTTCTTTGATCAGCCACTCGACAATTTCACACTCAACAATACCTTCGCCAATATCAGGCAGGATAAAGTCTTCCAGCTGTTTGCCCGTGGCAACAGCAGCAGGAGCGGTTTGAGCAGGAGCAGACGAAGCTGCAACAGCTGGCGCAGCGCCATCTGTATCCATTTCAAACAAAGGCGCATGCACTTTGGCAATATCGCCTTTGGCATAATAGAGCTTAGTGACCACACCGTCGTACACAGCGGGAATTTGTACTAAAGCTTTGTCGGTCATCACATCACAAACCGGCTGATCCTCACTGATACGATCGCCTTCTTTCACCAGCCATTCAACGATTTCACACTCGACTATACCTTCGCCAATATCAGGCAGAATAAAATCTTTTTTCATCTGGCTATCCTTAGAAGTTCACCGAGCGTTTTATCGCTTCGTAAGTTTTCAGATGATCGGGCACATATTCTTTTTCCAGTGCCAGCGGGTACGGAATATCCAGACCACACACCCGTTCAATCGGGCTTTCCAGATGCAGGAAGCATTTTTTCTGAATGGTTGAGGCAATTTCAGCCGCAAAACCACCGGTCAATGGCGCTTCATGGTTAATGACTAAACGGCCGGTTTTCATCACCGACTCTGCCACTGTATCGACATCCCAGGGCTGAATGCAACGAAGGTCAATGACTTCACAGGAAATGCCTTCAGCCTGGGCCATATCCACAGCTTTT
Source organism: Gammaproteobacteria bacterium (assembly GCA_018825965.1). Lineage (GTDB taxonomy): Bacteria > Pseudomonadota > Gammaproteobacteria > Enterobacterales > Alteromonadaceae > Pararheinheimera. Next base: position 169,631 of record JAHKAA010000026.1, read on the forward strand.
TGAATAGTTTCCATCTGAGCGCCCCAGGCTAAAACGGTCACGTCTTTGCCTTGTTGCAGCACTTCGGCTTTGCCTAATGGAATTTCGTAATACTCTTCTGATACTTCGCCCACAGAAGCGCGGTACAACTTCTTAGGTTCAAAGAAAATAACCGGATCCGGGCAGTTAATGGAGGCTAACAACAAACCTTTGGCTTGTGCCGGGTCGCGTGGCACCACAATTTTTAAACCTGGTGTATGAGCAAAATAAGCTTCTGGCGATTGGCTATGGTAATGACCACCGGCAATACCACCACCGTATGGCGTGCGGAAGACTAAACCACCCACATTAAACTCGTTGCCTGAGCGGTAACGGAACTTGGCTGTTTCATTCACAATCTGGTCAAAGGCAGGGAAGATGTAATCAGCAAATTGAATTTCAGCCACTGGTTTCATGCCCTGAGCTGCCATACCGTTGGCAAAACCAGCTATGCCTTGCTCAGTTAAAGGCGTATTAAAACAACGGGCTTTGCCGTACTTTTCCTGCAACTTGCTGGTCGCACGAAACACGCCGCCAAAGTGGCCGACGTCTTCACCAAAACAAACAACACCATCGTCTTTGGCCATGGCTAAATCTAAGGCGTTGTTGATCGCCTGTAACATATTCATCTTAGCCATTATTCAAATCTCCCCGCCGTCACCGGATAGGCATCCGGGTACTTTCTGATATGTGCTTTTAATTCTTCTAATTGTTCGTTTAAAAGTGGAATTGGCGTTTCGTACACATCACTCATCAGATGCTCAATACCAGGTTTGGCCACTTTTTCTGCCACTTTTAATGCATCCAGAATTTCCTGACGCAAAGCATCCGACTTGGCTTTATCCGCTTCTTCGTCCAACCAGCCTTGTTTCACCAGCCACAAGCGGAAACGGGAAATCGGATCGTTTTTACGCCACAGCTCTTCTTCTTCTTTGGAACGATAACCACTTGGGTCATCTGAAGAAGAATGCGCGCCCAAACGGTAAGCTATAGATTCAATTAAAATCGGCTCTTCGTGTTCAAGAGCATAGTCACGAGCCATTTGGGTGGCTTTGTACACAGCCAGAATATCAGCACCGTCGACACGAATCGCTTTCATGCCATAACCCACACCACGGCAGGCAATACCATCGCCTTTAAACTGTTCGTTGGCAGGTGTTGAAATGGCATAACCGTTGTTACGGCAGAAGAAAATAACAGGCGCTTTATGCACAGCAGCCATATTTAAACCGGCATGGAAGTCACCTTCAGAAGCTGCACCTTCACCAAAATAACAAATGGTGGTGTTTTTCAGTCCGCGTAACTTTTGCGCGTAAGCGTACCCACTGGCCTGAGGGATCTGTGTGCCCAGTGGTGACGAAATTGTCATGTAATAAATATCCTGGCTGCCGTAATGCACTGGCATCTGGCGGCCTTTACCTAAGTCTTTTTCATTGGAAAACAGCTGATTCATAAACTGTTCCAGACTAAAACCACGATAACGCAAGGCACCTTGTTCACGGTACTGCGCCATAATCATGTCTTTATCATCCAGCGCGGCTGCGCTACCCACAGTAGCGGCTTCTTCGCCTAAACACTGCATATAAAAACTGATACGGCCCTGACGCTGGGCAGCCAGCATACGTTCGTCCAGTATGCGGATAAACTGCATGCTGTCGTACATTTTAAGGGCTGTGGCTTTGTCGAGCTGCGGTACTTCAGCATCAGGGTAGATAGAGCCGTCATCCTGCAGGATACGCAGCGTAGGAATTTGTAACGCGTGACCGCTGGTAAACTCAGCTGTGTGCACTGTAGAGATGGTTGCGTTATTGGGGTTAGTCATAGGTGTCTCTTTTGGTTGTATCCGTCAGACTGTGACAAAGGTATCAACGCTTGGTGGCTTGGTGACCACTCTTGGTAACTGAATTGCGTTTCCCCGTTTGCCCTGACCATTATTTTTTGTTTTACGTGTTTTAATCAGTATCGCTGTTTTCTTCTATTTTTCGGCCGCAACTTTACCTTTACGTAAACTGCATTGCAACCAGAGGCACAAATAAAAACAGCTGGTCTATGTAGTGAACAGGCTCCAGCTGTCAGCCATTTTTTACTGCAAAGCTCTTTCTGACGTAGCCTTAACTCACTTTTCCTGCCACAGAAACAGGTTTAACCATCAGCATAGCGCGCTGACCAATGGCGACTTTGGGGTTCGGGAAAATAACGGCTTCGCCTTCCACTTCCACTTTGTATTCCACCCCCTGGTCACTGGCGAGCACAGTGCCAACATCAAAACTGGTGAAGTTTTCAATGCTATCGGCAAAATGCAACTGAAAGGCTTCGGTGCTTTTATTAATAGAACGACGTACTTCGTACAGATTAAAGTCGGCTTCATTAAATTCAGTGGTGGCAAGCTTTCCGCCGGAAATAAGCGATCTCAGAGCAGTAGCGGCTTCAGCAAAACGGCTCATATCATTTTCGCCAAAAGGCCTGGCTTTGCCGAGCTCTATGGTAAAACCATGCGCTTTGCAGCTTTGGGCGGCAAAATAACTAAAGGTGCTGGCCGGTGTTTGCATTAAAAGCACTGTGTTGGCACCGCAGGCTTTTAAAAACTCAAACTGGTTTTTGCTCCAGTTTTCCCCATGCAAAAACGGATAGACCACAAACTTTTCAAAACGTGAACCCCGAATGGCCGTATGCAAGTCATAAAGTTTACGCTCACGTAAACCTTCTGGCGCATCTTCAAAAAACTTCAGCACATAGGTCTCTAACTTTTTCGCCCGATCACGTTCAGCACTCTGCACGTCGGGTTCTTTACTGTGATGGCCTGAAAATAAGCGGTTTAAATTATCCTGTATTTCACGCACCCCCGCATTCATCGCAGGTGGATTGCCAAATAAAAACAACACACGTTCTGTCAGCAATAGCTTGCCAGCCAGTACATCATTCAGGAGAGCTGAACATAGCTCTACAGGCGCGGTTTCATTGCCATGCACACCGCTTGAAAGCACTATATCCTGCTGGCCAAACTGCTTAGGCTGGCAATAGATCACACCTGTATCCCAGATTTGAATGGCTGTGCCGTTTTCTAGCTGGTAGCTGACAAAAGGTAAAAAATCAGGATGGGCTAAAGTAAGTTTTAAAAAATCAGGGGATTGTTGCAGTTGCTGCAACATAACTTCAGGCTTCATAGATGCTCCGGGCTCTGGCGTTTTAACGCTTTTTTAGTTGACCCATTCTAGCCCGCCCCCTGAAACACTCCAAGCTGCTTTTGATAACAAAAGCAGCCTGAAGCGCAATCAACTCCTACAAACCACAGCTGGCACCATAAATTGATTGAGCCCAATGTGGGTTATCGATAAAGGGGTTGCGGTTTTGTTGCCACTCATAAATGCGGTTATTACGACGGGTTTCAAAACTATCTACAGGATCCTGAATATGCCATTGCAGCAATACACACAATTTGCCCATTTCAGGCGCTGAACTGCCGGTAGGTGCGTAGTTGCGTAAAATCAGGTTTGGTGTACTGGTTTCATCACCCCCTTCGTATCGGACGTCCATATAAAACATCATACGGGCAACGTCACCTTTCACCGCATTACGAGGCTCAAAACTGTCGCTGTCGGTTTTGTTTTCAGGCGCTTCGGTTAATGGGGTACCACCTGTATCAAAGTCTTTATTGCCACGGCTGGAGTTGATAGACACATCTGCAGGCCGTAAATGGTGAATGTCGGTATAAGCGTATTGGCTTTCACTTGGGAAACCATGACTTTTGGCCCATACATGCTCACGATTCCAGGCATCCAGTGAATTGGTTTGGCCGGCACGGAAGGTTTTGGCGACAGAACGACCTGCGTACAACATCATCACATTATTGCTATTGTTTACATCTTCGTCTGTGTAAGAAAGTGCATCCCACACCTGACTGTAGGTTAAACGGACATGGCCACGCAGGATGTTGTTCAGCGCAGTTTTCAGTTCAGAGCCAGACTTGCCCACTGCTGCGGCGTAATAAGTGGGCTGATTGATAACTGGATCAGTACCACCGCCCGTATCGCCACCACCGCAGGTTGCCGTGAAGACACCAGTCCCCGGATTGCCATAATTGGAAGACACCACCCAATCAGACACAAGATTATTATCTGTGGTTTTATTGCGGCTGATAGATTTATTCGTCGCGTTGATCGACCAGCCAGATAAGCCATTTTCCCAGCCCACAGCATCAATTTCGGTGCTGCCGTTTTTCAGTTTGACGTAGTCGCCGCTGTTACCAAATGCCAGAGTTAACCCAGAAAGATGAGGTGTTTTTCCATACAGGCTTTGCATGGCAGCGCTGTTTTTCGCCACCAGAAAGTAGCTGCGTGGCGCTACAGTGCCGGATAAATTAAAACTGCCACCGTTATCCTGCACACTATAGCCTTGCAGGTTAATGGCGGTGCAGCTGTTGTTATAAAGCTCAACAAATTCTTCAGTAGCGTCATTGTTAGGAGCGTCGTACAGTACTTCGGTGATAAGCAAACTGGCAAAACTGCTGCTGCAATAAAAGGCTGAAGCAAGCAGTGATAAGGTTGTGATCTGTTTCATTATAAATCCTATAAGTTCTTGTTATTTTTTGAGGATTTGCGTCCTGCCCCCAGGTTCGCTTTGCTTCTCCGTCAAAGCCAAACAAGACTAGCTCAGATTTATGACAAATTGCTTAAATTAAGCACATAAAGTTTACTTTTTGATCAATTTTATTTTAAGCCCACATCACCAGCACTGCGGCCAGCACAATAAGCGCCAGACCCAGCAGATCCTGACGTTTTAATTTTTCTTTTAACACCAGCACTGAAATCAGCAAAGTAAAAAGTATTTCTACCTGCCCCAGTGTTTTCACATAGGCTACGGCTTGCAGGCTCATCGCAGTAAACCAGCCTAAGGAGCCTAAACAGCTGGTCAAACTGGTGGCCAGAGTCAGTTGTGGCCTTTGCCATAACTTCACTAAGGTGGTTTTGTCGTTCAGGAACAGATAAACCAATAAAGCTATGGTTTGGGTTGTTATAACAAAAAACAGGACCCAGGCTGCTGCTGGCAAAAATGGCAAACCTAAAGTGAGGCTGGCCTCTCGTACCCACAAAGACGTCAGCGCAAAGGCCAAACCACTACCCAAACCCAAGGCCAGAGTTTTGGCAGATAAAGAACGGATGCTGGTGGCTCCGGTCAGCAAAAACACCGCGACACCACCAATAAAAACCCCAATCCAACCTAAAGGACTGATGTAGGTGCCAAAAAACATCACCCCGACTATAGCGGCCAAAATAGCCTCGCTTTTCGCCAGCCCTACCCCAATCGCATAGTTTTTTAGCCGGAACAGCACCACCATCAGGGCTGTAGCCAGAATTTGCATAGTCGAGGCTGCCAAAACATAAAACACAAACCAGAAATTAAAATGGGGGATGGCGTAATCCTGCCACTGGTAAAGCCCAATTAAATACAGCAGCGCTAAAGGCCCGGCATAAATAAATCGGGCTAAAGTGACGCCCATTACGGGGACATCTTTACTTAATTGTTTTTGCAAAGCATTACGCATGGCCTGCATAAAAGCAGCCAGTAGCGTAAAAGGGATCCATAAAGACATGCAGACATCCAAAAATCAGTAAAACAAAATGATGCCTTGTTCAGAGCATGAAGGCAAAGCTTTTACCCGCTGTTTAGTGGAAATGATCATCTAACAGAGCTATATCCTCAACCACCCACTGCTCTTCAATGCAGTCGGTCAAATGTGCTGCAATAAACTGGATCAAACGCCGTGCTGAAGCGCTTAATCTTTTGTCTTTGCGCGCCACCAGATACCAATGGCTATTGAGCGGAAAACCTTTGACCTTCAACACCTTAAACTGCTCATTGCTTTGACCTAAAGTGTAGGTTGATAACACGGCAAGGCCAAGACCACTGGCAACACTTAAGCGTATCGCTTCGTTGCTTTCAATCTGCATGGTTTTAGATAATTCAACGCCCTGACTGCTTAACCAGGATTCAAACTGCATACGGGTGGCAGAACCTGGTTCACGCATTAAAAACCGCTCATTTTTAAGTGTTGCAAAATCAAGTTCACGACCTTCTGCACAATAACGGGATGCCCAATGATCCGCAGGTGCTATCAGTTGCAGCGGGTTTTTAATAATACGGCATGCCTGCACCAGCTCGCCGCCTGGCGGCTGACTAAACAGATATAAATCATCATCCTGATGGCCAAATCGGTTCAGAATATGAGCCCTGTTGCCTACATTTAAGGTCACTTCAATTTTGGGGTTGGTTTTGTCAAAAGCCCCCAGAATAATGGGCATGACATATTTAGCTGTGGTGACTATACCCAGACTCAAAGTGCCGCTACGCCCGCCTTTGGCCTCCTCCAACAAAGAAGAAAAGTCATCAAAACGGCTTAATACATCAGACGCCGCCTGAAACAACGCATCGCCAATATAAGTGGTATGCACTTTTCCTTCACGGTATTCCAGCAAGGGTTGCCCTACTTCATCCGCCAGCTTTTTCAGCTGTAAGGACACAGTAGGCTGAGTTAAATGCAACAGTCGAGCAGCAGCCGACACAGAAGCCAGGCGCACCACCTGCACATAAACCTGCAATAATCTGAAACTTAAATGCCGCACATCCATAGATAATTATCAATATTTAACTAGCAAACAATTAATTATCCAATATACCCAAAGACAGGCACAATCGCCAGCCAATAACAGCTACGGAGTTGGGTTATGCCGGATATTGTGATTGCGTTTTTCGCCTTTGGCCTGGTAGCAGGCTTATTAAAGTCAGATTTAAAAGTTCCTCAGTCTATTTACGAAACCTTATCTATTTTGCTGATGCTGGTACTGGGCCTTAAAGGGGGTATGGCGCTGCACGGTCAGGCCCACAGTGGTATGGTGCCGGATCTGTTAGTTGTGGGTGCTTTGGGTTTAATTATCCCACTTTTGTGTTACCCGCTGTTACGTTATCTGGTGCAACTGAATAATGCAGATAGTGTCAGTATTGCCGCCCATTATGGCTCTGTCAGCGCCGGTACTTTTGCTGTGGTGCTGGCACTGGCGGAAAAATCCGGCATGCCATTGTTGCCTGAAACCACCTTGTATCTGGTGATGCTGGAATTACCGGCCATTGTCATTATGTTGGGTTTGTATGGCGCCTTAAAAGGTCAGGGTAAACAAGCACATATCTGGCATGAGGCCCTAACCAGCCGCGGCGTATTGCTGCTTGGTGGCGGCGTATTGATAGGTTATTTGTATGGCCCTGAAGGTTTAGCGCCTATAGCTCCTGCGCTGATTGGTGGTTTTAAAACCATGCTGGCGCTGTTTTTACTGGAAATGGGCCTGTGCACAGCCAAAGTATGTAACCCGCTGCCACTGAAACACTGGCGTTTAATGCTGTTTGCAGCCACAGCTCCTTTTGCCCTGGGTGCTTTAGGTTTAGCTTTTGGCGTACTACTGGATTTGCCCCAGGGCACCTTGTTGGTTCTGACCACTTTGGCCGCCAGTGCTTCTTATATAGCAGCTCCAGCCGCAGTGCGGGCCAGTATACCTGACGCCAACATAGGCCTGGCCATGATGGCATCCTTAGGTATCACCTTCCCTGTTAATGTACTGTTGGCTATCCCTGTGTACCAGCATTGGGTGGAATTGGTGGTTGGAAAATAACCTGAGGTGCTGTAAAGCGAACAAAAAAAACGCAGTCAAACCAAGGGGCATTGCATTTATGAGTTAAAGCAGTACTATAAGGGCCAATGTCGGTACGTAGCGCAGCTTGGTAGCGCACTTCGCTGGGGGTGAAGGGGTCGGAGGTTCAAATCCTCTCGTACCGACCATTAAATTAGCCTGCTTTTGTAGCAGGTTTTTTTATTTCTAAAATCCGCTGAATTTAATGCCCCCTGAATCCGTTCTGATATACGGTTTCTCCAAGAGTAGCTTTCTCCTGCTGTAGCCTTTCACCCGCTTTGATAGACACCTTACGCATATCCCCTTTCTTTGTTACTTTTACCTTGAACGAGCTATAACCCCTATAGATTTCTTCAGCCATACCATGACAGTCAATTTTAAACTGAGCCACCTGACACGGTATTACTCCGAACGGCTAAGTATCAAAGCTCAGTTCCGATAATAGTAGAAAAAAGTTCAGGTTTTAGTTGACAAATACAGGCGTTAATCTTTACTTAGGTCTCCAAAATAGGGATTTTATCTTTTAGTTAAAACATTATGCGTTTGAAGGCTGAATCTGTGCCGTACTCATATTTTGGATCCAATTATTAGTTGCTGACGGGATCAAAAACCTGGTGGGGTATTTATGACCAGACACCATGTGAATTGAAAGGAATCAATTTTGAAGAAACAAAACTTTCAAACCCCGATCTCCCCGGCAGAGTCTCAGGCAGCCTGTAAAGCTATTTTGGCGAGCGATAAATTTGTTCATGCACCGCGCATGTGCCGTTTGTTGCATTTTCTGGTTGAGAGCGCAATTTGTGGCAACAGCCGCAACACCAGCGAATACGCTATCGGCATTGAGGTTTTTGATCGCAATGTGGCAACTTATTCGACCACAGAAGACCCTGCGGTGCGGGTCCAGGTGGGTCGCTTGCGGGAAAAACTCAAGGACTACTATGCCGCAGTGCCTTCCGAGATTGAAATATCTATTCCTCTGGGTAGCTACATGCCTATTTTCAAGCGATCGTCAGATGCCAATATATACCCCGGACATACGCTGCTTTTCAGACCGATCAGGGCTATTTCAGAATGCAGTAAGGGACAGTGCTTTGCTTTAGGCTTACATGAGGAACTGCTACATCAGTTGTTTCTGGCATTTAACAGTATTACCTTAATCCAACACTCAGAAGATGACTTCAAGGTTCGTCATAGCAACGAGTCGAAAAAAACGTTCAACGCAGCGGCCAAACACCTGTTTGAGGGATTCGTTCGGATTGATTCACAACGCGTCAGGACTTCCGTTCACCTGCTCGATCTTGAACATAATCAAATACGTTGGTCGAAACAATTTGATCGCAATAATTGCTATGACATATCACTACAGGAAGAGCTGGCGTTTTCTATCTGTCAGGAACTGAAGCTGTTTATGCTCGAAAATGAGCTGAATTATTTCGATTCAGAATCGCCACAATCAGAGCAACCGCAGCAAGAAAACCGCATCACTCACATAGGTCAAGGGCGCAGACTCACAAGCCAATAGGTGAAAAGTCTACTCATTAAGCTAAGAAGATGAGCCTTAGGCCGGATAAAGTCGAATTGCCGAAGAAGCCATTATTACTTCTCTTTGCAGGTGATTCACACTTAAGCAATAAGCCAGAGCACTTCCATTACAGCTTAATTGTGAACCGACCGCCGCGCGTTTGCCAAAAAGCGCATTGACTTCATCAAAAAACAAAATCCAATCCTTGTAACTGCTGCATAAAGAACCGTGAACTGTCCCCATTTAATATTAATAACATTAGAGAGAGTTAGCGAAAGTCTGCTATCTGCTCAAGCCTGATAATCCAATGAGCTACACGTTCTATCGGCTATTCTTTCCGATGCGAACTCTGGCATGCTTTCCACTCAGTGATCGTTCCGGTGAATAGTGCTCACTATGTTTTGTATTAAATTGAGGCTACTTTAGGCATGCGTTCCTCTTGCTCAGATCATGAATACATTAACGTTAGAACAGGCCTTAAATGTTTATTGTTCTTAACCCCAGTTTTTTTATAATGAGTCACCAGGTATTAATGAACAGCATTCGTATCTAAATTGAAATTATGGCCATTCGCAGCGGGAATGCCACCTTGCTGCACGATACCAGCACGAGGCCCAGCTCCTTGCCTAAGCGCGTCTCTGATCACCAGGTTAGTGACGCCATATCCGCCGCCAAAATACCGCGTCCATTTTTTCCAAAGTTCTCTAAACTCCATCACCCGATATTGCCCGTTAGCAGGATTTAGTGTGAAAAATAGTGAGTCATTACGCAAATTACCTCCTAATGTAGCTGCAGGTGCGAATCGCCCACCTTCGGCAATAATTTTGGTAACTGCGTCAATCCCCGCCTCTTTATCAACCCGCGTTGCACCACCTATATTCCCTAATTGAGTTCCGACATCGGTATTTGTTGCGGTATGATGAACGTTACTAAATGTCGGCGCAGTGCCATTTTGCCTCCCTCTGAAGCGCAGCAAGCTTTTCGCTGCACCAACATTCACACCTCTTAGTGCCGCCGCATCTGGCAAGGGAAATTCACCGGCATAATTAGGCCGATCTGCGATCGTTGAATCTGTATGGCTTTGTGAATCTTCTACCCGCGAAACATAGCCTTTTTGTCCTTCTGAAAACTCAACAGTAGCCGCCACCTGCCCATGGTTATGCATGGTCTCAAGGCGGATTTTAAATGGATCAACCATCGGCAGCGTCGCTTGATCTCGCAACTCATCTAGCATGTTCGGGTTTTGCAAAAGTGGCACGATTTGCGCGCGCTTACGCAAAATCTGGTTAGGCACCGTATCAGCGGCAATACTCATTGCCACATGTCCTGCCACATATCCCTGCGCGACATAGCGGTTATACATGGTATTGAGAATTGGGATATTGTTATTAGCTTGATTTGTTGCCCACGCTACCGATAAAAACCGATGCGGGATTGCTGCGCCAATAGCTTGATAATCGCCCCGAATTATTTCCAATGCGGCCATCTTCGTCGCCGCTGGCAACACAACGAGTGGCAACCTGGCGCGATAGTCCCAAGTTTGAGCTGGCCCTGGGGCCACCATATCGGTTGAGGGAACACTCACTGGCCCGGCAGTCACTACCAGATTATTTACCGCAGGATTAATCCGTTCCAACTGCGCAACTGCCGCACCACTTTCCATTGTTTGTAGCGCAGTAGCACCGGCAATTTGGTCATGCGATGCCTTCGCCCCCATCACATCTGCTTCATGCTCCAACCCAACATCATTATTTACAGGTATACCAGCCTTCATTTGCATAGTCGGCCTCACCCGCCCTTGCGCCTGTTGCACCACATGCCAGGCTTCGTGTGGCAGATGTTTTTCCTGCCCAGGCGCAAGATGAATGCTGCTGCCCTGTGCATAAGCGTGGGCGTTGAGTTGAGCGGGTTGGGATGAGTTATAGTGCACTTTGACATGATCCATGCTCATGCCCGAAAGCGACTCAATACCCGCTTTAAGCTTATTCGGCAGCCCCGTATTATTCGGTTTTGGCGAAGAATTTTGCGCCAACCGGGTCGTGCGATTATCTGTTAAAACACGAGTCTGGCTCACCTCGCCACGATTGTCTGGTAACACCGTTTCGCCTTTACGTTGGCTCACTGTGCCATGTTCGGAGGACAGCTGTTTTTTTTGTTCAACCTTAAACTCAGCCATGTTATGCCCCTAATTAAATTGCACTGTCATGTTGTTGTTGCGAAATTCGCGTTTAATGCTCTGGATCACATCGTCTGGCGTCAGTTATTTTTTACCCATGTTTACCGCGGTCAATACGCTGTAACCTTTGCACATTGGTGATGGCACCCCCCGGCAAATCCGACCTCATGTTCTCTATTTCAATAGGAGTTATAGCCGTTCGAACCATGTTCGCTAGTGGTAATCGACCCCGCTTTTTTTCTGGCATCCTGATCTTGATCATTCATGCTTGCCAAACCTGTGTGCGGGTGTAGTGCCAGCCCCTTTGCCATCGCTGCTTTGAGGGTTCCGGCAGAATAAGTTTCCAGATCATCGCCATTCGCGCCGTCATAATCGCGTGGATCCCCCATATTCGAGGTAATAGACCCTTGTATGGCGGCAGCGTGCTTTGTATTTTTCTTCATGTCCCAATGCCCCAAGCTGACATTGAACTCATGGGTATGCTGATTCGCATTTGGGCTGCCGCTTACTTCCACGGTGTACCAAATTGGTGACTGATGAGTCCACAATTGCGTTTTTGCATAATTTTCCGTTGTCATCAAGTGTTGCTTATTGGCTGCCCGCGTGATTGGAAAAAGATTATTGTTTAAGGCTTTGCCACCCAGATTGTCATTCAATAGATGACCCTTTACTAAATCACCGCCATTGATGACGTAGTGCGCTCTCAAAGCATCCATCATCGGTGTCTGATCTGCATTGATATTCGCGCTTTCGCCTCGCACCGGATCAGCCGGATCGAGTAAGGCTTCCATCTTCTTGCCAACCATCGTCTTATGTTTACCCCAGGTAAAATTTTGCCCTTCGTTCCTTACATAGGATTTGGCTTGCACTGGCCTACGATTGTCCTGCAGCACCGCCGCCCCCTTACGCTGACTCACAGCATCCCCCCCGGAGGACTGCTGTTTTTTGTGTTCAACCTTAAACTCAGCCATGTTATGCCCCTAGTTAAATTGCACCGTCAGGTTGTCTTTGCGAAATTCGCGTTTAATGCCCTGGATCAGATCGTCGCGCTCTACCTGTTTTTTACCCCGGCTTACCGCGTTTAATGCACAGTAACGCAACACGTTTATAATAGCCCCACCCGCCAGTTCGTGATCTTGCGCGAGCTTCGTCAGGTCAATATCCCCAGCCAACTCACACACCCCCTCGAAGGCTTTTTGCCAGAGTTGGAGGCGCTGCGTTGCACCTGGCATCTTAAAGTGGATCATGGATTGGAAACGGCGGGTGAAGGCCTCGTCCATGTTCGCTTTGAGGTTAGTGGCAAGAATAACGGTGCCAGGAAAGTCTTCAATGCGCTGCAATAAATAACCGGTTTGCTGGTTGGCATGCCTGTCGTTAGAGCTGGTGGCAGCAGTGCGCTTGCCAAACAGTGCATCAGCCTCGTCAAAAAATAAAATCCAGTCTTTGTAACTGGCTGCATCAAATACTTTGCCGAGGTTTTTCTCCGTTTCGCCTATGTACTTCGATACGATCATCGACAAATCTACCCGATACACCTCACGCCCGGTCGATTTGCCCAGTAAAGCCGCCGTCAGGGTTTTTCCCGTACCGGGAGGGCCGTAAAACACGGCGCGAAAGCCAGGCTTAACCTTGCGGGCCAGGCCCCAATCGCGCATCAGGCTGTGACCATGGGTGATCCAGGCACGTATCTCCTGCACTTGCGACATCACATGATGATCCAGCACCAAATCACTCCATGTCAGTGGGGTGACAATTGGGCTGGCGGGAAAGGCCGGGCTTAACTCCGGGCGAATTTTTTCGCCGGTCAACAGCAGTTGCAACCACTGCTGCGACAAACTCCATACTCCGGATAACAGCGGCAACTTGTCGTCTGATTGTTCCAGTGTAATCACCATTTCTGCAGCAAAACGATGGTTGGGCGCAAGAATGCGCATGGCCTCCAGCCGCAACTCCGGGTTGTTGGCGCTCAGCAGAAATGCCAGCGTCTGCCCTGTGGGCAAAAAACCGCTGAAGGCTTTATCGCTGTATCCGCCAAATTCGCTAAAGCTACGATCGGTAGTGCCATTTATACTTAAAAAAACATCCAGATATTCGGGCCGGACATGAGGAGCCAACGCCAGCGCTAAGGCCAGGCGTTCAAAGGTATCGAGCTGCCAGTCCAGGGCCTGCCGTGCATATTCACTCTGCCCGGGCACCAGTTCGGGCGGCGTTATATCCAACCAGTGGTCTTGATGTCCCTCGTGTTTCAGATAGCTGGCAATGACCTGCTGGATCACGGCATACAGCCAATCGAGCTCACGATACAGCGCTTGCAGATTTTGTTCAGGCGTCGGCATAAAGCTAATCCCCCAATAGGGCTACGTCGTCTAACGACATATCCACCCAGTTAAAAAAACCTATGCTGGTAGTCAGATTCAGCTCATTGACTTTGACCAGATCAAGCAAATCGGCCTGCAGCCAGTTGGCTATTTCACCGCCCCCCAATTCGGCTTTGTTTTCGACAATCAGGCTCAGGTAGCGGTCTGTCATCGCATCACTCATCACCAATTTTTTGGCCTTAAAAAAATATGCAGCCTGGTCCTTGTTTTTTTCGTAGCAGGCTATGCCCGTGCATCGTTCTGCTCTGGCCGAACTGTGACTGAGCAGGCTAAAGCTATTGCTTTCAGAAAGTGCTGTCAACATTTCCAGGCGGGCATCAGAGTGTCCCGCCACAGCCAGCCCCCAGTCTTGCGCCGTTGCCACGCCGGTAATAACGTATACCTGCCTGAAGCCATAATGCAGCTGGGTCAACTTTAACGTCAGGTCATCTTTGATTTGAGCCCAGTTCAGTAGCAGGCTTGCTTTTGGCTTCCTTGCATGAAAGATAAAATCGCCTGTATGCGAGAATTCGAGTACCTGCCTGGTCCAATAATAGTCTTCACTATCACCTCCCTGTTCAGTCTGGGTCTCGCACAGCAGTTGCTTTACCCCACGGCTTAATTCCCAGCCGCTCTGATCCAGCGGGATCTCGCGGCTCACCAACAAGTTTTCTACTAAATGTGCATCGCCAATATTAAGCAAAGGCTGAAAACGGCCCTGCCTCAGCTGGCACAGATCACCCAGCGCCAGCCTGCGCGTAAAAGGGTGCATCGGCAGCCAGGCCGTCTGCTGGTAGCAATGGCTGTAAAACTTTTTTTTAGACATGATGAACCCTCCCGTGGCAAGGCAGGCCAGCACAAGCCAGCCATCCCATACCGTTATGCTGCATAGGCCGCAGCGGTTGCAGCCGCCAGACCTGCTTTGTAAGAATTCAGGCTGGTGGTGGCGGTCGCCAACGCACTTTGAGCATAAGCCAGTTGCTGATTTACGATATTGACGTTAGCCAGAGCCTGGTTATATTTTTCGCTCGCTTTGTTGTACGCTTGCTGTACCAACGCCAAAACACCGGTGCAATCTGGTGTAAAACCAACGATGAAGTTGCCATCTACAACCAAACCAGTCATATCCTGCAATCCGGAGACCAGTGCCTGCCGTTCAATTGTGCTTTTAAGCGTTGTCACCTGATCGTTTTCAAGTGTGATGATCTGCTCAGATCGTAAGGACGTCGCCTCAGCGACATAACAGCTTTGCAATGCTGTAAGCGTAAGAGCTACAGCATTGTTGGCGTCAGTCGTCGCCTTCGCCATAAAGCTGATTAAAGTATCAGGTATCAGTGGATTACTTAATTTTTGCTTGTTCACTAGTTGGCCAAACCTGTCTATCAGCTCAACCGTAAAAATCAATTTATTGATGAGAGTCGCCATTTCGCCTGACACACGCTTGATTTCTCTGGTCGCAGTTCCGGTTTGTTTCAGTGCCAAGCCAGTGCTGGTGCACAAGGCGTTAACACTGGAATCGATGTCGATGGCCAGATTGAAGTTCGTCAAAGCTGCGGTTTTATTGGCCTCAGCTGCGGTTAAATAATCATTAAACTGAATGGATTTGGCGGTCTCAGCATCAACAATAGCCTGGTATTGATCGACCTCATATTGGGCTTCTGCCACTTGCATTGCCAGCCAATCGAGCTTGGCTTTTTCTTTGTAAACAATGCCGACTGCGAGTGAATTAATTGTCATGTTATTCATTTTTACTCTCCATAGAGCCGTGGTGTTTTATTGTTAAGCTTGAGTGCAGACAGTGATAGCTGGCAATGTATTCGCCAATACGTTGGTATACTGAGCCTGATCGCTGGCATCCCCAGTGGCAACCGTCAGTATGTAAAGCTGATACATTGTGTTTGGCTTGATCACATTGCCGAAGTTGTCAGTTGCAGTCGGCAGAAAATTAAAGGTACAGCAGCCTGATAATGATGCCGGCACTCTGATGTAATTCGCTGGTGAAACCTGCCCGGCGATGGCCTGATTAAAATAGATGGGAGGCAAGTTCAGGTTCTCGGGACAACGCAATAGATTGAGATCCGGCGTTCCACCTTGCTCAACAAGAATACAACGGAATTCATAAGCAAGGATTGCTGTGGACGAGCCAGCTGCCTGAGCTTCGGGAGCTGCTGAGGTCGCAGCAGGTTGTTGTGCGTCTGAGACAATCTGCTGTACAGAAGCAGCTGCGTCAGCCTGAGCGGCAACAGATTTCGCCTTGCCTTTAGTCGGGGAAGCAGCAGTAGCATCTGTTTGTTCTGTAGCAGTGTCCGCAGATGAGCCTAATGGCGTAAATGTGAAACTAGCCGTCGACCAGATCACGCCCGTCGAATCCGGGGTGCTATTTGGAGTGACCTCCAGCTTTTGCACCAATGGCAAAGTGGTTGCCGGAGTAAAAGGCTGGCTTGGTGCAGACAATAACTCTGAATAATTATTGATGTACTGTTTGTATACTTTGGAAAGTTCGATATACAAAAAGGCAACGTAGCTTGAGCCCGCAAGAACAGGATTGCCAAACGCATCAGAGCTCAGCTGTATGCTGCTTGGTGATCTCGTCACTGCACCTGTCACATCGACACTTGCATCCGGAGTAACACTCACAAAAAGGCTGTTGTCGCCCTTAGGTCGTTGTGAAAATAATTGCTCAACCTGGTCAATCGAAAAGGTAGTCTGATTTTGCGCCGGCACCAGCGTCAAGTAGTAGACAGGAGCCGCATCTGGAATGGTCACACCACCAGCTTGTGGCGAATAAAAAGTTGGTAACGGCAGCGCCGCAAAAGATGCCGTGATTTCACCCCCTGACACCACGCTGATACTCAGGCATTGATTGAGTTGGTTGTTGCTGTTGTCGTATGCCGTATTAATAGCGGTCAGTTCCCTTCTGGCGTCAGCAAGTCCTCCCTCGGCCTGCCGCTCTGCTTTGCTGGCTGTGGTTATTTGTGCATTTTCTGCAATGGCCTGTTTGGTGAATTTATCCAGTTCGGCCTGGGTCGATGTAAACAAGTTATCTATCTTCGATTTCACACCAGTTGTTTGAGCTAAAACTTCGCTGATGGTAATTTCAGCAGTTGAGCCAGAGGCGTTCATCGCACTTTTTGAGATACGTTTTGCTTCATTCGCGACTTCATTGATCAAACTGTTGGCGCTCTGAATTTTTTCGTACACATCGGTTTGGTATAAGGCTGCAGTTGCAATATTAAATGCGGCGCCAATATCTGACGCCAGCAGCGAAATGGCGTTGGATGCGATCTGTACGTTGGCAGCAGCAGTAGCCGTATTGGTGATGCTCACCGCCACATCGGTATTTGCCTCAGTGGCAGATGTGAGTAAATTGAACACCTGATTAGCGTTGATCAGGCTTTGGTTATTAACGTTTTGCCAGGTGGTAACGTCACCGTCAGTGCCTTCCAATTTGTCCCGTGCGCTGATTTCCGTTCCTTGTGCATAGTAAAGTGTATATTCGGCCACAGTTTTTAATGAATCCAAATTGGACTGATTAAGCGCCAGAGCCGACAAGGTATTGACAACTGTCTGTTGAAGGTTTTCATTGTAAGTATTCATAAGTTCCTCATTTTTATCTGATTATTCAAACATTACTAACGTTGTTTCTTTGCTTCATAGGCCGGACATCCGTTAGGTTGGCCATGTCACATAAATCGCTTTTTCCATCCAGGGCAATTTGATCACGGAATATGAAAAAGGAGCTCGCGCCAACAGCACGTCATAGGCACGCCTGTCCACCACCAAATCCCAATGATCCTTTGCATCCGTTAACGACCCCTCTCTTACCAACCAATCCCCCCGGCATCCATCCACCGAACTACTGCCTATTGCCTCCCAATGGCCGATCACGGAATTCAGCAGGCCGTGACAAAGATCAGCCTCATAGGCAGAAATATCGATGCCGATTTCTACAGGCTCATGCAGTGCTAAACCGCAGAGCAATTTATTGAGCACCAAGTGCTGTTCAGCAGTTTCACTGCACCCTGTTGCTAAAAACTGTAAGTAGTGCACGGCGCGTCGCTGAGCAACTGGGGTGACAAATTGCTCGTTTTCAACCAGCCCCAGCCGGGAAAACAACATAGTGATAAAACCTTGCAGAATGACCAAACCGGCATTGTTTATTCGCATTGGAGTGCTGTTGGCGACTGGATTTTTAGCGGCTGTGATGGCGTCCGCCAATCTTGCCTCAAGGCCCTTGGTCTGATTGACTGCATTGGCATGAGATGATTTTTTAGCAGAAAGCGCTTCGGTGTTATTGAGCACTTTTGTCGTAGCAAGCTGCAAAGGTTGTGCTAATAACTTCAGTTGTGGGGCAAAAGCTGTTTGTAGTACCGCAATGTCGATCTGCTGTTGACGCATCAACTGGTATAAAAAATTACTGACGAATTGGTCAGGTGCTAATGCGGCCCAATCGTTGTTAAGCCAATGTTTCAAAACCAGCTGAAATAACAATGCGTCACGCTGCCGTGCGGTTGAATTGGGTAGTTCAAGCCTCTGCAGACAGCGCTGAAACTTATCCAGCAGCAGAATACCAGTCTGTTGCTGTGGGGCGGCGACACGCATCGCATCCATGAGCCAGGCAAATGGCACAATACTGAGCAGGCGAAACATCACCCCATGCTGATGTTGTAAGTCACCCAACAGAGCCGCTAACAGTTTGGGGTTCACTGTAAAGACGTCAAATAACAACCGACTCAAATCTATCGGCCGGGCAATCCTGAGCCAGGAAGGCGGTTGCCCCTGCTGTAACATGCAACGGGCTATGTCAATGAAACGCGAATGGTTTAAATAACTGGCCAGATAGTCTTGACTGAAATAGCTAGTAGCCACGGCGTTATCTTTGTCTGCTTCTGCAGGAGTTGTATTATCCGGCGGAACGGATAACTTTCGGCATAACTTTGGGCCCTGCTCTGCTGTTTTCGATGTCCGGTCAACGAGTAGCCTGTAGGCATTATTCCAATGCGTTTTTTGTAAAAGATGCTTTTGTTGCCTGAAACTTTCAACGCACTCAGACAGAGGTACATTGAGTCGTAAACAGGCACTGGTGATCATTCTGACAAGCAATTCACTGGCCGATAGATGATGTGCTCTGGCATCAAAGCTCAGAGTCCAGAATATTTCAGCCAGATGTTTTTCTAACACCGCGCTTGCACCTTGCCAATAGCCTGCTTTTTGCCACAGCAAGGCCCAGTGTTTAATAGTGTCTTTTGCTGGTTTCAGTTCGTCAGGAAGTTGCTTCGATAGCCAGTGGCCAATAGGTTGGCTATCACTCTTGTGGCTGAGTATGTTCAGCAGCAGATATTTATCCGGCTGGCGCTCCAGCCAGTCAGAGATACTATGCCTGTCCCCTTGTTCCAGTTGCTGCCAGAGTGCTGCCAGCGGCACAGCGTCAAGCCCCTGTGGTGCAGCATCAAGTCCCTCTGACAAAGGAATGACCGAGCCAGCACCTTGTGGGGTTAAACGATGTCGCAGCGCAGCCAAGAGTTCGTCAGGACTCCATTTCTTGTCCGGCACAAGGCTGAAAACATAATGACCAGTCTTGAGCTGAGCCAATGAATGCCGGGAAGAAGCTGCCGCACCAGCTCCCCCTATTCCTGCATGTATAACTGATAATAATGAGTTCGATAAATACTGAAGTGAGCTATGAATCGAACTATGCTGCTGGACTGGCTTTGCGTTTAGGGTACGCAAACACAGATCCTGAACCAGACATTCTGCAATCTGCTGAGAAAGTGCAGAACTATTCACGCCACACTTGTGCTTCAGTAGCGCAACAAAGTCACGCCAAAAAACAGCTGGCTCAAACCCACTCTGAGCCCCCTGCCTGGCCTTAGAAGCGCCAGCTAACGCCTGAATTAACAAGGCAGGAACCTGATGCGCCAGATCAACACCATCCAGAGCAGGTAATGCAGCTCGCTTTTGCCAGAACAACAGACTGTCGATCAGTGATACACAAAACTCTGTCGCCTCAGGTTCAAGCAAATCTATCAATAGAGACAGATCGGCGGCACCCACCAACCTGAGCAATCTCAAGCTAAGCAGTTCACTGCTGGTTGTATGTAATTCTGCGGCACCTAACAGCATGGCAAGTGACCGCTCAGCACCTCCACCACTCAGGTTATCGAGTATCCGTTGGCCCTGCGTCCCAGCCACCAGGCCATAACCGCCATCAGTTCCCGTTTTCAGATAGTGCAGAGCGGCCTGCCAATAGGTTGTTCTGACGCCGGCAGCACTATGCCGTCTGTTTTGTTCACGCCTTAACTCTTTGAAAATTCCCAAGAGTTCAAAATGCTGATGATTTGGATGCTCTGTTTGTACGCTATAAATTAACAGATCTAAAAACACGGCCAATTCAAATCCATGTAACTTGCAGAGATCCAGCAAGGTTTCATGAACCAATTGGCGACGATTAAATTTCGAGCTGCGCGCTGTCAAAAGGTAAGCCAGTACGACTTGCCATACCGTTTCTTTGTTCCACTTCTGTTTTCTGATCTGTGTTTGTGTGTGCTGAACGTGCGCCAGAATAAAAGAATGCTGTTGTGGCTCTGCGACTTGCACCAGTAAGGCCAATTCGTTGAACGAAAAATGTTTCAATATGCCTTGCCGGGTTTTAACTGAATGACCTTCAAGGAGCAACAGCTTTGCCATACGTGCAGCATCCTGGCGTGCCAGTACTGAAAATAATTCGTCCACTTGTACAGTGTCCGCTCCGACAGCCTGTCGCCTGAGTCCGTAATGCAACATCTTTTGTAATGCCCGCCAGGGGTCTGCTGGTTCCACGGATTGAACTACTGCTGTCAGAGTAGTGCCGTGATCCTGCCGGTAAATCATTTTAATGGCGTTGAAAAAAGTCAGGGAGACTGCACCCAATGATTCAAGCGCAGCTACAGCCTGAAACATTTGATCAAGCAGCCTCTGGTAATCAATTTGATAGTGCTGAGCCACTTGCCATAGGTTGGCGCGAACAAAGCTGGTGGTGTTAAACAAAGTACCTCTATCCACCAGCAAGTGCTTCAGAATGGTCAGCCAGACAGATTCCCTGAATACAGAGGCACCGGATGCTGGCAAGTGCCGCTCCTGTTGCAGGGTGAAAAGATCGTCTGCAAAAATACAGATGAAATCCCCCTGCCAGGGTTCCAGTAGCCGGATGATGCTACGAATACGGGCTTCACCTAACTGCCAGACAAGGCGTTGCCGCACTCTCTGTGAACGGCCCAAATAACGGATGATGTCGATGGTAGCGCCGGGGTTATGCTCCAGTTGTCGATCCAGTATTTGCAACGCACTTTCAGTTCCGCTAAACCACCATGGCACAGTTCCATGCTGTAAAAACCAGCTCACAAAGTCTTGCATTGATTCAACATGGTCCATAATCCGCAAGGTGCCACCATCATTAGATGCCACAGCAATTTGCTCATGAGCGAGCATTTTCCCTAAAGCTCTATGTACACTGGCGGTTAATCGTCTGGGTAGCTCGTACGCCAAATCGTCGAACAGAATATCTCCCAAATCCAGCTCCAGGGTGGTAATACGCCAGGTTTGTGTGGTGGGACAGAGTTCATTGAAACATTGTTCCAACAGTCCGGTGAGAGCTGTATTGCTCCACAGGCTGATGAAATCCTGAAGCTCCTGCACTTTGGCTTCTTGATCAAAGGCGGTTTGCCAGCAGCATTGGGCTATCAGGTGGCGGGTCGTCATGGTTGTACCGCCTCCGCTTTTTCCGCTGATAACCCGAGCTTCGATGCGAGTTCACCTTTTGACGAGTTACACAGATCAGAGGCCGCCTTTGCTGCTTTTCTGGTCACGGATACAGTCGGATCGCCGGCTTTCTTTTGGCTCAAAACATGACGGAGGGAATTAAAGTTATCTCTGTGATTTTTCCAGTCCACATAGTTTGAAATGATGCCCTTCATCGCATCAAAGGGGGTCGGTACATAGTGCATCTCAACATAAGCAGGCCAATGCAAACTCACCAACGTATCGATAAATTTCTGAAATTTTGGCTGCTGGATCAGCGTCACATAGTCTGGAAAAATCAGGCTGGCTGTTAAAAAATACGGTGCTATTACCCGGGGTTGTGGGTTACCCACCAGCAGTATGGATTCAATCAGCAAAAAGCCTTTTCGTTGAGTGGACAGCCAGAGTAATTGGTCCGCGTACTGTTGGTAATCTTCTGCGGTGGCAGCAGAAGAACAGACGATATCCATCAGGCATTGATTGCCCTCAAACAATTGATGTTTTTTATCTTGCCCTTGACCACGAATAACCGAAATATCCGAATCAGCTAAGCGATAACCTGGCTCGCAATTGTTTAACCAGTCATGGAAATCTGGGGCGTCAAGCAAGGCATACAATTTTCCGGCAAGAGATCGCCAGCGCCCAGGCAGACCGAGCAAAATACCTGCTTTATGCTCAAAGGCCGAAAAGTGTTCAAAATCAGAAGGCTTTAACCTGGCTTCGGAAAAAATCTTTGTCTGGTCCACTTCTCCATCCAGGGTTGGAAAAACTGGTCTGTGCCACCACTGCTGTTTTGCTGCATTGCCGCCTTTAGCGTCAACAGTATTGGAACTGGCGGCTTCATGCCTACAGAGCCCATTGATAATAGAGGCATCACCTGGCATAGGTAACAAGTTGATTGCACTCACATTGAATGCGCGAGTGCGGTTATAGGACAACAATTCAAAATTTTGCAGCCAGATGGTTTTTACAATAATGCGCGTCTTGAGCTCGCTGCCAAACCATTGGCACGTCTCGATCATCTCATCATACAAAGTCGCATCGTCGCCATGACGGGCCATCAGATGAGACAACATGGCATCCCGCCGGGTTGTTGCCTCCACCTCGTTTTCCATGTGTTGGCGCAAACCGTGTATGTATTCATTAAACTGAAAATTTTTGTATTTTTTCCAGGCTTCATTTTCAACCTGCTCGTCCGGTTTACCTGGATCGATCTGATAATGAAATGTCTCATGCCCCCGCAACAATGGCTTAACCTGTGGAATGTCATACAGCGGCTGACAATGGTATGTGGTGGTGAATTTTTTGTAGGGAAGGCCTGGGTTGGGTAAGCCGGTCTGCTCTGGTTTGCTGTGAGGAGTCCCGAACGAGAACAGGTCCCCTATATGAGCAACCTGAGAAAATTGGTTGGCCAGTAATTGATCAAAAGCCATCAGATAGCCTTTCAACTGGCGCGACTGTGCAACCCGATAATTCCCCGCATCGGATTGAAGCGAGTTATAGCCTATGCCATAAACATCCGGAAAGGTGTTTTGTACTGAGTAATAGTCTTCAATGTTGCGATAGCTGCCCCGTGGCAATTCGGGAAATAAATCAATTTTCGCCTCTACACTTGCAGCCTGATGCTTCGAGCTCAGTGCAGCTAAATACGGCTGGCCAGACTGATTTGGCTCCGTGTTCAGCTGTATGCCATTTCGCACTAATTTGAATGTGCCAGAGAGAGTGAAATTAGGCAGTTCCGTTTTTTTTACATCAATGGCATTCGTGTTGGCATAGTCGCTAAAGCTCAGACTTTCCACATACCACACGCCATCTATAGCAGCAATCAGACCGGTCAAGTCAGATAGACTGACACTCAGGCATTGCGCTTTAAGCGCATCTTTCCCCGCGATCCAGCCGTTAGAGGTTTTGGGTCCATTAAAAATATCGTCCGGGTTAAGACCCTGAGCTAAAAGCTCCTTATAGCCTGATTGAACTGCAGCAGGAGCCGCATAGTTAAGTAAAGCTTGTGCTATCAGGCTCTCTACTTTCGCAGTATTCGCTGATGGGGTAAGCCACACAGTGCCTGCCAGTTGAATATCTACCGGTGTCAGGCTTTTAGGACGCAGGAACCACCCGGCAAGATTGCGGTGCTGGTTCAGCAGGACATGCACAGCGTTGATGATCTGATCGACATCCGTTTGTCCGGAGTTATCCTTTAACCTCAGATAACTTTTGTAGCGCCCCGTGTATAGGGTCTGGCGGCTGTCTCCCCCTGCTACAGGCACGGAAACAGACTCTGGCTCTATATAAATCACCCGCACTTGCGGCACATGAGCCAGCACCAGCTTGCGATAATCATCAGGCGTAACGGGAGCAGATGTCAGAATATTTTGTGGCTCAAAGAACTGGTCCTGAAAATGAATAGTTCCGTCAGCTTGTGTCAACACATCGGCTATCGGAAATTGTGCACAATAGCCTAATTCAGTCAGGGCATAACAGAGTTGATCGAGAATAGTGATGCCCGGATCACTCTCGTTATAATTGGTCCACACCTTTCCGGATAAAGCCTGCAGTTGCTTTATTCCGTCCCGCTTCAGCACAGCAAAATTGAGCGCATCGGGCAATGGTTCATCGATAATATAATAATCATCGCCCGTCATGCCTGGCCTCCGGCAACTGTCACCAGTGTTATTGCATGCTGCTGGTGTGAAACCACTATCGCCTCATCGTCATTATCAACCTCAACACAGACCATCAGGCTTAAAGCTGATACTGAGACAACACCAGCCTGAGCAGATAAAAACCGGATTAATTCAGATTGATTAATGTCCTGCGTCAGACTTCTTTGCGGTAAATCACTTTGGATCCAGGGCGATAAGTAGACTCTTAATTGCTGATTAATGGCCTTTTCCATTGCATTTGCATTGGCCTGTGGTTCAATAAGTAATGTGGTACTAATCCTCAGGATCTGATGTTTCAGGTTAAATACACTGAGCTTTGTCATGGCAGAGGTTCGGCAGGAGATATGCTGAACTATTGCCCCCTGATCTAAAGCGTCAACCACAGGCCTGAATGCGTTGGGTAGTTGTGCATTGGAGTAGCCTTTGACTAAGCCAATGCGAACAGCCCCCCCCTTTCCTTTGATAACTTTGGCATAATACAAATTGATGCAGGCACTGTGAGCCATATCCACCAGGTCGATGGGTGTGACACATCTGTCTTTATTGTTCAGCCGCTCACTGACACGCCGATAAAAACTGCTGTAGCCGCCATAGCTGTTTCTGTTTTCAGCGGGCAATCCACCAAATGAAGGAAATGGCTGGGTGATACTGACAATTTGTGCCCATTTGTTTTGCGTAGCGCTAATGCTGTTTGCATCGATTTGCGGTATTTCACCTGCAGGCAAGCCAACTGTTGAAACGCGAGTCAACTTCACTGCCTGAGTATCCAGGTAACTAAATTTGATGTTGATGGCTTTGCCATAGGGTTTGGTCGCTATCGCCAACCAGAAATCAGCATTGGGCATGATAGGTGACACGAGGTAAGACAGGTCCTTCTGCGCTTGTTCAATCTCCACTTGCTGAAGGACGCTAAGCTGCTGATCGGCAGCGGTCAGCCGAAGATCGACAGACGTCAATGACGGAATATCAAAGGTGATAATGCCCGGGCAAGTCAGGTTATTAGTACCGTTTTGCAACACCTTAATTGGCTGCCAACCGTTATTTGTCCAGTAGTAATAGCCAATACTGTCACTCTGTGCTGAAGCTTGATTGTCATCCGCGCTTATTTCGGCAAACAAGGTCAGAGTGCAAGGTGCAACAACTCCGCTGAGTGACAGATACAAACAACCTTGCCCTCCTGCACCGGCAAACAGCGGCAACCCGGCAGAAACAGCATCTTGCGGCGTCAGATTGCAAAAACCATAACTTTGCTCAGTGTGCGTCGCATCGTAAGCGAGATAAGGTTTGAACGAACCATAGTGGTAAAGCTGCAACGGATAAGCCTGAGGATCAGTGTTCTGCTCAGGAGAAATTTCTGTCACTGCACTGGCGCTATAACTGCCCTGTAAGCTGGACAGCTTTGGGCTATAAGGCGGGTTTGGGATAGGTATAGGTTTTGCGGTTTTATCTTTGAGGATCAGCGCTTGCGCGTTGTTAAAACTGATGTATGAAATCACCTGGGCGTACAGACTATTGCCAAAGGCATCATCAGGTTTTTCCAAATCAAAACGCAGATAACCATTGTTCGCATCAGTAACCACAGGCAACGGCGATAACGCTAGCTGCGGTATCGCGGTGCAGATGGGGTTGAATGTAAAAGTAAAGCTGCTACTTTGCAGATTCAGACCAGGCGAAGTAGATGACTGCTGAAACAAGCAAATAACATCGGGAGTAAATGCCATCTGTGTTGGTGCTGGCGAGTCCATTTGTGCTTCTTCAGTCAGCTGTGACGACTCGCCCACTGGCACCATAGGACGGAGAAATGGCGGCAGGATCGGGCTTAATAGCGCAATCCCCCCTTCTATCATCCGTCCTATTCGCTCAATAACAGATTGCCGCTTTGCTGGCTTGACAGGCGGTAACGGACTGCCGCCTGCATCAGGGAGCAATCCTTGCCACTTTGTTGACGTCAATAAACTCCACTGCCCTGTAAATGATGTGTTTGTGAATATTGATGCGGCTGTCGCAACAGCTGCAGCCGTCGTGGCGGCAGCAAAAGCCAATACTGTATTTTGCGCTTTTGCAGTTGCTGCAGCCGCAGTGGTTCCAACTGCAGCCTCTGTTGCTTTTGTCGCCGCAACTGATGCTGATGCAACAGCAATTGACGCTGAAGTTATGGCCGCCGCAACTGATGCTATTACCTGTGCTGTATCTGGAGGCGGAGATGATCCTTCTACAGCCGCCTTTGCAGCCTTTACTGCTGAGTTTGCTGCGCTCAATGCTGCCTGTGCCGCTAGCACGGCATCCGTTGAGGCTGCGGCTTGCGTTTCAGCTGATGTTCCTTTGGCTTGGTTTGCCGCGGTTTTAACGTCACTGAGCGCGGTGGTCGCTGCAGTGACTGCTGCTGCAACCAGCGATAGTATTTCCGCGACTCCCCGGGTAAATAAATACTGATTGTACTGAGCGTAATAATCGCAAAAATTGGAGGGCAATTTATCCCAGTTGATGTTCAGTGTAAGTGAGCCGAGCGGCTTGGCGAAGCACTCATTGCTGCCAACATAAAAACAATCCCCCACTACGGGCACTGGGCCGAGTAGTTGTTGTGACCCGGTATTTGGTATGAGCGAACTAGTGTTCGCTAATGAAAAATGGCTGAACTGATCTACCTGAACCTGAATACTGACCTTCGCCAAACCCGGAGCCATGCTTAAGTCGACCGACGGACTCAGCATTATTTTGAGTAGAGGCCAGGCACTACTAAAACCATCCGGGCTTTTTATAAAGGCAGCTATGGCCGGTGCTTCCGGTGGCAGAGTGATGCTTATCTCTACACCACAAGGGGCAGCAAGGATCTTGATATAGCCCTGGCTCAGTGCAAACCAGGTTTTTTCAGTGCTTAGGTAAAACTGGTTAGTTGGGAAAGCCTGGATAAAATCAGTAAGCGCAGCACAGGGGGATGAAGAAGAATCGCTCTGAAAGGTTAACGTAACACTGATAGTCCTCAGCCCCCCCTGCAAAAACAACAGAGGAGATGCCAAAGCAAAGCCTTGTTGCACCGGCAGACCTTCATTATTGCCAAAGCCATCCCAACTGACTATTTCCTCTAACGGGTTGCGTGAAACCTGAGCCGGGTTAGCTATGGTGTTCAGATACAAAACCCTGGCGTCTGGATGGGCTTGATCATAATAAAGTGTTTGCACCGAAGAAATCATGGCATGGTTGATTTCAGTGTCAGCCAGATTGGCAAACACTATCCCACTCTGATCCGGATAGCTTCCAGCCTTGAATAAGGTGCCGGCAGGCAAGTTCAGTGGCTGCGCTTTGTCGGCCAGTTTCAGGCAGACAAATACCTGATCGGCCTGTGCGCTCTGCAAAGATTGCTGCAGGATATGATCATAATAAAAATCGAGATGCTTAGTGCTGAACTGGTTAATGACCTTTTGTTGCGTTTCCATTAACTGGCTAAAAGCCATTAACAAGGCGGTATCGGGGTATGGAGTTGGCTGATTTTCCTGTTGATAAAAAGCCTGTGTCGCATGTTCAATCACTTGCACAAAGACATCAAATACGCTGTGAAAAATTCGGCTGCAATTGTTAGCCAGTGATCCAATGGCAACGGAGTCTGTTTCATCCGTTAATGACAAACCACGCTGGCTGTTTTGGCCGTTGAACCAAACCGGCTCGAAGCTGCGATAAAATCCAGTGTCAGGCGCATTAACTATTCCCTTAGTCGCAGTACAGATACGTTGCTGCAATGCGAGCATGGAGGAGAGTTGGCCGGCTAGTGTTTCTTCTATCATTTTTTTTAGAAAAAGATGCAAGCTGTCAGTCTTGGTGCTTGCATTTAACCGCATGAAATAAAACCACTTATTAATGGTTGCAAACAGGGTTTGCAGCAAGGGGATCAACCGGTTGACATAGTCAGCGTCGCCGGTTTGTGATTTCAACTTCCCCCTTTCTAACAGCATGAATTCAGCATGGTAAAAGCTGTAATCCGTTTTACTGATCGCAGCGAGCAAGATGCAGGGATCTTTCATAAAAAAAGACTGCCAATGACCAGCAGGTTGATTGTTTTGATCGTAATACAAAATCAATTGAGAAAATGCGGCAACAAAAGCCAGCCGATCACGGTTGTTTCGCCCATCAACTTTGATACTGCCGGGGTCCAGCGCCCTGGCAAGTTGACTGCAACGATTTTCCGCAATGGCGTCTGCATTCATAACTGGCTGACCGGCAAGTGAGTGCCTTCAAGCAGTGAGAATGGGAATACATGGTTGTGGCGCGTATTCGTCTGCTTGATTTTGTACGAAATGGACAGAGTCGCGATACTCCCGTCTTCAGACAGCGAAATATCAACATCCTCCACGCTGATCCTCGGTTCACTATTCAACAAGGTTGTTTTAACCGATTGAATAATTTCTTCCTGTAAGGTCGCATCAAGACGGCAAAACAGGTAACGGAATAAATCGCAGCCATAATTGGGCATCAAACTGCGGCTGCCTCGTGGCGTTTTCATCAGCAAGTCAATCGACTGATTGATATTGCTTTCACCAGAACTCAACTGCAGTTGGTAATTCGCGTTATCAAATACAGGTGGAAACGACCAACCTGTTCCTAAGAAGCTACTTTCATTCATGCTTGATCACTTAGCCTCCAATGATGACGGTAAAACAACCCAACACTATCGAACCACCATGCGCCGTGGAATCCCCTATTCTGGCTGCAGGCATATTATTAATCATCACAGTTGACGACCCTTTCACTATCGAATCCGGCGGACCAACGCAAACCGCCATATCACCGACTTTGGCAGCCGGCAATTTGCCAATCAGAACTGTAGGTGCACCAGGCCCGGTTATAGGACCTCCGACATGAGGGATAGGTGGCAATCCCGGAGTCACCATAGGGCAAGTGTGAAAGTCAGTTAAGCGGGCGGCAGGTGGCATAGGTTCTCCCTAACACTTAATTAATCATGACCATAGCGGCTTTCAGTATTAGCTCTGTGCCACCCTGAACCTGAGCTGTCATATTGCCTTTTGCCGAATACTGCAGCTGGGCCGTTTCCTTAATATTGTTCCCTGTTGTGCTGACATCGCCACCTGAGCTTTGAATATCGATCCCGCTATTGCCCTTGATGCTGACCTTTTGCCCTGCCTGTAAGTTAATGTCTTTATCGCTTTTGATGGTGATACCTGACGAGGTCATTAGTAGTGAGTTGCCATTCTCGTCTTTCACCTCGATTTGTTTATTTTTATCATCCAGTACAAGGGTTTTTTGCCCCGGCGTGGTCAGAGTAAGTATTTTGTTTTCGTCATCAAACATGATGCGCAGCTCACTTTTGGTGACTATGCCTTTCATGCTGTTTTTTTCATTTGGATCAAAATCGGAATATGGCTTGTTTTTTTGACTGTAAACACTGCCGAGTATCACCGGATAACGCGGGTCCTGATTCAAAAAACCCAGAATGACTTCGTCGCCAACTTCAGGTAAAAAGAATACGCCTTGCCCTTGGGTTGAATAAAAATTGGCCAGCCTTGCCCATAAACCGGCTCCTTTGTCGTTAAACAAGGCAACCTCAACCAGGATCCGATATTCGCTATCCGGATCGGCGTTTATTTTGACAACAGTTGCATTAAACAAGCCTGCAATGCCGGGAAGGAGTCCAGCCGCAGAAGGCGCTTCCACTTCATGTTCTTGCACAAACCATTCTTGCGACAAGCCAATATTGACTTCAGTAGCCCAGTTACCATCAGAAATGTCATGCCGCACCGCAGACACGAAATGATCGCCATCAAAACGAGCCCCCATACCGGCCAAGGTCACATAATTTCCGGGTACAACAACAGCTGTTCCCTGAAAGCGGGCATCTCCTGTTATTTTGGACAATTCACTTTTTAACATCTGTGCTTTGGCCCAACTTTGGAGTTCATCAGTGCTCTCTGCGGCCGTTGTTTGCAGCTCGTAGTTGGCTAACCCCACCACTGCAGAAAGCGTTTTGCTGCTTAAATTCCCGGGGCCTGCCAGATTATTAGCAGCCTGTGCTGTGGTTAATTTTTGATTGGGGTAATCCCAGGCGCTCGCCGTGACCTGTGCCAACTGAGTGATGGCGTTCAGGTCGGCATTAAATTCAAAAAGATTGTTGCCGTAGGTCAAGGTCAGAACAGAAGCGGTCTCTGTGACAGGACTAAACACCGTCACTTTATTATTGATGGTGCTGACCAGCATGCTGTTCACTTCAGCGCGCGCCAACATGAAGTCCCAATCAGTCACATAATATTGCACCAATTCGGGTAATTGGTTTGAAGTGGCGGTGACCGACGCAGTTAACCCCGCCTGAGCCTGGATCAGGCTACTGATCACGTCGCTGTCCCTGGTTTTGCTAAAGGCAGCGTTTTTGCGCCCGACAGTCATTTTTACCGCTTTATCTTTGCATTCGATCTCAAGTATGGGGCCGCTGGAGTTGGCCACACGCAGTGATTGTTTCGTGACTATGCCACTAAAGAGCAGTGTGTTTTTACTGTCGTAGCCCACTTCGATACTGATCTCGTTGCCTGGCACAAAAACAGCCGAAGCGCTGATGACAAAAGATTCCTGGGCGGCGTCGCCGTCCAACAAGGAAATGGTGGCAGTTGCAATGCGGTTAATCGCCTGCTCAATATGTATGGCATACACCTGGTAGGTATCGGGTATGGCGGAGCCCCCCGTCTTGATGCTACATGTCACTACACCACCGGGTTTTGTATCAGGCATTTGTCGTATTTCCAGCTTTCAGCGGCGGCACCGTCAATACCGTTCCGGGATGCAAACGTCTGAACTTATTCAGGCCATTAAACTGTGCGATTTGCAGGTAATAATTTGGTGACAGGTAAATCTGATTAGAGATTTGCGGCAAATTGTCGCCCTCAACAAGGCTGACCAAATGGCTCATATCAGGGGATTTTTTATCATCTTTTTTCGCCAATGTGGCCGCATCAATAGACGACGAGAATTCAAGCGAAATCTTAGCTCTGAGCGGAGTGCCATCGGGCTTAAAAAATGTGTAGGACAAATTGAAGCTGGTTAATACACATTTAAAGGCCAGGCCACTGCCCCAATTAATAATGACGTAATTAGGGCGGTGAATGTCACCGTTATAGTCGTAAATCACTTTCGATAGCTTGCTCACTTCATTTGGTAAATTCACCCTTTTACTATCAACCACTCCAGTGCAATCGATCACCAGGTCGAAACTCAACTTTTCACTTAACGTCTTGCTGTATTTGGAAGCGGGAGCACTGCTATCGATACTGGTTTCTTCGTTGTATTGAATACTGCGGTTCCATTGCAGTTTTTCAGGATTGAGCATGACTTCATAGTCGCCTTTGGCCACTTTAGTCGTAAAGGTTCCATCGCTATATGCCACTATCTTCATATTGCTCATATAAACACCAAGCTCCGTTTAACGATCAAAACTGGTTTTTGGCGATTGTTTTTTCAGCTTCTTTAAACAATCCTGCACGATTTTCTGACTCAATGCTGATTGTTCCACAGCACGGCTTTTTTCTTCCCGCACCGCATGGCTTGCGATCTGGGTTTTGATGATGAGTTCACGAATTTCTACTGGCATTTCTATTCACCCACTAATTCATTTTTATAAAACTCTGAACCGGCAAATCATTTTTTATTCCGGCTATCGTTCACCGTAAAATATTGATAGGCCAACTCAATGGTCTCAATCAGAATGCTGCTTTCCTGCGCCTTCAAATCGCTTACCGACCATTTGATCGGGTAGGCCCTGACAAAATCCCAACTCATGCAGGACTCGCCATTTTCATTCAGCAAATTCAATGAAATATCTTTGACAATAATTGGCTTCGCAAGACCTGAATCAAGGGTAAGCTGGCACCACTTAATAAGCGGTGATGCTTCCGATGCGATCCCCCGTTTTAAAACCAGATTTGGGTAGGTGGTGATGCCGGGCAACCGATACTTAAAACGATTCTCGCCCCCACTCACCACCTCCTCAACTCCAATTTCTGCACTCAAACCTGAAACTTCCTGAAAGCCAACATCGCTGCCAGTGCTGCGGGAAATTGCTAAGCCAAAATAAAAACCTGTTTTTAAATCAAGCATTATTTGTATTGGTAATAGTCAAAGACTCATAGGCAATTTCTATCGTATCTACGGCCACTTCATTGCCATCAGACTTCAGGTCGGTGCTGGTGATTTTTGTCGGCCAGGCATTGGCTAAACTCCATTGCATGGTCACCTTACCCGCCTCATTCAGCAGCCTGATGATGACAGTGCGGCGCGCTATGGTGTTCATGGTAATTTCCGACATCCAGTTCCAGAAGGTATTGTCCCCAACAAAAATTCCGCGTTTCATCGTGACGTTGCCATATTTCACAATGCCGGGCATTTTTATGGTGGAGAACAACGGATTATTACTGGCCCGGTATTCGATAACCTGAACCTCTTTATCCATCCCGGACACTTCCTGGAACGAGATCCCTGTCAACTCAGTACCGAAGTCAACGTCGAAACGAAATTTGGGCATTGGCCAGGTTGAGCCTTCTTTTACACCTGTATCAGCCATGATAAATCCTCGATTAAAATTAAAATAAAAACGGTCTGCTTAATAAATTACTGACGGGCTACCAGGCCCAAATTAACCGGATGTGGCCTGTTGTTGTTCAAACGAAATAACAATAAATTCAGCAGGATGAACCACAGCCACCTTGACCGATATCCGCATGTAGCCGTTAAGCAAATCGTCTGCAGTCATGGTGGTACCCAAGCCGACACTGACACTAAAAGCAGCAGCCGGAGATGCACCTTGTAAACCACCGTCCTGCCAGACTCCCGTCAGAAAACTGCTGATCATGCTTTGCAGCGCTGCCCAGGTGTTTGCGTTATTGGGTGAAAAGACGTAGGCCCTGGCGGCCAACTTGATCGATTGCTCCAGAAAGGTCATGGTTCTGCGCACGGAAATATAACGCCAGTCCTGGCTATTGCCATCCAGTGTTCTGGCACCCCAAATCAATATGCCCTGGCCGTTAAAGAAACGGATGGCGTTGATGGATTTTCCTGAAACTGCATCAATGTTCAGATTTTCCTGATCACTGTCGCTCAAACGTATAGGTAACGACACGGCACCCACAATTGAGGTGTTCGCAGGAGAATTCCAGACACCGGCCTCCTGATCATTCACCGCGTAAACACCTGCCATAGCGCCACTTGGCGGCAGAATATTTGCCTCGGTCAACACATGATTAATGATCTGACCATAGACTGGACTTGCGACCAAAAGGGCGGCCTGAAGCTGACTGTTTGACAAAGGCTTGACAGGAGGTGTCTGGATCATGCCAAGAATTTGCGCCGCAACCGGATTTGGCGCTGATGGTGGGTTCAGAATGGCTGAAAGCTGCTTTGTATCGCCACCAAACAAGTTGGTGAAATCGATATCAGTGGATTGCATAATCGTAGTGCCAATAAAGGGGTAATAACTGATGCCGTAGTTAAGACCTGCACTGCCAGTGCTGTTGCGAAAGTTTTGGATGTCATTGGTGTATAAAATTGGGTCGGGATTTGCGCCGCCAATTACATCGAAAATACACACTGCTGTTTGCATGGTTTCTGCCTGCAACAACATGGTTTCCATCAAGGTGGTATTGTCGTCTAGCGACAACAGCGTCGCTTCCGGACATATATACATGGTCGGTTCAGGCTCTTTTGTTAATAAGGCCAAACCACGCTGCAAATCGGCTAATTGCACATTCGGGTTGACCACACTCACTGCCGGGTCTGTTATTGGTTTTCCGCTGGCTGGGCCATAAGAACCGACAGCGACTATATAGGCGTCGCCCCCGCCATTTTGATAAAACAAACGAATGCTGTTGTACAAATAGTAAATCGTATTCGGGTCTGGCAATATCGAATAATACTGTCCGCCCAAAGACAAATACTCACCTGACGTAGGTACTGTCTTTTGTGCAACCAGATAATACTGTGGACTGTATTGCCTGGCAGGATCAGCAGGTGGTGGTGGATTAGGCAGCATGAACATCGCTTGAAACTCAGCGAAGGAACTGATCTTAAAAGGTTTATTGTAATAAGATTTACCCTGGTATTCTGCATTTGGTGTATAACCAATAAATGCAGGGACAGCGGTAGCTACTGGAACTACAGAATTAGGAAATCCATTAATCTCATTAATATATACGCCTGGGGTTGCAAAGGTAGTGCTCATTTTGTTTATCGCCCTTTCTTTCAGATGAGAATTCTTGTTTAAATTGGTATCGCTCGCCCACTACAAATAGATATACATTTCACTGCACATATACTTATTCGCGTCTTTCTGTCTGACTGAAAATTGCCCTGCATTTGGTGTAGGTAAACCTTGGATCAAACAGTGTTCAACAGGCTGAGATTCCGTATGCATTGATGCTGGCAACCAATCCACTAAATCGAATAATTTAGTGGGGACCTGCTCCAGAGGAAAAAGTCTTTCTCCTGAATTGAAACTCAGCCCCTTTTCTCCATTCGACAAAACTACAGACTCAGGACCATCGAAAAAATAACGTTCTTTATTACAGATCATCGGGTTATTTAATTTCGTTTGGCTGCGATTGACCAGGTAATACACCCAATGCATAGCTCTGGCCTTGAACTCAATAACGTAGCGAATGCTGTTGCACCCCATCACCAACAGATCGTCCGGATAAATGCAGATCACACCAATCACGTTGTGCTGACTAACAGTCCTGCTGGACCAATCAGCTTTGAGTTGAAGTTGTGCACCACTCTGTGTTTTTTCCGCCATTGCACGTTTTGAACTTAAACCCACCTGACCACACCAATCGAGCGGTAAATCAGTGATAGATACAAACTGTTCCTGATTAGCGACCAATAAAAACCTCAGCGGCTCGCCCTGCAACTGATCGTTCAGGTAGTTGACAAAAGCCGCCACACTGTCCTGGCATGTCATATACAAACTAAATATTCCATTGCTCATTCTGGTCAGCAGTTTGTATCGCTCCATCAGTTTTTTTGTGTCGCTGTCTGCGAGGACTTTGCAGTATTGATACAAGCCATTCGCAAAATAGCTGTGTAACACCTGAATTTGAAATAGTTGCTTATTCATGGCTGTGCCACAGCTGATGTATCTTGTACTGCAGCGAAAGCGCCCTTAATTTGGCCGGATAGCACGCTCACATGTCTGATTTTATAAATCATCGAAGGCAAATATTTCGCCCCCAAAGCCGTCCATAAATTATGAGTTTTGCCTGAAGGAGAATTTTCTATCTCAAACTGCAAAGTGGAGATCCCTTGTGGAAGAGCCGGATGATTGGCACGTGTAAAAGAGAGGTTTTCTTGAAAAAACCCAATAGTAGCGGTCAGAAACTTCAGTGCTTCGCTATATTCATCAAAATTTGCGGAAACCAGGATATCGAGGTTAAAACAGACTGCCGGATTGATACGACTTATTTGCCCTGCATCCTGCCGCTGTCCTCCATAAAACTGTTTATTGATCTCGTATTCCAGATTGACCAGAGTAATCACCAATTTGTTTTGATTTTTCTGTGGTGAATTACCATTCATATCGACCAGATTATTTAACACAACGACACTAGCCTCCATCCCAAAATACGTCATCAGGCTTTGATCCAGTACTTTTCGAATGTATTCGAGTGAAACACCAATCATGTTATTTATCCTGTAAAACGAGGGCCAGTCTTTCATTGACGACCGCATGAGCCTTCTTACTTGCGATAGTGTGGAATAACATTCAGTGGCTACAATGCAGGCGTCTTGCGTTACGTCGCACGACATCTTTCGAATCGCCGGTATTTCCTGAACTGACACAAAACAACTGTGTGATCGCGATTTTAAGACTAGTGGCGTATCGACGCAGAGATAAGTATCAACGAGGTAACAGGTATCAGATGTTACGGTATGGTACAGTTCCTTATATCTGGACTGCATTGCAGAATCTGGCCACAGTGTTGCACTGATGCGCCGTAAATCAATTGCCGTGAACACGGCTGACAGTCCAAAGAACTCTTGCTTGTTCCTTATTGCACAAGCTATTGAGTGAGCATAGATAGGTGTATCACCGGCAATTGGGCAATTTCTTTACATTCAGCAAAGGGGTGTCAGGAGAAGGAGGTTCAGCCTCTCTCGCGCCGACCATTAATCTATTTTTAATTCAATGAATTATATGTTTTTTTGAACTCTATATCGCTTATTGAATATCTCTACTGCTTTGAAATGTTGTTGATTGACTTTCGATAGTGACATTTGACTTTCCCGAAACGCTGGGGCCATGAGAGCCTTGCTCTATGTGGAATTGCCCGGGAGGAATTGTAGCTTTGTTCTGTGTGAGCAAGCTGTACAAATTGCACACCAAAGTCCTTGCATATTTTTCACTTTCTGAAGTAATTTCTCCGACATTGTTGAATCCAAAAACAAAAGAACTTAAATTGTGGCGAAAGTAACACAGTTAACGCATTCCTGTTGGGCTGTACATAACGACGCATAACGACTGACATATTTTTCCAAAACAAGGATGTGCTTTGAAAATCTTAGCGTTTTTATTGGTCATAGTAACCTCGCTGTATGCCCACTCAGAACAAGTAGTGGATCCCGGATATTTACCGGCCAATGCAGAGGCTACCTACACTGGAAAAAACAGGCCAGTGGTTCTTGTTGATGCTGCCCATCATAATTTTCATACCCTATCAGGGCGCTATAAGCCTTTTGCAGCAGTACTGGAGAGTGACGGTTATGTTCTGAAGACAAACAGATTAAAATTCACTGAAGAGAGCCTCAAAGAAGCTGATGTTCTGGTGATTGTGAATGCCCTCAACGAAAAAAACCTCAACAATTGGGACCTGCCAAACTACTCAGCATTTACCAGAGAGGAAATTGAAGTCGTTTACCAATGGGTTAAAACCGGGGGATCTTTGTTTTTAATCGCTGATCATTTACCCTGGCCAAAAGCGTCAGAAGAGCTCGCTGAAATATTTGGCTTTCACTTTCACAACAGTTACGTTGAAGTCATTGGGCATAGTGAACAGTATTTTGAGCAGAATGACAGAAGCCTTGTTCCACACATTATTCTGAATGGTATAAAACCGAGCCACAAGGTTGATAGCGTTCGAGGCTTTATGGGGCAAGGATTCTTAATTCCCCCTAACGCAAGACCTCTTATGACATTCACTAAACCAGCCATAGCCCTGATGCCAGATAAATCATTTCAATTTAATGAGAGTACGCCGGAAATCTCTGCGACAGGCTGGCATCAGGCTGCAACTCTTGAAATGGATCAAGGACGGGTGGTTGTGTTTGGGGAAGCAGGTATGTTTACCGCACAGATTGATTCAGATGCTGACGAGGTTTGGAAAATGGGACTCAATGCAGATGGGGCAAAGCAAAACGAAAGGTTTTTATTAAATGTTATGCTTTGGTTATGCCGAAAAATTTGATGATACCCACAACTGAGCATTGATCGGGTAATAGATTAAAGCCTTGCTGGAAAGGTCATAACATAGGCCAAAGCCAAAACACAAAAACATCAGGGAAGAACAATGACAAAAGCTTACATCCTGGACAGAACACTTCACTGGATCTCTTCCTTGTTGATCCTGTTTATGCTTTTGAATATGGGCTCTCAGATCCATCTTTTAGACTATCGTGTCAAAGGCCAGATTGAGCACAGGCAAGATGCCATTGAAGTGCATGCCCTGATTGGAGCTCTACTGCTGCTTGTGCTGGTATCAAGAATTGTGTGGGCCGCACTATTCAAAACTCAGATCCCCAGGAATTTAATACAGAATAAGCTTCATAGCTGCTTTATCTCAGTTATTCAGTTTCTGCTTTACGCAGTCGTATTTGCACTAGCCGTCTCGGGAGTGATGATGGCAGGCGAAAGTGAACTTTCACTGCATCTGTTAGGTGTGGAGATTTCTTCACCCGATCATAAAAATATTAAACAATACAGTCAGCTACGTGAAATTCATCTGTTTTTTATTTCAGTATTTTGGTGGCTGATTGGTTTGCATGTTGCCGGCGCTATGTATGCAAAGCGCTAAACAGAGCCGGATAAGTCAGGCACTCGCCACGCAAACGAGTGCCATCAGGCAGATTAAATAAGTATGAGGTCCGCAACATTTCGGCTTGCGACTATATTCGGCTCTGAATTCTGTTCAATTGTAAAAAAATATTGGATTTTTAATAAATAGTTCGTGTACATTCGTACTTGATTTAGTGACAATAGTAAGGAACCGTGATGCAAGTCAATTTGAATACCCCAACTACTGCAGAAACATCAATAGCTTCTCCGGTGGCTCCTGTTGCGCCAGCCAAAACCACAACGGCGACAACCCCTTCTACAGCAGATACAGTCACCTTATCCGCTGAAGCGAAAGCTAAACTTGCAGCTGATTTGGCGGCAGAAACTATGGGTAGTGGTTCTGGCAACGAACCTCCTATTGGCACATTTGGCAGCGGTTCTGGTAATGAACCACCAGAGAAAGACCAGGAGCAATAACAGTTGGGGGAGTTTGCATACACCGTAGACAAGCTATTCTGGGTAGGTACTTTTTTACTACTGATTGTCTCTGTATTTTACAAGCTGGATATTTCTTCACGGATTGCCTTAACAGTGTGGGTTGTAGGCAATTTGTTTATGGACCTCATTCAACCTTTTGTGATGGCTGTATCAACCCATCACGTCATGATAGGCTCTTCCTTTTGGTATCTTACATGGGGAACCATTGAAATATTATGTGTGTGGTGTATTTATAAAGTCCACGCTGTGCATGAGATCCCAGCAAGCAAGTTAACCCGCTACATTATGATCTGTTTTTTAGCCTTATGTTCAATGCAGTTGCTCCGTTTTGCAGACAGGAGCATTTTCGAAACAAATTTGCTTTCTGCCATGTATAAATATGGGATAGTTGCCATCAACATCTCTGTAGTACCTATGACCGCACTTTGGTTAGCAAAGGAAATAGCGGCAATCAGAAAAGGAATGGTCTTATGATTGAGCTTTTATCGCTGGCAACACTGGTTGTATTGCTGCTCAGTGGTATTTTCTTCTACAAGAAAACCTGCCGTAACCTGACCGTCAGTGAAATAGAACAACTAGTTTCGCAGCAAATGGATCAAAGAGCTCATAAGCTTTGTATGCAGGCGTTTTATGTGCAAAGAGCCCGTGAAATGGAAGAACGCTATAAGCTTGAGGAGCAGTTTCAGGACGACTTGCATCTATATGTTGAAGACTTCCAGGCCGAAGTGGCTGAAAGCCTGCAACAGAATAAAGTAAGGGATATTCAAAGTTATGGTTTTATCCGACTGACTAAATAGCCTTGTCTGAATGCTATTTAGTCACTGCTTTGTCATTGCCTGATTTTAGTTGGCCCACTGTTTTTCATACTGATAAAACGCAGGTTTTGCCAGACTTAGGTTTGGCTGATGCTGCTTTTTTATGTAGTGTTGAATATCCTGTTGTAGTTGCAGTACCGAATCCAGCAGTTCTGCCAGAGCAAATTCTTCGGTGTGGAAAACAAAAGTTTTACTGCCAGGTTCAAGCCAGCAAAACATAGCTTCATTGTCCATCCAGGTGATCACCTGATTAAAACTGGCTAAGTGATGAGCGTTATAGCGGCGCATCGATCCCTTATCCCGTACCGAATGATCCAGTTCATCTGCGTGACGCCATAAAGTTTCATTACGCAAAGGATGACGAAGATCAGGTAAATTGATTTCACTTCGCAAGGTCATGGCTCTGTGACACAAATCCAGTCCTAATTCTCCACAACATTTTGCTGGCCAGAAAATTCTGGATAACTGATAACTGTGGATCAGGACTAAATGCACCGCATCGTACATGTCTTCGCAGGCACGACGTTGACAGTCCCAGTCTTCAGACCAATCCTGTAATTGTCTGATGGCTCTGTCCAGTTCCTGACCAGCCTCGACAATCAGTTCACATTGCAATTCCGCTTGCTTTACATGCAACAGTATTTCTTTGGCATCCATTTCAACACTCCTTTGAAACGAGACAACACCTTTCATCAGGTACTCTTTAGGTTGAGTGTAGGAAGCCTATGCGTCTTTGCAAGCCAATAAAACAAGGGTTAAGTTATAAATTTTCAGGTATTTACCCATTATGGGTTCAGCTTAAAATATAAGCTGCTGAGTTACTGAGCGATCCATACTTTTGGTTTTTTCATATTTTTTTTGTATATATTTTAGAAACTCAAGGCTTGTGATGAAAACAAA
The DNA here is from genome assembly GCA_018825965.1 of Gammaproteobacteria bacterium. Classification (GTDB taxonomy): domain Bacteria; phylum Pseudomonadota; class Gammaproteobacteria; order Enterobacterales; family Alteromonadaceae; genus Pararheinheimera. Next base: position 210,064 of record JAHKAA010000026.1, read on the forward strand.
AAAGGAACAGCACTGGATTTGCCTGAATAAAGCCATCGCTGTAAAGCAGGCTTTCATCAAATAGTTACATCTGTTGTTTACACTTTGGCGTACAATAGCCGCCTTTTTCGTCGCCTCCGAGGATTTTATGCTGGGCTTTTTTGAACGATTAACCAAACCCTTCCCTGATGACGAACCCACACAACCCCCTACAGGCTTGTTTGCATTTTGTCTGCATTACAGCAAAGGTATGGTGCTGCCACTGCTGCTGATGTCCATAGCGACAGCTTTACTGGCTGCGCTGGAAGTGTCTTTATTTGGTTATATGGGTCAGTTGGTGGACTGGCTGGTGAATAAAAATCCTGAAACCTTCTGGCAAGAAGAAAAAAATACCCTGATCGCTATGGCTGTGGTGATGTTGGTGGTTTTGCCTGTTTTAGTGTTTTTACACTCTGCACTGATCCACCAGACCATTTTGGGCAACTACCCTATGTCCATCCGCTGGCTGGCGCACCGCTATTTATTGAAGCAGAGCCTGGGCTTTTATCAGAATGAATTTGCCGGCCGTATTGCAACCAAAGTGATGCAAACCGCTTTGGCCGTGCGTGAAACTGCGACCAAACTTTTGGATGTGATGGTCTATGTGGTGGTGTATTTTGGCGCTATGGTGTATCTGATCGCAGATTCAGATTGGCGCCTGGTCTTGCCTATGCTGGCCTGGTTAGTGCTCTACACTGGCCTGCAATTTTATTTTGTGCCCCGCCTGAAGCAGGTGGCAACAGAGCAGGCCGACGCCCGTTCGGAAATGACAGGCCGTATTGTCGACAGCTACACCAATATCAGCACCATCAAACTGTTTTCTCATACCAGCCGCGAGTCACAATATGCCCGCGACAGCATGCAGCTGTTTCTGGTGCCTGTTTATAAGCAAATGCGTTTAGCGACCTGGCTGAATGTCAGCGTGCAGTGTCTGAACTATTTACTGGTGTTTTCTATTGCGGCGCTGGCCATTTGGCTTTGGACTGTGAACGCTGTCACTGTAGGTTCTATTGCGATAGCCGTTAGTCTGGCTTTACGTTTGAACGGTATGTCACAGTGGATCATGTGGGAAGTCAGTGCTTTATTTGAAAACATTGGTACTGTGGCTGATGGTATTGCCACCTTTTCGCAACCTCAGCAAATAGTAGATACAGCAGATGCGAAGCCGATTCAGGTGGCACAAGGACAGATTGAATTTAAACAGCTGAACTTTAATTACGGCAAAGTAGCAGGCGAACAGGGTCCTGTGATTGATGGTCTGGAACTATCTATTAAACCGGGCGAAAAAGTCGGTTTGGTGGGCCGTTCCGGTGCAGGTAAATCCACACTGGTCAACTTGCTGCTGCGTTTTTACGATGTCAATTCAGGCCAGATTTTAATAGATGGCCAGGACATCAAAACCGTATCGCAGGAAAGTTTACGCGCTCATATTGCCATGGTCACCCAGGACACCTCTTTATTGCATCGCACAGTGCGGGAAAATATTCTTTATGGTCGCCCTGGTGCAACTGAAGCAGAAATGAGGGAAGCCGCGCGTTTAGCTGAAGCTGATACTTTTATTCAGGAACTGACCGATCTGAAAGGCAATAGTGGTTATGATGCTCAGGTGGGTGAACGTGGCGTTAAACTATCCGGCGGTCAGCGCCAGCGCATTGCTATAGCCAGGGTTTTACTGAAAAACGCCCCTATTCTGATCCTGGATGAAGCCACTTCAGCGCTGGATTCTGAAGTGGAAGCTGCTATTCAGCAAAGTTTAACCCAGCTTATGATAGGTAAAACTGTGATAGCTATAGCACACCGTTTGTCGACTATTGCAGCGATGGACAGACTAATAGTGCTGGATCAGGGCCGTATAGTTGAACAAGGCAGCCATCAGGAACTGATCGCCAAAGGCGGAATTTATGCTCAGTTATGGGCGCACCAAACCGGCGGTTTTATTGGAGTGGAATAACGGCCGGATCAGAGCCTTGGCTCTGATCCGGGGTTTTAACTTAAACGTGGATCGGTTTCAGCCACCATAGGCTGCGTTAAGTGTTCGCTTCTGAACTGCAGTAACACCGGAAAAGGTTTTAAGTCCACTAAATCCCGGAACAATATCCAATCTATTAAAGTATAGAGACTGATAGCTGCATAATCCCATTGCCCAAACTGCCCTGCTTTGATCTGCTGCTCCAGCGCCTCCAGCGTGGCCTGAATACGCTCGTGCTGCAGATTAAAAAACAGTTTGTCTTCATTCACATCAAAACCTGAACGGGTGCAAAGCAACAGCTCAACCAACGAATCTGTACAAGCGTTAATGGTGGTCAGGTTGTTTTCCTGCTCCCAGCTTAAGGGTTTGAAATTTAACTTTTGCGCTAAGTAACGATAGATCACACCTGAATCAAAAATCGTCTGCTCAGCGTCAACCAACACCGGCACTTTACGGGCCGGATTGTGTTTCACCAACACAGAACGTCCTTCCGATTCAAAAATATTTAAGGCGATAAACTGATAAGGCTGACCAGCCAGCACTAAACGTAACCGACGCACAAAAGGTGAAGCCACAGAACCTAATAACTGCATAACCTACTCCATTTTCAGATCAGGGCTTTAGTGTACAACCTTAACAACTGACTTCGATAGCCCTGCTACCGGCTTAATTTGGACTTACCGCAGAGAGTTTTTTCAGTTCAAACTGATAAGCGGCCTGGGCGACCTGCGCGATAATAGCTTCATTGGTTTTGTTTGACTCGGCTGAATCTTTCACAAAAACAGCAACCAGCAAAGGCCGGCCATCCGGCAGCATAATGACCCCTATATCATTAGTTGCCGCTGTTTTCCCAACTCTGACACCTGAAGTACCGGTTTTATGTGCTACTACAGTAGTTGCAGGCAACAAGCCCTTTAGTCGCGCAGGCCCTGTGGTGGTTTCCACCATCCATTTCCACAATAAAGCCTGAGAAGTTTCAGACAAGAGCTCTTTTTGTTCAAACTTTTTTAAGATCCGGGCGGCAGCTTTCATTGAAGTCCAGTTCTGATATTGAACCTGATCGTCAGCATGCATTTGCGCTTCATTGGCTACAACTTCAGTTTCCGCTATCCCCAAAGACTGAATATAAGCCTGCAGAGCCGCAGGCCCACCAATGAGTTCAAACAACAGATCACAGGCCACATTATCGCTGTGCGACACTGAATACTGCAGCAGTTGCTCAATGGTGACCCTAAATTCGTCGCCCTGATAATCTTTCATCATAGGAGCCCAGGTATTTTGTAATACCTCTGCACGTTTTACTGCCACCAACTGGCTCAATTCCAGTTTGCCTTGATCCACCTGATGTAAAACCAGCAAGGCTAAATGCAGCTTAAATACACTTTGCATCGGAAACTTTTCAAAGGGATTCACCAGCAAAGGTTCCAGATCATCAGGCCCCCACACCGCAACTCCTACTGTGGCCTTTTTGCCTGTCACTATGGTTTCAATGTGCTCTTTTAGCAAAGGAGATTGTGCAGAAATAACAAAAGAACTCAGAGTGAGGATCAGCACAGCTGTGGCCTTCAAAACCGATTTTGTTATTAAGTTCATAGAGCTATCCTTGTTATACTTTCTATTGATTATAGAAAAGGCAGCCGCAGCTGCCTTCTTATTCAGGCCATGACTAATTATTCAATTTTCCTGCGGCCTTCCGAACTACGAGTCTCCCGAACCTGAGCTCTGGGTTGTTCTGCTCTGGGCCTTTCCATCCGCGGCTGTTCAACACGAGGGGCCTGATAACTGCGTCCCACTCTGGGTTGCTCCATCCGCGGCTGTTCAACACGGGGGGTCTGATAACTGCGTTCCACTCTGGGTTGCTCGACGCGAGGTGTTTGATCGCTCCTCTGTGCCGTCACAGTATTTTGTTCTTTAATCCTTTCTCTTACCATCGCAGGTTCAGACCTTTGATTCATGCCCCCGTTATGGAGCCTGTCGATCCGGGGCTGCACATCCTGTTTATGTGCTCTGTGGTCTGCATTAAAAACCGGCGCGCCTGTTTTATCCCTGGTTAACTCCATACGTCTGCGCTGTTCATGATCCAGTGGCTGACTTCCATTTCTATCCTTTATTACGGACCTGTCTGCCGGGCGTTCAGATGCAAACTTACGTTCTTTGTCATCAAAGCGCTGAGCTTTTTCACTATTAAACTTGCGATCCGGTGCGTAACCTTTATTTTCACGGGTTTGAGCCGCCCATTCACGTTGCTGCTCTCTGTTTTGATAGCTACGGTTGCCGCTGAACTCGCGGGTGGGCTGATAGCCTGCATGGTAACTGACACCACGTCTGTGGTGCGGGTTATGGCGCCAGTGATGTGACTTTTTATGATGCACTATCTGATGACTGCGATAGTAATAAGGATCACGCCAATGATGACGATGATCGATCACCACGATTTGCCGGCGCGGCCAGTGAAAGCTGCTGAAGTAGAATCCAGGCGTAATATGAATACCCAGGCCCCAGGAAAAGCCACGATGTACAGCATAACCTGCAGGCACATGCCAATAAACAGGTGGGTAGCTATGCCACCACCAGGGACCGTAGACAATTTGTGGATCGTAATAAGGCAGGTACACCACTTTTGGTGAAGCAGATTCAATGATGATGGTTTTTTCTTCCCTCACCACTTTAATATGTTGTTGCTTATCCAGATTACCTGCAGCATAGGCTTTGGTACGTAAGGTCTGGATGCTGGCCATCACTTGCGCTTCCTGACCTAAAAAGGCATCACCTAAACGCTGAGTCCAGTCAATGTCATCACTCATACGTTGCAGTAATTGTGGGAAAGGTACCAAGGCTTTCACGCTTGGATCCCAATCCATATCTTCCACTTCGTTCAGTGCTTTTTCTGCGTTGTATCCGGGGTGTTCTTCCACCCAACGATGGGCTTTAATCACTTCCAGTGGATAGGTTGACGCAATCAGTACATGTGACAGGACTGTATCCGGATACAAAGCCACAGGAGCAAGCATAGCGTCCAGCTCAGCCTGGCTAAAGCTTTGCACAGTGCTGCCGGCACTGACGCTTTGTTGTGCTGCAACAGGAGCAATCAACAAGGCCGGGAATAAAGCCGCTGAAAGCAAAGGTAAGCATTTCATCAAAGCATGCATAATACGCTCCTGCCAGGTTATAGCCATGGCCACCACTATTCGGATCTACGGATAAAAGTGTTGCGAGATCCGACGCCACACTCTACAAACATCTTCAGGCTAATGCATTAATCACCAGTTGTCTGAAGTTATAGCAGGCGATGTCTGAACAGCTTCTGAATAGCTCCCGGAAGTGAAACTGCAGTCTTACCTGCTAAGTTTTGACTTTAAAAAGTGCTGAAGCTTTAAAACCTGTCACCAGAGTAGTGCCGGTGATCACCACAGCCACTCCTACAAAAGTATGCCAGCCTAAGGCTTCATCTAAAAACACATGGCCCCAGAATACGCCAAACACCGGAATTAAAAAGGTGACAGTTAAAGCCGGAGTGGCCCCCTCATCCTGCACTAAACGGAAATACAGTAAATAAGCCACACCGGTACAAATCACGCCAAGCGCCAGCACAGCAAGGGCGACATTGACGCTTATATCCGCTTGCACAGGAAACAACAGCATCACAGGGGCCAGCATTAAAGTGGAAGTCCACATGCTGCCATGTGCATTGGTGTACGGAGCCACAGTTTTCGCCAGTCGGGTGTAATGAGTGGCAATGCCATAACAAAAGGCAGCGCCCGCGGCACAAAACACAGCAACTAAAGCACCAGGTTCCAGCACCACAGGGTCAAAACCCACTAAAATAGCGACACCACTGATACCAAGAACTAAGCCAGTCGCTATACGCAGAGTTAAAGCCTGCCGGAAAATCACTATACCAATCAAAGCGCCCCAGATAGGCGCAGTTGCATTAAGCACAGACAATACAGAAGCAGTTAAGGTTTGAGCGGCATAAGCAAAAAGCAAAAACGGCAATGCCGAGTTAAAAAAGCCCAGAATAAAAAAATGCTTCCAGTTGTTTTTTAGATCCAACTGGTGTTTTTTCAGTAAAAAGCCCATTCCAGCTAAAAACACTGCAGCAAATAACACCCTGCCCGTCATCAAAGCCGCAGGTCCTAAAGTTCCGACTGCAATACGCATAAATAAAAACGAGGACCCCCAAATAGCGGCCAAACTGAACAGACGAATAAAACTGGCAGGCTGCATTAAAAACTCCTGTAAATCATGGGCTGCTGAACTTTGAATTGAAATTTTTTTTGATTTTTTACTTAAATATGCAGTTAAAACGCAAAAAGATGAAAAAATCTAAAAAAGCCGGGTTGCGAAGCTATGCAGATATACTGCATAATTACCCCGCTTCATTTTTGCTTTATTGCTTCAGCCCATACCACTTTTGTATGGGCTTTTTCATTTCTGGGCCTATCACTCATTAATTCGGATCGTCCTGACTGATACGACTTGCAACAGCACCTGTTTGCTGTTGATACTTTGCATCCAGTCTTTTGTTGTAAGGACGAGCCGCTTCACCTGTCATAGTTTCAAAATTCAGAGCACCAATTTTCATATTGGGTCTGAGCGCCAGCGGTAAACGGCCACTGTTATAGAACTCCAGCACTATATTGCCAGACCAGCCCGGATCGATACGGTGTGCTGTTACATGCACCATTAAACCCAAACGGGCCAATGAGGAACGACCATCTAACCAGCCTACTATGTCCGCAGGCAAAGTGACGGATTCGAGCGTAATAGCCAACGCCAGCTCGCCCGGGTGCAGGAAAAAGGCTTCATCGTCTGTTAATACAATTTCATCACTCATGACTGAATTTAACGCGTGATCCACTTCTTCGCGTGGGCCACTTAAATCAATAAATGCAGCAGCATAAGCACGAAAAGTGCGGAATTTATGGCCTAAGCGAATATCCACGCTGACACCGCTGATCATATCTGGTGTTGGCCGTGGCGTAATTTGGATTTTGCCTGCATCTAAATAGGCTTCAATGTCGCGGTCACACAATCTCATGGTTAATCATCCGTAAAAATAATGTCGGGTTGCTTTGCTTGCTGATGTTGGGAGTTCCAATATAAAGCAAAGCTCAGTTGTCGTGCTATAGCCCGGTAAAAACCAGTACCGCTTTCGGCTGAGTTCAGCACTAAAGGCGTTCCGGCATCACAGGACTGGCGAATTTGTTTTTGTAAGGGTAATTGACCCAGTACAGGCACCTGATAGCGTTCAGCTAACTCTAAACCGCCGTTGGTACCAAAAATATCGTCGACTTCACCGCAATGGCTGCACTGGTAAAAACTCATGTTTTCCACCAGTCCAAGTACAGGAATATTCACGCTGCGAAACATAGATATGGCTTTTTGTGCATCGGCCAAAGCCACATCCTGAGGTGTTGTCACTATTAAAGCCCCTGTCACCGGCAATTTTTGTGACATGGTCAATTGAATATCGCCTGTGCCTGGCGGCATATCGACAATTAAATAATCTAAATCAGGCCACAAGGTTTCGTTTAATAGCTGAAGCAAAGCCTGACTGGCCATAGGACCACGCCAGACCGAAGCTTTTTCCGGGTCAACTAAAAAGCCTATCGATTGCAGATAAATACCAGCGGCTTCTTTAGGCAATAGATGTTTATCGTCCGGTGACTCCGCTTTGGCGTCTTTTAAACCCAACATAGTGGGAATGGAAGGGCCATAAATATCGGCATCCAGCAGGCCTACTTTGGCGCCTTCTAAACCTAAAGCCACAGCCAGATTGACAGCAGTAGTGCTTTTGCCCACCCCACCTTTACCAGAGGCTACCAAAATCACTTGCTTGATGTTGCGATAGGCCGGCTCAGCGATGTTTTGATGCTGAAGTTCCAGCGTAAGACCCGGCTGCACCTGCTGCAGCGCAGGCAATAACTCATCCGCCAAAGAAGCCCATGGAAATTTCAGCGTTAAACTCAGGCTATTCTGTTTAGCATGAAAGCTTGCCTGCTGGATCAAGCTGTCCAGCGGCATAGGAAATTCACTACTCTGAAATTCGGCCAAAGTTTTGGCTAAGAGTTCTGGCATGCCATCCACTGATGGCTGCTCTGCTGATTTTTTAAACCATTTAAACCACATCGTGTCACTCAATCTGCTGTACAGGGTAAAAACTCTGTTTTTTGCTACCGATCCAGCGCTTTGCTGCTGTTGAACTGGTGCGCTTTAACGCGCGCTATTGTATCATTAAGCCACTTTTTTCAGTGATATATCTATGAGTTATCGATGACACAACGCAAAATTCTTATCACCAGTGCTTTACCTTATGCCAATGGCCCCATTCACTTAGGTCATATGCTGGAACATATTCAGACTGACATCTGGTCTCGTTTCCAAAAAGCCCGTGGTCATCAGTGTTATTTTGTCTGTGCTGATGATGCTCATGGCACCCCTATTATGCTCAAAGCTCAACAGCTGGGTATTACCCCTGAGCAGATGATTGCCCAAACTTCGCAAGAGCATCAGGCCGACTTTGCGGATTTTTTAATAGGTTTTGATAACTATCACAGCACCCACAGCGAAGAGAACCGTTTGTTTGCCAGCGATATTTACACCAAGCTGGACCAGGGTGGTTATATCAAACGCAAAACCATTAGCCAGTTGTTCGACCCGGAAAAACAAATGTTCCTGCCAGACCGTTTTGTTAAAGGCGACTGCCCTAAATGTGGTGCTTTGGATCAAAACGGCGACAGCTGTGATTCCTGTGGCGCTACCTATAGCCCGGTGGAACTTAAAAACCCACGTTCAGTGGTTTCAGGTGCCACTCCGGTATTAAAAGACAGCGAACACTATTTCTTCGATCTGCCCGCTTTTGAGCAAATGCTAAAAGACTGGACCCGCAGTGGTTCACTGCAGGACGAAATGGCGAATAAACTACAGGAATGGTTCACTGAAGGCCTGCAGCAATGGGACATCAGTCGCGACGCACCTTATTTTGGTTTTGAAATTCCAGGCGCTCCAGGCAAGTTTTTTTACGTTTGGCTGGACGCTCCTATCGGCTATTTAGCCAGCTTTAAAAACTACTGTGATAAAACCGGCGTGAACTTTGACCAGTTCTGGCAAAAAGACTCAGAGGCTGAGATTTACCACTTTATCGGCAAAGACATTATTTATTTCCATAGCCTGTTCTGGCCGGCTATGTTAGAGGGTGCGGGTTACCGTAAACCAACTTCTGTTTATGCTCATGGTTTTGTCACTGTCAACGGTGCAAAAATGTCCAAGTCTAAGGGGACTTTTATCAAAGCCCGTACTTATCTTGAGCATTTAAACCCTGAATATCTGCGTTATTACTTTGCCTCCAAGCTGACCAGCAATATCACCGATCTGGATTTAAATCTGGAAGATTTTGCACAAAAAGTGAATGCAGATTTGGTCGGTAAAGTGGTCAATATCGCCAGCCGCTGCGCCAGCTTTATCAGTAAAAAATTTGATGGCAAGTTAACAGCAGAAATTGCAGAACCTGCTTTATTAGCTGAGTTCACAGCGGCGGGCGAAACTATAGCTGAAAGTTTTGAGAAACGTGAATTTGCCCGCGCTATCCGTGAAATTATGGCGCTGGCTGATAAAGCCAACCAGTATATAGACGCCAAAGCGCCATGGGTGCTGGCAAAAAATGAAGCCACCTTAACCGAAGCACATTTGGTGTGCTCTATGGGCATTAACCTGTTCCGCGTTTTAATGCATTACTTAAAACCAGTACTGCCAGCTATGGCGAAAGAAGTAGAACTGTTTTTAAACGACGAATTAAGCTGGTCCACCTATCAGACCGCTTTAACCAATCACAGTATCAATGTGTTTAAACCATTGATGCAACGTGTAGATATGACAAAGGTAGAAGCTATGGTCGAAAGTTCGAAAGAAAACCTGCAGCAAACGGCTGCGGCTCCGGTCGCTAAAGCTGTTGTGGCAGAAACAAAAGTAGCTCCTGCTGCTGACTCTGCAGAAAGCGCAATTGAGCCTATTGGCGAAACCATCAACATTGATGACTTTGCCAAACTGGATTTACGTGTCGCCCGTATTATCAACGCCGAACATGTTGAAGGTGCTGACAAACTGGTGAAACTGCAACTGGATTTAGGCAATGAGCAACGTCAGGTCTTTGCTGGCATTAAATCCGCTTACCAGCCAGAGCAATTAATTGGCCGTTTGACAGTGATGGTTGCGAACTTAGCGCCACGTAAAATGCGTTTTGGCATGTCTGAAGGCATGGTGATGGCAGCTGGCCCTGGTGGCAGTGATATTTTCCTACTGACCCCGGATGATGGTGCTACGCCAGGTATGAGAGTGAAATAGTAAAAAATACGGGCGGGTCCGATGTAAATCGCCCGCCTTTTTTGTGACAAGGAAAAGCATGTCTAACATTCTGCGTTCGTTCTCTTCGTTGTATTTTGCCACTTTATTGATGGTACTCGCCTCTGGGGTACTGACCACTTATTTAGGCTTGCGCCTTGCCGCCGACTCGGCCGCCCAAATCTGGATAGGCGGCATGATGTCGGCTTATTATCTGGGTTTGGTTGCAGGTTCAAAAATTGGCCACCGCTTAATAGCCCGTGTGGGTCATATCCGTGCTTTTGTTGCCAGCGCAGGTATTACTACAGCAAGCGCTTTAGGCCATGCCTTGATAGAGGATTTAGCCATTTGGCTGGTGCTGCGCCTGATGGTTGGCATGGGCATGATGTGTATGTATATGGTGCTGGAAAGCTGGCTGAACGAGCAGGCCGATAGTAAAAACCGCGGCACAGTTTTTGCCAGTTATATGATTGTCTCTTATTTAGGTTTAGTGCTGGGCCAACTGGCCATTAGTTTAAGCCCTGAACTGACACTAAAACCTCTGCTGATAGTGGCTATGTGTTTTGCCCTTTGTATTGTGCCTTTGGCCTTAACACGCCGTATTCACCCTGCCCCTCTGCAACCTGCGCCGCTGAAAATAAAGCTGTTCTGGCAAAAAGTGCCGCAGTCGCTCACCACTATAGCTATGGCTGGCGTGATTGTGGGTTCCTTTTATGGTTTGGCTCCGGCTTATATAGCTCATAGCGGTGCCAGTACAGAACAAGTAGCAGCTTATATGGCGACCACTGTGGTTGCAGGTTTAGTAGCGCAGTGGCCTATGGGCCGGTTGTCAGACAAAATCAAACGTAGCCGCTTAATTCGTACTAATACAGTGTTGTTAGGCATAGTTGTGCTTTGTATTGCTATATTGCCGTTAAGCGGTATTTTGCAGCTTATCTTCACTTTTGCCTTTGGTATTCTGGCTTTTACTTTGTACCCATTGGCAACAGCTTTGGCCAATCAGAATGTGGAGCAGGAACATAGGGTCGCTTTGTCCGCCACTATTTTGCTGACCTTTGGTATGGGCGCTTGTATTGGGCCTTTAATAGCATCCACCTTTATGCAAATGGTGGGTAACAGCATGTTGTATGGTTTTATGGCGCTTTGTACCCTGCTGCTGTTTTTACGTTTAACTCATGTCAATTATCAGCAGAAACAACAGAATAAAGAAGTGCCGCAAGATTATGTAATGGCATCCGGCGACTTAGTATCTTCCCCTTTAGCTGCGGCTTTAGATCCCAGGGTTGATGAGCAAATGGTGCAGGAACAAATGGTACAACCTCATCTGCATGAAGCCGACTTACCCACTGCGGATCAGGAGTTGAGCAGTATGGAGAGTGAAACCGAAGCTGCTACAGAAAATGAAACTGTTGAAGCTGAAGCAGTAGCCGAGGCGGAGCCAGACAAAAACGCCCCCCCTGAAACGAACAAACCGGCTTAAGCCGGTTTGTTGTTTTTAAAGTCTACAGCCACAGAATCAAAACAATGTCAGTACCAGTTTTCCCACTACGGCGTTCGAAGCCAGCAACTGATGCGCCTTTTCGGCTTCCGACCAGTCCATACTTTGCGCCAGCACAGGCTTAATTTTACCTTCAGCTAAAGCCTTACCAAACTGCTGATTAAAATCACTGATCAAGGCCGCTTTGTAACCATCAGTCCGGTTTCTAAGTGTTGAACACAGCAGCTGGCCACGCTTTTTCAGCATCAAACCTAAATCCAGCTCTGGGGTCATACGGCCACCGAGCATTGAAAGCACAATGATCTGACCATCCAGTGCCAACAGCTGAATATCTTCCACTATGTAATCGCCTGCGACAGGGTCAATAATCAAATCAAAACCTTGTGGCCGTGCTGCTTTTAACTCCACTGCAAAATCATGGGTTTTATAGTTCACCGCAAAATCCGCCCCTAAAGCTAAACAAGCTTTGGCTTTTTCATCTGAACCCACTGTGACAGCAACAAAACAGCCTGAAGCTTTACCCAACTGTATGGCTGCAGTACCAACACCGCTACCACCTGCATGCACTAATAAAGCGCCTTGATCCGGCAAATGCCCTACAACACGCATGGCCTGAAAGGCAGTTAAAAATACTTCGGCGCAGGCTGCTGCTTCAGCCATGCCTAAAGCAGCTGGTTTTTTAATTAAATGCTCAGAGTGCATAGCCACATACTGGGCATAACCACCGCCTGGAACTAAGCCAAATACCGCCTGCCCCAACCAGTATTTTGAAACATCATCAGCCACAGCCACCACAGTGCCAGCGACTTCCAAACCCAAAGTATCGGATTCACCTGGTGGTGGCGGATATAAACCAGTGCGCTGCAACAAATCAGCTCTGTTGATCCCTGCAGCGGCCACTTTAACCAGCACCTGCCCTGCTTTTAGCTCAGGAACAGCCACTGTCACCTGCTGTAACTGGCTTTGAGAACCGGGGTTAATCACCTCAATAGCCATCATCTGACTGGGTACAACATGGTTTTGCATCAATTTAGTGAGTCCTTTTCATAGTTTTGCTTTAGCTTTTGCGCGCTCTTCACTAAAATAGCGCCCCTTGCCCATCTACAGAGTTGACCTATGTCTCACAGTATCATTTTACAACCCGAACGCGAAAAATCCTTAAGACGCCGCCACCCTTGGGTATTTTCTAAAGCGGTACTGCAGGTTAAAGGTAAACCAGAATCGGGCGAAACTGTAGATGTACTCACCCACGATGGCAAATGGCTATGCCGCGGTGCTTATTCAGCCGACTCGCAAATTCGCGTGCGCGCCTGGACCTTTAACGAAAAAGAACAGATCGATCAGGCCTTTTTCACCCGCCGTATTCAGCGCGCCTGGTCTGTGCGCCAGGATATGTATGACCTAACGCAAACCAACGGTTTACGTATAGTAGCTGCTGAATCTGACGGTTTACCAGGTGTCACTGTCGATTTATACGCCGATGTGCTGGTGTGTCAGTTGTTATCCGCTGGTGCCGATGCTAACCGTGAATTCATAGTAGAAGCATTAAAGCAAACTTTCCCTGATGTCAGCATTTACGAGCGTTCAGATGTGGATGTGCGTAAAAAAGAAGGTTTAAAACCTGTCACCGGCTGGTTGCATTTACCTCGTGAAAGCGGCGAAGTGGTCATTCTGGAAAACGGCATGAAAATTCTGGTGGATGTGATCAATGGCCACAAAACAGGTTTTTATCTGGATCAACGCGATTCACGCGCTGCTGCTGGCCGTCTTGCTAAAGGCAAAACCGTACTGAACTGCTTCAGCTACACTGGCACTTTTGCTTTGTCTTGCTTAAAAGGCGGCGCAGAACATGTCACCAATGTCGATATGTCGGATTTAGCCTTAAAAACTGCAGAACGCAATTTAGTGCTGAATAACATGGAACTGGACAAGGCCAACAACGTCAAGCAGGACGTATTTAAACTGCTGCGCGAATACAAAGAACAAGGCAAGCTGTTCGACATGGTGATTTTAGACCCACCAAAATTTGCCGACAGCAAAGCCCAACTGATGCAAGCTGCCCGTGGTTACAAAGACATCAACCGTGTGGCTATGCAGTTGGTGAAACCAGGTGGTTTGTTATTAACCTTCAGCTGTTCAGGCTTAATGGAAGAAATGCTGTTTCAGAAAATAGTGGCCGACGCAGCTCTTGATGCCAACAAAGATTGTTTGTTTATCGAGAAACTCAGTCAGTCCAGCGACCACCCTATTGCCAGCTTCTACCCTGAAGGTCATTATCTGAAAGGTTTAGTCTGCAAGGTATTTTAAGAACCTATTCTCATCCCGGGATTTTGTTCCGGGAGCATCACAAAAGGAGTGTTCGATGACGATGAAAAAATTAGCTTTAGTAGTGGCAGCAGCCTTAAGTTTTTCCGCTGCGGCCGACTGGTCCGTCAATAGCGAGCAATCCAGCCTGAATTTTGTGTCTGTAAAAAATGACGTTGTAGCCGAAACGCACAGCTTTAAAGAGTTAACAGGCAAGTTAACTGAAGCAGGTGAATTTTCAGTGGCTATCCCTGCAATGAGTATCGACACTATCATTCCAATTCGTAACGAACGTATTCTGGAACATGTATTAGCAGCCAAAGAATACGCCACTATCAACGCCAAAGGCAAAGTCGACAGCAAAGTGTTAACTGGCTTAAAAACCGGTGACAGCGTTGTTGTAGATCAAGCACTGGATCTGACCTTACTCACTCAAAGCCAAAGCCTGATGGCTAAAGTAAAAGTGACCAAAGTGTCAGACAGCCAATTGGTCGTCACCACTGTTGCGCCTATTATGCTGGACATAAATAAATTCAAATTAAACGCCGGTGTAGAAAAACTACGTGAACTGGCAGGCCTGAAAGCCATCAGCCCAATGGTACCAACCACTTTTAGTCTGGTATTGGTGAAGTAGGTTTTTGGTTCAGTTTGATTGACTAATGAAACAGCCACCGTTTGGTGGCTGTTTCACATAACATTTAGCTTATTTCAACAGACAAATTTTTATATCGAAAATATTTAATCTTGCATGCTTTTTAAATGTCATTTGTTCATAACTTGGCTTGATGCTAAATCAACCGCCTTTTCAAATGCGGTATTCCCTTCAAAGAAATAATCAGGAACAACACCATAACTTTCCCAACTTTCATTTGAAACTGGATGAGTAATAACAGCATGATTCATTATAATAGAGATAGTGTCACTGACCTTGACAGGTCTGGCTATGTGCCCAACCCCCATAGTCTCCTGCCCTATAATTATTGCTTTGTGAAAGTGCTTAAGTGTGTGGCCAAAAAACTCCCATGAGCCAGCAACAAAAGATGAATTGATGATGTAGAGAGGAAAATCCTTCTTAAATCTATCAAACCCTATTGTATTGGCCGATGTTAATGTGTCGATGCGCTTATTAAACCTGACATTTCCTATATTAAGTCCTGGTTCCACAAAGTAGCTAATCAGCTGTTGAGCTAAATTTATCGTCACTTTATCTGCCGAACGTAGATCTATAATCAATGCATCAACATCAGATAAAAATTTGAGATGTTCTGCAAGAACTTCATTTTCATTTTGGAAATGTAAATTGCCCGTTATTTTTAAATAGCCAATGTTATTCTCAAGAACTTCTACTGTTATTGAGTCTTGTTGCTTTGAATCTGACTCTTCTTTGTTTTCATCTATGCCTGATAGTGTCATTGGTTGCTGTTTAATTAGCTCAAAACCAGAATCCCTGGTCGAGTCAAATAGAATAGATGTCACTTCATGATTAAAACGTGAAAATTCATAGTGCTGGTTAAAGTATCCCGAGCGCAATTTTGCAAGTAAATTATCCGATGCTATTTTTGCCTTCTCGGGGTATAGATACGTTTCGTTTAATTCGTGGACTATATTCTGGATTGCCAATTCTACTTCAGTATGCGGGATCACTGTATTTCTATTAAGATCCAACTCTTCTGATACACAGATCCTGCTTACGAAGAGCAAACAAAAACAAAATGCGATAGTTAATAAATTCATTCAAGCCTTCTTGACCGTCAGTCTTACCGGGGAACGATAAATTCAGAGCCATAATCACTTTCTGCAAAGAGGATGCACAAGATTAAATCCGTAGAGTGCTGCGAAGTTAAGTTGTACTCATCAGTATTTTTTACACATTAACCCCAAGCTAAAATAATGCGGCCTGTAGCCGCACACATTTTTTGCATGATAAATACCTCAGGTATTAATAATACCGATGAACCTCTATTTCAACAGATTCTTCTAAACCATGGGAATTATTAGTGTTAGCAGAATACATACAGGTGACACACGAATTCATCAAATGTTTACTCCGGCAATGCACCAAACTTGATTATTCCCACTTTCCCTGACACTGTTACCAACAGTAAAATCAAAAGGACAGGAAGATGAAACTTTTACTCCTCGCAACCACCCTACTAGCCGCTGCTCCACTTCAGGCTGCCACAGCAGGCAACCAAATCAATTGTCAGGCCAAAGATCAAGGCACTATAGATAAACTGATTTGCTCAGACCCGGAACTACTGAAACAAGATCAACAACTGGCTGAGCTGTATCAGCAGGCTTTGGCAAAAGCGGCCAATGAAAAACCGCCTCTGTTAAAAACTGAGCAGCGCGGTTGGGTCAAAGGTAAAGCGGAGTGCTGGAAACAAGACGACAAAAGAGCATGTGCTGCAGAGCTTTATACATTGCGTATTGCCGAGTTACAGGCGCGTTATGAACTGGTACCCATGAGTAAAAAGCTGCTGCTTAGTTGTGATAATAATCCGGCCAATGAAATTTCGCTGCGTTATTACCCCACCACCACACCAGCCACTTTAATTGCGGATTATGGTGATCAGGTATCGTTAATGTATCAACAGGCCGATCAGACTTATGTGGGTCGTAATGAAAAACTGTCAGAGCAAAACCAAGTTTTTGCAGTGCAATGGGGTTATGACGCGCCGCTGCTGAGCTGCAAAACTCAATAGCAGAAAACGCTGCTAATTCAGTTCTATAATCTGCACACCCAGTTGATAACAATCTTCCTGCTCCTGAGCGCAGCGCATCACTTTAGCGTGGGCGGATAAAGGGGGGAAACTGGGGTTGGAACTTTCCATTTTGATGTAGAGCAAAATGCCCATCTCCAGCGGTTCGTCTATTTCCAGCGACATACCAGTGGCACTTAAATCGCGGCAAATGGCGTTGATCACCCGGCCTGATTCAGGATCGTTAATCATTAACTGCACCTGAGCATTCACCATCATTCGGTAGTAGTTGCGTTTATCACTGTGGCCTAACATAAACTTTTACTGCCTCCCCTGCGTAGCCGAAGCCACAGCTGTTTTGCTGCACTTCCAATTACTTTGGGTCTTATGTTTTGAATTGATATCTTTTATAGATCGGCAACAGGCCACTGTAAAGGCTTTTGTTCAGCTTACTTATGCATATGGCTGCAGAGTAAATCATCCACCAGCATCTGAATATGCCTGGCACTGATAGGCTTACTGACAAAAGCGTCGGCTCCGGCATCCAGCGCTATCATTTCATCGCGTGGACTATCCAGGCCTGACATCATCAGAATGGGGATATGGCCGGTTTCAGGGGCATTTTTTAATAAGCGGCAGGTGTCCAGCCCATCTAAACCCGGCATACAGATATCCATCATCACCAGATCCGGTTGTTGTTGCAGCACCAGTTGTAAAGCTTCAACCCCACTTTTGGCATAAGACAGTTGGTAAAAAGGCGACAAAGCCAGTTCAAGCAGACGAAACATAAAGTCTTCGTCGTCCACTATCATGACTTTTTTTTGCTTCAGTTCCATTGTCTGCATCCTTGTGTCTCCATTCCAACGCATCGATGCGCCCGAACTAAGTGTATGGCTTATTTACCGATTTGCCAAAAAACAACTCAAAATTTTTCAAACATTTACTTTACTTTAACTCTGTAACGGCCTGCAAGATACGTTTTACCGACACAGGGTAAGGTGTGCCTAAAGTCTGAGCATGTAACGACACTTTAAGTTCCTCCAGCATCCAGCGAATAGCCAGCACGGGCTCCGGAATACTGCGGCCAGCAAATTTACCCAATAAATTCTGATAGGCGTCTGCTGCCTTTTGGTATTCGTGTGACATTAATCTGTCGCGGTTTGGATCCACCGGCAGTTTTTCCTGACGTTTTTGCAGTGCCTGTAAATAACGCAAAATGGCATCCAAACGTGCCGCACCATGAGTGCTGACAAACCCCTTAAACAATAAGGAATCCAGATGTTGTTTGATTTCCCCCTGGCCTTGCACATGTTTTAACTCAACTTTACCTTTGAGCTTTTTCTGAATTTCATGACCAAGGGTTAAAATCTGCTCTACTTTCAGTGCGATACGTAAAACGGTTTCACCCAGCTCAGCGCGGATCTTTTCTTTGACAGCGGTAAAATCAGCTTCGGTTTCTGGCCAGGGCTGCTCGCTAATCAGCTGATCCACACCAGCGGCAATACAGTCGTCTATCAGCTCCAGTACTTTGCCAAAAGGATTAAAGTACAAACCCAGCTTGGCTTTGTTCGGCAAGGATTCCTGCAGGTACTTCACAGGTGATGGCACGTTTAATAACACTAAACGGCGCAAGCCCAGTTTGCTTTGTTCAGCCGCTTGTTCGGCGTTATCCAACAGCTTTATGGACACCGAATCTTTGTTATCCACCAAAGCCGGATAGGCTTTGATTTGATAACCGGCCTGCATTTTGATGTATTCACGCGGCAACTGGCCAAAAGACCACTGTGTCAGCTTGTCCTGCTCTATGCCCCGCTCTGCCACCTGACTTAAGTTCTGTTGCACTTTGCCCTGCAGCTCTTGTTTTAACAGCGCTAAAGAGCGACCTTGTTTTAAGGTATTGCCTTTGTCGTCCACTATCTTAAAGTTAAACTTCAGATGAGTTTCAATGCCGGACAGCTCCCAGGCATCCTCCGGAATAGTGACGCCCGACATCCGCTTTAACCTGTTGCTGACCACATCCAGCAAAGGCCCGTCTTCGGGTTGAATACTTTGTAATAAGGCATCGGCGTAATTTGGCGCTGGCACAAAGTTGCGTCTGTATTGTTTCGGCAGGCATTTAATCAGCGCTACCAACAAATCATGGCGCAGGCCAGGGATCAGCCAGTCAAAACCCTGCTCTTCCAGCTGATTTAACAAGGACAAAGGCACCACCAGACTGACACCATCATCCGGCGCACCCGGAGAAAAGTGATAATCCAAAGGTAAAGTTAAATTGCCCTGACGCCAGAATTCCGGAAATTTATCGGCTGTCACTTCAGAGGCGTCGCGCTTATACAGCTGCTCTAAATCCAGATGCAGCAATTTGGCATCTTTGGCTTTGACCTCTTTCCACCATTTGGCAAAATCGACTCTGTTATTGGCCCACAGCGGAATCTTTTCAGCGTAAAAGGCCGCTAAGGTTTCTTCATCCACCAAAATATCGCGGCGGCGAGATTTTTCTTCCAGCTCAGTCACCTGCTCAATCAGCTTTTGGTTGTGGGCTAAAAAGCTTTCGTTCAGGCCAAGATCCTGCTCCACCAAAGCACTGCGGATAAAAATGTTGTGGCAAGTGGCAGGGTCTATTTTGCTGTACAACACAGGGCGTTTGCCGACAATGATCAGGCCATACAAAGACACCTGTTCATAAGCCACTACTGCGCCTTTTTTCTTTTCCCAGTGCGGCTCGCTGTAGCTGCGGCTGACTAAATGCATAGCAGCGGGTTCCACCCATTCAGGCTCAATTTTGGCCACAGCGCGGGCATAAAGCTTAGAGGTTTCCACCAGTTCTGCTGCCATCACCCATTTAGGTTTGCGTTTAAATAAGCTGCTGCCAGGGAAAACAAAAAAGCGGCTTTGACGTGGGCCCATATAATCGGCGTCGCTGTCACGGCTACCAATCTGGCCTAACAACCCCGTCAATAAAGCACTGTGAATTTGCTCATAAGATGCAACCTGCGAATTCAGGCTCCACTGCTGTTCAGTACAAATCTGGCTAAGTTGGCCAAATAAATCCTGCCATTCGCGCACACGCAGGTAATTGAGCAGCTCTTGTTTACATAAACGGCGGAACTGGTTATTGGTCAGCTCGTCCTGCTTCTCCTGCAAATAAGCCCAGAGTTTAAGCCAGGCGCTGAAATCTGAATCCGGATCGGCAAAACGGCCATGCAATTCATCGGCTTTTTGCTGTTTATCCAAAGGCCTTTCGCGTGGGTCCTGAATAGACAAAGCCGAAACAATCACCAGCACTTCCTGCAAACAGCTGTGTTTGGTTGCAGCAAATACCATACGGGCTAAACGAGGATCGACGGGTAAACGGCTGATTTGGCGGCCTAAGTCTGTCATTTGCAAACTATGGCTATTGGACTGAGGCTTGACTGCACCCAGCTCTTCTAAAAGCTTAATACCATCATTAATAAAACGGCTGTCCGGCCGCTCTAAAAACGGGAAAGCCTGAATGTCACCTAAACCCAAAGCCAGCATTTGTAAAATGACGGAGGCTAAGTTGGTACGCAGAATTTCCGGATCGGTAAATTCTGGTCTGCCATTAAAATCGTCTTCGCTGTATAACCTGATACAGATACCAGCAGCCACACGGCCACAACGGCCTTTACGCTGATTGGCGCTGGCCTGACTGACGGCTTCAATGGGCAACTGCTGCACTTTGGATCTGTAGCTGTAACGCGAAATACGTACTGTGCCGGGGTCTATCACATAACGAATACCGGGCACAGTTAACGAGGTTTCTGCCACATTGGTCGATAGAACTATGCGACGACCTACGCTGGTCTGGAAAATACGATTCTGCTCCGCTGCACTTAAACGGGCATAAAGCGGCAACACTTCGGTATGAGGCAGTTTTAACTTTTCCAGCGCATCTGCTGTGTCACGAATTTCGCGCTCACCGTTTAAGAAAATCAGAATATCGCCAGGTGGCTCGCGGTACAGCTCTTCGACTGCATCAAAGATAGATTGCAGCTGATCAGCATCTTTATCGTCGTTTTCCGCCACAGGCCGGTAACGGGTTTCGACCGGGTAAGTACGGCCTGACACTTCGATAATAGGCGCATCAAAAAAGTGTTTGGAAAACCGCTCCGGATCTATGGTCGCTGAGGTGATAATGACTTTTAAATCAGGACGACGTGGCAACAGCTGTTTTAAATAACCCAATAAAAAGTCGATATTTAAACTGCGTTCGTGCGCTTCATCGATGATGATGGTGTCGTATTGATTTAAAAATCTGTCCTGCTGAATTTCAGCCAGCAACACACCGTCAGTCATCAGTTTGACTAAAGTGGTGGGCGCTGTGTGATCGCCAAAACGGATTTTATAACCCACCTGCTGCCCAACAGGGCATTTCAGCTCTTCAGCCAAACGCGCCGACACACTGCGTGCCGCTAAACGTCGTGGCTGGGTATGGCCTATCATACCAGCCACACCACGACCTAACTCTAAACAGATTTTTGGAATTTGGGTGGTTTTACCCGAGCCTGTTTCACCGGCAATAATCACTACCTGATGTTTAGCGATGGCGGCTTTAATGTCGTCTTTTTTACCTACAACAGGCAGTTCAGCCGGGTAGTCAATAGTGGGCATTGCTGCAAGTCGCTGAGCGCGTAACTGCATAGACATGGCGATTTTTGCCGACAGCTGCTGCATTAACTGCTGCTGTTTGGTTTGGTCCTGCTGTTTTTTAATGCTCTGCAAGGTCTGGCGAAAACGGTGCTGATCTTTAGATAACGAATTGGGAATGGCTTTAGCAAGCGCGGCAACAGAAATTTCAGCGTCATGGATAGCAATAGCAGCTTTAACAGTAGAGTCGGTCAACACAAGGCCCTCAAGAGATAGGGGCGACATGCTACCAAGTTCAGGGGCTTGAGATCCAGTAAAAGCACCGCTTAAAACAGTGCTTTTACTGGTAATACATCAACTGACCGCTTTGTAATGCGAATGCAATTCCAGATCGATGGCTCGTAATACATCTGTTCTGCTAATCACGCCCAGCAGATAACCGTCATCATCCACCACAGGGTACACCTTAGGTTTGGCCATCAGCATGGTCTGAGCTAAATCTACTATGCCGTGGTAAGACTTGACCGTCAGCACTTCTTTTCGCATCACATCTTTGACTGAAGCAGCCTGCTGTAAATGATAAGTACCGGATAACATTCTGGACAGGCAATCCTGCTCAGAGACAAAACCAATCACTTTTTTTTCTTTGTTGATCACAGGTCCACCCAATTGTTCAGCGAGGATCAGTTTATTGACCGCCTCTTCCACTGACATCTCTTCGGTAAAGGTCACAGGGTGACGATTCATATGATCAGAAATTTTTAATAAGTCCATAAGCCCCTCAAAAACGTCGTATTTTCACAACACCTTAAGCGTAGACCAGCGCAAGCTACTTGGCTGAACTCTCTTTAAAAATTTCACTGATGGTGGCTTCGCCTTCCGTTTTTTTCGCTCTGTACATGCCTTCGGTATTAAAACTCCAGCCGACTTTGCCTTTGTGGTCGATCAGGATCACACCACCAGTGCCCCCTACTTTGGCCAGTTCCTGCTGTATCACCTGATCAGCCGCTTTGTCAGCACTGATGCCCTGATACTTCACCCTGGCACAAATATCCGAAGCCACACGATAGCGGATAAAAAATTCACCATGACCAGTGGCCGACACAGCACAACTGCCATTGTCTGCAAAATTACCTGCACCAATAATAGGCGCATCGCCAATACGGCCATAACGTTTGGCTGTCATACCACCAGTAGAGGTCGCTGCTGTAAGTAAACCACTGCGATCCATAGCCACAGCACCCACAGTGCCCATATTCCACTCTGGTAACCATGGTGCTTTTAAACGGTAATTTTGTGCCTGATGTGGCACTTTTTGCATACTTTGTTTAGCTTTTTTTAAGGCGTCATAACGAAATTCGGTATCAAAATAGGAGTTTTCAACCAGCTCCAGACCCTGCTCTTTGGCAAACTGCTCAGCACCAGCACCGGAGAGCATTACATGTTCGGACTTTTCCATCACAGAGCGGGCCAGTAAGACAGGGTTCTTCACCACTGTGACCCCGGAAACAGCACCTGCCATCAGGTTATCGCCACGCATAATAGAAGCATCCAGTTCATGACCCTCATCATAGGTATACACAGCGCCTTTACCCGCATTAAACAGCGGCGAGTCTTCCATAATCAGCACAGCAGCAGTCACTGCATCCACACTACTGCCGCCTTTTTCCAACACGGCATAACCTGTTTCTACTGCATGTTTTAAGGTGGCGTGGTAGGCCTGCTCCTGCGCTTCTGTCATCTGGCTTTTGTTGATGGTACCGGCACCACCGTGGATCACTATGGCGATGGGAGTTGTGGCCTGATTGGCCGAAGCTAAAGCAGAAAAACAACATAAGGCTAAAAAGCTGATGGAGCGACGCATAAAAAAATCCCTGATCAATAAACTTATTGTTCAGGGTTGTACCGCGAACTGCCTCACAGACGCAAGTCACTCTGCGTTAGTTTTGCCAGAATAAGGGTTCAGTCTTCAGCGCCTATGGCGCTTTGTGTCACGCAGTTTCCTGCTCTTTTAAAGCCAGCGTTCAGTGCTTGTTGTTCTGTATCAAACCATTGCTGATTGCGTTCTGACACCTGACGATAACCACTGCAATGACTTAAATGATACAACTTGCTGCGTTTATTGCCCAGCACCTGACCTGAGGCTTGCTCCTGGGGTACTGCAGCAGTCCGGGTGGCTTCATTGGTCTTATTCAAGCCAAAAGCCGAGGCTTTGTAATCCAGCTGCCAGACTTTTTTTCCTGTGACAAAGTCATTGCCATGCCCCATATGCTGAGCAATACGTTGCTGCAGCTTAAGTTCAGTGTCATCGACAGGATCCTGCTGATGCCAGGCCATAAAAAGCTGTTGCTGGGCTTTTGATAAATGGATCTTGTATTTGTCGGCCATATAAAAATGAATACGGGCTATATCACCGCGAATTTGTGCTCTGGGCTCAACCTGCCGGCTTTTAAAGTCCACTTTCACGTCACAGGAACCATATTGTGGAGCCTGGGGAGGCAAAAGTGCAAAACGGTAATGCGATCTGTCACCGTTTACTTCACCTATTGCAGGTTTGAGATTAAATAAATCGGCTTCCATTTGTTTAAACAAGGGATCTGTTTTACCACATTGCTCACGCCCGCCCTTTCTCCAGCAGGATAAAGGGGAGCCAAATTGCTGGGCAGGCATCACATGTTCCCATTCAATACGGCTTGCTCTGGGGCCATTTTTCCGGATTTGATAACCACAGGCTTTCAGATCAGGAATGCCTTTGCCGGCTTGCCAACGAATATCGCATCCACAATAAAATTCTTGTTTTTCAGGTGCATAGATACGGCTGGCTAGTTTTTTGGCGGAATCAAAATTGGCAGGCGCAGCAGCCACTGTCCAAACAACAAAAAATACAAAAGAAAACATGAGTTTAAACAAAGAGGTACAACCTTAAACTGCCTACAGAACGCTTTTATTATGCCATAAGTACGAACAGAGCAAATCAAGCATTTAAGTTCCTATAAAAAGCACTGCAGTGGCAACTCTGGTCCATCCTCTTTTTTGCACAAAATAATTCACACAAAGGAGGTTCAGGCTAAGGTGATGAGTTATAGGATCTTTCTGCTATCTTTAGAGTGAAGCAGCAAATAATCGTGGTTAACATATAAAAAACATACTTTACAAAATCAATTTGGCTATTTAGTATGCGCCCCATAATTTCGTCGCTACAGATCAGCAGTTAAACGCAAAATATAAGAGTTAAACCGATATGGACCAGTCATTTTTTCGTTGTAAAAAAGTCTTGGTCATTGATGACTGTGCGCCCGTCCGGGCCACCGTAAAAGGAATGTTACAACAAATGGGGTTTGAGGCTATTCATCTGGCCAAAGACGCAGGCGAAGCTATGCAGAAATGTATAGATATGCCCTTCGATTTTATTTTGTGTGACTTTAACCTGGGTGACTGCAAAGACGGTTATCAGCTATTTGAAGCCTTAAAAAAACAACAACTGCTGGCCCCACTCTGCTGTTTTATCGTCATTAGCGCCGAAGGCCAAAGCCAGATAGTTCATGGTGTGATTGAACTGCAACCTGATGACTATTTGCTGAAACCTTTTACTGCTCCGGCCTTAGAAGAGCGCATCAACAGAGCCATCAGACACCGTATTGAATTACGTAGAGTATTTTTCCGCTTGTTTGAGCAGGACTATGCCGAAGCCTCTCGTGAATGCGATCTGGTGATGCGAACCAAACCAGACTATGCATTGCAAGCCATGCGACTCAAAGGCGAATTGCTGCTGAAATTGGGGCAATACGACAAAGCTGAAGTCTTTTACCAAAAAGTGCTGCAACAAAAAGCCTATAGCTGGGCGCGTCTGGGCCATGCCTTAAGCTGTTTTTATCTGGAGCGCTGGGAAGATACCGAACTGGAACTGGCTGATTTGACTCAGTTTGGTGACACCAAAGTGGAAGCTCTGGATTGGTTATCCCGTTTATACGTGCGCCATGGCCGTTATCAGTTGGCCTTTGAAACCTTAACAAAAGCCGCCACTTTGTCCCCTAAAAACGTCAGCCGCCAAAAAACCTTAAGTAATTTATGTGCCATTTTGGGCCATACCGATATTGCAGCCCGTATTGCCGGCAAAATAGTTCAGGGTGCCCGCCATTCTATAGACGATACAGCTGATAATTATCTGAACCATGCCCGCACTTTGGTCGATCAGGCCAAAGGCGCATCTGTGTTGGATAAAGCTGTTATTCTGCAAAATGCAGGCAAATTGCTGGACGCTTTGCATAAACGTTTTAACGTCGATGTGCTGAAGCGGGAAACCGTGATCTTACGCAGCCGTATCAGCAGTTGCCGTGGTGCCATCAAAGAAGGCCGTGAATTAATGCAGCAAATTCAGGATTTACCCCTGGATGATCTGACCATAGATAGCTGTATGGATGCAGCCAAAGCTTTTTTTGAACTGGGTGATTTATATTCCAGCCAGCTTTGTATCGACCGCTTAAAAACCATGTTGTATGACGATGATTTTCTGACCGAAACTCAGCGCATTATGTTGCAACTGGAACAGGACAAACACGAAAGTTTAAAACAGCAGATCAAACAAATTAATACCGAAGCCTCAGACGCCTACCGTATGGGCCAGTATGGCCGTGCCGTATCACTCTTTTGTGAAACCTTCGACTTTATGCCCACCAATCCGGTGATAGCGCTGAATTTGCTCCAGGCCATGAGTAAAAGCGCAGGAGTCACAGGCGAAGCCATCAACTACGCCCGTAATGCAGCCAGGGTACTGCGGCAAAATCAGCTGGATAAAAGTGAGCAGGAGCGTTTTGAAAAATACGTCACCACTTTAAAGAAAACCCAGCCAGCTTTGTCTGCTGTGCAGTTGTAAAAGGTCAGAGCTTTAATTCTGACCTTTGTTATCAACCCAAAATAATATAATCCGACTGATAAACTATGTCTTTGTGTTCAGCCAGAACCAGCCGTACATAGCGGCCTCCGACCTGATCAATAGCAATGCAGTCATCTACATCCACTACAGCATCGGTATGAGGTTTATCCCAGCTTTTGGGCAGGTAAGCTTTGCCCTTTTGTTTGGCTTCAGCTTTGTCTTTGGCGCTCACCAGCAGGTAATGATGATCCTCACCAAAAGTACCAGGTAAGTAGCCGCCTAAATTAATGAAAAACAACCGCAATTCATCCGCAGCAGGTGCTTGTTCAGAAAACCGCACCTGATAGCCTTCTATGCCGTCGACCTGCATCCAGGAATCGATATGCATACCCGCCATAGTGCCAAACCACTGCTCGCGTAACTGCGGATAGCAGTCTTCAATACTGTTGCCAGTCACAAAAGCCACATCATGCACTTCAATTTTTGCTTTGGGGTGTTTACCACCTAACATCACTACAAATAACACTTCAGCTTCCCTTCTAATCCCGGCCGTTATAAATCCGGCCACCGGAGTTTTTGTAATAATCCAGCACTGCTTTGGCGTCACTACGTTTAAACTGACGCACCACTTCCATGCCGGCATTTTCTAAATACTGATACGACTGCTCGAATACCGGGCCTTCGTCAAAACCAATAGCTCTGGCATCTTCAGCTGCACCAGCACAGACCATACGATTAACACCACTCCAGAGCACTGCGCCCATACACATGGCGCAAGGCTCACAAGAGGTAAAGAGTTCACGGCCGCTGTCTGTTGCCAGGGTAAAAGAACCCAGGGCTTTTTCGGCCATCATAATAGCCACTGTTTCGCCATGTAAGGTGGAATTAGTTAAAGGCACCACTCGGTTGACCCCTACCCCTAACAGCTGACCTGAAACCCGATCAAAAATAGCAGTACCAAAAGGACCACCCGTGCCACGCTCTACATTTTGTTTTGACAATTCAATGGCTAAGGCCATTTTTTCATCGTCACTGTGATAGGTTTTTTGCCAGTCAACAAAAGTGGCCACCCAGTCTGGTAATTCCACTGTTACAGCACTGCCTGGTGGGTTAATAAAGCCAATACGCTCTTTCATGATGTGTCCTGTCGCGTTTAGTTACGTCTTGTCGCGTGTCATTCTAAAAAATCGGGTCGACTTTTTACCTGCATATCTACCGGACGACAAGTGGGAATTTATAAATGGCCGTTATTTTCTGCAGAATAACGGCAGGTTAAGCTTAATGCGTCAGCACTATACGCTGGGTTTCAGGTTGTAGTTTTAATAAAAACCGTTCGACAGACTCGACTGTCACTACCTGATACTTTCCTTTCAGGCGTTGTTTCAGCGGATGGTCATCAAAACTAACGTTGGCTTTAAACACAGAAGCCCCCAGCCGTGTTACCGGCCCCACTTCAATGACTCCTGGCTGAAAACGCTGTTGCTTTAACCAATGTTGTACAGACTTTCTATCCGTTAAAGGGCTTTCACTGAGTGCGTGCGCCAGTAACTCCAAACCCCATTGGTTAGAGTTCTGATACTCAGTGTCAAAAACATAAGCCAACATATTGTACTTCTTATGATGCATTTGACGGGCTAAAGGTCCTCGCATCAGGCTGGCCAGTTTTTGCTGTACAGCAACAGGCGGCAATAAAATCAGCACTTCAAAAGCCAACACGTCGTCGAGGAAAAAGTTACCTAAACCCTCAACATAAAGATCAGATCGATCCGAGCCACATTCATTTAATTCATGCAAAACAGTGTATCGGCCATCGGCTTCTTTTTGCACTAATCCAAGATGGCTGTATCGCAAGCCATATTTTGATAAATCCTGGCCAACCCTGGCTATGATGGCTGTTTCTGCCTGAGCCTGCTGTAATGTCGTCTGAGTTTTTAACGCAAGCTCCAGCGCGTTCCTCAATTCCAACGGCTCAGTTTCTGAATCCGAACAACCTTGTCCGGCCTGAACCAGACCAGACAAGGACAGCCATAAAACTACTGCAAGAGTTTTCAATTTATTTTGCTTTGGCATGTTCAATCAGCGCCTTGCCAACTTCAGTAGGAATAAAGGCAATGGCTTTGCCGCTGTAATACAAGGTATAACCTGTGCTTAATGCCGTCAGCTCTACAGCTTCACCCACAGCTATACTTAATCCTTTTACCGCTTTGCCTGATAACTTCACTGTAGCGCTGGCTGCTTTGCCTGAGCCTTTGATCACAACCACCATACCTTCTGCAGTTTTTTCAATGCCTTCGACCACCAGTTGACCAGAAGCTGCAACTGCGGATAAAGAACCTGCCAGTACCAGGCCAACACCTTCAGACATCATGGCTGAAGCGTTAGAGCCATTACAGGAGCCGCCACAATCCTGAGCAACTGCAGCAGGGGTAGCAAAAGAAAAAACAGAGGCCAATACAAGAATCAGTTTCATCGGGGTATTTCCTTGGTTCCATGGATAGATTCAGTCGCAAGATTGCCCGAATTTTCAGATACTTTCAATCAGCTTATTGCAGCGGCATTTTTACAAATCAGACAAATCCGATCCACATGCCTTACATGAATATCTAAATTAACGCGCCTTACCCCAGATCACATCTTTGTAGTCTGAACGGGTTAAATACAACAAAGGAGCACACTGACGATGAACAAAGTCTTCACTTTGATGAAATGCTTAACAGTGGTAGCAGGTATGGCCAGTCTGTTGAGTTATGCCGCAGCCCCTAATATTAACGTCGGCACTTTGCACGATTACATCAGTGGTAAACAAAGCACTGAACTCAAACGTATTTATAACGCTGGGGACGCCACAGCTTTTGTGCGGGTGACAGTGCATGAGATTGTTTATGACGAAAAAGGTGTCGCTAAAGAAGTCGAAGCAGGTGAGATTTTAGGTGACAGCCAAAACGCTGATACCTTAATTGTCAGCCCTGCCCGTTTGATTATTCCGGCTTCAGGTATTCAGTCGGCCCGTTTATTGTTTGTAGGCCCTCGCGACAAAGAGCGTTACTTTCGAGTGCGTTATATTCCTGTATTGCCGGACGTCAACGACAACTTTAACTTAAACGCAGAAGAAAGCGCTGACTACAACAGCTCATTGCAGGCTGGTTTTAACTTATTGGCAGGGTATGGAACCATAGTGTTTGTGCATCCGGCACAAGAAGTTTTCGATACTCAAATCACAGCTGACAACGACAAAGTTGTTATCCGTAATAACGGCAATACCACCATTAAGCTGGATAAACTGGCTCAGTGTGACGTCGGCAACACCCACTGCGACAAACCTATACTGGAGCATATTCTGCCTGGTAAAACCAAAACATTGCACAAAGACGCAGGCCGCCATTACCGCTTTGAATTACAGGAAGGTGATGTGAAAAAGATGCAGGAGTTTTGATATGCGCGCCCTTCTGCTGCTGATGATCTTTGTCTGTCCTCTGCTTTTTGCTACAGAGCGCTTTGAACACAAGGTGACCGTCTCCTTGCAACTGCCGAATCCGGATTTTCAGATCAATACTCCTGAATCCGATCCCTGGCTGAATCAAACCCAACAGATGCAATGGGACAGCTATCAGCAGCAACTCTTGCCTATACAAAAACAGCTCTATATCCAGAGCCGTTTAGGCGCTGTTTCAGCCCGTTTATTAGCACCGCCTTTATTAAGTTATGGCTCAGAACAAATTCCACTCAAAGTACAACTGAACAACAGCCTGTTAAGTACTACAGCTCAAATTATATTAAATGCCCAACAAGCCAGTGCGGGTCAGCAACTGGATATACAGATTATGGCTTTGCCCCCTTCAGGCGGCCGTTACAGAGCCGGTACTTATCAGGGGGTGGTGAATTTACTCTTTGAAACTTCAATGCCATAAAGCGGATGCCATTGGCTTTAAACCCAAAAAACCAAACCACTCAGGCACATGATCCACAACCTAAGGTAAAACTCAGATTAGTCCGATAGTCTGACCTCCTTTGCCTGCTTAGCATACACAACACTCAACTTACCGGGGGGAACTGTGATTGCCAGCGTTTTCACTCAACCACATTGCTGTCTGCATAACCTGCACCCTGCTGGCAACTTCAGCATATGGCCAGACGGTACAGTCTGCTCTTCCTGTGATACAACAAGCCAAACAGCTACCGGCCGATTTTGCTTCGCATCTATTTAATGTGCCATTGGCGGTCAGAGTCGAGCTAAACAGCAGCTATCTGGGTGACGCCCTGCTGGTCTTAACTGAAGACGACAAGGTACAGCTGCTGAGTTTTACCGATGCCTACAACAGCCCTTATACCGATTCAGAACGGAGCTTCTGGCAACAAGAACTCAGCAACAAAGTGGCTTTAGGCCCCTGCACTGGCTGCAAAGAATCCTGGCTGGCACTGGATTACAGCCTGTCCGACTCCCGCTTGTCTATTCTGACTCCTGATGTCGAACAGCAAAACACAACGCAAAAATATCAGTCCTTGCCTGAAGGCGGCAGCAGTGGCGTTATTATTCAAAATCAGCTAAATCTGATGAATATCGAAAACTCTGCGTCCTCCAGCTATTACCATCTTGAGGCTGTTGCCAGTACAGGCAACTGGACTCATCACAGCGGAGCTCAAATCTCCAAAAGCGGCGTTGCAGGCAACAACACCTACTACGGTGTAAGCCAGCTGTATAGCCAGCGTGAACTGCAAGGTTATTCTGTTCGCGCCGGCTACTTTGCCAATGATCCTCAGGGCTTAAGCTTGCGACCTGGCCGCGGCTCAGGGGGTGAAAATATGCTGGGGCTTATGCTGAGCT
This sequence comes from Gammaproteobacteria bacterium, assembly GCA_018825965.1. Classification (GTDB taxonomy): domain Bacteria; phylum Pseudomonadota; class Gammaproteobacteria; order Enterobacterales; family Alteromonadaceae; genus Pararheinheimera. The sequence continues at coordinate 241,198 of JAHKAA010000026.1, forward strand.
CCTCCGACACCCTGGTGACAGACCAACAGTACCCAAGCACTGTGCCTCTGTACGTCACAGCCGACAGGCCCGCTATAGTGGAAATTTATCGTAATGGTTTTCTGATCAATAGCCAGCAAGTGGCGGCAGGTTTGCAGGCGATAGACACTAAAGTGTTACCAGGCGGAATTTATGAAGTGCAATTGCGGGTAGTACAGGATGGGCAGCTGATCTCTGAATCCCGGGCCATGATTTATAAAGCCAGCAACTGGGGCGACAGTTCTGAGCCGCTTCGCTACAACCTGTTTGCCGGTCGCCAGACTCAACTGTTTAACAGCACAGAATCAGCTTTTGAAGGGGAATTAACAGCGGGTGCCACGCTGAATTACCTGCTCAATGCATCCACTGTTGTTGGCCTGGGCACTCAGTATATAGATAACGCAATTCAGCTTGGTGGCTCAGTTGATCACAGCCTGTCGGATCGCAGCAAACTGCTGGCGAATTATTATCACAGTCAGGGAAAAGGTTATGGCCTGGACACCCAGCTTATCTATGGTTTTGACAGCGGCAATCTGGTGCTCAGCCAGCAGTACAGCAAAAATACTCAAAACAAAATAGCGGTTTCACAACAAACCACAGCGCTGAGCTGGCAGCAAAGGATCAGCGCCAGCCAAAGTGCTTCGCTCAGGCTGTCACACCAGGCACACAGAGGCACGGGAGCAGACATCAGTTGGCAGTACAATCACAAGTTTATGGATACCGACAGCACCTGGCGTTTTAGTGCCTTTAACAGGCCAGCGCTTTCGGATCAGACACAAAAACGCAATACCGGTATAGAGCTCAGCCTGAATATCAACTTTGGTCAGCAGTCTTCGCAGTTTTATGGCGCTTTGGGCAACAGAACCTCACGAGATGGCAGCAAAGAAAACACGGCAGAATTAGGCTGGCGTAAGCAAATCGAACATAGCAGCATTAAAAGCATTGGTTTAAGTTCCAACTTTGACAGCTATGGCGTGGGTTTAAACAGCTATGCGGCCATCCAAAATCAATATCTGAACAGCGATCTGTATATGTCCAGATCCTCTTTTGACGGCAAATTCAGTTCAGGCTTAAACCTGACCAGCACTGTAGTAGCAAATGCCGATGGATTGGCCGCCAGCAGCACTTCATAACAGATTGTGCCTTTTGGCAAAATCAAACAGCTCCATTGAGGAGCCTAAATTCAGTTTGCTAAGAATATTGGTTTTGTGGGTGCTTACCGTTTTATGACTAATAGACATGGTTTCTGCAATCTCTTTATTGGCATGGCCTTTACATAACAACTCGACTATTTGCAGCTCTCTGTTGCTTAAACTGGCCAATAACGCAGCTTCTGAGCCTGCCAGCTGTTCGCCATAGAGTTCAGGTTGCGGGAATACTTTTTTGCCTTTCATCACCAAACGCGCCGCTTCTGCTAACTCGTCCAGCGGCTGTGCTTTGCAGACTATGCCACAAGCCCCGGCTTCAATGCAGCGCACTGCATAAACGGCCGGCTCCTGTGCTGTCAGCACCAGAATGCGGGTGTCCGGATAACGCTGACAAACACGGCGTATCACTTCAAGCCCACTCATTTGCGGAATATCCAAATCCAGGATCATCAGCTGGCATGGCATGTTTTTCAGCAACCCAATCGCATCCACGCCATTATCTGCCTCTGCAACCACCACAAAGTGATGCCGTTCCAGCACTGCTTTCACCGCCAAACGTAAAAACGGATGATCGTCCACCACAGCGACAGAAATGGGTAACATACTTTTCTCCGGTTTACAGGTTCAGGGCTACAATTTAGTTTAAACAGCATAGGCAATTACGGACCGGCTAGCCTAAGCAGATCAGTCTGTTAAGCCCATCGGATTAATCTGATTTTGCTCTCCCGCTATAGCAGCCCAATCGACGACTTCACGTACCAGTGCTACACTGCCCGTTCTTTTTACTCCGGCATTTATGGACTCATGGTTTTGAACCAAACAGCTACATTCTATTTTTATGACTTTGAGACCTGGGGGGCTGATCCAAAAAAAGACCGCCCGGCCCAGTTTGGTGGTATTCGCACCGACTTAGATTTAAACCCTATTGGCGAACCCGATATGTGGTATTGCCAGTTGGCGAACGATTATTTGCCTCATCCGGTGGCGGCTTTAATCACTGGCCTGACGCCACAGCTCTGTAATCAAAAAGGTTTGCCTGAAACCGAATTTTGTCGTCGTATTCTGGAAAAATTCAGCCAGCCCAATACTTGTGTCTTGGGTTACAACAGCTTAAGGTTTGATGACGAGGTCACGCGTTACAGCTTATACCGTAACTTCTATGAGCCTTATGGCCGCGAATGGCAACATGGCAACAGCAGATGGGATTTAATCGATATAGTGCGCGCCTGTTATGCGCTGCGCCCTGAAGGTATTGTCTGGCCAGAAAAAGCCGATGGCAGCCCCAGCTTTAAATTAGAAGAGTTAACCAAAGCCAATGGCTTGTCGCATCAACGTGCACACGATGCTTTGTCTGATGTGTACGCCACTATCGCCATTGCCAAACTGGTGAAAGAAAAACAACCTAAGCTGTTTCAGTACCTGCTGGATTTACGCAAAAAAACTGAAGTCAGCAAACTGTTTGATTTAGTCAATTTAACGCCGCTGGTGCATGTGTCGGGCCGCTTCCCTGCTATTCAGGGTTGTGTGAGCTGGATAGTGCCTTTAGCGCCACATCCAACCAATAAAAACGCCGTGATTTGCTACAACCTGCAAGCCGATCCAACACCCTTGCTGGAGCTGGATTTAGCTTGCTTACAGCAACTTTTATATACCAAAACCGTGGATTTAGATGAAGACCAGCAGCGGCTTGGTTTAAAGCTTATTCATATTAATAAATGCCCTGTGTTGTCTCCGGCTAAGACCTTGTCGGAGCAACGGGCAGCCGATTTGGGCATAGACAGAGCCGCTTGCCTGAAGCATCTGGACTGGCTGCGGCAAAACCGCTCTGCTATTCAGCCTAAGGTGATGGAGCTGTATCAGCTGCCGACAGAGTACAGTGTAGAAACCAATCCGGATTATCAGTTGTACAACGGCTTTGTCTCGAATGAAGATAAACAACGCATGGAACAGCTGCATTTGATGAGTGCCGATCAACTGGCCTCCACCCCTGTGCTTTTTAGTGAAGACAGATTAAATCAGCTGCTGTTTTTATACCGTGCCCGCAACTACCCACAAAGCTTAACCGATCAGGAACAACAACGCTGGCAACGCTATCGCAGCGACAAACTAACGCATGGCCTGGATAGACCTAATCTCACCTTTGAAGAATTTGGTTTAGCGCTGGAAAATCTGGCACATGAAGCCGGTGATGATGTGAAAAAAATGAATATCCTCAAGGCGTTATTTCAGTACGCTCAGAGTTTATAAAACCAGGCTAGTTGATAAAAGAATGGTAGGGTAATGCTCCTATTTTAAACCACTGTTAAAAGTGGGAGCATTACCCGCGAAACACCGGAACTGTGTTGGAACAACTTTGTTATAATTATTTGCAGTAATTGTGTTCCACTTTGTAGTTTTTCAGCTCCACTTTAGAATAACCACCATCAGAACTCTTTACTATTTCAAAAAGTTTTACACCACATGTTTTATTTCCATTTGGCGCGTCTACATAATCATAAAGAGCCTCATAGTTAGCATTTTTTTCAGGTGTGAAAGAGACCACTTTTCTACACCATGAATATATAAGACCTTGATCTTCCTCTACTGTGCCAGGAGTAAAGCCAACAATTCCAACACCGTTAAATTGAAACGAAAACTCTGAACCAGCGGGAACATAAACTTCATTTTGGTGAGAATCCGGAATTTCTTTATTGTATAGAGGCATATCTATTCGGCTAAGGCTACGAACCAGATTTGCTTTAGCGCCCAAGGTTGCAATAGGGAGCAAAGATTTGTCAGAAATACAACCTGTAGGGTCGGCAGTGCTTACGAAGTTATTGTTGCTTGGTACTGAAGTAAGTCTGAGTTTCGCACTTTCCTTTCCTTCAATGGGCGCCAAGTAAGGATTTGAGGCGCAGCCCACCATAAGGAGAGCGGATACTAAAGCAATTGCTTTTTTCATTTTATTTCCTCTGATTATGTATAACACCGCCAACACCAGACGATCGGTAGCGAGGTCCAGCCCAATGCGGCTTTTTTGTATTGCGCTATTGTACTTAGCCTTTTCAGGTGCAATACCCAAGTTATCGTCCAATCTGCTGATTATATTTTTCCAATATCATTTCAAGCAGCCACGAGACTAAAACATAGAAAGGTATATATAATAACCCGCCAAAAGCTAAACCTTGCATAAATTTCTGATAACTTTCATATGGCAAACACAAACAACCTATGAATACCAACCCAAAAAACAAGTTGAACGCAGCCTTAGTTCTCGTCTGAATTTTAGTTAACTGCCATAGGTTGCGAAGCAAAAATAGAAAAGGGATTGGTATTAAAAATATAAGCATTTCAGTACCCATAAACACCTAATGCAAGGCTTTGAAGCGGCTGGAGCGCAGCGTAAGCCGTCCCAGCGACGATAGCGACGAAAACAGTTTCTTGTGATGTGGCTTACCTTGTAACCATATAAGTTTCGACAGACAGCAACCAGCCCTTTTTAGACATACATTCCACAATGAATGCAAATTGGACTTCACGACTTGGCATTTTGTGATCAATGAAGCGTCCCTTCGTATCATTTTTACAGAGTACAAAATCTTTCTCTGCCCCGTCTATATTTTCGAGCGTGGGCGGTATATCCAGGTTTTTAACCCAACTTGTAACGTATCCAAAATAATCGAAGTCATCATGATACGAGAAGTTTAATTCAAGTTCTGTTGATTTAGTAGATGTGCAACCACACATTAAAGCTACTAATACAACGCTGATAATTCTAGCCATTTTTGAATACCACATACCCCCCTCAGGGACAGGTCCCGCTCTGGCATCGTGCCCCATTCGATGAAGGCAGAATCCAAAGTTGCTTGCTAAGCGACACAGCCACGGGCCTTGCCCGGCGAAGCCGTCCCCCTATTGGCATCAGGCAGATTGAACTCAATAGAGGGATCTCAACACAGCTATTCCGGCACTATCAGCCTCTGGACTGAATCGACAAGCGTGCTCGACCAGACACCATCTTTATTGCCGTTTGTCAGATAGATAACGATGTAATGATCATCAGGATTTTTATCAAACAGGATACGCACCCGCACTTTGGTGCCTCCGTCGTGGCCAACCTGGTGCCAGCGACCTGACTTACCATAATCCCAACCTGCTGCAAAAAAGCCAAGATCGCCGTTAGCGAATTGATAGGGCTGCCAAAGACGCTTTAGCTCCGCCTTTGAAACAAGACGTCCTTGCGCTACGGCGGACATAAATTTGCCTGCATCGTCCAGTGTCATGTAAGCACCTCCGTGCGCTATGCTGTAATCCGGCCAGGCAATTGACAGATCAGGCACAATCTTGCCCTCCTTCGCCCTATAGCTTTTAACAAGGCGAGCCTTGGGAACGTCGGCGAGCTTAAGCCAGGTCTCCTGAAGGTCAAGCTTTTCAATGATCCGCTGGCGCACCAGTGTGCGGTATGGCGTCCGCGTGACAGATTCCAGGACAGCCGCAATCACAAGGTTGTTGGTATTGGTGTAGCGCGTTCGCTCGCCAGGTGCCGATACAGGCACATCTTTTAAGGTCGCAAAAACGGCTGCCAGGCTAGGCGGAAAAGGGCGAGAAAAATCATTACTGTCGAAATATTCAGGCACGCCCGAAACATGGTTTAAAAACTGATCGATACGGATAGTGCGCCAGGACTGCGGCAGATCATCAACATAACGGGAGGCAGGAGCAGACATATCCAGCTTTCCTTCCTCTTGTAATTGCATAACGAGGGTGATGGCGAAGAGCTTGCTGACTGAATAGACAGGGAAAACAGTCTTCGGCGTGACCGGTGTGCTGTCACCTATTGCAGCAGTGCCTGTGGCGCTGCGGTACAGAATATCGCTGTTGTGAAGCACAAGCACGGCCTGCCCCGGAATTCCATGTTTTTGTTCATTAGCGCGCAGTTGAGCATCAACAGCGGCTTGGATATCGACAGCTGAAGTCTGTGCCCGGACGGCACAAACGGAAAATAAGCAGAGCAAGGCAAATACACTAAATTTTGTCATTTTATATCCAATTCAAAGGGGCAACATAAACCGAAATACTCTGCAGGCGCTGATATTCAGCCTTTATCATTATTGATCCCAAAACCATACTCACTTTTAGACTGCTGTCGGCACTCAAGCGCGAAATTGAACCTCGCCGCAGCCTGGGGCATCGTACGACGCTGTGTTATCAACGTTTATTTGTTCCCACCTAAGCTGAAGTGATTAAAATTCGGAACAACAACCTGTTCACTCTCAGTGAGCTTTGAACCACAGTAAGGACAAAACGCGATCTCTATCTGCACTGATTCTATTGTCTGCCCCACTGACTCAGGCAGGTGATCCTTCTCAAGGTCTTCTTCAGTCGCAACCCGGTTCAGATTCAGAAAAACCTTTGAATCATCAGCTTCAAACCAAAGCTCTGCAAGTGAACAAGACCTGCATTCATGTATCAAGATTGATGACTTCATTAAGCTGAGCATTCATAAAGCACAGCCGAAACGCAGCGTCAGCCACGACAGTGACGACAACAGCGCATTTTTATGTGCTTTACCCATTATCATAAGTTAACCCGCTTTTATTTGCTGAATTGGCGAAGTTGAATATGGTTTCCATCACGATCTGCGATATTTGAAACTTTAAAGACAGGATTGCTCCATTCCCCTTCGAATACCTGACCACCTAATTTAATAGCCTTTGCTCTCGACATGGCCATATCATCTACTGTGAGGAAAAGCTTAATAGGGCTGAACACTGTCGTTGGCATATCGAAGGGTGGTACATGAATAATTAAGTTGAACCCATTCGTTTCCAGGCTGATAAAATCATTGGTCTTGCGAACAACCAGCATCCCGAAAAGTTTTTCATAAAACTCTGATAAGTTGTTCAAATCGCCAGAGTAGATAAGAACGCCGTTTTGCGCTGGCCCTGACATGTGCTTTTCCTTGCCGTGAACTGTTGATTGAAATAATGCAGATAAAATACAGAATGCAAAAGCAAAATAATTAATTTTGTTCTGCATAAATGCTTCCCGGCATCAGGGAAGATCACAAACGCTTTTTTCAAGCAGTTTTAGCCCTTGCTTTGTGTGTTTTCTGAAAGAAACAAGCAATCTGTACTCATTACATTCCTTTTTAGGCGATTGCAACGCTTGCAGCAGCGGCCGAGCGTAGCGAGGCCCAGCCCCAAAGGGCGTTGTCGACTGCACTTGTTACATGCCTACCACTCAATTTGAATCTTTGTACCGACATTTACCAAATCCATAAATTCATCCATTTCGGAGTTTGTAATAGCAATACAGCCGTTTGTCCAATTAAAGCGCTGTGCAATTGGAGCAAACCAACCTAACCAATTACGCTGGCCATGAACCATAATAAAACCGCCTGGCGAAACGCCATTTTTCTCAGCATTAGCTATATCAACTTCGTTTGGATAGCTAACATGCATGGCTCTGTAGAATGAAGAGTCTTCTTTCTTATAATCAAGCGTGTATTCACCTTCAGGCGTCTTTTCGTCACCCTCTTGTTCTTTATGTCCTTTAGGATTGGATCCAAGGGCAACGTCATAAACCTTTACTATTTCGCCAACTGACAATAAGTACATTTTCCTTTCGGATTTGTCGACTTTAACCAGATCTACTCCAGCAAAAGCTGTTTGAGTAGCGAATATCAAAATGAGCAGAATATATTTCATAGCATGTAACGCCCGCCACAAACGCGAGCAACTTGTTGCAAGTCGAGCGCTCACAGGGCGCGTTTTTGATGGCGATTGTTAGCGCATCTGAACTCGAATACATGCTAAGCAAACAAAGCCTCAAACTGTGCTTTTTGTTCAGAGCTAAGCTCATTTAATGTTTTCAATGCATCTTTAAGTGCGGCTTTGGCATCTTCGGCCATTTTAAAGTGCAGGTATGCCTTGATTAGCGCTGTATGGGCATTCAAAGATTGAGGATAGTTTGCCCGATTCCACTTCAGTAATGCCAACGCATCATCTTGCCGGTTTAAATATTGTAACCAACCAGCGTAGCCGCTGGCTTTATCTTGCGGGATCATCAAGTCTGTTTTGAGTAGTTTCGAGCGACTTACAAATTTTGCCTGCAAATCAGCCAGGGTTTTAGGCTCACCCTCTGGAATAGGCCATTCGGAAAACAAATACTTTAACCCGGCATACTGCCCCTGTAATACGGTCGTATTGTGTGTTTCGTTGCTAAAAGTCTGTGACGCGACAGTAAACTTGTCAGATGGATAACGTGCAAACAAATCCACTAACCTTTGATACGGCTCTGTCATTGTCGATTCTTCATTAGCTATCGACACATATAAGCGCCCTCGCAACTGATCGCTTTTTAAAGCCTGCTCAGCTAATCCAAGCAATTGCTGGTTATTCCAATATAAAGACGGGCTGATGGCGATAACATCATTAAACAAGCCTGGTCGTTTCACCAATGCATTGATAGCAAACTGACCACCATGCGAAGTACCCGACAGTACTTTATAGTCCAGAGTACGGTACTGTTGTTTCGCAAAAGGAATCACTTCGTTCTCAACAAAATCTAAAAATCTGTCTGCATCTTCCAGTTTATCAGGATTTTTCTTCTCTGAAGGGGTTACAGTCAGGTCTCTGGCGCGTGTTTCAGGCGGGTTAACAATACCGATAACAATCATTGGCGGCATCTGCTCGAATTTTGCTAAATAATCTATTGTGCCGACGGTATGGGGTCCTTGTATATCACCATCTGTCAGGTATAACACCGGGTAACGTTCCTGACTATTTTGATAGCTCTCTGGTAAGTAAACCACAAGGTTACGCTTCTCGCCTAGCACAGCACTGTCAATCACCATTTCTTGTAATACCGGCAGGCGCGCTGCTGCCCAGCTATTCCAGTGGCTTCCCAGTATGAGCAGCAATAATCCATATATTATTTTTTTCATTGTTTTTCCTTAATTTTATAACGCCACTCGTAACTAGATTGCAGAATGATTCTGGTGCTAACGCTTTGAGGCAGCTGGAGCGCAGCGTAAGCCGTTCCAGCCGCTGCAGCGGCAACAAGCGCCTTGTTAGCTGCGGACGAGACCAGGCTTCACAGCGGACGTAATTGTTCAGTTATTGAACGTGTTTTATCGGTTTTAACGTCGCCAGTATGGAGGGTAGATTTACGCTCAATTAATAAGAGGTGACACTCCTGTTCAGCAACAGGGTTATGACGGACGCCCTTAGGCACAACGAACATTTCTCCTTCCTGAAGTTCAACTGAGCCTTCCTCCATTTCTATACAAAGTTTGCCTTTCAAAATGAGGAAGAGTTCGTCTTCGTTTTCATGACTGTGCCACGCGAGCGAGCCTTTAACCTTGGCCACTTTGACGAAAGCATCGTCAACTTCGCCTACCACGCGTGGAGACCAATATTCATCAAGTGATGCGGCTATATCTTTTGGTGATACTACGTCGAACATGGTTTAACTCCTGGTGGTTAATCGGGATAGGGAGACGCCTCACAACGCCTCTCCTCCCACACCACCGTGCATACGGATCACGTACACGGCGGTTCATTTTCATAATCCTGATCATGCTGCTATGCTGGGCAGCCCCATCTTTGTAAAATATCTGTTAGGGAAGGCAATGTAAAGCGCCGGACTTTTGCTCAGACGCCAGGGACCATGTGCTGATTTTGCTGGGGAGACCCTGCCTCGCGACAACGCCCTTGCCGTTCTCCTAGCCTTCGGCTCTGCGAACACCTGGCAAGAGGACTTTCACCTCTCTAGTTACGTATCATGCCCGACAGACACTTTTGGTTAAGGGGCGGGCTTTAGCCCGTCCCAGTGAGCGAAGCGAACGATTTGAACCATATGTTAGAGGTTGCTTGCTCAATGTTGAGTAATCTTTGCTTGAGAGAAATTGCCTTGCTCATCGAAGTAGATATGCAAATAGTCGTAATCAATTCCCAAACCGCTGCACATGCCAAGTGAATATTGATATTCCTGTTTCGTAAACTGTGCACTTGGTTCTCCAAGCAAAGCAGCTACATCATTTTCAGTCATTTTTTTTGATAACAAGCCTTGTATATCGTTGGCCATTCCTCCACGGTAGCAAGTGGCTGATTGTTCGTCGGATATTGCTGCGTGCCACTTTGTTATTGCAAAGCTTTGGGGCGGCTGGAGCGCAGCGTAAGCTGTCCCAGCCACGATAGTGGCGACAACAGCGCCTTGTTATGTGGCAAATCGTAAGTCAATGTTATTCTTGAAATTCCCACGGAATTTCCTTTTTAAATAGTGCAATTGCTTGCTCTACAAGCTCAAGATCGAGTTCCTTTTTGTAAAGAGTCACTTCTCTGGTCTTTTTAGTGTCATCTCGGAAGACCTCCAAAAGCATGTCGTTACCAGAATAAATCTCTATACCGATTCCATCCCTATCAGCACCAACATCACTCGCTACAATGTACTTTTCGATCTTGGAATATTCATCCATGCTCGTTTCTCTGCGATCCCACATAACGCCCCGCTACACGGTGAGCGTTAGCGAGTCCGGTGGAGGCCATGCTTTTTGTGGCCGGAACGAATTTAAGCGGTTTGTTAGAAGTTTTTACCACTACCAGCCCTCCAAATGTGTGCCGAGTTCCTTACCCCTGGCAGCTTCATCTTTGCTCAAGAAGGCTTCGAGAGCTTCCGGCTTTCTTAAACTAAGCCTATGAAATAACATGTTCGTCAGAAAGTATATAATCCACAGAAAAACAAGAAAACATACAAACAGGCCCACTTTTTCGCTTAATTGAAGATCTTTGTCAAAGTAGAGCATTGGCACACCGATAATTGAGACAAGCCAAGTCATATGAATGAAAGAAACTTTAGCGGCAAGCAACAATACTTTCGTAGAGTACATCGTGTTCCTCTGATCTTCCGTGAGACTTCTAACATTTGTATACTGTGTCAGCACGCTTTGCCTGGTTCTACCAGATAACACGCCAACGCTAAACCATTGATAAAAACAATTAATTACAATCAACTACTGCTGGCTACGACCAAAAGCGTGCTGGCACATTATTACGTTTTCCTTGCCTGTTATTTTTAAGCAGAGCCGCTCTAAGTTTCTAAATTAGAGTCTTTTTCTTTTTTCAGCAACAAATAAATGTGCCTGTTTCATTGGTCAAAACGTGCCTGCTTTCTTGTTAAAGCAAATAACACTGTGTATTTGTCCATCTGTGCAGCGAAAGTCGGCAATTGGCACGCTACCAACATTAAGATTCGCGTTTTCTAAGATAAAGATACGGGTCGGGGCAAGCCCGGCTCTACAGTATTTTTTTCAGTTGGCTTAACCTGCTCTTGCCACTATTTCCCAATCCAAGCGCCCAGCCCAATCAGGCAAAGCCCTTTCACAATTTATTTATCCGCCTAACGTTTTTTTGTACAAAAGCCTGTTGCGTCGAATTGCCTTGGTATCAACCACAAATTCATGTTTCTATAAAAGCCGTGAATAAACCCATAGTCTGGTTGTGCACAGCACCAGCAATACTGATCAGGAGTTTTTATGCACAAGGGGCAAGTTGCTGTTTTTTATCTCGTCTTTTTTATCGCTTCTTTTTTTAGCCAGCAGCTGTTGGCACTCAATGAAGTGAAATTACATCAAGATATTGAGTGGGTTAAGGTGAAAGGCTTTTCGCTGACGACTGATGTCTACAGCCCACAAAAAGCGGCTAAGCCTTTACCAGTACTGGTGATTTTTCATGGTGGCGGCTGGCTGGTGAATAACAAAAGCATAATGAACGATATGGCCTTGTATATAGCGAGCCATGCTGATCTTGTGGTGGTGAATATGAACTACCGCTTGCTTGGCGATAATAACAACAGCACCAGGGTCAACGAGATAGTCGAAGATGCGCTGGGTGCTGTGCTTTGGGTTAAAGAACATATTCAAAACTACGGTGGCGATCCGGCTAAAATTGCGGTGACTGGCGATAGTGCTGGTGGTCATTTGGCGTCCATGGTGATGTTGGCAGGTCGCTCCCTGGATTCAACAGGTTTTACGCCACAAAAACAGAAGTTTACTCCAAGTTATCTGCTAAAAGGTAAAACGGCTGAGCAAGTCGCAGCTGCTGATGGTGCCAAAGTGCAGGCTGTGATCTTAAGTTACACCGCTTTTGATTTACTCGAAAGCGCAAAAGGCGGCTTTGAGACAGCGCAAAACCCGTTCTGGAAATGGGGTAACGCCAGCCCTCGTGGCTTGTTTGGTGCAGACATCAGCTTTGATAGTCATGAGCAGTATTACAAAGCTGTGTCGCCTTTATATCTATTACCCAAAGACGGTTACAAACTGCCGCCTCAGTTTGTACTGGTCGGCAGTGAAGATGGCCTGACCACACCTGAAGTTGCTGACCACTATGTCAACTTACTTAAAGCAGCAGGACAGCAGGTGGAATTTAAAATTTACCAAGGCAAAGGCCACGGTTTTCTTGATAGCGGTTGTAACGACTATACCAAGGGCTGCTTTAAAGACTTAGCTACACCTACTTTGGATGACATGATTAAGTTCCTGAATTCAGTGTTTAAATAGATTGCTATTCCACTAAGCAAAGGTGGCAACGCATTTGTGCCACCTGCAACTTAATCCACCTTACTGCAGTTGCTTGAGCACTTGATCTGGTTTTGAAAAATCACTGATTTCAGCTACTTTTTTGCCATCTTTTAGCTTCAGCAGCATAGGAATAGTGCGAACGTTAAAGTGCTGAAATAACAGGCCGTAACTATCAATCTGAAAAGGAACTTTCATCTGATACAAGCTGTTGAATTCAGCCAGAGCTTTATCGTCTGTCCACAAAAGATTCACCACCCCACTCCAGTTTTTTTGCGGTAACAAAGCCGCCAGTTGGTTTAAGCCTGCCTGGGCATCCTTACATTCTTTTGCCATTTCAGGTCTGGACTCAGCCAGATACCAGTCGCACCAGGTGGCGGTAAAAAACACCAGTTGCTCACCGGTTTGATAAGGCGCTAACAGCTTTTGTTGGGCGGCATCACTCAACTTTGAGGTAGTGGTTTCTGCGGGTAACTGCTGGCCTAACGCCAGTCGACTGATAAAAGCATCCAATACAGAGTCTGATTCATGGGAGCTGTACAGCTTTTCACCTTTAGGGTTTAACAACACCGAATAAGGTGTGCCCACTAGCCCCATGGCCAAAGCCAACTGCCCCTGCTGATCCAGATAAATGGGCATAGTGAGCTCAAAGCGCCGCTGTACCTTGCTGATTTCCTGACGTTTTTCGTTGATATTAATGTTTACGGCCACAAAATTCACTTTATCGCCATAGTCTTGATAGAGCTTTTCAAAATGCGGCATTTGCTCCATACAAGGCTGACACCAGCTGGCCCAGAATTTGATATAAGTGGGTTTAGTCTGATCGAGACTGGCTAAAGTAAAAGGCTGAAGGGTTTTAAATTGTTGCAACTGCACTCTTTTATAGTCAGGCAATTTTTTATCGTCAGATGACTTTTTATAGCCAGATTGAGCCCAACCGGAAAAGGCCAGGCACAGCAACACAGGCAGCATAAAACGGATTAACTTAGGCATCAGAACTCTCCTTGAAAAAACGTTACCCAGTCTGACACTAGCCACAGCTTTTGCCTTGTATATTTGCGACAACTTTTTCTACTTGCTAAGGACAACTTCAATTCAGCCTATGCAACAGCTGTTGCAACTCAAAAAGTAAAATCAAAGCTTGCTTTCTGTTGCCAATACTTGCTTTTATAGAGCGACAATGAAACCGATTACAGCAAACTGAATACCTAAAACAATGCCAGCAGAGCATTAAACAGATAACAGGGGTAGCAAATTGATTTTGTCGATAAAAAATAAAGCCTTAGCAGTAATGACTCTACTTTCGGTGATTAGCCTGCCGCTCTTCGCCGCTGACAATCAACTGACAGCACAGGAAAAAGCAGAGGGCTGGCAATTGTTGTTTAATGGCAAAGATCTATCCCAGTGGCGTACTTTTAAACAGCCCACAGTGAACGGGAAGTGGCGGATTGAAGATGCATCCATCACGCTGACAGCTGGCGGTGGTGGCGACTTGATCAGTAAAAAAAGTTACAGCAATTTTGAACTGACACTCGACTGGAAAATTTCGGAAGTAGGCAACAGCGGCATTCTTATTCTGGCCGATGAAAAAGGCAAATACATTTATTCCCACGCGCCGGAAATTCAAATTCTGGATAACGAGCGCCATCCGGACAACAAACCCGACACCCACCTCTCCGGTTCCTTATACGACATGATTGCCTCCCCTGCGGCTTCACATAAAAAAGCCGGTGAGTGGAACAGCACTTCAATTCGTCTGGAAAATTCCGCTTTAACTGTCTGGCAAAACGACGTGCAAACGGCAAAAGTGACTATAGGCAGCGATGAATGGAACAGCCTGATTGCGAACAGCAAGTTTGCCAGTTGGCCTGGTTTTGCCAAAGCTAAAGCAGGCCATATAGGGTTACAGGATCATGGCGATAAGGTCTGGTTCAAAAATATCAAAATTAAAGAGCTGAACTAATGAAAAATTTTGACTTTGAAGTACTGGTGGTTGGGTCCGGCGCTGGTGGTTCCATGGCAGCTTATGAGCTGACAAAAGCAGGCCATAAAGTGCTGATGCTCGAAGCCGGGCGGGATTACGACCCAAAAACTGAAACCCCTATGTTTAAACGCAACGGTGAAGCCCCCTTGATGGGCGCGGGCAATAAAGATAAAGACTTTGGTTTTTACGACGCTACTGTAGACGGCGGCTGGCAAGTGCCAAACGAGCCTTATACAGCGGCCGATGGTTCTGAATTTTTATGGTGGCGCGCCCGTATGTTAGGTGGCCGCACCAATCACTGGGGCCGCTATTCTTTACGCTTTAGTGAACATGATTTTAAAGGCAAAAGCCGTGATGGCTTAGGGGCAGACTGGCCTTTTAACTACGACGACATCGCACCCTGGTACGATAAAACCGAAGCTTTAGTCGGCGTTTGTGGCACCAATACAGGGCTGGATGATATGCCACCGTCATCTGATGGCATATTACAACCGCCGCCTAAACCTCGTATTACTGAGCTGTTAATAGCTGCAGCAGCAAATAAGTTAGGCATTCCTTCAGCGCCTATGCACCGCGCTGTATTAACCCGGCCTTTAGATAACAGAGCCGCTTGTTTTTATGCCACTCCTTGTGGTCATGGTTGCTCTATTGGTGCAGCTTTTCAAACCACCACTTCGCTTATTCCTATGGCAAAAGCTACAGGCAATTTGCAGGTGATCACAGATGCGATGGTGAAATCTGTTGATACTGACAAAAACGGCACAGTGACAGGTGTCACCTATGTGGATAAAAAAACCGCTACTGAACACCAACTCAAAACCAAAGTAGTGATATTGGCGGCGAGCGCCTGTGAATCTGCCCGTTTGTTGTTAAATTCCAAATCAACACGTTTTCCAAATGGCCTGGCCAATTCCAGCGGTCAGGTTGGCAAAAACCTGATGGATTCCACTGGTGCTAATATCGGCGCTATGGTGCCAGCCCTGCAAGGTCGCCCTGCGTATAACGAAGATGGTCACACCGCCAATCATTTGTTTATTCCCTGGTGGGGCCATAAAGCACAGGAACGCAAAGAGCTGGATTTCCCCCGGGGTTATCACTTTGAAATTGGTGCCCGCTTCCGTGAACCAGGAGCTGGTATAGAAGGTAATGTGCAAGGCTATGGACTTGAACTAAAACGTCAGGTGAAACACAACTACGGTGCTTATGTAGGTTTTGCCCTGCGTGGAGAAATGCTGCCTAACGAGTTTTGTTATATGGATATAGACCCGGACGTGAAAGACAAATGGGGTATTCCTGTTGCACGTTTTCACTGGAAATGGTCGGAACACGAGCTGAAACAAGTGGAACATGGGCTGAAAACCGCCAAAGCTATTTTTGCCGAAATGGGGGTTACTTTGGGGGAATTGCCAGCTCCAGAGCAAGCCATTTTAAAAGGCGGCGAAATTATTCATGAAGTAGGCACCACCCGTATGGGCTCATCGCCACAAGACTCAGTCACCAACCAATGGGGACAAAGCTGGGACTGCCCTAACCTTTTTGTGATGGATGGCGGCGTCTTTGCATCTAACCCCCACAAAAACTGTACCCTGACCATTATGACGCTGGCCATGCGTAATTCGTCCTGGCTGTCGGATCAGTTAAAGCAAGGAGCGATCTGATGGCTAAAGATCAAAACAACAAGAGTGTGGATCAGCACCAGATGCAGTACACATCAGGTATAACAAGACGAGATTCGTTAAAACTGATGATGGCCTTAGCAGCCAGCACTTTGTTACCTGCAGCTTTAGCAGGCTGCGACAGTGCGCCAGTCAGTAAAACGGATGCGGGAACTGGCGCAGCAAAAGCCAGCACAGAACATTGGCCAGAGCTGAAGTTAGCTCCTGTCACTGCAACAGGCTATGGTAAAGATCCAAATTTAATTCTGCCGCCAGAATCGCCATGGCCTTTAACCTTAACTCAGGATCAACTGAGCTTAGTGGCTGTTTTATCGGATATTCTGGTGCCGCGGGAAGGCAGTGTGCCCAGCGCTTCTGAAGTCCATGTGCCCGCTGTGGTGGATGAATGGGTCAGCGCCCCTTATGAGCGCCAACAGCAAGACAGACTGACTATTTTATCGGCTTTGGCCTGGATAGATGATGAAGCGCAGATGCGTTTTGGCAAAACCTTTGTTGCTCTGGATAAAACCCACAAAAAAGCCATTATGGATGATATTGCTTATGACAGAGCCGAAACTCCGCCTCAGTTTAAGCGCATCGCCACAGCCTTCAGCCGCTTTCGCGCTTTAGTTCTGGCCGCGTTTTTCTGCACACCAGAAGGCATAAAAGACATAGGTTATATAGGCAACGTGCCTATAGGCGGCGATTATCCTGGCCCAACAAAAGAAGCTTATGAGCACTTAGATAAGATACTGGCGGATTTAGGTTTAACTGAATACGCCTATCCAATTCAGGCTTAAAAAACCAGATTGTTCCGTAATTATCGTAGGGGGCGACCTTTATGGTCGCCCGCAACGGTATCGGAATGCGATATCAGACGGGCGGGTACCGTAGGGGCCGTGGCTTGTCCCGGCCCTTCACCCGCCCCTACCACGAATTATTTTAACCTTTCCAGCTGACCTTTACGACGGAGCAGGTTCTTGTAATTCCACTGAGCATAAGATCTGCGCTAATTCACTTTCATTGGAGCTGGCAAAGCACCGATAGACTGCAGTACATCCCGCACTATGGCTTCTCTTTTATAAAGATCCGTCATTCGATCCGGCGTGTCTATATTCAGCGCAAAAAACACCGGCCCTTCTGGCCATTCAACATAGCCCACCCACCAGCCAAAACGTCCTTCCCAGCCGGTTTTTGCTCTTAAGATCCAGTCCTTACCCGCTTCATTGATCATCACGTCTTTTACTAACAACTGATGTTCTTTAGCAAAAGGCAATTGATTCATATAGAGTTTTTGTAAAAAGGCAATTTGTTCTTCTGCCGAAATAGCCAGCTTGCCATCTACCCAATAGGTGCCTTTGTCCGTAGATGGATCGGCGTTGCCATAAGCTATTTTTTGCAGATACTCAGCTGCCCGCTTCTCCCCAATCTGCTTGGCAAATATCTCATAGACCCAAATAGCTGAGGTACGCATGGCCGAGCGTAAGTTCTGATCCTGATTGTGGCCGGCAAAACTACGTTCCACACCATCCCAACGAAACAGCTGAAACTCATCTTTTAAAGCGCCTGCATCCAGCGCCATTAAGCTATGAGGAATTTTAAAAGTAGAAGCCGGAGACATACGCTGTTTGGCGCGTTCAGGGTTAAATACCAGAAGTTTGGCGGGTTTTGCCCGCTCATCAGAAATCACCAGCGTACCTTTGGCATTAAACTTAGTGAAGGTTGCTTGCCAGTCAGCCGTTTTTGCTGGCTCTGCGGCACTACAAAAAGACGCTGAGGCTAAACATAAGATTGAAAAAGAAAATTTTAGAACAGACACTTAGATCCCTTATAAAAAAGAGGTGAACTCAAATCCTGGCCTTTGATGCTGCCCGTCAGAATAAATTCAACGCTGATCCACCTTTTTTCATATGCCCTTTCAACAACAAGCCCATGGAGCCTAACAGCACTAAAAAGAGCGCCGCTTATGCTCCAGAGTATCACTTGCTTTCTTCGTACTTAAGTCCGTTTTTTAGATCCTGAGCGTCCACAGCATCCAGCACTTCAGAAAGAGATTTTTGTGCATGCAATTGACGAATTTTTTCAGAGCGCGCCAATTCAGCACGAATTTGCGTTTCGTTCAGATGTTCGTATTTGTTGCCCAATATACGACGCACAGACTCATCCTGCAGCAACAGATGCCGCATCGCTCTGTAATTGGCTTCGAAATTTAAATGGGTTCCAGCACTATTGGCTTCATACATGCCTTGCTGATAAACGGTGTAAGCATATTCCCGGAACAAAATCTTACAGCTCTGAACATCCAGAATGTAATACTCCGGGCCGCTGTCGTCTTTTTCCCACTCGTCACGAATAGAGGTTTCGCCTGAATTGACAATCTCGCGGCTTTGGCTTTCAAAACGGGACTGGTAGACACTGAAGTTGTCATGCACAAAATGATTGGCCGGATCAGCAACCAGGGCCGTTGTTTTTAGACAGACTTTAGAGTCTGTGTCGCAGTAGTGGGTTTTCACAATCACCATAGCTACTTTTTTGTCTGGCGCTGTTTTTTTGCTGTGGTCACACACATCTTGTTTAGTGTAAAAGGAGGCTGACTCATTTTTTATCAAACGGGTAGGTAAAAGCAGATCGCTGTCCGCTTTGGCAGGCCATAAAACCACCACACTAAAAATAACGACACAAGACTGTAAGGCTGTTTTCATCAATCTGTTCTCCTTAACGAATTCATTTGAATCGATGCAATAATGCGCTTCAGCGCAGATACACTGCTATTGAAGCAATTTACATTCCAAATCGTAAGTCATTGAAATTTAATAACCAGTTAACTGCATGCAGCACAAACAGCTGACATCCAGTCCGGATCCGGACAAAGTTTCCGGATCCGGACGCTTTACTCAAACCCGTAATACAGCCCGGAATCCTCTGACCGCATAATAAGACTGAGCGCCATTGTGGTAGATAAAAACCCGGCCATATCGGTAGTCACCAAAAATAGCGCCATCCAAAGCACGAATTTCAGTTGGTGTTGCTAACCAACTGGATGTTTTGTTGTCGAAGGGGCCAAACTGTTGTAAATAACGGTATTCTTCTTCGGTCAATAGCTGAACGCCCATAGCAGCAGCCACATCCAGCGCACTGTTGGCTGGTTTATTTTCTTTTCTGGAATCTAAAGCTTCGCGGTCGTAACATAAGCTTCTGCGCCCTTTCGGGCTTTCGGCAGCGCAGTCAAAAAAGATAAACTCACCGCTTTGTGCATCAAGCCCTACTACATCAGGTTCGCCGCCTGTAGCTTCCATTTCGGCAAGGGATTTGAGTTTATCCGGATTAGCCTCAAGCCTGGCCTGAACTCTGGCCCAGTCGATCGTGGCATGGCGGTTTTGATGTTTTTCAAAGCGTGTTTTTAACAACTGGAATAGTTCTGAGTAGGATCTGTCCATAACTTAACTCTTTGATTAAAAGCCTTGAATAGCAAGGATGTACAACCAGGGCAACCTGGTTTCAGTCTCTTTACGCTAACGCCAAAGCCACTGTGCTTCAACCACTTTCTGTAAAAACCACTGCTTCCAAAGTAAAAAGGCAGCGATTAAAAAACCGCTGCCTTTGTTTCAGACCCAATTGAAAATGCAGGTTTTTAGTTTAAATCAAAGCGATCAGCGTTCATGACTTTGTTCCAGGCGCTCACAAAGTCACGGACAAACTTTTGCTTGTTATCCTGCTGGGCATAAACTTCTGCCAAAGCGCGCAACTGAGAGTGAGAGCCAAACACCAGATCAACCCTGGTTGCTGTCCATTTTACAGCGCCGGTTTTGCGATCTTTGCCTTCAAACACCTCAGCTTCCGGCGACACCGGAGTCCAGACGGTATTCATATCCAGCAGGTTGACAAAAAAGTCGGTACTTAAGGTATCCGCTTGCCTGGTAAATACACCATGCTGAGTTTTTCCGGCATTAGTATGAAGCACACGCAGTCCACCAATTAATGCTGTCATTTGTGGCGCAGTTAAGGTTAACAACTGGGCTTTATCCAGCAATAACTCTTCCGCTTTTACAGAGGATCTGTTTTTTTGATAGTTACGGAAACCATCAGCCAGGGGCTCCAGCACCGCAAAAGACTCTGTATCTGTTTGCTCCTGAGTTGCATCAGTGCGGCCCGGAGCAAAAGGTACCTCTATAGCTACACCGGCATTTTTAGCCGCTTGTTCTATAGCTGCGGCACCTGCAAGTACAATTAAATCCGCCAGTGACACTTTACGGCTTTCTGACTGGCTATTAAAAGAAGCCTGAATTTGTTCAAGCACAGCCAGTACTTTGCTTAATTGAGCAGGCTGATTTACAGCCCAGTCTTTTTGTGGGGCTAAACGAATACGGGCACCGTTTGCGCCCCCCCTTTTATCTGAACCACGGAAGGTTGAAGCTGAAGCCCATGCCACTGACACCAGTTCTGAAATAGATAAACCAGAAG
The DNA here is from genome assembly GCA_018825965.1 of Gammaproteobacteria bacterium. GTDB lineage: Bacteria > Pseudomonadota > Gammaproteobacteria > Enterobacterales > Alteromonadaceae > Pararheinheimera. The sequence continues at coordinate 262,021 of JAHKAA010000026.1, forward strand.
CCAGGATCTGGCTTTTTAACGCAGCTATATCTTGTGCGTTCATCAGATCCTTTGCCACTGCAGGCACAGGATCTTGCCAAATCAACTCTTCAGAGGGCACTTCAGGACCTAAATAACGTGCCAAAGGCCCCATATCGCGGTGAGTCAGTTTAAACCAGGCACGGGCAAATACATCAGCAAACTCTTGCGGGTTCTGATGGAAACGACGTGAAATAGGCTCGTAAATCGGGTCCATTTTCAGCGCCAGATCGGCAGTCGTCATCATAGGGGCATGGCGTATAGCTGGGTCATGAGCATCAGGCACAGCTGTTGCGGCAGACTCGTCAGTTGGGATCCATTGATGAGCGCCAGCCGGACTTTTCACCAGTTTCCAGTCATAACCAAATAAGGTATCAAAGTAGCTGTTATCCCACTGGGTTGGCGTTGGAGTCCAGGCACCTTCAATACCACTGGTAATGGTGTGTTTACCTTTACCTGTACCAAAGGCATTTTTCCAGCCGAGGCCCATTTCTTCCATAGCTGCGGCTTCAGGCTCAGCACCAACTAAAGAAGCATCACCAGCGCCATGGCATTTACCAAAAGTATGACCACCTGCCACTAAGGCGACTGTTTCTTCGTCATTCATGGCCATACGGGCGAAAGTTTCACGGATATCACGGCCTGAAGCCACTGGATCCGGGTTGCCATTCGGGCCTTCAGGATTGACATAAATCAGCCCCATTTGCACTGCAGCTAAAGGGTTTTCCAGTTCACGGTCACCCTGATAACGTTTGTCGCCCAGCCATTCGGTTTCTACACCCCAGTAAATATCTTCTTCCGGCGCCCAGATATCTTCGCGGCCACCGGCAAAACCAAAGGTTTTAAAACCCATAGATTCCAGCGCACAGTTACCCGCCAAAATCATTAAATCGGCCCAGGACAACTGATTGCCGTACTTTTGTTTGATTGGCCATAATAAGCGGCGGGCTTTGTCCAGGTTACCGTTATCCGGCCAGCTGTTTAATGGTGCAAAACGTTGTGAACCGGAGGACGCGCCGCCTCTGCCATCTGATGTGCGGTAAGTGCCGGCACTGTGCCAGGCCATACGAATAAACAGCGGGCCATAGTGGCCATAATCTGCTGGCCACCAGTCCTGTGAGTCTGTCATCAGCGCATATAAATCTTGCTTCACAGCGGTCAGATCAAGCTTTTTAAAAGCTTCGGCGTAATTAAAGGGTTGATCCATAGGGTCGGATAACGAAGAGTGTTGATGTAAAATACTTAAATTCAGTTGGTTCGGCCACCAGTCGCGGTTTGAAGTACCACCGGCTGCTGACTTGGTTAAAGCACCGTGCATCACAGGGCATTTACCTGCGCTGTTTTCGTTGTTTCCCATCTTTTTCTCCACTTGTTGCTGTTATAAATGGAATAAATCCATCAAAAGGCGATAACTCTGCAACTGGAACCTGCACATCCACGCGGGTTATCGATAACGACCAGATTGTTTTGATCCACAATACCGGACCAGACTAGTACTGAAAATGAGTGACATCAGTTGAACTCAGCCACTCTTAAGCTTTATGCCTGACATCAGTTTACCTGTCCCAGACCTGAGGCATAATGAAAAAATTCAATGTCTTCAATCACATTTTTAGATGTGACAATTTATGGGCACAAAACAGAGACCTCATAAAAATAGCCTAAGAGTTACAGATGACAACTAAATGAAGGCGGAAATGGCAGGCAGATCGTTCATAAAACAAGCCAGTAGCATGTTTTTGTGCAGATAAAAAAAACGCGCTTAGCAGCAATCTAAGCGCGTTAAAGGGGTTACGTTTTTTACAACCACAAGCTCAGCAAAACCTGTGACAAGTCTTCAGCACCATTATTTGGTGTATACAGCTCCACTCAAACTTAAAGCGCGGCCAATCTGAGTTAAAAACTGATTGATGCGACGCACCAACAGCAGAGAAGATACGCTGCGCTCTGTAGTGCTGACGTTCGATTTTTCTACTGTGGTATTGATACTGTTCATAGCCAACCTCGTTAAGTATGAGAAAGTGTTTTTCCGAAAACATGGTTATTATGCTGTAAATTTAATCAGGAGACGAACGAGATAAATTAGGTTTTGACATTAGTTTTTTTAATGGAAAAATTTTATTTCCGTTACCTTTGTTCAGCCAGCTTTCATAGTGGTTATTCATTGAAACAAACAAAAAACAATAAAAATGCTGCAAAAACAGCTAAATATGCAAGAGCCACCTTCTAAGCCCAATAAAAAAGGCACAACCAGTTTATAGTTATGCCCTTTGTCGACCCGCTCCACAAATTAGCTGTTCTAATAAAAAATAAAGGTACAAACAAATAGAGATTCAAGATCTGCTGCTCAATTAAGCAGCCATGTCACCTGCAACTTCTGTCACCTCTTCAGGCACGGCGGCGGCTTTAGGGCTTTGTGCAGCAGCCTGCTCTTTTGCTTTGTCTTTCACTTGTTCTTTGTCAGCAACCTGAGTTTTATTCTGTTTGGTTTTCTGATTTAAGGTCTGGATCACCAGATCTTTTTGCTGAGCTAAATACAGTGCCAGATCTTCGCGTTGTTGCTCATCAGGGATCAATTCACTTTGACCCAGCATTAAAAACAGTTCGTCAGCAATATCCAGCATGCGGTCATAGGCGTCTGCTTCAGGCTTTGAACTAAAGGTCATTTTTTCTACTCCAGCGCGCTCAACAATGTATTTAATAATTACGGCCATAAATCCTCCTGCTTTTGATACTGAACATTTATACAGCAACCACTGTTTATTTGTCCAGTGCTATTTATAAAAAATACGCATCGCCTCTTTTTCGCTTTTGCCGTAGCATAAAGTTATTCTCAAAGAAGGATTTTATATGCAGCATCTGTGGGCCGAACGCCGTCTTGCCGAACTTAGTCAAAGACCAAAGGATCACCGTACACCATGGCAAAGAGACAGAGCCAGAATTCTGCATTCGGCTGCTTTTCGCCGTCTGCAGGCCAAAACCCAGATCATGGGCATAGGCCAGAATGATTTCTACCGAACCCGTCTGACCCACTCTTTAGAAGCAGCACAAATAGGCACTGCTTTAGTAGCCCAATTAAGTTACCAGCAGGACGATCCGGCGCTACGGGCTTTATTAGCACAAGACAGCCTGATGGAAGCTTTGTGTCTGGCACACGATTTAGGCCATCCGCCCTTCGGTCATGGCGGCGAAAAAGCACTCAATGCCTGCATGCAACATTTTGGCGGTTTTGAAGGCAACGGTCAGACGTTGCGTATTGTAGGCAAGCTGGAACCTTATACCGCCAGTGGTGGTATGAATTTAAGCCGCCGCACTTTATTGGGTTTATTAAAGTATCCGATAGTGCAGCCAACACCAGGTGAGTTTAGTAAAGGTTTAACAGTCAAACCCTGCAAAGCTATTTACGCGGACGACAGCGACTTACTGGATTGGATCTTAAGCCCGTTATCAGCAGCAGATCGCAGTGCTTTTCAAGGGACTGAAACTCTGAATACAGCACCTTTTTTAAAATCGCTGCATAAATCGCTTGATGCCTCCATTATGGAACTGGCCGATGATATCGCCTACGGTGTACACGACTTAGAAGATGCAATAGTCACAGGCACTGTTACTATTGAACACTGGCGCCGTTTGGCAGAGCCTGACATGGCGAAGTTACCAGCAGATATGACCAGCGCTTTAAAACATATCAGCCTGAAATTATTTATGCCCGAACATCATATTCGTAAAGATGCTATTGGTGCATTGGTAAATTTGTTGATCACCAGCACAGAGTTGTATCAGTCGCTGCCAGATAGCCGGGATCTGTTGATCCGCTACAACGCCCGTTTGCCTGAACCACAACAACAGTTGCTGCAACTCTTAAAAAGTTTTGTCTATGAGGCCGTCATTTTATCGCCGGATGTGCAACGAGGTGAATATAAAGGCCAGCAAATAGTGCGTTCATTGTTTGAAGCTTTTAGTTCAGATGCAAAACGTTTATTGCCGGCTAATACAAAAAACCGCTGGCTTATGGCGGATAGCGAACAGAGTCAGATGCGGGTTATTTGCGATTATGTGTCAGGTATGACAGATGAATATGCGCTGCGTATGCATCAGCAATTGTTTGCTGCATCTTTATAAGTTTTAAATGAGGATAGGATTGGGGTGACAAAGTCGACATTAAGAGTACTGGCGGGAGCCACAGCCTTTGAGCATCTGCAACAACATGGCTTACGTCAGCAGGATATCCATTTAGTTTTAGGTGCAAGTGGCGGCCCCAAGTGGTTTTGTTTATTTGGTTTGGATCAATATCTGTTTGGTGAGTTTTTTAAAGAGAGAAGTACGCCTTTATCTTTAGTAGGCAGTTCTGCCGGTGCCTGGCGTTTTGCTTGTGTCACACAGCAAAACCCTGCTGCGGCCTCTGAACGTTTTGCCAAAGCGTACAGCAGTTTGTGTTTTCCGCCTGAAGCCAGCATAGATCAAATTACCTCAACGTCAGCTGCTGTATTGGATCAGGTCTTTCCTACAGAGGACTGCATTCTGCACGTGTTAAATAACCCTGTGCTGCAACTGAATTTTATAGCGGCCCGTGAAGTGAAAGTGAGAAAGTCTGAACGCAAAACAGCGCAACTTCGACGTTTACTACTAGCTGCTGGCGCCAATCTGCTGAAACCAGCCTTGCTGCAAAAGTTTTATCAAAGAGTGGTGATGCAAAATCACAGTAATACCGGCTTGTTGCAACAGGTGCCTCACGAAGCTTATCCGCTGACTCCGGATAACTTTAAAAGCAGTTTATTGGCTTCAGGCTCTATTCCTCTGGTAATGCATCCGGTCAAAGATCCCGTTGGTTTGCCTAAGGGATTGTATATGGACGGCGGCTTGCTGGATTACCATTTACCACTGCCTTATCAACAGGATGGCTTGATTTTATATCCACACTTTTATCCGTACCTGATCCCCGGTTGGTTTGATAAATCTCTGCCCTGGCGTCGCGCTAAAGCGGCGCAAATGGATAAGATGATCCTGCTATGCCCATCCGAATCCTGGGTAAAATCTTTGCCTTACGGCAAAATTCCGGATCGTAAAGATTTCAATAAGCTAACAGATGCCCAGCGGCTGGAATACTGGGCCACAGTGCTGGAACGCTCAAAAGAGCTGGCAAACGATTTACGCAGTGGTCACTATAAAGTGGAGCGGCTAAGTTAAGCCGCTCTTTTTTTACAGCGAGTAGTCTTTCACCAGTTGCAGAGCTTCCTGAGCCGGAGCAAAACCCTCAACGCTGATTTGTTGCGGCAATCCTTTGTAGTTTTCAAACCATAACTTCAGTACCTGATCAGCGCCGGGATATATGGCCCTCAGACTTTCAACAGAATGGATCTGCTGATAATCAGCACCAAGCGGCACGGCCAGCAATTTATCATCGCGCTCGCCCTGATCGCTCATCCGCATCAGACCTATTAAACGCACCTGAACCACTGAACCTTTGTCCAGAGCAGGACCAAGCACCAGCACATCCAAAGGATCACCATCCCCACCTTTAGCAACAGAGTATAAAGTAGAGGGAATAATGCCGTAGTTAGTTGGGTACGGCAGATAATTTATTTTACGTGGTTTTCCGTCTTTCATCTCCCACTCCAGCAGGAGTGGCTGGCTTTTGGATTGTTGCCACTTCGCCACCTGACCCGCAGGAATTTCAATCAAAGCCTGGATCTGACCTGCAGCATTTGTTGCTGTGGGAAGCTGCTGCAAGCCCAGGTCCAGCAGCAATTCTGAGTCAAAGCGTTGCGAGCCACAAAACAAGTCCATACCGCGCATTAGCAGCGATAAGCCAAGACGACCGGGCTTATCCGCTGCACATAACAACTGATCCAGCCGCTGATAATCCGCTTTGCCTGTCCAGCCCAGTTGTGCTGCGGTAAAACCATGACTGATGCTGGTTGTGGCCTTCAAACCTAACATATGGGCATGAATACGTTCCAGCCACTGCACCAAAGCTGCCGCTGACTTGTAGCCAGGAAAAGCCAGTGCTGGCTGCTGACGTAAATAGTCTGCCCAATAAAACTCCACAAAAGGCAAAGCTGGTTTTGGCTTTTTCCAGATACCACCTTGCAGAAAATAAGCAGCCCCCCGATAAGGATCGTTCTGTAATGCCGCCCTGCCCAACTGCGTTGGCCATTGATCTGCCGGCAGCGCTTTGCCATTGGCATCTTTGGGCCAGGATAAACCCTGAGCAACTAACTGACTTAAGAACTCGCGTTTATTGCCTGACTTCTGTTGCTGCGGTTGATCAAATACATCTGTCACCAGCACTGAAACTTTCAGCTCTTTGCCTACATAATCGTGTAAAGCAGAAAACCCATGATGGCCATCGGTCAGATACAGCTGATTATCTGGCCCCAGCACTACTGTATTCATCTCTGATCTTTTCTGTTTTTTGCCTTTTACTTTGCCCAGACACTGATAGGAATCTGGTCGCAGTAAAGAGGACTCAGGGCTTACTTGCACCTTTTTCCCCCAGCCACTCATTTCACAAAAGTCCTGAACAAGTTTTTTGCCGTCATTACGATAGCTGGCCAGTTTGTAATTGACCTGATCAAAAGAAATCACAGCCTGAGTGGGTTTTAATTCCGCCAGTTTAACTTCAACAATATCCCCGGCTTTGATGACTGCTGCATGGAGCTGAAAAGCACAGCTCAACACCAGCATAAATTTTAATGAATGACGTAACACAGCTTATCCTTTTACCTATCAAAACATCAGTTTGAGCATTCAGGAACCGACACTACAAGAGCATGCCTGTTGCTGTCATCAACAAATAATCATTGTCACTAAAACTTCATGCTGAATTGATAGTCTCCCCCGCAATTAAAAAACTTGGGGAATCAGCATGTTAGTAAAAAGCTTTAAAAAGAATTCGATCAAAGTCGCTATGTTAGGACTGGGTTTGCCTTTAGCGGCTTATGTGCAGGCCGCTCAGACAGTAGAAGGTGTAGTACAAAAAGCAGGCTCTGGTGTAGTACTGGCAGGCGCAGCAGTGAAAGTAAAAGAAACAGGCCAGCAGGTATTTACCGATGCATCGGGTCGCTTTGTATTACGCAACCTGACTGCCGATCAGGTCACACTGGAAATTAATTACATTGGCTTGCCTGTCGTCACTCAGACAGTACAGACGAGCAACAACCAAAACCTGACGATTCAACTGGACGATTTGGAGCGACTGGCTGTTGTGGGTCAGCGTCAGGCACAAAATAAAGCGTTGAACCTGTATCGCGCCTCCGACAGTATCACTAATTTTATCGCGTCAGACGATATGGGCCAGTTTGTGGATCAGAACGTGGCTGAATCCTTGCAACGTTTAGCCGGTACTTCGATCAGCCGCGATCAGGGTGAAGGTCGTTTTGTCAGTATCCGTGGTATAGCCGCAGGTTTAAGCAATGTGACAGTAAACGGTATGCGTATGGGTACTCCTGAAGGAAGTTCACGCGCCGTGCCATTGGATGTGATCCCAACAGGTTCGATTGAAGGTATTTCTGTCACCAAAGCTCCTACCCCTGATATGGCGGGTGATGCCATTGGAGGTGCTGTGGATGTGAAATCAGCCTCAGCTTTTGATCGGGATGGTGCTCAGCTGCGTTACAGAGCCGAAGGGTCTTACAACGAACTCAGTGGTGACACCAGTCCAAAATTCAGCATCAATGCCAGCGATGTATTCAGCTTAAGCGGCGATAAAAAAGACTTTGGTGTGTCTTTTGGTCTGAACTTTTTAGACCGCAAGTTGGAGTCCGATAATCAGGAAGCAGAATACGATCAAGTTGATTTTGGCGATGATGAAACTTTTGCTTTGCTTGAACTGCAGCAACGTAAATATTTCGTCAACCGCGAACGTATTGGCAGTAATCTGAATCTGGAATACAGACCAGATAACAATAATAAATATTTCCTTAATACAGTATTCAGTCGTTTCAGTGATGCCGAAACCCGCCAGCGCAGTATTTATGTATTCGAAGATGGTACTTTGACTGACTTTGACGGTCAGCAGGCAACAATCTCTGAACTGGCACCTGATGCAGTGCGTAAACGCATCCGCTTCCGCACTAAAGAGCAGGACACCCTCGCAATCAGCTTAGGGGCTGATCATATTCAGGACAGCTTTAATCTGGATTATTACGCAGGTCTTTCCATCACCAAAGAGCGTGTCTTAGACGAAAACGAAGGTCGTTTTGAGTTTGATGGCGATGAGCTGGAAGCCACCTACACTATAGGCCGCGGTGTACCTCGTTTTAACATTTTACGTAATGGTGTGGCAGATACGACCCATCTGGATAATGCCAATTATGTGCTGGACCGTGCCGTACTCGAACCCATCACAGTAGATGACAACGAATACAATCTGGGAGCTAACCTGGAGTTGCCTTATTTTGCCGGCAACAGCAATTTCACCTTAAAAACAGGTGTGGACTTACGCTGGAAAGACAAAGACACAGACGTTGATATCACAGAACTTCGTGCAGTGCCTGACGCCTTGTTGTCTGAATTTACCGGCCCTGCCCCGAAATTTGGTTTGGGCAATCTGGGTCAGGGTGTCAGCTCTTCAGCTTATATCCGGTTTTTTAATCAAAACAGAGCAGACTTCAAAGCCCGTCCGCAGGATCTGGTGGCCAATCAACTGACAGAGCTGGGTGAAGACTTTGTCGCTGATGAAAATGTGCAGGCCGCTTATCTGATGGGCACCTACGATGGCGATAACTGGCGTTTGATTGCAGGTGCCAGGGTTGAACACACAGACTACTCTGCCACAGGGAACCAGTTGGAACTGGATGAAGAAGGCGATCTGACTATTTCTCAGCGCTCAACGTCTTCAGATTACACCAACCTATTGCCAGGCCTGCATTTCCATTATGAGCTGGCTGAGGATCTGATGTTACGCACCGCCTGGACTAACACTATTGCCAGACCAGGCTTTAACGACCTATCCCCACGCGCTTCTATTGATGTGGAAGAAAACGAAGTAAGTCTGGGTAATCCGGAGCTGGACCCATACGAAGCGATGAACTACGACCTGATGCTGGATTGGTATTATGGCGAAGGTAGCTTGTTATCTGCCGGTATCTTTTATAAAGACATCAACAATTTTATTGTTGAACAGACCCGCAATGACGTACCAGAGTTTGCCGGTTTTGATGTCACTATGCCAATCAATGCGTTAGGTGCTTCGGTAAAAGGCCTGGAATTTAATGTGCAGCATAGCTTTAGCGATGAAACATTGCGTGGCTTTTTGGTGGGTGCAAACATGACTTTGTTAGACACAGATCTGGCCGTGCCAGACCGTGCTGGTGAGTCATTCAGCTTGCCTGAGTCAGCAGAAAAAGCAGGTAACCTGTTTTTCGGTTATGAAAACGATCTGTTCAGCGCCAGAGCCAGCTTGTCTTATCGGGATAAGTTCTTAAGTGAAGTGGGCGATAGTGCTATGTACGATATTTATGTCGCAGAGCATACCCAGCTTGATATCACAGCCTCTTACAAACTGAGCAAAAACCTTGAACTGGTGACAGAATTGGTTAACCTGACTGATGAACCACTGGAACTTTATCAGGGCACGAAAGACTACAACTTCCAGTATGAAGAATACGGCATGACTGTAGCTTTTGGTGTCAAAGGCAAGTTCTGATGCAAAGATCAGAGTTTTGGCTCTGACCTGAGTTGTTTTGTCATATAACAGGCTATTTCCGGTAAATAGGTATCGAGAATAGCCTGTTGTTTTTTGGTGATATCCATCACTTTGACAAAACCTTGTTTAGCCCAGTAGCCTTCTGCCCCCTGCACTGCCACTAACGCTAAAGCCTGTAGCCTCATTTTTTCAGCTTCAGCTGTTGCATGTTTTAATAGCTCAGGCGCTAACGACTGACCACGAAAATCAGCGGAAATCGCCATATCATGCAGATAGAGGCAATTGGCGTTTTGGTACAAAGGAAAGGCTGCAGCTAAAGGTGTAATGCTGCCAAGCACAGAAGGATAAGCCAACAGATAACCAGCCATCTGAGCATCCATAAAATAACCCCAGCAGGTTTGAGAAAAAGCCGCAATACGCTCAGACATGACAGCTGCAGATTCAACCAGCTCTTCACTATAACAATCTTGCTGCACCACCATCAGTTGGGGTAGATCAATAACAGATAAAACAGATACAGACATCACAAATACCCATAAAAAACCACCTGCTCAACCTGAGACAAGTGGTTTAGGGAACCCAAACAAAAATTTTCCCTGACTTTTTAATTCAGACTTTTTAACATGGCTTGATCTAAACCATCGGCAGTTAATAACTTCACTATGGCTTTGCAGTGATCCAAAGTGAAATCACCTTCGCTGATTTGCATATTTAATGCTTCACGACGTTTTTGCACTACATCAGACAAAATTTTATTGTCAGCGTCAGCGCCTTTTAATTTCTGCTCTAACTTAGTCAGCCATGGATACAGTTGCTTTTCGGCATCATAAGCCTGCTGACGCACTTCAGGATGATAATCCTGACAGGCGTTGATGTTTAATAAGTAAAAATTCAGATAACCGGCAACGGTCAGATACTGGTAGTCCACTGTCTGAGCTTTTACTGCAGAACTGAAACATAAGGCGGCAAACAGGCTGTAACCTAACTTCTTCATCCAAGACTCCCCAAAAATCGTAAATTCGATACCCAATCTACAGAGAATAACCTGCCTTTTCAACACGGCAGGTTATTTATAAGCTGTAAATTTAGTATTCGGGTTACGGCTTATCATTTTTTCATTTAAGCCTATTAAAATGTGCCGGCAGGTACTCTGACCCAACCTTCCATTAATACCCGCGCACTGCGGCTCATGATAGCTTTGGTTACTTTCCACTCACCTGTGACTAAAGCCGCTTCAGCGCCCACTCTTAAAGTGCCGGACGGATGACCAAAACGCACAGCTTTACGTTTAACACCACCAGCGGCCTGATTGACTAAAGTGCCGGGAATTGCAGCAGCAGTGCCAATAGCCACAGCTGCTGTGCCCATCATGGCATGATGTAATTTGCCCATAGATAAAGCCCGCACCACTAAATCCATATCTGCTGTAGTCACAGCTTTACCGCTGGACGAGGTATAGTCTGTAGCTGGCGCAACAAAAGCCACCTTAGGTGTATGTTGACGGGTTTTGGCTTCATCTATATGAGTGATTAAACCCATTTTGACCGCGCCATAAGCACGGATAGTTTCAAACATCGCCAAAGCTTTGGCATCACTGTTGATCACATCCTGCAGCTCAGTGCCTGTATAACCTATATCTTTGGCGTTCACAAAAATAGTCGGAATACCGGCGTTGATCAGCGTGGCTTTAAAAGTGCCAACTCCAGGCACCTCCAAATCATCCACTAAGTTGCCGGTTGGGAACATAGAGCCACCACCCTCGCCCTCTTCATCAGCGGCAGGGTCGATAAATTCCAGTTGCACTTCAGCGGCCGGAAAAGTCACCCCATCCAGTTCAAAATCGCCACTTTCCTGCACTTCGCCATTCATCATAGGCACATGGGCAATAATGGTTTTGCCAATATTGGCCTGCCAAATCCGCACTGTGGCTTTGCCGTTTTGTGGAATACGGCTGCTATCCACTAAACCAGCGCTGATAGCAAAAGAGCCTACAGCTGCGGATAAATTGCCGCAATTGCCGCTCCAGTCCACAAAAGCTTTATCGATAGAGACCTGACCAAACAAGTAGTCGACGTCGTGATCGCTTTTTGTGCTTTTGGCTAAAATCACAGTTTTGCTGGTACTGGACGTCGCGCCGCCCATACCATCAATTTGTTTGCCGTAAGGGTCAGGGCTGCCAATCACACGCAACAGCAACGCATCACGCGCTGCTCCTGCTGTTTGGGCTGCTTCTGGCAAATCCTGCAAACGGAAAAACACACCTTTGCTGGTACCGCCACGCATATAAGTGGCGGGAATTTTAATCTGAGGTAAATAGCTCATAGCTTTCCTTACACCTTAGCTTCAAGGAAGTCTTTGGCAAAACGCTGTAACACGCCACCTGCTTCATAAATAGAGACTTCTTCGGCTGTATCTAAACGGCATGTCACAGGCACTTGCAGCTTTTCACCGTTTCTGCGGGTGATCACTAAAGTTAAAGTAGTGCGAGGTGTACGTTCACCTAAAACGTCATAACTTTCTGTGCCATCCAAAGCTAAAGTTTTACGATTCACGCCTGCTTTAAACTCCAGCGGCAATACACCCATGCCCACTAAGTTGGTGCGGTGAATACGCTCAAAACCTTCAGCCACTATGGCCTCAACGCCCGCTAAACGCACCCCTTTGGCCGCCCAGTCACGGGACGACCCCTGACCATAATCAGCACCGGCAATAATGATTAACGGCTGCTTACGTTCCATATAAGTTTCAATGGCTTCCCACATACGGGTGACCACACCTTCAGGCTCAATACGGGTCAAGGATCCTTGTTTGATTTTGCCATCCACTACGGCCATTTCGTTGATGAGTTTTGGATTGGCAAAAGTAGCGCGCTGCGCCGTTAAGTGGTCACCGCGGTGGGTGGCGTAGGAGTTAAAATCTTCTTCCGGCAGCCCCATTTTATGCAGGTATTCACCTGCAGCGCTGTCCATCATAATGGCGTTGGATGGCGATAAATGGTCTGTGGTGATGTTATCCCCAAGCACAGCCAGCGCTCTCATACCTTTCATAGTGCGCTCACCCGCTAAAGCACCTTCCCAATACGGCGGGCGGCGGATATAAGTAGTTTGTGGACGCCAGTCGTACAGAGGGCTGATTTTTTCGCCGAAATCCACAGAAACCGCAAACATAGGCTCGTACACTTTGCGGAACTGTTCAGGTTTAACGCTGCTGGCCACTACAGCATCAATTTCAGCATCGCTTGGCCAGATGTCTTTTAAGCGAATTTCGTTACCGTCCTGATCCAGCCCCAGCACGTCTTTTTCGATATCAAAACGGATAGTACCTGCTATGGCGTACGCCACCACTAATGCCGGAGAGGCTAAAAACGCCTGTTTGGCATAAGGGTGAATACGGCCATCAAAGTTGCGGTTACCAGACAACACAGCTGTGGCGTATAAATCACGTTCTATCAGCTCTTTTTGGATAACCGGATCTAAAGCGCCGCTCATCCCATTACAAGTCGTGCAGGCAAAAGCCACAATACCAAAACCCAGGCTTTCTAAATCTGTCAGTAAGTTGGCTTCTTTTAAATACAGCTCAACAGTTTTAGAGCCAGGTGCTAAGGAGCTTTTCACCCATGGCTTACGGCTTAAACCTTTGGCTTTGGCGTTACGTGCCAATAAACCTGCAGCTATGACGTTCCTTGGGTTACTGGTATTGGTACAACTGGTAATAGCAGCGATAATAACAGCCCCATCCGGCATTAAACCGGGTTCGTTTTCTACCACACCACTAATGCCTTTGGCGGCTAAATCGCTGGTGGATACCCGGGCATGAGGATTGGAAGGACCTGCAATAGTGCGGCCGACACTGGATAAATCAAACCGAAGTACCCGCTCGTACTCAGCAGTTTTTAAACTGTCAGACCATAAACCTGCAGTTTTAGCATAGGTTTCTACCAACTTGACTTGCGCTGGCTCGCGGCCTGTCAGGGTTAAATAATCCAGAGTTTGCTGATCGATAGAGAACATAGCGGCAGTAGCCCCATATTCTGGCGTCATATTGGAGATAGTGGCGCGATCGCCTAAGCTCAGGCTGCTGGCACCTTCACCAAAAAACTCCAGATAAGCAGAAACAACTTTTTCTTTGCGTAAAAATTCAGTCAAGGCCAACACTATATCTGTGGCCATAATGCCTGGCTGTGCTTTGCCCGTCAGCTCCACACCAATAATATCCGGCAGACGCATCCAGGAGGCACGGCCTAACATCACGCTTTCCGCTTCTAAACCACCTACCCCAATGGCTATCACACCCAACGCATCGACATGAGGTGTATGGCTGTCGGTACCTACTAAGGTATCAGGGAAAGCCACACCATCTATAGCGTGAATGACTGGCGACATCCGCTCTAAATTGATCTGGTGCATAATGCCGTTGCCTGGTGGTATCACATCGACATTTTTAAAGGCTTTTTTAGTCCAGTTAATAAAGTGGAATCTATCGTCGTTACGTCTGTCTTCAATAGCACGGTTTTTCTCAAACGCATCCTTTTCAAAACCACCATGCTCAACAGCCAGGGAGTGATCCACAATCAGCTGAGTAGGCACTACAGGGTTTACTTTGGCCGGATCGCCGCCTTGCAGCGCAATAGCATCACGCAGGCCAGCTAAATCCACTAAAGCGGTTTGACCTAAAATATCGTGACAGACCACACGGGCCGGAAACCATGGAAAATCCAAATCCTGCTTGCGGTAAATCAGCTGTTTTAACGAGTCAGTTAAAGTCGCAGGATCGCAGCGGCGTGCTAAGTTTTCGGCATGAACACGGGAGGTATAAGGCAGTTTGGCATAAGAGCCCGCTTCAATGTCGTTGCATGCAGCTGCTGCATCAAAATAATCCAGGCTGGTGCCTGGTAAGTTTTTACGGTAATTAGAATTCATGGCCATTCGCCTGTCAGTAGTAAGTTCAGATCCAACAAAAGCCCACTAAGGGCTTTTGTTGTTTGGGTGCTTTTTAATCAGCGATTCGTTATCGGAGTGACTGTACGTGGTTCCACACCAGTATATTCAGCACTTGGGCGAATAATTCGGTTGTCAGCACGTTGTTCCATCACATGAGCGGCCCAGCCAGTTAAACGTGAACAGACAAAAATAGGCGTAAACAGCTTGGTGGGAATACCCATGTAGTTGTATGCCGAGGCGTGGAAGAAATCTGCGTTACAGAACAGCTTTTTCTCGCGCCACATCACCGCTTCACAGCGCACAGAAATGTCATACAAGGAGGTATTGCCATTGGCTTTACCCAGCTTTTCTGACCATTCTTTGATCACCGCATTACGTGGGTCGGACTCCGCATAAATGGCATGGCCAAAACCCATGATTTTTTCTTTACGTTGCAGCATGCCCATTAACTTGGTTTCGGCATCATCCGGATTGTCCATCTTTTCAATCAGTTCCATCGCCGCTTCGTTCGCACCACCATGCAGAGGGCCACGTAGTGAACCTATAGCGCCTGTGATGCAAGAGTGCATATCACTTAAGGTGGAAGCACAAACACGGGCTGTGAAGGTAGACGCATTAAACTCATGCTCTGCATATAAAATCAGCGAGGAGTTCATTACATCTGTGTGCAGCTGAGTTGGCTTTTCACCATGCAAAGTCCAGAGGAACTGCTCGGCGATAGAATCTGCCGCTGTTTCCACTTCAATACGCTGGCCTTTATGGCTGAAGTTATACCAGTAGTTGATTAAGCCAGGGAAAATGGCCAATAAACGGTCGGTCGCATCCTGTTGCTGAGCGAAGCTTTCTTCTGTTTCTAAGTTGCCTAACATAGAGCAACCAGTACGCATTACATCCATAGGATGAGCAGAAGCAGGAATACGTTCCAGTACTTCTTTTAATGCCTGTGGCAGGTTACGCATCGCCTTTAAGCGTTTTTTGTACGCAGCAAGTTCTGCTTCATTCGGTAACTCGCCTTTTAAAATCAGGTGCGCTACTTCTTCAAATTCACAATGAGCGGCTAAGTCTTTTACATCGTAACCACGGTAGGTCAAGCCTGAACCTGTTTTACCTACTGTGGATAAAGCGGTTTTACCTGCAATTTGGCCACGTAAGCCTGCGCCTGATAATTCTTTTGCGTTCGCCATCTTGTCTCTCCGTTTTTAATTTGTTCTGTTGATTGAGTGAATGCTGTTTTCGTTATTAGTTATTTCTTAGTTGCAAACAGGGCATCCAACTTTTGCTCATAACTGTGATAGTTCAGGAAGTCGTAAAGTTCAGCACGGGTTTGCATGCTGTCAACCACTGCTTTTTGATCGCCATTGGTCAGAATAGACTCATACACATTCAGTGCAGCTTTGTTCATAGCACGGAAGGCACTCAACGGATACAACACCATATCGACACCAACAGCTGCCAACTCTGCTTTGTTAAACAGCGGTGTCTGACCAAACTCTGTGATATTGGCCAACACTGGTACTTTTAAGGCGTTGGTAAAAGCCTGATATTGCTCCAGCGTATAGACAGCTTCAGCAAAAATGGCATCGGCACCAGCAGCTTCACAAGCTAAAGCCCGTTCAATAGCAGCTTCTAAACCTTGTTGTTGCAACGCATCAGTGCGCGCCATAATAAAAAAGTTTTCGTCTGTTCTGGCATCGACAGACGCCTTAACACGATCGACCATTTCTTCCAAAGACACTATTTCTTTGTTGGGTCTGTGACCACAACGTTTTTGCGCCACCTGATCTTCAATATGAAAACCTGCAGCACCGGCATTGGTCATCTCTTTGACGGCACGGGCAATATTAAAAGCGCCGCCCCAGCCAGTGTCCGCATCCACCAGCAAAGGCAGTTCAGTCGCACCGGTAATACGGCGGATATCTTCACAGACGTCATTTAATGAAGTCATGCCTAAATCCGGCAAACCAAAAGAAGCATTGGCCACACCAGCGCCTGATAAATACAGGGCTTTATGACCCACACGCTCAGCCATCAAGGCGGTGTACGCATTAATAGTGCCGACCAGCTGTAATGGATGATTGTCTTTAATTGCCTGACGAAGCAGAGCGCCAGCGCTTTTTACATTAGCCATGTGAAGTCCCCTGTTGAAGTAACTGTTGTTCAATATTGCGTTTGGATGCGGCTATATGACGGCGCATCAATAAGTCGGCAAGTTCGCCATCACGGTTGGCAATGGCATTAATAATAGCTTTATGTTCGTCAAAAGCCCGTGATACCCGAGGCCCGTTCATGCCAAGCTGCACTCTGTACATCCGTACCAGAAAATACAGCTCGTCACTTAAAATATTAATCAGATAAGGATTTTTACTGCCTAAGATGACGCGGTAATGAAAGTCGACATCCCCGGCTTCCTGATAATAACTTTCACCTTCGCGCACTCTTTGTGTCGACAAATGCTGATCAAGTAGCGCTCTGACTTCGGCAATTTCCTGCTCTGTCATATGCTCTGCCGCCAAACGACAAGCCAGTCCTTCCAGCTCTTCGCGCAGCTGATACAAAGAACGTAAACCGTCAATCGACAGCTTGACCACACGGGCACCAGCGTTAGGTGTACGTTCTATTAAATGACAACGTTCTAAACGCGCCAAAGCTTCGCGTAAAGGCGCACGGCTTAAGTCATAACGGCGCGCCAGTTCAGGCTCACTGATCTTGGTACCAGCTGGAATTTCACCTTCCACTATGGCAGTACGAATTTGCACCAGCACCCGGTCGGCAGCAGTAATAGCGTCTTTAAATTCGGTAGCAAGCATCGGATTGTCGACAATTAAAAGCAAGTAATAACCTTTTACCGCTTTAAATTGCTTTGGTCAAGGATAAAGGAGTAGTTATGTCGACATAAAGACTAAAGTACTAGAGCACCGATCAGTTTAAAAAATAGACAGGGATCGACTTTGTCACTTTTCCATGATCAAATACTCTGATAGTTATTAGTAAGGTATTTGATCATGTCCGCATTACGACTGTGGGATTGCCCAACAGAACTCTCCAAAA
>JAHKAA010000027.1 GCA_018825965.1 Gammaproteobacteria bacterium
GGTGGATGCTACTGGGCTCGAACCAGTGACCCTCGCCTTGTAAGGGCGATGCTCTCCCAGCTGAGCTAAGCATCCTGGGCATAACAACATGACTACAACGACTTAATCATCTATTGGATAATTTCAAAAAGATGGTGGATGCTACTGGGATCGAACCAGTGACCCCCGCCTTGTAAGGGCGATGCTCTCCCGGCTGAGCTAAGCATCCATCGTGTGGTCGGCCGTCATTATAGGGGGCTCGGTTTTTGTGTCAATAATATTTTTAGCTTTGTGAACTGTATGCTTTAAAAGTAAGCAGTTAAATCTTTTTCTGCATCGCAGCTTCTGTCGTGCAATCACAGCTTGGCGTTGGTACAATAGCGCCCAATTTTTTGGCCTTCAGTGGATTTTTTATGTCTATAGTTACTCGTTTCGCGCCAAGCCCTACAGGTTATCTGCACGTTGGTGGCGCCCGCACAGCTTTATACAGCTGGCTGCATGCCCGCAAAACAGGCGGTACTTTTATCCTTCGTATTGAAGATACCGATTTAGAGCGTTCATCGCAGGAATCTGTGGATGCCATTTTAGAAGGTATGGAATGGTTAGGTCTGGATTATGATGACGGCCCTTATTACCAGACGAAACGTTTTGATTTATATAAAGAAGTAGTAGCTCAGCTGTTAGCTGAAGGCAAAGCGTACAAATGCTTCTGTACTGTTGAAGAAGTGGACGCTATGCGCGAAGCGCAAATGGCTGCCGGCGAAAAACCAAAATACAACGGTATGTGGCGCGACCGCACTGATCACCCAACGGATAAACCTTATACCATTCGTTTTAAAAACCCGCAGGACGGGGTAGTGGTGATTGATGATTTAATCAAAGGCCGCATTGAAATTGCCAATGCTGAACTGGACGATTTAATCATTGCCCGTAGTGACGGCACTCCAACTTATAACCTGACTGTTGTGGTTGATGACTGGAAAATGGGTATTACTCACGTCATTCGTGGTGATGATCATGTCAACAACACGCCACGTCAGATGAATATTCTGGCGGCTTTGGGCGCTGAACTGCCTAAATACGCCCATGTTCCTATGATTTTAGGTGACGACGGCAAACGCTTGTCCAAACGTCATGGTGCTGTAGGCGTAATGCAATACCGTGATAACGGTTTCCTGCCCGAAGCTTTGATCAACTATTTGGTACGTTTGGGCTGGTCTCATGGCGATCAGGAAATCTTCAGTAAAGAAGAACTGATCCAGCTGTTTGACTTAAGCGACTGTAACCGTGCACCTTCGGCTTTTAACACCGACAAGCTGATTTGGTTAAACCAGCACTATATGAAGACGCTGTCACCAGACTACGTTGCTAAGCATTTAGCCTGGCATGTGGCCGATCAGAAGCTGGATATCAGCACTGGCCCAGCCTTAGCTGAATTGGTGAAAGTGCAGGCTGAGCGGGTGAAAACCTTAAAAGAACTGGTTGAAGTCAGCCGTTATTTCTATGAAGACTTCAGCGGGTTTGAAGAAAACGCTGCGAAAAAACACTTACGCCCTGTAGCAGCTGAACCTCTGGTTGCTGTTCAGACTAAGCTGGAAGAGCTTCAGGACTGGTCGGTAGAGGCTTTACATCAAGCCATTAACGATGCAGCTGAAAGCTTAGGTTTAGGTATGGGCAAAGTAGGTATGCCTTTGCGTGTGGCTGTAACTGGTGGCGGTAACTCACCTGCGCTGGATGCAACACTAGCATTGATTGGCAAAGAGCGGGTGCTAAAACGTATCAGCATGGCACTGCACTACATCAGCAACAGAGCTGGCGAATAAATCCGTAGGGGCGACCTTTAGGGGCGCCCGTCTAAATGACGCATCGATGCCGAATGGAAAGGGCAGGGGCAAGCCCTGCCCTTACAGTCGCGCGTCCCACGTCCATATCATTTTTTCAAAAGGGTTATACAACATGCGTTTAGTAGTCGCATTGTCAGCGGTACTGTTGTGTTCAGCAGTCTCTGTTCAGGCACAGGAATTTCAGAAAAAACACGGCGAAGAAGAAAGCACTATTCCACCATGGGCCGGTGATATTGAAGTGGGTGTGGTATTAAGCCGTGGTAACACCGAAGCCACAGCTGTTCGTACCAATGCTGAGTTACAACACGAATTACAAGATTTCCGGAATAAATACTATATCCAGACCTTGTTGCAGCGAAATACCCAAACCAATAGCGCCACAGGTGAAAAAGAAGATAACACCACAGGTCAGCGTGTGGGTTTAACAGCTCAAAGTAACTATAAATTCTTCCGCTCGGACAGCAGTTTGTTTGGTCGTGGTGCTTATTTAAATGATCGTTTTGGCGCCTTTCG
Source organism: Gammaproteobacteria bacterium (assembly GCA_018825965.1). Taxonomy (GTDB): domain Bacteria; phylum Pseudomonadota; class Gammaproteobacteria; order Enterobacterales; family Alteromonadaceae; genus Pararheinheimera. Next base: position 2,337 of record JAHKAA010000027.1, read on the forward strand.
CGAACAAGCCTCAGTGGCCGCTGGTTACGCCAACCGCTTGTACGAAGAGGGGCAGAACTACCTGGATTTTGAAACTGGTCCAGGTATGGCGTATGACAGACCATCAGAAGGAAAAAGTAACTCAGGTATGATTTGGTACGCTGCGGGTAACTTTGAGTATAATTTCTCAGACACCAGTAAATTTAAACAAACGCTGGAATATGCGATTTCATTGGATGGTCATAACACCAGTTATACCAGCCGTAGTGCAGTGACAGCACAAATTAATAACCAGCTGGCTTTGCGTTTAAGCCTGAATATTAAGTACGATTCTGATGTAGGTGAGGATAAAAAAAGCACAGACTCTGAAACCGCTGCTTCAGTAGTGTATTCGTTCTAAAGAAAAGGGGAGCAGCTGTGCTCCCCTTTGTTGATCAGCCCAATTTAAATTAATGTAAAACCCTGGCTCTTAACGTCCCCGGAATAGCCTTTAACTCGTTCAGGGCCAGTTCGTGGTCCAGTGAATCGATGTCGATCACCACATAACCAATTTCAGCATTGGTTTGCAGATACTGACCCGAAATGTTGATGCCGTGTTTGGCAAAAGCTTCGTTAATTTTGGTCAGCATACCAGGCTGGTTTTTGTGGATATGTAATAAACGTGAACGGCCTCTGTGTTCTGGCAGCGACACCTCAGGGAAATTCACTGCTGACAAGGTAGAACCGTTGTCGCTGTATTTCACCATCTTGCCTGCGACTTCAAAACCTATATTCTCCTGCGCTTCCTGAGTAGAACCACCTATATGTGGGGTCAGGATCACATTGTCGAATTCACGCAGCGGGCTGATAAATTCTTCATCATTGTTGGTCGGTTCAACAGGGAATACGTCAATAGCAGCGCCAGCCAGCTTCTTCGCTTTCATCACCTGGGCTAAAGCGTCGATATCGACCACAGTGCCACGGGATGCGTTGATCAGAATGCTGCCTTGTTTCATCAGGTCCAGTTCAGCTTCGCCTATCATATTTTTGGTCTGAGCTGTTTCAGGCACATGCAAAGTCACAACATCTGAAGTTTTCAGCAAAGTACCAAAATCGACCTGGGTTGCATTACCTAATACCAGCTTGTCTTCGATATCGTAAAACTGCACACGCATACCGATGTTTTCCGCCATGATACTCAGCTGAGTACCAATATGGCCGTAGCCGATAATGCCTAAGGTTTTACCACGGGCCTCAAAAGACTGAGTTGCAGTTTTTTGCCAGACACCACGGTGGGCCGCTGCATTGCGCTCAGGAATACCACGCAGCAACATAATGATCTGGCCTAATACCAGTTCAGCCACAGAGCGGGTATTGGAAAAGGGCGCATTAAATACCGGAATACCACGCATCAAAGCTGCGTCTAAATTGACCTGATTGGTGCCAATACAGAAGCAGCCCACAGCAGCCAGTTTGGTGGCGGCGTCCAGCACTTTTTCTGTTAGTTGGGTGCGTGAGCGAATGCCAATAAAATGCACATCGCGGATTTTTTCAATCAGTTCAGCTTCATCCAAAGAGGTTTTTAAATACTCAATGTTGCTGTAACCCTGATTCTTAAAGCTTTGCACCGCACTTTGGTGCAAACCTTCCAGTAACAGGATCTTGATCTTGTCTTTGGGCAGCGAAAATTTTTCCATTTTACTTCTCTTTAACTTGTTGCAATTTAAATTCAGTTCAGCACTAAAGTACCCTGGGCCGTTCCAACTAAAACGATATCTGCCGCGCGACGGGCAAAAATACCGTTGGTGACTACGCCGACCAGGTTGTTGATTTGTTGTTCTAATTCTTCTGGCTCTGTAATTTTCAGGCCATGCACGTCTAAAATAATATTGCCGTTGTCTGTGATGACGTTTTCACGCCAGACAGGGCGACCACCTAATTTTTCCAGCTCACGTGTGACATAAGCACGGGCCATTGGAATAACTTCAACAGGTAAAGGGAATTTGCCAAGCACAGCCACTTGTTTGCTTTGATCAACAATACAAACAAACTTTTCGGCGACAGCTGCAACAATTTTTTCGCGGGTCAGCGCAGCGCCACCACCTTTAATCATATGGTTTTGCGGGTTAATTTCGTCTGCGCCGTCTACGTAGACACCAAAACTTTCGACGTCGTTTAAGTCCAGCACCGGAATACCTAAAGCACGCATTTTTTCTGTCGATTGCACTGAACTGGACACCGCACCTTTGATCTGATCTTTGATAGTGGCCAGCGCGTCAATAAAGTGATTGACGGTAGAGCCTGTGCCCACGCCCACAATAGTCTGAGGCGCTACATAATCCAATGCTGCCCAGGCGGCATTTTTTTTCATCTGATCTTGAGTCATAGGTGGTCCGGAAAAATTTTAAGCTAGGTTTAGCCATACAGATGGATAGTAGCCGAAAAGGGTGATCCGGCAAAAGGGGCAAAAGGAAAAAGAGCGGAAAGAATTTTAGTATTTACTTATTGTTCACTAAAACTACAAAAACGACTGGGTGTGCAAATTGAAGGTAAAGGAATATCCCAGGCTTCGACTGGTACTGATGCCACTTGCTGGCAATCATGAGCTAAGCCGATTAATGCTGGTTTTTGAGATGTAGATCTAAGCTGGCTTAAGGTTCTGTCATAAAAGCCGCCACCCATACCTAAACGTTGGCCTTGAGCGTCAAAAGCAACCAAAGGCGTAAACATCAGATCCAGTTGGTCAACAGGGCATAACAGACTGCAATTAAGCTCTGGTTCGCCAATGCCAAACTGATTGGGTTTTAATAAAGTGTCCTTGGTATAAAGCTGAAACACCAGATAACCAGGCACCACAGGATGCAATAACGGCAGGTATAAGCTTTTGCCTTGCTGCCATAAGGCATGAATAAGAGGAGTTGTATCCAGCTCACCATCATTCGTCAGGTATAAAGCGATGTGCTGGGCCTGCTGCACTTCAGGGCGTGGTAACAGTTGCTGCACCAAATCCAGGCTGGCCTGTTGCTGCTGTGCTGCAGATAAAGACCGGCGCAAAGCGCGAATATGGCTGCGAAGCTGTTGGCGTGAAGTCAAAACACTGAACCTGAAGATTTAAAATTAAACCGGACTATAAAACAGAAAGGGTTAGCTGCAAAGCTGCGGTTTTAAGAACGAAGGATTTATCCGATAAAAAGGTTCTCCGAATTGCCGTGTCAAGTATCAGCCCTTGAACCTAAGGTTCAAGGCGGGAGTCAGTTTGTTACCGTAGGCTTCTCGGTACTAGCCGAGCCTGCACAAAAGCAACAAGAAGGAGCCCCTAAAGTAAAACAATTATCGGCTCAGGGACATCTACCTAATCACTGACAACTCAGAGAACGTGGTAAGTATAACACCGGCTTTTTGATTATTCCGCCTTCTTTTTCACTTCTACGAGCTCATTGCATAAATTTAGCGCAATCATTAACAAAACATCATCATTCATATGCACACCTGGTTTAAATTTTGTACTGGCAACCCGTTGTTCTAATTCCTCAATGGCATTTTGTAAGCGTTGTTCTTCACCCGGAGGGCAGGCCACTTTTAATACCCGGCCTAAAACTGAAATAGTTAGTTGCTTAGGTTTTGTGCTGACAGCAGGTTTTGCAGCAGCTTTTTTTACTACAGCTTCTGCTGGCGGTGGGTCAACTGGACGAAATTTACGTAAATGCATGATAGTTCCCTTATGATGGCCTGCGATTGGGGCGACCATCTGTTGGCGGGCAGAACCAGCAAATGGTAGGATAGCAGCCTTGAAAAGTCGCTTGGGCCGAAAAATTATGACGACAGAACCTTTTAAATCTTACGATCACTGGACCAGTTTGCTGGATCAATCCTACCTGATGGCGTCGGCCGCCGAAGTACATGGCCTGATCGCAGGTTTACTGAGTGCCGGTGTGAGCGCAGAACCGGCGAAGATTTTACCAGTTCTGCACGACTTCTTAAATGACGGACAAGCCTTATCTGCCCCTGTTAAAGCAGATATTTCAGCTTTAATTATGCAAACCTCTGAATCTTTGGCACATACCGACTACTCCTTTGCTTTATTGCTGCCAGGTGACGATGATTCCTTGCCTGAACGTCTTGAAGCTATGGTCGAATGGACTCAGTCTTTTTTAGTAGGTTTTGCTATTCAGCAAACCGATTTATCACTGTGTTCGGCTGATGTAAAAGATGCGATAGAAGAGCTGACCGAAATCACCAAAATCGACGTATTTGCTATAGATGACAACAGCGCAGAAAGTAACGAAGAGTCGTACTTTTTAGTACTGGAACATATTCGTTTATTGGTGCTGACCTGTTTTAACGAGGTTGGGCTGAAATTCAGCAAAACCGAAGTTCAGAATAAAACTTTGCATTAAGAGCCCTGAGCAAATGACAGTGAACATCTATTCCAACAGACGTGAGCGCTTGCTTACATCAGTACCAAACAATAGCGTGGTTTTAGTGCCTGCAGCTGTGGAGTTAACCCGTAGCCGTGACACTGAATATCCGTTTCGGCAGGACAGCGACTTCTTTTATCTGACAGGTTTTAATGAACCAAACGCGCTGTTGATCTTAAGCAAAGATAATTCTGGCGCTACGTCCAGTCTGTTGCTGTGCCGGCCTAAAGACCAGTTAGCTGAAATCTGGCAAGGCCGCAGGTTAGGGCCAGAGCAAGCCAAAGCTGTATTGGGTTTAGATGCATTGCCTGTTGCAGAGCTGGACAACGAGCTGTTAAAAGCGCTGAACCAAAAAAACACGCTGTTTTATGCACAGGGTACTTATGCCGAATTTGATGCCAAAGTAGCAGCCACTTTAGCCACCTTACGACTTTATCCAAAACGTGGTTACGCATCACCCACAGTGCAACAGGATTTACGGCCTTTAACCGCTGAAATGCGTTTGTTTAAAGATGAAGACGAAATTCATCAGATGCGTCAGGCTGGTTATATCAGCGCCAAAGCGCATAAACGCGCTATGCAGGCCGCCAAAGCTGGCGTATGGGAATATCAGCTCGAAGCCCATATTTTGCATGAATTTGCGATGCACGGTGCCCGTTTCCCTGGCTACAACTGCATAGTAGGGGCTGGTGAAAATGGCTGTATTTTGCATTACACCGACAACAGCAGTCAGTTCAAAGACGGTGATTTAGTGCTGATTGACGCTGGCGCTGAGTATCAGGGCTACACGGCCGATATTACCCGTACTTTTCCGGCCAATGGCAAATTCAGCCCGGAGCAGGCTGCTATTTATCAGCTGGTGCTCAATGCTCAGTACGCTGCTTGTGCCCAGGTGAAACCCGGCAATAAGTTTAAAGATGCGCTCGACGCAGCTTGTTTAGAACTGACTAAAGGTTTACTGGAGTTAGGCATTTTACAGGGCGAGCTGGAGCAGCTTTTGAAAGACAACGCCTGCAAAGCTTATTTTATCCATGGTTTAGGCCACTGGTTAGGGCTGGATGTGCATGATGTTGGCGCTTACAAACTAGCTGGCGAAGAGCGGCCTTTTGCACCTGGCATGATTTTAACTATAGAGCCGGGTTTATATATTCCTACAGGCTCGCCGTGCGATCCAAAGTGGTGGGGCCTGGCGGTGCGGATTGAAGACAATTTGCTGGTGACAGCCGAAGGTCATGACAACTTAACAGACTTAGTGCCCAAAGAAATTGCAGAAATCGAAGCCTTGATGGCGCAGGGCCACAGCTAAACAACAGGACTGATTTATGTCACAGACTCACTCTGCAGAACTGCCGCTGGATCTGGTGATCGCAGGTGGTGGTATGGCCGGATCACTGCTGGCTTATGTGTTGCTGAGTCAAAACCCTGGTTTAAAGCTGGCTATTGTGGAGCAGAGTTCAGAACTTGGTACGGACGAGCAACCTTCCAAAACCAGCTTTGATAGCCGCAGCATAGCGCTGGCTCATGGTAGCGTGGAATTGCTGCAGCAATGGGGCTTATGGCAGGAGTTGCACCAAAGCTGCTGTGCTATTCAACATATCCATATTTCCGACCGTGGTCATTTTGGTAAAACCTATTTAAATGCGGCCGATCATCAATTATCTGCTTTAGGCCAGGTGCTTGAAGTCGAAGCCATTGGCGAAGTGCTGTGGCAAAAACTCAAAGCTTTTACAGCACAAGGCCGTTTAAGCTGGTTTTATAGCGATGCTATTCGTGCTTTAAAGCCAACAGCTGAACTGCAGCATATTAGCCTGCAAAGTGGCGCACAGCTGCAGACTAAGTTACTGGTGATAGCTGAAGGGGGTTTATCACCCAGCCGGGCATTAGCTGGTTTTGAGTTAAAATCGGATGATTATCAGCAGCATGCGCTGATTGCCAATATTGGTTTAGCTGACTCGCATCAACACAAAGCTTTTGAGCGTTTTACGCCAACCGGGCCTCTGGCTTTATTGCCTTTAACCCGGCAGCGTTATTCGCTGGTCTGGACTTTAACGCCCGAACAGGCAGAGCATCATTTAAACCAGGCAGATCAGGATTTTTTAGCCGCATTGCAACAAGCAGCAGGCCACAGGGCTGGGGTATTTAAAACAGTGGGTCAGCGTGTGGTGTATCCGCTTAGTTTAAAACGGGCCACTGAAGCTGCGCGTCATCGCACTGTATTACTCGGCAATAGTTTGCATAACCTGCACCCTATAGCAGGTCAGGGTTTTAACCTGGCCATCCGCGATATTTTTAGTTTAAGTTTGTTGCTGCAACAGCATCAGACAGATGTGGGTTGTTATCAACTGACCAAAACCTATCAACAGGCGCGTTTGCCAGATATGCAGCAAGTGATTTTATATACCGATTCTTTGGTACGGCTATTTTCCAATTCATCCCGCCTGATGGCGCTTGGCCGTAATACAGGGGTGTTTGCGTTAAACCTTTGTCCTGATTTAAAACAAGCAGTGGCGAACCAGGCCATGGGTCTGAATTCTATCCGCCAGTTAAAGGCGCTTTTGACTCGCGCTTAACAGAGAGAATTATGCAGGAATATGATGTTTCTATAGTTGGCGCAGGCAGTGCAGGTTTAACGCTTGCACTATTGCTTGCCGACTCGCCGCTTAAAATTGCAGTGCTGGATAAAGAAGTAGCGCCAGAACTTGTCCCACCCGGCTTAAAAAGGGTTAGCGCGCTCAATCAGGCGTCAAAACGACTATTGAGTCAGCTTGGCGTTTGGCAGTACTTAACATCAGCTGCGCCTTACACAGATATGAACGTATGGGAAGCCGATAGCTTTGGCCGTATTGAGTTTTCTTCGCTGGAACAAGGTTGTGACGAGTTGGGCTGGATAGTGGATAACGAAGAGCTGCGGGCCGTGCTTTACAGCAAACTAAAAAGCAAAACCAATGTCAGTTGCCTGTTTCAGAGCACAATTTTAACTATCAGCAATAGCGAACAACAAAACCTGCTGACGCTGCAAGACCAAAGCCCGATGCTGTGCAAACTGCTGGTGGCCGCTGATGGTGCCAACTCTTTTGTGCGCCAGCAATTACAAATGCCTATCGCCTTTTGGGATTACCAGCATCAGGCTCTGGTGGCACAAATTCGTACCACTGAACCCCATCAAAGTTGTGCCCGTCAGGTGTTTTTACCTACAGGCCCGCTGGCGTTATTGCCTTTGGCGGACCCGTATTTAGTTTCTATTGTCTGGAGTACCAGCCCGGAGCAGGCTGCAGAGTTGCAGGCTATGCCAGCTGAGCAGTTTAATAAAGCGCTGACCGCAGCCAGCAACTCAGTGTTGGGCCTGTTGCACATTGAGTCAGAACTGAACAGCTACCCGCTAAAAATGCGTTATGCCAGCGAATGGGTGCTAAATAAAACCGTGCTGGTGGCCGACGCTGCCCATACGATTCACCCGCTGGCGGGGCAGGGCATGAACCTGGGTTTAATGGATGTTGCCGCATTAGCAGAACTAATAAATCGACAAATAAGCCAACAAAAGCCAATTAATGAAGAGCGTATGCTGCGAAATTACGAGCGCTGGCGTAAAGCTGAAGCACAAACCCTGATCGCCGCTATGGAAGCCTTTAAACAAGGTTTTGGCCGGCAAAACCCGGTGCTGAAATTGCTGCGTGGTGTAGGAATGTCACTGACTGACAAACTGCCTTTCGTAAAACAAAAAATAATGGCTGCGGCTTTAGGTGATTCTGGCGATCTCCCAGAACGCGCGCGCCCTACAGCCAAGTAACAGGCTGTTAAAAGGCCCAAAATGGCAGGGGTATTTGCTCTGCCTCAGCTATTCGCATTAATAAATCTAATCCAAAAGGGGCTGTTGGCCTTAGACACCTTCGGTTATAATCCGGCTCATCTTAAAAATGTCATATGGTTATAAGCAGATTTTTGTGACTGACTGATGACAAGTTCCTGTTGTTCACGCGGCCTGAAAAGCTCCAGCAGCGCAGGCCAGAATTTATTGACTGCTCCGGCAGCAAAAAACTGGGAAAAAATACAGATGGCCCAACAAACAGTGTTATTCGCCAAGCATGTAGAATGTGGCGCAAAAATGGTGGACTTTCACGGCTGGGATATGCCGCTGAACTACGGTTCACAAATTGAAGAACACCACAATGTCCGTCAGGACGCTGGTATGTTCGACGTCTCTCACATGACTATCGTTGACCTGAAAGGGCCAAACACCCGTAATTTCCTGCGTTATTTACTCGCCAATGACGTCAACAAACTGACTGTGTCAGGCAAAGCCTTATACAGCGGCATGTTAAACGAAGCTGGTGGCGTAATTGACGATTTGATCGTGTATTTCCTTGCCGAAGACTTCTTCCGCTTAGTAGTGAACTCAGCCACCCGTGAAAAGGATCTGGCCTGGATCAACAAACAAGCAGCCGAATTTAATGTCACTGTCACCGAACGCCCAGAGTTCGCCATGATTGCAGTGCAAGGCCCACAAGCCAAAGCCAAAGTAGCCACCTTACTCACAGAAGAGCAAAAAGCAGCTGTTGCTGGTATGAAGCCATTTTTTGGTGTTCAGGCCGGTTCTTTGTTTATTGCTACTACGGGTTACACAGGCGAAGATGGTTACGAAATCTCTTTACCTAACGAAGAAGCTGCTGACTTCTGGCAAAAACTGCTGGATGCTGGTGTAAAACCTGCTGGTTTAGGCGCTCGTGACACCTTACGTTTAGAAGCAGGTATGAACCTGTATGGCCAGGATATGGACGAAACTGTATCTCCGCTGGCAGCCAACATGGGCTGGACTATAGCGTGGGAACCAAGCGACCGTAACTTTATTGGCCGCGCGGCTTTAGAACAACAAAAAGCTGCCGGCACTATGAAGCTGGTTGGTTTAGTGATGGAACAAAAAGGCGTATTACGTCACGGCCAAAAGGTAGTGACTGAAGGCGGCGAAGGCGAAATCACTTCTGGTACTTTCTCTCCTACTTTAGGTTTCAGTATCGCTATGGCTCGTGTACCAGCATCCACTGGTGACACAGCTGAAGTAGATATCCGTGGCAAACTGGTTCAGGTGAAAGTAGTGAAGCCTAACTTTGTACGTATGGGTAAAAAAGTAATTTAATAAATACAGCGGCTTGCTTTGTCTGAAACGTTATTGTCTGAAAAATAAACAGATAAGCTGAGCTGCCTTAAGCTTGCGGCAAAAGCATAGCTTCGCTATGTTGTTTGCCAGAGTCAGTTTGTAAACTGGCCGCGATTAACAACAAATTCAGCACCAAGGAATATAACAATGAGCAACATCCCTAACGATTTAAAGTACGCTCCGTCACACGAATGGGTTCGTGACGAAGGCAATGGCGTGTTCACCGTAGGTATTTCTGAGCATGCTCAGGACCTGTTAGGTGACATGGTGTTTGTTGAATTACCAGACGTGGGTGATACAGTTGCTCAGGGCGACGACGTAGCTGTAGCTGAGTCTGTAAAAGCAGCATCAGACATCTATGCTCCGGTATCTGGCGAAATCGTTGCAGTAAACGACGCATTAAACGACTCACCAGAGCTGGTAAACAGCGCACCATACGGTGACGGCTGGATGTTCCAAATCAGGATTTCTGACGAATCTGAACTGGCAGGCTTATTAGACGCCGCTGGTTACCAGAGCGTTGTTGACGAAGATTAATTCGACGCTTATTTAACTTTAAAGCCCTGTGTTCGCACAGGGCTTTAAATTATCAGATAGGCGTAGAAAAACGTCGATGCGGTTAAACCTGATAGACGGGCGAGGACAAGCCTCGCCCCTACGGATATCTGATAACGCGCTGATATAAACGGGTTTTGTAGGGGCGGGGTTTACCCCGCCCGCAACCCCAACAGGGATTTTACAAACAGGTGGGCCAAAACCCAAAGCTGTGCGTAAAGATCCAGCATATTGTTAAGACCATTTAGGAACTTCAAGGCATGACCACTTCAGCTGTGAAAACCCTGTCGCAACTTGCGAACCATCAGGAATTTATTCAACGCCATATAGGCCCGGACGCTAACGAAACAGCAGCTATGCTGGCTGAATTAGGCGTAAGCAGCATGGAAGAGCTGATCGCACAAACTGTGCCTGCTTCCATTCGCCTGCCAAAGCCATTGGCAACTGGTGAAGCCACAACTGAAGCGGACGCTCTGGCGTACTTAAAAGCTGCTGCGAACAAAAACAAACTATTCAAAAGCTACATTGGTATGGGCTACCACCCAACACTGACACCAAACGTCATTTTACGTAACGTGTTAGAAAACCCGGGCTGGTACACAGCCTACACCCCATACCAGCCGGAAATTGCTCAGGGCCGTTTAGAAGCTCTGCTGAACTTCCAACAAATTTCTTTAGATTTAACAGGTATGGAGCTGGCATCGGCTTCATTACTGGACGAAGCCACTGCAGCTGCAGAAGCTATGGCGCTGGCTAAACGTGTGGCAAAAAGCAAAGCTAACACTTACTTTATCGCTGACGACGTGCACCCACAAACTATCGACGTAGTGCGTACCCGTGCAGAAATGTTTGGTTTTGACGTGATCATTGGCAAAGCCACTGACGCAGTCAACCACGACGTCTTTGGTGCTTTATTACAGTACCCTTCAACGACAGGTGAAGTACGTGACGACAGCGCTTTAATCGCTGCCTTACAAGCGAAAAAAGCTGTTGTAGCAGTAGCTTCTGACATGATGAGCTTATTGTTATTAAAATCGCCAGGCGAATTAGGCGCAGACGTAGTATTAGGTTCTGCCCAGCGTTTTGGTGTGCCTATGGCTTTTGGTGGCCCACACTCAGCGTTTTTCGCTACCCGTGACGATTACAAACGTTCTATGCCAGGCCGTATCATAGGTGTGTCGAAAGACCGTCGTGGTAATCAGGCGCTGCGTATGGCAATGCAAACCCGTGAACAGCATATCCGTCGTGAAAAAGCCAACTCCAACATCTGTACTGCACAGGTGTTACTGGCGAACATGGCGTCTTTCTTCGCTGTGTACCACGGCCCGGAAGGCCTGAAAAACATTGCACAACGTATTCACCGTTCTGCTGACGTATTTGCAGCTGGCCTGCAAGCCAAAGGCGTGTCTTTAGTACACAACACCTGGTTTGACACTGTTACCTTTAAAGTAGCTGATCGTGCTGCAGTTATAGCTCGTGCTGTGGCTTCCGAAGTGAACTTACGTACTGATATCGTTGATAGCTTAAGCGTAAGCTTCCATGAACTGACCTCTGCTTCTGACATTGCTCAGCTGTTTGATATAGTTCTGGGCGCTGGCCATGGCTTAGACGTCACTACCTTAGACGCTGACATAGTTGCAAAAGGCTCAAACTCTATTCCTGCTGACTTAGTACGTACTTCTACCTACTTAACGCACCCGGTATTTAACCAGTACCACAGTGAAACTGAAATGCTGCGTTATATCAAAAAGCTGGAAAACAAAGACTTAGCACTGAACCACTCAATGATTTCTTTAGGTTCGTGCACCATGAAGTTAAACGCTACAGCCGAAATGATCCCGGTCACCTGGCCAGAATTTGGTTCACTGCACCCATTCGTGCCACGCGACCAGGCTGAAGGTTACTACGACATGATTGGCGAGCTGGCCAACTGGTTAGTAGACATTACAGGTTACGACGCTGTGTCTATGCAACCAAACTCAGGCGCACAAGGCGAATACGCCGGTATGATCGCTATTCGTAAATACCACGAAAGCCGCGGCGATTCACACCGTAACGTCTGTTTAATTCCTGTGTCTGCACACGGTACTAACCCTGCAACAGCAGCTATGGCTTGCTTTGAAGTGGTACTGGTTGACTGCGACAAGAGCGGTAACATCGACATGGCCGATTTAAAAGCCAAAGCCGAAGCCGTATCTGACAAGTTAGCCGCCATTATGGTGACTTACCCTTCCACACACGGTGTGTTTGAAGAGTCTATCCGCGAGCTGTGTGACATAGTGCACGCGCACGGTGGCCAGGTGTATATGGACGGCGCCAATATGAACGCTCAGGTAGGTATTACTTCTCCTGGCTTTATCGGTGCTGACGTATCGCATTTAAACCTGCACAAAACCTTCTGTATTCCTCACGGCGGTGGCGGCCCAGGTATGGGTCCAATCGGTGTGAAGAAACAATTGGCTCCGTTTATGCCAAATCACGCAGTCGTTAAAATTGAAGGCACAGGCCAGGATAACGGCGCAGTATCTGCAGCACCATTTGGTAGCGCAGGCATTCTGCCAATCAGCTGGATGTACATCAAAATGATGGGCGGCGACGGTTTACGTCAAGCTACTGAAATGGCGATTTTAAGCGCTAACTACATGGCGAAAAAACTGGGTAGCCTGTTCCCAGTGTTATACGTAGGTAGCAACGGCCGCGTAGCGCACGAATGTATTATCGACATGCGTCCATTAAAAGAAAAAACCGGCGTCACCGAAATGGACATCGCCAAACGTTTAATGGACTACGGCTTCCACGCCCCAACTATGTCATTCCCGGTAGCCGGCACGCTGATGATCGAGCCTACTGAGTCTGAAAGCAAAGCCGAGCTGGACAAATTTATCACCGCAATGACTTCTATCCGCAATGAAATTGCCAAAGTAGAAGCAGGGGAGTGGACTGCAGACAACAACCCACTGCACTTCGCACCTCACACTATGGAAGATATTTTCGACCCAAGCTGGGACCGCCCATACGAGCGTCAGTACGCTGCATTCCCTGCACAGTACGTGGCAGAAAACAAATTCTGGCCAACAGTCACTCGTATCGACGACGTATACGGCGACCGCAACCTGATGTGTGCTTGTCCTAGTCCGGAAGATTATAGGTAATTGAAAGGGGTCAGATCCAACACCGCGAAGCGGTTTGGCTCTGACCCCAGTTTGCCAACCGTGGTCGGGTTTAGCTGATTGCAGGTGGTAGATAGTTAGTGATTGATTTACTTTGAAACCCGCCCTTCGAGGCGGGTTTTTAAAAAGAGACCCTCAGTAAAAAATAGTTTTAATACCGACATGCGATGAAATTCACCCGTAAATCTAGATACTTACTCTTAGCCTGCCGCTATACAATCAAACTTCATTTCATGTTTTCTGTAGTTTAGGACAAAAGTTCTTTTAAGGTATTCCCGCACTAATCATCGGAATTGATGGAGGATTTCTTAACTTAGATTACAACGGCTAAATGATAAAGAATTATGGCTGCCGTAATCCAAGCGAATGTATTATTATAAGTAGTCAAATTAACCATTCAAAAGGCCTCAGATTGTCATCGTTACCTAAACCTATAATTTTTTCTTTTTTCTCTGGCAGCGGCTTTTTAGATCTTGGGTTTGAGCTTTCTGGGTTTGATGTTCGTTTCGTTAATGAGTATTACCGACCTTTCCTCGAGGCCTATAAATACAGTCGCTCTACGATGAAGTTACCTAGTCCTGAATATGACTATCACCTAAGAAGCATCGACGATTTTGTTTCAGGCGAACACGCGGCTGATTTGCATAAGCTGGTTGAGCAATCAAAGGCCGAAGCTTTAACTGGATTTATCGGTGGACCTCCATGTCCTGATTTTTCAATTGCGGGAAAACAGAAAGGGCACGAAGGAACCAACGGAAAGCTAACCAGAGTCTATATTGAATCGATTATTGCCAACAAACCAGATTTCTTCTTATTTGAGAACGTTAAAGGCCTCTGGCGCACGGTCAAACATCGAGAATTCTACAACGAAATGAAAATTCAGTTAGAACAAGCTGGCTACATTTTGACTGATAGACTTACTAATAGTATTGAGTTTGGTGTACCTCAAGATAGAGATCGAATTTTATTGTTTGGTATTCACAAAAATAAAGTCGGAAATTACGATGGTGCAGATCTTGAACAAGATTTTAATTGGGAAAGTCGGATTCGTTTTAGTAAATCTCTGGTTCGTGATCGATCACTTTGGCCTCATACTGACGTCTATGTGGAGAATTCAAAAAGGAAACTTCCAAGTATTTTGAAGGCGTACGAGGAGCTGACTGTTGAGTATTGGTTTAAGAAAAATAATGTATCGAATCACTCAAACGCAATACATTTTTTCAAACCAAGACAGGGTTTATCTAAGTTTGAGTCGATCGCAGAAGGTGATGATAGTAAAAAATCTTTTAAGCGACTACATCGATACAGATACTCGCCGACAGCTGCATATGGAAACAATGAAGTACACCTACACCCTTACAAATCAAGAAGATTAAGCGCTGCTGAAGCTTTGGCGATCCAATCTCTTCCTAAAGAGTTCCACTTTCCGCCACAGATGACGTTATCAGATATGTTCAAAACCATAGGAAATGGTGTACCTTATTTATTGTCAAAAGGGATCGCTGAAACAGTCTTTGAATTTTTAGACGAAAAAGTAAAAAACTAATGTGAGCATAATGTTTAGTTGTTACTTCGCTAACTCAGTAAACGATTAAGGATTTGGTAAAAAATATGAAATTTGAAGAAATTCTTAATGATATAGAGTCCTTACTCGTAGGGAAAGCTCTTCAATCCATTAATCCTAGCACTGCACCTATCTATCTAGTGAAGATAGATAGGCTCAGCGACAAATATTTTGTCTCTGCATCCCCGGCTGACAAAGGTGTCCCTAGATCTATTAATGAATTGAAGTCTATATGGGAAGATTTGAATCGAAAGGGATTTGCAAGTGTTGAGCAAGCGCTATATGGAGGCGGGTCTAGTAGGAATCAGCCAGAGACTATTTTTGCAAACCTGCCCTATGTACAGCACTTTAAGTTTAGAAAGAAGAAACATATTCTACTTAGACATAATCATGTTCATGCGCCAGGTACTATTTCGGAGTTAGTCGGACCTGATTTTAGAAAGGTTAGAAAGCAGGTTGAAAATTATTTAGAATTAACGTTTCCTTACATAATAAAGGAACAGAAGGTATTTTTAGATTCGATAAACAGAGCATTTGACGTAATTACTAAGAAATATCCAGGAGAAGCCGCAGTAATTCAAGTTAATTCAATTTTTAAAGAATTAGATGATTTAAATAAAAAGCTTGCTGATGCTGTTGTTGCTCTTGATGGTGATACGATCGAAAGCGAATCACTTGAAGAAAACGAAATTTCTATCACAAATAATGCAAGTGTCTCTATCGAAGAAAGACTCGAGACTTCAGACATAACAGGCATTGATGAAGGCGATATTGATAAAGATGAGTATTCAGATCGCAAAATAAAAGATCCTAAACTGGGTATAACCAGAATTCGACAATTGACTCCTGTATTGTCATTGATATATGACCGAATTCAGTTTGGTGACATCGATTTACAGCCAGATTTTCAAAGAAAAGATAGAATATGGAAATCTGATAAGAAAGCAAAACTAATTGAATCAATATTGATGAGGTTACCACTTCCTGCTTTTTATTTCGCGGAAAAGATTGATGGAACATGGATTGTTGTTGATGGATTACAGAGAATTACGACTGTTTATGACTTTATGCGAGGAGATTTTCCTCTCCAAGATTTGAATGTTCTAGATTATAACAATAAAAAATACTTTAAAGATTTAACAAGGGGAGAGCAAAGAGAAATAAGGGAGTACGCGATTACATTGTATCTGATTGATATGGAAAGTGATAAATCAAATATGATAGTGGAGTTGTTTCATCGAATAAATACTTATGGGGTGAAGCTGAGTGGCCAAGAAATCCGTTCAGCTTTGCATCAAGGAAGCAGTGTTAAATTTCTGAAGTATCTAGCATCACAAGATGTTTTTAAATCTTCAACATTAAATAGAGTTAGTGATGAGCGGCAAAAAGACATGGAGTTATGTTTATCCGCTCTGTCGTTTATGGTCCTTGGTTATGAAAATTATACGGATGATAATTATAATGACTTTCTATCAAGTGCAATGGACAAGCTAAATAAATACAAGCTTGCTTTTGTAAATGAGCATTCTATTGAAACTAGCTTCTCTAAGATTTCTGAGTCTTGCGTTGAGTTTGTATCTTTGTACAACCGTTATGAACAGGCTTTAGAGCTTGCAAAAAACGTATTTGGTGAATACGCATTTGTTAAGGACTTCAGTTCTAAGAGAGCTCCAATAAGCAAGCAATTGTACGAGCTAGTAATTTATTACTTTTCGTTGTTAGATGTGCATCAGAAAAATATTGTTTTAGAAAGAGGTGCAAATCTTCTTGATGATTTACAGTACGCGATTAAGTTTAATTCGATTGATTTAGCTGTGTGGAGTTCGCAGACTTATATTGATGCTGGGCGAGGCTTTCGAGACTCGATATCAACTTCTACTGGAAAAAATGTAACTGTAAAGTATCGATTTGAGGCGTTTGCTGAAATATTAAAAAGAAGTACGGGCCTTACCGTGGAAAATAAATCAAATTATGAGATTTAATGATGACATTAATAAATAGTTTAGAACTTAAGAACTTTAAATCATATAAATCGCAGAAACTTGCCTTTTCCACTTTGACTATATTTTGCGGAGCGAATTCTGTAGGAAAAAGTACCGCCATTCAATCGATAGGCATGTTTTTGCAGTCTGATTTCTCTCGGACGGCTAGCATAAAAATTAATGGTGAACTTGTACACATTGGTAACCTTGATGATATACATAGTCATCACGGACGTGATGAAGACGAGTTAATTATTAAAATAGACGGGGACAATTTTTCAGGTTGTTGGGGTTATAACAGTGCTGAACAACGAATTTCTTTAGCAGATAAAAACGAATTATTGTTTATAGGTCAAGATGATGACTATGCTGACCTTTTGGATTTTTTTCAGACCAGAGGCTCATTTGAATATCAGTACTTAGAGGCAGAACGCTTTGGTCCTAGAGATAATCTTCCTTTAGCTCAACACAACCACCATGAAAACTGGCTGGGAACCAAAGGGGAGTTTGTCATTGAGGTCTTAGAAAGCCTCGTTCTCAAACGAAGAATTGAACTATCGTTGAAATCTAGGGAAGAAGGTGATCCTAGAAGACACTCCAAAGTCGCTAACGATTACGTTTTTCAAAACGTTGAAGCTTGGATGGCTGAAATCTCCCCAGGCCATCGGATTAATCCTCAAAAAGAGGCTAGGGCGAATGCAGCATTTAATTCGATTTTACCAATGCATGGTGAAGAAACTAAACCTGTAAATATTGGGTTTGGTTATAGCTATTCATTAGGAATTGTGACCGCTCTAATGCTCGCTAGTCCTGGAGATGTGATCGTTATTGAAAATCCAGAGGCTCATTTGCATCCTCGAGGTCAAAGTTATTTGGGGCGATTGATCGCGTTGACAGCTCAGGCTGGCATCCAAGTGATAATTGAAACTCACAGTGACCATATAATCAATGGTGTTAGGATCATGCCTAGGCTGGGACGAGTTGACCCATCTATTATAAAGATCTTCCAAGTTCAAAGCTCTGACACAGGGGCGAGCATCGAAGAGATAACGGTTAACGAGTTTGGTCAGTTCTCAACGTGGCCAGAAAATTTCTTTGATCAACAAGTTATAGATATGGATATATTACTTAGTGGACAGGAATCATGAAAACCATCGTAGGAATATCAAATTTCAGCTTCAAAGAGCATCATTTCAATAGTCTATCAGCAATTGAAGGGGCATTTGATGAATTGAAAAAATTTAGAAAGCTTTTTAAACAAGCCTCTCTAGATTTTTGCATGGGTCGTGATATAGCTGAAAACAAGTATTACGGTCTTTCCTTGCTCGAGCAGGTTAACAATATCACTCTTGGTGATCGAGGTTTGGAAGGCCTATTCAGGTCGAAATTGCACCAGATATATTTTAGATTCTTTAATATTAATTATACCACTGATGAACTAATCGCTAGAGCTTCAGATCCGATTAGTGAGCATTCAGCAGCTAATTTTATTCTTTATGTGCCTTCAATTGATTTTTACAGAGATGCATCAACATTTAAAAATGCGGATGGTCTTTGTGCGCACTATGAAGATATACTCGGAAAATACCCTGTAGATAGTGATAGTTATTATCAGCGATTAATCACTCACTTTGATAAGCTAATGTATCACCCCAATTGTAGAGACAGCTTGGATAATGTTGAAGGTGGATTTTATAACTACTCTATTGCTTTTACTGAATGTATTAAGGCTCTTAATGATTTAAGTCCTACAAAGATAGCTACAACCAAGGAGCGTTTGTCAAATATCCGGGCAAAGACTAATTATGAATGTACTGAAGAAGGTAAATCATCAACTAAATTCAATTTTACTTTTTCTCATGATGGACGGGAACTGAGCCTGACATGTCAATTTCACATGAAACCTTCCAAGAGTAATAATCCGGGTGATACGAGTTACTACCAAAAACGAATATATTTCGGCTTTTTCCCTTTAGAAGATCAAGAATGGAGAATAGCCGTTGCTAGTATAGGCCCCCACTTATAATAAATCCTGTATTTGAATATTTAAATGATTATGTCGATTTCTTAAATCATCTTTCAGTAATTTGATAATGCCAACAGTACTCTATGTTTACTGGGAGAATGAATTGTGAAGTTACTCAACTAAGATGTAGTTTATTTTTAATTATATATGTATAGCTCGCCACAATAATGTATCAATATTAGAATTGAACTAGGATTTGGTTGCATAATGTTTGACGCCTTGAGTGATCTTCCATGTGTTCGACAAGCTAATCTACTTAGGTGATGTATGCTTGGTCTGAATTATATTGTAATTTTTTATTTATTGTTATTTCCCACATGTTAAAAAGCATTTTCTGAAATTCAGAAATCTCCATTGAAATATTAAATATTCTCTCTTTATCCAGTTTGTCAATGATTCCTAATTGTAGTATTGAATCCGGATTTCTGTGTGCGGTGCAATTGTCTCTAATTTCTTTTAGATATTTAGAGTTTACATGTCTAATTTTACTTAGCGCTTTATTGGTTGCGTGATAAGCTGAAATCACATCTTTATCTAATTCATACTTATTAATAGCAGGTCGCAAGTATTCGCTGAGAACAGTTTGGATGTTTTCAATATATTCAAAACATAGTAAAGATAAATTTCTTAAATGATAGTCCATTTCATGTTGGTTAGACATTAAGACTGTTTTTCGGGAAATAATAAAGTCTTTTTGGTACATGTGACAAAATAGATTCAGCCTCATTAGTGATTCAAAATCGTCGTTCTGATTCGTTGCACATTTCAGATTATTGGATATAAATGAAATTTGATTATCCAGAGTCTGGAGCGCCTTTTTCGTGTAATAGAATATCTTGAGTTTATTATATATACCTATCATTGACGTATTACCTATAGTTACGATGAATCAGAAGATCTGAAGGTCAGTTTATTTTTTCGAGTGAGAAATTTTAGTGTTACGTCTTACTCTTCGCTTTGATGCTCAAATGGTGAATCTGCGTAATATAATTCGTTGAGCTAACCTTTAACCGCAATCTTCAACCGCTCATTCTCACAAACCAACACACCTTTATCGCATTGAACCTGTGCCAACTTGGCCATCCTTTCTGCCGCCTGAGCCGTTGCACGTTGGAAACCCAACAAACCCAAAGCGGCGGATGCTGCGTCCGTTACGCTGATGGCGTGGGCGTCTTGCACTGTTAGTAGTAAGGCGTTGGTGAGTTCAGCGTCACAGACATTTTCTAGTTTGCGGGTGGCTGTGTCGGCGCTATTCCAGTTTCTTAATTTGACAGTGCTGCGGCCCTGCGGCCATAACACTTCGTCTTTATCTAACTGAATCAGCCCTTTGGTAACGGCGCTTTCGATGGCTTGATCAACAGTGCGTTTAATTTTGGCACCAACTCGTGTTAAGCCAGCAGCATTAGCTAAGCGGGTGGCCACTAAGCTGGCGAATATTGGGTATTCGGTTTCAACTATACGTTCAACCGCATGTACTAACATACTCAAAGGAATGGCACTGAAATCATCGACATGAGGAATATTGAGCTTAGACACATCGGCTTTTTTATAGGGCGCTGTGCAGGCTTCAAACTCTGGTTGTTCTTCCTCTACCCGCAGAATAGGCGCTGCCACAAGCTCCGGTGTGGCAACCTGTTGTCTCACTTGTCTGGCGCTAGTGGCTTGTGCCGCCATAGATAGCATCAGTTCGTTATGCTGCGTTATGGCTTTATCTATCAGTACTTTTAAGCGATGTAACTCAGCTTCTGGATCCCGGAACCAGTCGGTAGACCAAATGCGTCCAAAGCTCCAGCCAAGGCCTTCCAGCACACTTTGCCGCAGCCGTTCACGGTCGCGGGCTGAAGCTGCCTGGTAATAACCTGCGCCGTCATATTCCAGCGCTAATACAAATTTACTGGGGTCTTCCGGATGTTTAATGGCTAAGTCGATGTAATACCCTTGACTGCCAACCCGGGTGGCTACCTGATAACCTAAACGCTGGATCGCCTGATGCAGCAGGGCACCAAAAGCAAAGTTTTGTTCCTGCTCTTTTTCATGGGCTTTGTTCAACTGGCCTGATTCGGCAAATTGCAAAAAGATTTGCAGCGAACGCACACCAAATGGGCTGTCTGCTTCCACTTTCAGCTCGTCGCCTTTGAAGTTGGCGAATACTTCCATCGCCAGCCGTGCGCGTGAGATCAACACGTTTAAGCGCCGTTCACCACCGGGTTTATTCAGCAGTCCAAAATTCTGGCTCAGTTGGCCTGTGCTGGTTTTGCCATAACAAATACTGATGTAGATAACGTCGCGTTCGTCACCTTGCACGTTCTCCAGGTTTTTCACAAAAAACTCATCGCCACCTGCATGTCGTGCAAAAAATTCGTCGGTTTCAGGATGTAGGCGGCGCTCTTTTTCCAGCTCAAGCAATATGGCATCACGCTGCGAAAGGCTAAAAGCCACCACACCCAAGGACAGGTGAGGTTTGCTTAACGCATGGTTTAATACGGCCGCTACTACAGCTTTTACTTCACCTGGATTGGTGCGTGAACCGCCTTTGTCGTAATGAGTTTCTGGCAAATGATGAAACTTCAGCCCTGTTGCATCAGGATGAAAGCCTGGACTTGGAAAGGCCACTAACTTGTTTTTATAAAACTGGTCGTTGGACACTGCAATCAGCGAATCGTGACGGGAGCGGTAGTGCCAGCGTAACATTTTGCTGGCCGCACCACGGGCTTCCATCAACGCCAGAATACTTTCCATTTCAGCAGTGGCGCTGCTTTCCAGCTCTTCTTCTTCCAGTTCAACGGCTTTGCCAAACAAGTTACTTGGTGGCATTTGCTTACTGTCACCCACCACAATCACCTGCCGCCCACGCAGCATGGCGCCCAAAGCATCAGGGGCTGGAATTTGGCTGGCTTCGTCAAAGATCACTAAGTCAAAATCCAAAGCACCTTGTTTCAGGTAGGTGGCGATGGACATAGGGCTCATCATAAAAATAGGTTTTACTTGCTGGATCACGTTACCGGCTTCAGCCAGCAGTTTTCGGATAGGAATATGGCGCTTTTTCTTACCCATTTCGCGCAGCACTAATTCCATTTCACCTTTCGCTGTTTTCTTCGGTAAGCGCTCGTACAAGGTGTTCACCAACAGCTCTTGAGCGAAAAACAAACTGTTGCCGTCGATACGTTTAAAGTCGCGCAGGCTTTGCTCATGTTTATTGCGGTCAAAGCGCCGTATGGCTTCAGAGCTATCGTAGGCATGATCAACCAAACCACGGTAATAACTAAGCTCGAATACTGTCATTAGTAAGTCTGGAGCTGTTTGCCATGAGTACGCCAGTTCAGTGAAAGCTTTAATGTTATAAGGCTCAAAGGCCTGAATAATCTGGTTATAGCGAGCGAAATCGTAAAGCAGGGCAGAGTTTTTCCAGCCTTTTAACAAAGCATTGAGCTGGGTAAATTGCATGGCGGCTAAGTCATGGTTTGGATTGCTGTTCGGGATTTGTATCAGCTCTTTCAGCGTTTGAGCCTGCACTGCAATAGCGTTACAGAGTGTCGTCAGTGAGTTCGCCTGCTCGCGCAGCAGTTTTTTATCAACGCCTGTATCAATCAGTTCAGCCAATGACTGCGACAATTCAAGACGATTTACCTTGGTATAAAAGGTGCTGACCCAGTGGTGGATTTGTGTTAATTCAGCATGCTCTGAAAACTCGCCTTGCCACTGTGTGCCAAAGACTTCAGACAAAATAGCGTGGTAGCTGGCCAGCTCTTTTTTAGCGCTTTGGTAAGCCAGGGCTGTATCTAATGCAGTGAGCCAGTCAGCGGACGAAGCGGGCAGAGTGCCATGCCAAAGCCCTGCTAAGTTAGCTTTTGCTTGTCGATAACTGGACGACAGGAAACGCCACCATTTATCTGTTTTGCCAATCAAGCCCTGGCGGATACTTAGCAAATCGGCATCAAGCGCTTGAGCGATAAAAAGTTGTTCGCAGCTGGCTTTTAGGCTTAAGAAATTAGCTAAACAAGCCAGACCATTATTTATCCGTTTTTGTTCAACAGCCCATAATGGGTTATTTACTTTAACCTGTTTAAGATCTGGCACTTCAGATAGCCAGCTTGTTTTTGCGATCAGTGGGGTAACTTGTTGCAAGCTTTGTGGTTTCTCAAGCTTCAGAAATGCACTGACGGTTTGAGTTTGTGCATCAAGTTGGCTAAGCAATTGGCTTATTTCTGCTAAAGCCGAGGTTAACGCCTGCTGCAATGCAGGAGAAAAATCAGTACGGCCAGACATAGCAAAAGGGTGAGCTGCAGGTACACCAACCCTTTCCAGTTGCTGCATTAATTCAGCCACCAATTTTCTGGCATTGCTGTATTGCTCTGCTGTCCATTGTTCAAAACAGCTAAAAGGCAAAGCAGGCAAAGAGCTTTCGGGATCCTGTGTTTTCAGCTGCAATAAGGAGCCTAAAGCTTCAATGTAATTGAGGCCACTGCGCAAAACAGGAGCGCGAATAGCGTGCACATAAGCATCCAGTGAGGCCTTTGATTCTGCTAAATCCGACAGCTCTTGCTGGCGGTTTCCGGTTTGTGGCCGGCCTTGTTCGAGTGACTCAGCAATGGATTCCAGCACAGCTTTTTTGGTGCTTTTGTGGCTGTGCAGTTCCAGTACGGCAAAGCCCATATGAGTTTCATCAAGACGTTTTTTCACCACCTCAAGTGCTGCCATTTTTTGCGCCACAAACAGCACTTTTTTACCCAAAGCAACGGCTTCAGCAATGATATTGGTGATGGTTTGAGATTTACCTGTGCCTGGTGGGCCTTGAATAATAAGGTCTGCATCAGATTTCATGGCTAAGATGGCTTCAATCTGGCTGGAGTCGGCGTCTTTTACTAAGTGGAGTTTTTCCGGATGATTCAGATCATCTTGGTTAATCTCGGCATTGTGATCAAAACCATCCCGGAATAAGCGGCCAATCAAAGGCAACTGCGATGGTTTTTTTCCTTCAGGCCAGCCGGAAGGATCGAGGTCCATATACATCTGAAACTTGCCAAAAGAGAACAGCCCTAAACCAATTTTGTCCTGATGCACGCGCCATGAAGGTTGAGCCGCAATTGCATCTGTTACCGCCTGATAATAATCCGAGATCGTCATTTCATCAGAATAGGTTGGCAGTAGTAACTTAAATTCAGTTCTGAGTTTTGCCGCTAAAGTCAGGTTTGAACCCAGCTCTTCGCCTGTGTAACGCAACTTAAAGCTGTCTCGGGCAGAAGATCGGGTAAGTTCGACGGGGATCAGAATTAACGGCGCATACCTTGAAACCGATGAGTTGGTGGGCTCATTCCACTGTAAAAAACCAAGAGCCAGATACAGAACCTCAACACCTTGTTCCTGCAGCATGGTATGAGCTTCAGTTTCGAGTTTCAGCAGTGCTTTATCCAGCTTTGCTGGTATCAGCCCTGTTTGCAGGTACTTATCGCTAAAGCGGGCAGCGCCTTTCTTTTGTTCAAGATACAAATCAAGGGGCGGTAATTCGGAGTCGTCGTCCGACTGAAAGAAGGTGCCTTCATCTTCGCTGTCGGCTATTTTTTGCTGATAAGCTTCCGGCAGCGGTAAAAAGCTGAGCGTGTTTTCCTGCTCAACCAGCATTGTAAAAATCTTGGCAGATTGTTCATCAATAATGTCGAGGGCTTTGCTGCCACTGCGGTAATTTAGCTGGGGGTTGGATCGAAGACCCATATCAAGTAATTCAAGACGCGCACGTTCCAACTGCTTCTCAACAACCATAAAATCCCTCTCTGGCTTGCTTGAATACCCATCGCCTTTGTTGTCTGCTCATTATTTATTTCTAACTGCGGCGATGGTTAAAAAACTACCATAACAACGGTTGTTTCCAAAAGCAAACATGGGATTGGTAGGGAGTAGTTAGTTACAATCGGCTATGTTATCTATTGCACAGCAATAACGATAAAAAAACTAAACAGCAGTTAAAAACTAAAGGGACCAAAGCTCTGGCTTAAACCGAAAATAAAACCTAAAATAAGACCTATATTGGATGTCGACTCAAAGGTGAATCTCAGATGGCAACTGTACACAGCATTCTGGCGGAACGAACCAGCAGTATTACAGAACTGAAAAAGAACCCTATGGCGGTAGTAGCGCAGGGAGAAGGTTTTCCTGTGGCTGTGCTTAGTCATAATCAGCCTGCTTTTTACTGCGTACCAGCCGCAGCTTATGAAGCGTTAATGGAGCGTCTGGAGGATTTAGAGCTGGCTGCTTTAGTTGCGGCAAGAGCTGATCAGCCGGAGGTTGAGGTCGATATTAATGACCTATAAGCTGGCTTTTAAAGAAGAAGCTTTGAAAGAATGGAAAAAGCTGGAACCTTTGATCCGGGAACAATTTAAGAAAAAGCTGATAGAGCGCCTTGATGCTCCTCATGTTGAATCTGCAAAGCTTAGAGGCATGAAGGATTGTTACAAAATCAAGTTACAGAGCGCAGGTTTCCGCCTTGTGTATCAGGTTCGGGATCTGGATATTGTGGTCTCTGTTGTGGCCGTAGGGAAAAGAGATCGCAATCAGGTATACAAAGCTGCGTTATCCAGATTGTGAAGTTGTAGTTTTTTAGCTTGGTGCTGTGTTGGAATTTTGGAGCTTGTTATGACTGATAAACAAAACACTGCGAAAGACCAGACGAGTCAAGATGACCTGATGTCTGAGCTATTACATCAATCATGCGATCAAGCCTTGCAGCGTATGAAAAAGCATGTAGACAAAACCCGTTCATCATTTGCCAAAATGCTGAAGCTGCTGAATAAACGTTTTTGTCGAAGCCAGCTTTTTCTTAAATTATTAGAAACTTCAACTGGTTCTGCACGATTTGCCAAAAATCCCGCTTTGACTTCGAGAAATATCACCTTATATTTGTATTAAATTTAGACAAAACGGATTGGTTGGAATGAAATTTCACAATTTGAAATCCTTACTTTGTATTTTACTCTCTGCTTCATTTTTTTCCTGGGCACAACAAGAAAACTACAACATCACTGCATTTGATGAAGGCTTAACGGCTAATGTTTCAGTCAGCGGCACTATCATGGCATCTTATCTGGTTTCAGGTAAGTTAAGTTACGCCTCAGCAGATGCGCTTTATATCTATGTAGTGCCCAAACAAAAGAGGCTTAATGCATCTATTACCAGCATTGACGGAAAGTACGCTGCAGATCTTGAATTAACTCATTCGATGGCTGAGGCAGGATGGATACAGATTCAATTTCCAAGTAAATTCAAACAAAGCCTTCAGTCTTATGCCGCTGACGAGCTGGTTGCTTATATCTACGCCGACAGCCAGGATAAATTTGGATACTATATTCAGGAAGTATTCCCGTCATCCTGGGGGGAACCTGATGGCTCTAAACGCAGTATATTCATAAATAGTGCAGGCTTTAAGCCGGAGTATTCATACAAAAATACTGATGGAGAAACTGTTGTTGGGCGCTGTGAAGAGATCAAGAATAAGCTGACCAGAGCCTACAATCACAGCTGTGATTTTTCATTGCTGTCAACTGAACAACCTGCGTTAATTGTCATCAACACTACTCCTGACGGCATCGGAAAGAAATTTCTGATATGGGGAGGTAACTGATGGAACAACTTGAACAAAAAGTTTTTGGAATTATCACTGCGCGGCGGCTTACCAAACCCCTGGTAACCCTATTCGGATTGCTCGCACTGACAATAGGCATAGTGATTTATCTTGCTGCAGTAGCAGCTTTTAAAAAGCTGGATGACGGCACTATTTATAATATTGACGTTAATTCAGAGGCCTTTGAATTCGTTACCACAACTAATACTCCCGACATATTGTTGCAGCGATTCACTCCTCTGTTGCATAGCTGTAAAAGCATGCAAGAAAAAGCGGTTTATGAAGGTGCCATTATTAAGTTGAAACCAGATGTAAGTGTTTTAATTGAACGAAAAAGCACCGGGATACTTAAGTTAACTGCGGTTTCAATGAATGAAGAAGCGGCAAGTGTTGGTTCTTTGCTAGAGCACCGATCAGTTTAAAAAATAGACAGGGATCGACTTTGTCACTTTTCCATGATCAAATACTCTGATAGTTATTAGTAAGGTATTTGATCATGTCCGCATTACGACTGTGGGATTGCCCAACAGAACTCTCCAAAA
>JAHKAA010000080.1 GCA_018825965.1 Gammaproteobacteria bacterium
CTGAGAGGATTCAGGAGAAGGTTCGCACTGACATAGTTCGCGCCGAAGTTCGCAGTTTTGACCCTTCGGCCGAGGAAATGGTTTCTCTTGCGGCTCAGAGGGGTGTTGCTCTTGTTCTTGAGCATCGGAAGGCGATATCCAAGCTTGCTACCCTGGAGGAGAAACTCCTAGAAGAACTTAGCGACGAACCCAAGAAATTGTATATCACCCAATATCAGGGGGAAATTGTTTCAGAAGAGGTCGGAATCGATGTGGTTTCTCGCGCCGGGGCTCTTTTGAATTTGGCCGGTGTTCAAGCCAAAAGGATTCAGCTTGAGCGGCAGGCGTTTAATCTTGATCCTGATCCCGCCAGGAATTTGGGCGGGCATAAAAGAACTAAGGAAGAAAGGGACGCTGTTGTCGATGCCTTTACAAAAGCCGACTCCTGAAGAGCTTGCCTTTAGTCGGCTTCTTTGCTTTTCAAAATACATTTATCCTGATTTTGTCCATCCTCCACATATTCGGCTTTTGGCCCGGAAATTGGAGGAGGTTGAACGAGAGGGCGGAAAGCGGATAATAATTTCTATCCCACCTCGTCATGGGAAATCGTTTTTGGCAAGCCAGATTTTCCCAGCCTGGTATCTCGGGAGAAACCCGAAGCGGTTTATTATTACGCTTTCTTATGGTGATGAGTTGGCCACTGATTTTGGGCGGGCTGTTCGGAATTATGTCGGGGATCCTGCTTACGAGGAGGTATTCCCCGGGATATCGTTGGCCAGAGATTCCCGAAGCAGTTCGAGGTTTAACACTGCTCATGGTGGATCCTATTTTGCGGTTGGCGTTGGCGGGGCAATAACCGGCAGAGGGGCCCATTTGCTTTTGGTCGATGACACGGTGAAGAACTGGGAAGAAGCTCAAAGCAAAACAAATCGAAAGAAAATCATTGAGTGGTTCCTTTCGACTGCTTATACCCGATTACAAAAAAACGGATCGGTTATCATCATCAATACCAGGTGGCACGACGAAGATCTTCCTGGTTATTTGATGAAGCACGACAAGGGCAACCTTTGGGAAGAAATTTGTATCCCAGCCCTGGGCGAAAATGACGAACCAATTTCGACTGAGTTTTTCAGCCAGGCCGAATTGGTAAGCATCCGGGCAACTCTTGGGGCCAGGATCTTCTCCTGTCTTTATCAGGGGAAACCGATCCCCGAAGAGGGCGGAATTATCAAAGGGGCTTGGTTCAGAAGGTATAAGGTTTTGCCGGATGGGAAGCCCATACGAATTATTCAGTCCTGGGATACGGCCGTAAAGGATCAAGAGCTTAATGACTATTCAGTTTGCACGACATGGCATGAGCATCAGTTTGGGAAATACTATCTGGTTGACGTTTTGCGTGGACGGTGGGCTTATCCCGATCTCAAGCGGACCGCCAGGAATCATATCAAACATCATCGACCCGACGTAGTTTTGATAGAAGATAAAGGGTCTGGCTCGGTGTTGATCCAAGAGCTTGAGTTGGAAACGGATTGCTCAATTCTTGCAATTAACCCAACGGAAAGCAAACAGACCAGGTTTATCAAGGCAAGCCCCAAGATAGAGGTTGGTCGGGTTTATCTTCCCGAGGATGCCCCTTGGCTTGCGGAATACGAAAGCGAACTCGTGGGTTATCCGGCCATGGAGTATGACGACCAGGTAGACTCCACTTCCCAAGCCCTCAATTATGCTGGGCAAATCTTTTACTCGGGTGTTGATTGGGATTCCACCGTGGTGGGATTCGTGCGACCAGAACACCACTGGGATTTTTATGCCTCTGTTTTTTGGCGGCATGACCTGAAGTTTTGCGTTTTACTTTACTTCGGGGTTTCTGAGGATCGTATGGTTCGGGTTATGGCCGAGGAAATGATTCATGGTGTTCTTCCGCGCGAAGTTGCCAAGAGAATCCTGAAAGAAGAGGGCGCGTTACCTGGGGCGACTTTGGACGGGACCGCCAAGAGATTTGATTTTGTCTTGGGAAATCCAGACCTTTGGGCAAAAAAGGGCGTTGCTGATTCGTCGGC
>JAHKAA010000028.1 GCA_018825965.1 Gammaproteobacteria bacterium
GAAAAAATACCGTTCAATTTCAACACGATATGACAAGTTAGCAAGGAACTATCATGCGATGCTCGCTCTTGCCTTTAGCATGATGTGGTTACCAATGTGGGTTGATTGAATTATGTACAACAAAGATCAACACGCTCTAGCTCTTTACGCATCAAATCAATGAGCTGGTGCTGGTTTAAGCCGTATAAGTTTTCTATGGCTTCAAAAGGGGTTCTGTCTTCCCATGCCATTTCAATAAGGCGGGATAAGTCTTCAGGGCTATATTCAGTATTAAAAGTACTCAAGCTGATGTTACTTCTACTAATGGTAAGTGCTGTTTTTACGTTACCTATAGCGAACCGGACCAGAAAAATTACCACTTAGCATAATGATCTTCTGCCAACCCTTTGACCGCATTGAGTTGTAGTTTATTGCCATTTTGCAGCACCAAAAAGCCCGTATAAAGCCCAACATACTGACGGAAGTTACTGGCAAGTAAACCAATATTGACCTTTTCCTGACGGCAATACAAAGGTTGGAATTTAAGCTGAACTTCGCCGCAGAGACTGCTGACTTGCCAGGCTTTTGTATTGTCTTTGCGATCAAACACAAAAGAAGCAGGGCTTAAATGCTGTATCTGGCCATCAAACCAAAGCGCATTTTCACAAAGGCCAGTTTCATTAACACCAGCCGCCATATTCAAACCAAAAGCTTTGCCTTCGACCATAGCGTTAATGCTGGCCCAGCGCCAACTGGTTTGGCGGCGCATAAAACCTGCCGAGAAATCATAACCAGCTAAAGCATTCGTTAAATCTAATGACTTGCCCTGAAGTTCGAGTGAACCTGAAACCTTTAAGGCATTGGATTTTTCGGTATAAGTAAAACCGTTATAGCCAGTGGGAGCGTTTAAAGCTAAAGGCATCTGGTTGGCTTTTTCTATGGTTAAACTGGCCTTTAACTCTTTGTTATCAAGGCTTAATTGCCAGTGTGTTGGGCTGGTTTTTATTGCGACTTTATAAGCGCCAAAGTGCTGTTTCGCTAAACCTTTTGAAGGCGAATCACTCATCTGGCAGCCCAAAGCACCAGGCAATAACAAGCCTTTGCTGACGGCCTGCTTTGTGTCAAAACGATACAAATAAGCAAAACCTGAATTGGCATACCGAATATCAGCAATAGCCACGGCCAGTAACCAGTCTGAACCTGTAACACAAATAAACTGAAACTGCTTGTAGTGAAAATAATGGGCCAGGGCGCTGGCCTTTTTATCCATCAGATTCTGATAAATAAAATCCTGCAAATTAAAATCCACAACTGAACCATCAAACAAGCCAAAGGCCGGTTGGCCATTGGCTTGAATAAGTTGTGAGGGTACTTTGGTCAGTAGTGGCTGGTAGCTGCTCATAATGCTTCTTGGTAAAAACTTTGTTTTACTTTACTGCAAAGTCATCACTCACCGCCAATTAAATCCTTTTGCTGCATAAGCTTTGCCAGCTCTGCTAAACAGGCCAGGTCGTCTATAGTGGATGGCACTATATAGTCGCTGCCAGTGGCTATTTGCCGTAGCAATTTACGCAATATTTTGCCTGAGCGGGTTTTAGGTAAGCGTTGGACTATAATGGCTTTTTTAAAGCAGGCTAAAGCGCCTATTTCTTGTCGCACCATAGCAACAAGTTCAGCTTCAAGCTGGCTTTCACTGATATCCACACCATTTTTCACCAGCACCATAGCCAAAGGTTGCTGGCCTTTAATGGCCTCATAAATACCTATGACACAACATTCGGCGACGGCAGGGTGACTGGCAACTATTTGCTCCATTTCACCTGTGGATAAACGGTGGCCTGCTACGTTAATCACATCGTCAGTGCGGCCCATCACAAATAAATAGCCGTCTTCGTCTATATAACCGCCATCGCCGCTGGCGTAATAACCTGGGAAAGTTGATAAATAACTATCGACAAAACGTTCGTCATTGCCCCAGATACTGCTTAAACAGCCAGGAGGTAAAGGCAGTTTCAGCGCTATATAACCTTGCTGATTGGCTGACACAGGCAGGCCACTTTCATCCAGAATTTCAACCTTAAAACCAGGTACTGGTACTGTGGATGAACCTGCTTTGGCGTTCATTAATTCCAGGCCTGCCGGATTGGCGCTGATAGGCCAGCCTGTTTCGGTTTGCCACCAATGATCGATCACTGGTTTGCCAATCTTTTCGACCACCCAATGGTAAGTCGCAGGGTCAAGTCGCTCTCCGGCCATAAAAATATACTTCAGTGCAGATAAATCATAAGTTTGAAGCGCAGCTTGCGGATCTTCTTTGCGAATAGCCCGAAAGGCGGTGGGGGCAGCAAAGAGTACATTCACTTTATGTTCGGCGCAGACCCGCCAAAAAGCACTGGCATTTGGCGTAAATACAGGTTTGCCTTCGTACAGAACTGTAGTGCAACCAGCGAGCAGGGGGGCATACACAATATAAGAATGACCAACCACCCAGCCCACATCTGAAGCGGCCCAAAATACATCGCCTGGTTTGGTGTCGTACACAGCCTGCATACTGTAATTTAAAGCCACTGCATGGCCGCCATTGTCCCGCACAACCCCTTTGGGTTTGCCTGTAGTGCCTGAGGTATACAGAATATAAAGCGGATCTGTAGCAAGCACTGGCATACAGGCAGCAGATTCTGCCAGTTGCATTTGCTGTTGCCAGTCCAGATCCCGGCCTGCTACTAATTCACAAGGTTGCTGCTGACGTTGATACACAATACTGCAATGCACCTTGTGACTGGCTTTTTGCAAAGCTTCATCCAGCAGAGGTTTGTAGGCAATAATGCGGTTAATTTCAATACCACAGGAAGCACTGATAATGAGTTTTGGCTCTGCATCATCGATACGCATCGCCAGCTCATGCGACGAAAAGCCACCAAAAACAACAGAATGCACTGCACCTAAACGAGCCACTGCCAGCATAGCTATAGCTGCTTCTGGGATCATCGGCATATAAATCACCACCCGATCACCTTTTTCCAGGCCATTGGCTTTGAGTACACCAGCAAAAAGCGCTACCTGATCCCAGAGCTGTTGGTAGCTGTATTTTTTGCTGGTGCCGGTAACGGGAGAATCGTAAATCAAAGCTGTTTGATTGCCACGGCCTTGTTCAATCTGATGATCAAGCGCCATATAACAGGTATTCATCACACCGTCGCTAAACCATTGGTAATGATGCTGATCCAGCTTTTTTAGGATGGTCCTTGGCTTTTGATACCAAGCCAGTTTGTTGGCCTGCTGGCTCCAGAAATGCTCTGGATCATCTGTGGCCAGCCGCTTGTGCTGCTGATAAAGCGAAGTGATTGATGTCATAGAGTACCCTGTTTGTTTTTAGTTATAGCTATGCTTTTGTTATCTGCTTACTTTAGCTAACTATGATGCAAAGCGAACTTAGACTTAAGGTGCATAGACTTTAGGTGTAGCCCAGTCAAAAAAATAAAACAGAAAACAAAAAGGGCATCAGTTTTAGCTGATGCCCTGTATTGATTCGAATTTAAGACGGGCGGGTACTGTAGGGGCTGGGCTTGCCCCCCGCCCGTCAAGCGCACCCTACAGCAAGTACGAAGGTTTAAACCTGAAGGTAATCCAAAATCCCCTCAGCCGCCTTACGGCCTTGAGCTATGGCTGTGACTACCAGGTCTGAGCCTAATACCATATCGCCACCTGCGAAGATTTTTTGCTGGTTGGTTTGAAGTGGGTACGTGCTTTTTTCGCTGGCCACGACGCGGCCTTTGTCGTCGAGCTCTACACCCATATCTTTTAACCACTGTGGTGGGCTTGGCTGGAAACCAAAAGCGACAATGACAGCGTCCGCTTCTAATACCTGCTCTGAACCTGGCACTGCTTCGGCGTTACGGCGGCCTTTGGCATCGGCTGCGCCCATAGCAGTAGTCACTACTTCGATACCACAAGCATGGCCTTCGTCATTTAACCTGATGCCAAGTGGCTGCAGGTTAAACATAAATTCCACACCTTCTTCACGGGCATTTTGTACTTCTTTGCGTGAACCCGGCATGCTGGCTTCGTCGCGTCTATAAGCCAATGTGACTTTGCTAGCACCCTGGCGAATAGCGGTACGCACGCAGTCCATAGAGGTGTCACCACCGCCTAATACCACTACTTTTTTACCAGCAAGGTTCACATACTGGTGTTCTGTCTGCCAGCCCATCAGATGGTTGATATTACCAATCAGATAAGGCAAAGCCTCATAGACGCCAGGTGCTTTTTCGTTAACCAAACCACCTTGCATTGGGGTGTAAGTACCTAAGGCCAGAAACACTGAATCGTATTCCTGCAGCAGGCTGTCAAAGCTGACATCCACACCCACAGTGGTATTTAAACGGAACTCAATACCCATAGCTGTGAAGATTTCACGGCGTAATTTCAGTACATCTTTTTCCAGTTTAAAAGGCGGAATACCAAAGGTCAGTAAGCCACCAATTTCCGGATAACGGTCAAATACCACAGGGGTAACGCCATTACGGATCAGTACGTCAGCGCACGCTAAACCAGCTGGGCCTGCGCCTATCACAGCGACCTTCAGATTGGTTTTTACTACGGCAGATAAATCCGGCCGCCAGCCCATTTCAAAGGCTTTGTCGTTAATGTACTTTTCAATAGAACCTATAGTGACTGCACCAAAACCTTCGTTGATGGTACAGGCGCCTTCGCATAACCTGTCTTGCGGGCAAACCCGGCCACACACTTCAGGTAAGCTATTGGTTTTATGCGACAATTCAGCCGCTTCAATAATCTTGCCTTCGTTCGCCAGTTTCAACCACTGCGGAATATAGTTATGCACTGGGCATTTCCATTCGCAGTAAGGGTTGCCACAGTCCAGACAACGGTCGGCCTGACCTGATGCCTGAGTGTCTGTCATAGGTTGATAAATTTCTACGAACTCAATGGTCCGCTCACGGTGTGACTTCTTTGGTGGGTCAACCCGCTTTACATCGATAAATTGATAAACATTCTGTGCCATTATTGCCTCCCTTACATCGCCTGAACCCGCAGCTCATCAGAAGAGCGTGCGCGGTGACCAAGCAAGGTATTGACGTCACTTGTTTTGGGTTTAACCAGTTTGAACTTGCTTAAGTAGTTGTTGAAATCCGTCAGGATCCGGTGCGCTTTTTCGCTGCCGGTGGCCTCAACGTGTTGATGCAACAAGCTACGTAAGTGTTCCTGCAGAATTGGTGTGCTGACATCCAGCGCTTCCACCAGTTCAGGGTTCACCCGCAGGCATAAGTCATCCTGTTCATCTAATAAATAAGCAAAACCGCCTGTCATACCAGCACCAAAGTTCACGCCGGTCTGACCTAAAACCATCACTACACCACCTGTCATATATTCACAGCAGTTATCGCCTGTGCCTTCTACAACGACAATGGCACCTGAGTTACGTACGGCAAAACGTTCACCGGCGCGGCCAGCAGCGTAGAAACGGCCACCTGTTGCACCATATAAACAGGTGTTGCCTGCAATAGTGGCGTCGTCTTTGGCGTAGCTGACTCCCTTAGGCGGGAATATAGCAATTTGGCCACCTGTCATGCCTTTACCTACATAGTCGTTGGCATCACCTTGCAGGGATAAATGCAAACCACCGGCGTTCCAGACACCAAAGCTCTGGCCTGCAGTACCTATGCAGTTAATCACAATAGGGTCGGTCGCCATGCCCTGATTGCCATGATGACGGGCAATAAAACCAGATAAGGCAGCACCCACTGAGCGGTCGGTATTGCGGATTGGCACAGTTAAGCGGCCACCGGTTTTATGTACAACCATATCGGAGCAGCGTTTCACCAGTTCCTGGTTTAAATCTCCATTGTCAAACGGGTCGTTGTTTTGTACGCAGAACAAAGATTTATCTGATTTAACACCAGAGGCCAATAAAATCGGGCTCAGGTCTAACTTTAGTTGTTTCTGCGTTTGGCCTTCGCGCACCGATAACAAATCAGTACGGCCAATCAGTTGTTCTAACGAAGTGACACCCAATTCAGCCATCAGCTCACGCACTTCATGGGATAAGAACTTAAAGTAGTTCATTACCATTTCCGGCAAGCCATTAAAGTGGTCGCGGCGTAAAGTCGCATCCTGAGTGGCAACACCTGTAGCGCAGTTATTCAGGTGGCAAATCCGTAAGAATTTGCAGCCTAAAGCCACCATAGGGCCAGTACCAAAACCAAAGCTTTCAGCACCTAAAATAGCGGCTTTGACGACGTCTAAACCGGTTTTTAAGCCACCGTCTACCTGCAGGCGAACCCGGTCACGTAAACCGTTTTCAACCAGGGCCTGATGCACTTCAGCTAAACCCAGCTCCCATGGCGAACCAGCGTATTTAACTGACGTCAGCGGGCTTGCTCCTGTGCCACCGTCATAACCTGATACGGTAATTAAATCGGCATAAGCTTTAGCCACACCTGTCGCTATAGTACCAACACCAGGTTCTGACACTAATTTCACTGAAATCAGCGCTTCTGGGTTGACTTGTTTTAAGTCAAAAATCAGCTGAGCCAAATCTTCAATTGAATAAATATCGTGATGAGGCGGAGGTGAAATCAGCGTCACACCAGGCACCGAATAACGTAAACGAGCAATTTCAGCTGTGACTTTTTCACCAGGTAACTGCCCCCCTTCACCCGGCTTAGCACCTTGGGCTACTTTGATCTGAATCACTTCAGCGTTCACCAGATAATGGGGTGTGACGCCAAAACGACCCGAAGCTACCTGCTTAATTTTGCTGTTTTTCTCAGTACCAAAACGGCGTGGATCTTCACCACCTTCACCTGAGTTAGAACGGCCACCTAAACGGTTCATGGCTATAGCTAAAGCTTCGTGCGCTTCAGGGCTTAAAGCACCAATAGACATAGCTGCGCTGTCAAAACGCGGATACAGCTGCTCAGCAGCCTGCACTTGCTCCAAATCTACAGGAGTGGCATTGGCTTTGTTTAAGCAAAATAAGTCGCGTAAATGGGCTACAGGGCGCTGATTCACGAAGTCGGAATACACTTTGTAATCGGCATATTTGCCACTGCGTACAGCTTTTTGCAGGCTTTGCACTACATCAGGGTTATACGCATGGTATTCGCCATCATGTACGTATTTCAGTTGGCCACCGTGATTCAGTGGTTTGCGTTTTAACCAGGCACTGTTGGCACGGATTTGCACATCTTGCTGGAAGTCAGCAAAGTCGGCACCCTGAATACGTGAAGGTAAATCAGGGAAACACAGCTTCATCACATTCTGATTAATACCCACAGCCTCAAACAGGTTCGAACAGCGATAACTGGCTACTGTCGAAATCCCCATTTTTGACATGATTTTGTACAGGCCTTTGTTAATACCTTTACGGTAATTCAGCACCGCCTGACGGGCGGTCATATTCAGACTGCCTTTTTCCACCAACTGCTCAATAGTTTCATAGGCCAGGAATGGATAAATACCTGTAGCGCCTAAACCTACCAGCACAGCAAAATGGTGTGGGTCACGGGTGGTTGCTGTTTCGATAATAATGTTCGAATCACAACGTAACTGGTTATCCACTAAAGCATGATGCACAGCACCCACAGCCATAGCTGCAGGAATAGGGATCAAGCCTTGTTCAATACGGCGGTCTGTTAAGATCACCAGCACCACTTTATCTTCACGCACCACACGCACAGCTTCAGCGCATACACGACGCACAGCGGTTTCCAAGTCTTCGTCCTTAGGGTCGAAGTTCAAAGAAATAGTGTGATGTTTGTAGTATTTCTCGTCTGCCGCTTTTAACTGTTTTAAATCGCTGTACATCATCACAGGCGATTCAAACTGAATACGGCGGGCATAACCTGCAGTTTCACTGAAAACGTTATGTTCACGGCCTATGCTGGTTGCCAGCGACATCACATGAGCTTCACGTAACGGATCTATAGGCGGGTTAGTGACCTGAGCAAACAACTGACGGAAATAGTCGTAGAAAGTACGGGTTTTTTGCGACAACACAGCCATTGGCGTATCGTCACCCATAGAACCTACAGCTTCCTGACCGTCTTTTGCCAGCACAGAAACCACTTGTTCAATTTCTTCATAGCTGTAGTTAAACAGCTTATGGAACACCATCATCTGATCGTCAGTAAAGACTCGTTTGCCTATTAAATCAGTTTCAAACTGCTCGTAAGGCACTAAACGTTGTACGTTGGATGACAACCATTTGCGGTACGGGTGGCGAACCATTAAATCCTGGTCAATTTCTTCTGAGCGCCAGATTTTTCCTGTCTGCGTATCCACAGCCAGCATTTCGCCCGGGCCAACGCGGCCTTTTTCCTGCACTTCATCAGGTGTGTAATCCCAGATGCCAACTTCAGAAGCCAGCGTGATTAATTTATCTTTGGTAATAACAAAGCGGGCAGGGCGCAAGCCGTTGCGATCTAAGTTACAGGCCACATGCTGACCATTGGTCATGACAATACCGGCAGGGCCATCCCAGGGCTCCATATGCATGGAGTTAAACTCGTAGAAGGCCTTTAAGTTATCGTCCATCACTTTATTGCCTTGCCATGCTGGCGGTACCAGCAAACGCATAGCACGGAATAAATCCATACCACCGGCCAGCAGTAATTCCAGCATATTATCTAAAGAGCTGGAATCTGAACCCGACTGGCTGACAAAAGGTGCAGCTGTTGGTAAGTCAGGTAATAAAGGCGACGAAAACTTATACTGACGGGCGCGGGCCCATTGTCTGTTACCTGTAATGGTATTAATTTCGCCGTTATGCGCTAAAAAGCGGAATGGCTGAGCCAAAGCCCAGCGTGGCATAGTGTTAGTAGAGAAGCGCTGGTGGAATACGCAAATGGCGGTTTCCATCCGAACGTCTGCTAAGTCCAGATAAAAACGCGGCAAGTCTGCCGGCATCATCAGGCCTTTAAATACGGTCACCAGACAAGAAAAGCTTGGGATATAAAAATCCGCATCGTTTGTCAGTTGCTTTTCGATACGGCGTCTGACCATATAAAGCCGACGCTCTAAATCGTGTTCGTTCCAGCCTGGCTGGGCACTGACAAAAGCCTGCTTAATCTGAGGCATAGAAGTAAGTGCTAAATCACCCAGCACAGACGTATCCGTTGGCATATCACGCCAGCCGACCAGGGTCAGTGTCTCACGGGTAATTTCCTGCTCAATAATAGCGCGAGCCAGTTCGGCTTTCACCGGATCCTGACTAAAGAAGAAGATGCCCACCCCATACTTTTTGCCCAAAACCCAGCCTTTCTCCTCTGCAACAGCACGGAAAAAGCTATCTGGTTTTTGCATTAACAGGCCACAACCATCACCTGTTTTCCCATCCGCTGAAATTCCACCCCTGTGCTGCATGCGGTCTAAACCGCTGATAGCAGTGCGCACAATACGGTGGCTGGCGACGCCTTCTAAATGAGCGATCAGACCAAAGCCACAGTTCTCTCTTGCCTGACTGTGGTGATACAACGCCATGACTCTTCCTCCAAACCTGTCCTGAAAAATAAATATACCCTTAGTTTCTGAAGCTGCAGCTTTGTTGACGACGCTTTATCATTCGTTATCGCGCTGCAATATCAATTTGACTGGGTAAAAATGTTAATTTGTTGAATTATTATTCTTGTAAGTGGCGTTTTTATCCCTGAAAGAAAACAACAGCTCTGCTTTCAGTCAGTTAGGTGGTCCGCATAGTTGTTTTTATGGCGTTTAGACGTCTATCCATAAATAACCAGTTAGATATACCCAGTTCAGGCAGAAATTGCAAGACCAGTCTGGCGCATTTGTTCTACTATTTTATTTGAGGCACTGAACAGACTGAGTTGTAATAAAATTACAGAAAGAAGAGGTTTTTACTGATTTAAAAGCAAAAGAGCGAAAAAAAAGGCCGCTAATGCGACCTTTTTTTGTAATTTACACGATATTTTTATGCGGAACTTATGCGTGATAGCCGTTTGAAATACCTTTGACTGTCACTGCAACTGCGTCATGTGCATGCAGAGACTCATAGTGGTTTACCCGCAGCCAGAAATCATCAAATTCAGACAATTGGTTCAGCGCGTGTTTTAAACGACGGGCTGCATCTTCGCAAAACATCAGGTTTTGACCGTTTAAGCGGGCAAACTCTTGTTCGTCAGCGCGTTTAACTGCAGCCTGAACAGGTGTTTGCAAAGCATCTTCAATAGCGTCTATTAAAGCTATCACTGGGAAGTCAGCCACTTTATTATTCAGCTGTACTTTTATTTCAGCGATGGAGCGCTGACTGTGTGGTGTTGCTACTATGCCCTGAGTAGTGCCTAACCAGTCTTTAACAAGTTCAGCGCTCACTTGCTGGTGACCTGCAAACTTAGCGACAAAAGCTTCCTGAATAAGCTGACGGGCTAAAGCTGCAGAGCAAGGGCAAGTTGAAGAGTAAGGCACGTTCACCTTCATTTCTACACCTAATTTGCCGTCTTTTAACTGGCCGGTTATAGTCACAGGGTAGGCTTTCCAGCCTTGTTTTTCTGTGATTAAAGCTTTGCGGCGTAAATGCAGCTCGAAATCAAACTTTACAAAAGCATGAGTACTTAAGTCTTCGTGACTGCTGATAAATTCGTGCAGCAGTTCGCTTAAGCTGGCAAAACTTAAACTGGATTCAATCGACAGTTGATCCAATAACAGATAAAGCCGCGACATATGAATGCCTTTGGCTTTTGGATCCTTTAAGTTCACAAAAGCTTCAACTTTGGCGCTGACCTGGCGTGGTGCTTCGCCTGCCACACTAAACATCAGTGGCAGTTCAATATGGCTCATGCCAACCCAATCCAAAACACCTTCAGTGGTGGCGGAAGAATGGTTAGCTACATCTGGCATAGTGGTCGGCATGAATACTCCAATGTCCGTCAAATGCAAAGATCTTCTATCTCCGTCCTTCCTGAAGCCGCAGCATCATTTCGTTGGTTGTATAGAAAACCTTGCTGAAAATTTGGCGCACTTTATACCATATTTTGCCGCGTTGGCCGGTATAAAATATGTGCTCTATAAGCTGATTTTTTTCGAATAGCTTAAGCGAAAAAAGCGAATACCCGACTAAATCTGTCGGATATTCGCTAAATTGGGATGATGGAATGGAAAATCAACTCTTAATAGCGGCTTTTACTTTTCAAAAGTGCCTTTGACTATAGCCTTGCCGTCTTTTACCAATTGACGGCCTTTGGCAAAAACATCACGGATGGTTAAATCACTTTTATGCAAAAGCACTAAGTCTGCGTCCATTCCTGCTGCAATACGGCCTTTTTGTTTCAGCCCCAATACTGCTGCTGGTGCTGCAGTAATAGCAGTGATGGCATCAGGTAAAGGCACCTTATATTCAAGCACAGCCTGGCGGGCGACCTGATATAAAGTTTGTACCTGGCCTACCTCAAGCCCAACTAGTTCTCCATGGTCGTTATAGACAGGCAAACTGGCATTGCCATCTGAGCTTAATGTCAGGTTCATGGCTGGAATACCTGCTTCTAAAGCTCTGGCTAAAGCTGCTGCAGCTGCTACTTCGCCATGTTGTAAGTCGTAGCTGGTTGTGCTGGTGGTAAAATCAATAACAGCACCCGCTTTAGCAAACTCAAGGCCAGCCTGAAATACAGCTTCATTGCGGTTAATATGAGTAGGGTAGAACTGCGACAACTTAATCTCTGTACCCTCAACTGCTTGCCATAGCGGCTGTAATAAAGAATCTCCGCTGCCTACATGCACACTGACCAGGCCTGCTTTGCCCGACAAAATACCACCCACTTTAGCTGCAGCTGCCACTTTGCGAATTTCATCTATAGTGGGTTGAGAAGAGCGGAAATCGCTGATGGCTATTTCGCCGACGCCGATAAACTTATCAATGAGGATCAGATCGTCTGTGATAGTACCCATTAAAGTCCGGCATGGAATTTCGTAAGAACCTGTATGGCAATAAGTACTGATGCCTTCAGTTTCCAACGCATGAGCCTTAGCCAGCAGGTTGGTTAAAGTTCTGGTGGTGGCATCTGTGCCCAAAACGCCAATAGCTGTAGTGACTCCACCTAAAGTGGCATCAGTTAATTGCATTTCAGGAGTGCGGCTGGCAAAACCACCTTCACCGCCGCCACCAATAAAATGCACTAAAGAATCAACAAAACCCGGTACCAGATAACAATGGCTGGCATCAATCACTTCGATGGGCAAATTACTGCTGCCAGTATCAAAACCAGGCTGCAAGGCTGCGATCTGTGAACCTGCGACTAAAAGATCCATGGTGCCCAAATCCGCAGGGCTTATCAGATGGGCATTTTTAAATAGTTTTACTGTGCTCATTTTATGTCCTTATTGATATCCAATGGCTACTGCGACCAGCATTGCTGTACTTGCAAGCGCAAAAAGCCAAAGCTGCAAGCGCCAGGCGAACTTTGCCCATAACATCCAGTCCACCCGTACTACCCCTAAACAACCAATTAAAGAAGCTGATGTAGGCACTATGCAGTTGGTTAAACCATCTCCCAGTTGAAAGGCCAAAACGGCGATTTGCCTTGATACACCCACCAGGTCGGCCAAAGGAGCAACCAGAGGCATAGTTAAAGCAGCCTGGCCTGAACCTGAGGTGACAAAGAAGTTAAATACAGATTGGAAAATCAACATAAACCAGGCAGAAATATAAGACGAAAAACCATCAAAGCTGCTGCCTGCATAATGCAGTAAAGTATTGAGTATTGAAGGTTCTGTTGCGTTGTCTCCCCCTAACAGCAGCACTATGCCTTTGGCCATACCTACTATCATAGCTGCAGGTAATAACTCAGCGGCGCCTTGCTTAAAGGCATCAGCTGACTCGTTCACTGTCAGTCGTTTGCCAAATACAGCCAAAATGGCTGTAGCAACACCCAATGCAAAAAACTGAGTGGCAATTTCAGGAATATAATAACCCCTGGCTACTACGCCCCAGATTACCCAGATAATGCCTGCAACAAAGAGCAATAAAATAGCGGCGTCTAAGGTACCGAAGCTACTGCTTTGTTGTTCCTGCTGCACAGCCCGCAGCTTTTGATCTGAAGCAAAGCTGACAGAAAGTTCAGGGTTCTTTTTAATTTTTCTGGCATAACGCATGGTAAAAACAATGCCAAACAAGGTGAACACAACCCAGAGTGCAATACGATAATCTGCTCCTGACATCAAGGGTAAACCCGCTATGCCTTGGGCAATAGACACACTGAATGGGTTCATCCAGGACGTAGCAAAACCAATTTGGGTTGCTATATAAGTCACCAGCACAGTGGTAATAGCGTCGTAGCCTAAAGCCAGCATCAGAGGTAATAAAACGATACAAAAGGCGATGGCTTCTTCACCCATGCCAAAGACAGCACCACCTAAAGAAAACAGCAGAAACATCAGAGGGATAAACAAAAAGTCTATGTCTTTGGTTTTGGCTATTAACGCCAGAATGCCATTATTCACAGCTCCTGTTTTCATAATGATGCCAAAGGCACCACCTGTCAGCAGAATAAAGGCAATAACCCCTATAGCCGCACCCATTTTGTCGCCTGAAACCATGCCTTCAAAGGCATAGTTCAGAAAGCCGACTTCACCTGCTTCGCCAAATAAAGGCACTGCTTTATTTTGTTCAGCTGCCAGTTGAAAACTATTTGGATCAATACGTGCTTTAACAGTTTCACCTGTTGCATTTACTGTTTCCGGTACCATCTGAAAATAACCAGCCGGAATAAGATGAGATGCAATAGCTGCCGCTATCATCACAAAAAAAAGTATGACAAAAGCGTCCGGCATGCTGACCGGTTTTTTGCTTGTAACTTGCATGAGATTTACCTGTTCAATGCAGCCGGGCTAAAAGCCCGGCTTATATTATTCGCTTCGGGTACTGTTAAAACTTGTGGCTTAATGCAATACGGAAGCTGCGGCCTAAAGCATCATGATTAATAGAGTCAAAACCACGGCTTGAACCATAAGCTGCTGGTGGCTCCCTATCAAACAGATTGTCGATATTAAAGCTGATTGTGGTTTGAGCAAAATCATATCCCAGATTCATACGCCATGTAGTCCAGGACGAGACCTGACGGGTACCTTCTGCGTTTAATACACCTAATTCATCCAACTCGTCCAGCTCGCGGCCACGCAGGCCTTCGATATCATCTTCATAGGAATCTGTGTAGTTCGCCGAAATACTGCTGAAGAAGTCTCCTCTGGACCAGCTAAAGCGCACACCAGCTACAGTTTCAGGGTAACGCCAGCTGCCAATCAGCTCTTCAATTTCGTCTGAGCCCGCTTTGTTGCGTTCAAAAGATAAATAATGAGTGGCATCCAGACTAAGGCCAAAGGTGCCGGCTTCAGTATTAAACCTGTGATCGTAGGCCAGATCTATACCGCTTACAGTTTGCTCGCCGGTATTTTCCAGCAGTAATACGTGGTCACGGAACAGTGGTAACTCCGCAAAACGTGGGTCGTCGTATGCTACCCAGGCGTCCAGTATTTCCGCCATATTAGCGCCGTCTTGCTCTACATTCAGGCCTGCATTGTCTGTTACATC
Organism: Gammaproteobacteria bacterium; assembly: GCA_018825965.1. Taxonomy (GTDB): domain Bacteria; phylum Pseudomonadota; class Gammaproteobacteria; order Enterobacterales; family Alteromonadaceae; genus Pararheinheimera. The sequence continues at coordinate 14,537 of JAHKAA010000028.1, forward strand.
ACAAAGAGCTTCGTCAAAAGAAATGCCCTGTGCACCTTCAGGTACTAAACCACAATGGCGTAATGATGCATCCCCAATAGCGCGGGCCAGAACACCTGTCATATTGGTATCGACCAGATTTTCATGCTCAAAGCGCCAGTAATCTACTGTTAAAGTACTGTCTTCAGACAAACTTAAAGCAAAACCTAAACTGATAGAGTCTGACTCCTCAGCCTGCAGTTGTGGGTTACCCAACTCCAGCACATTGTTGCCGCGTTCATCACTAAAACCTTCGCAGAATAAATCAGCAACAGCCTGATTGGCACTACAGTCAAAGCTTGCTGTGGTGGTTCTGAGTTTAACCCCGGCCTGAGTCAGAGAAGGCGCACGGAAGGAGGTTGCGTAAGAGGCCCTGACAATCAGCTCTTCTACTGGGCGATAGCTAAAGCCAACTTTAGGGTTAAAAGTGCTGCCAAAATCATCAAAATGATCATAACGTGCAGCCAGCTGCATATCTAAAGTACTGGCCAGTGGCACGTTAAATTCTGAAAATGCCGCCCATTGAGTGCGTTCAGCTGCAGATAAACTGGAACCAAAACCAAAGACATCGACCAGATAACCATTTTCAGCTCTGGCTATTGCATTGTCTGAAGGGGTATCAGTGATTTTTTCTTTGCGGATTTCAAGGCCAAAAGCAGAGCTAATGACGCTGTCGTTAAATTCCATTAAATCGCCATTAAAACGCGCATCCCAGCCCATCACTGTGCTTTTGCCTTTGCGGCTTGGCATTTCCTGAGCCAGAGCTAACAAGGCATCATTGTTGCTGTCATTTTGCAGGAAAGGGTTATACATGCCGGCCAAAGTACCGCTGGCACAGTTCAGACTATCGTTGTCTGCGTCGTAGCTGGCGATACTGCCATTGGAGCAAAGTTCTCCTGCTAAAGCTGCATGATATTTATATCTGTTATAAATACCCTGAGTGGCCAACTGATCAGATTTTGATTCAGAGTAAATCACGGCTGACTCCCAGCCCCAATCGCCAATAGAACCAGACAAAGCACTGACTAAACGTAAAGCATCTGTTTCCACTTCTACTGTACGGGGTGTGCCAAAACGGGCATCAAAAGCAAAACCATACAGCTCGCGGCCTGCAACAGTATCAAAAGGGTCTATATACAACTGGTCGAGTAACTCATCCCGCAAAGCCGGACCAAAAACATCCAAAGCGCTTTCGTCGACATAAGGGCCTTCGCTGTCATCCAACTGGTTAATTGGCGCCGGGCTTGAGAGGGCAACAGATTTGGTCTTGCTGAAAAATACATCTGTATTCCAGCTGATATCGCCAAAATCTTTTTGGAAAATAGCTCCAGTGGAGTAACTGGTTAAATCTGAGTTCAGTTGGTCATCTTCATTGGGGTAATAAGCGCAAATTTCTTCACCAAACTCTGTAGTGACAAGAGCTGTAGCACAGCCTGGTGTGGCCAGTTCATTACCTGAACGTACAGAGTTGTAATAAATATTTGGTGTGTTTTTGGGCAGATAAGAGTAAGAGCTTTTTAACAGTGGAGAGCGGGTAAAATCTCTGTCCAGAGCACTAAAGGCATTACGGTCAAAATAATCCGCGAATACAGTCAACTGACCACCAGCCACTTGCTGGCCAAACACCAGATCCAGGTTGCGGCGGCTTTCATCGCTGGACGCCATGCTGTCGCCATAAGAAGCATTTAGCTCCATGCCTTCGTAATCTTTTTTCAGTATGTAGTTAATAACACCAGCTACGGCGTCGGCACCATAAATGGCTGAAGCGCCTGTGGCTAATACTTCAATACGCTCAATAGCGGCTAAAGGAATACTGTTCACATCAACAAAGTTCTGAGTACCAGCGGCAAAAGAGCTGGCTGCAACACGACGGCCGTTAATCAGTGTCAAGGTAGAAGCCGGGCCTAAACCACGCAATGATGCTGCAGCCTGACCTGCAGGTGTTGAAGTTGAAGTAGCACCACTTTCAGAGGTAGAAAAAGTACCTTCACCTCCTCTCAATTGGCCTACGTCTTTCAATAAGTCAAAAATAGTATTAGCGCCGGACTTTTTAATATCGTCGCTGCTGATCACAACAAGAGGCTGAGCACCCTCTAAATCAACTCCTTTGAGGCGGGAACCTGTGACTTCGATTTTTTCTATTGAATCGTTTTCTGTTGCAGTTTCAGTTTGAGCAGATACGGAAAAGCAGCAAGCCGCAATGGCCAGCGAAAGCATAGATGGTTTAAACATTTTTATTACCTGTTGCTTCATTACAGCACTGTCTGCTCTGGCAACCGGGTTGCAGAGTGATTTTCAGCAGGCTGTTAGTTGTTATGGTTTAGTTTTAAATAGCAAAACACCCAGCAGTGAGCTGGTGGTTTGGCTACTCGTTAAACCACTCCGACAGGTAGTAGGACGAGTAGTAATATGTAGAGAGCGATACCGCTTTTTTTAGCATATTACTTTGCAGATGATTAAATTCAGATGGCTTTAAGATTTAACCGCTCTGCCATCTTCTGTCAATCATTCTTCGTCAGTAAAACTGATCTTTGGTTAAAAAATACCCACAACCATAGGCCTTTACCTGTTTTAGCTCTGTAGAAGGCAAAATTTAGCAGGACAAAAAGCTGCAGGATCTGGCAGACTTGCTGGACTAAAAACAACACTATGTATCGGGTAGTTTGCCCCTTGTTGTGACGAATTGATTTTCAAAGGCAGATAATGCAGCAAAGTGTTCACCCGCTAGTCCGGCGCTTAGCCGGGTTTTTAACGCAATGGGGCTGGTTACAGTGTTTTTGCCTGTGCTTTATCCTGTTGCAGGCGCTGACAGGGGTAATGACAGGGCTGTACAGTCTGTTGATCCACGATATGGTACTTTGGTCCATGGTTCTGGGAGCTTTGCTGTTTTCTGCTTCTGTTACTCCTGCCTTTTTGTTAAGTAGTTTTTACCTGGTGCGGCATTTAGATGAGGCGTTGTTTTATTTGCAGGATTCTATCCGGCAGGAAAAACTACTGAACCAGAATATGCAGGAAACCATTCGTCAGCTGAACTTTGAAATTGAAGAGCGGAAAAAAGCTTTTCAGGCCAAACGCCGTGCTGTGGACGAATTACGCCGTGAAATTACTGAACGCCGTAAAACTCAGCAAGAGCTGGAAGAACAAAGTTTATTAATCCGCTCTATAGTCGACAGCTCGCCTGACTTATTTTATTACCGCGACGAAACCGGCCGTTTTGTCAGCTGTAATAAGATGTTTGAAGTCATTATGGGTAAATCCGCTAAAGAGTTGATAGGTCATTATCCGGCAGAACTCTATGACGCTGAATCAACGCCTATAGCTATACTGACGGATCAGGAAATTTCTGCCAGTCGGGTAGAGCTGACATTGGATGTGGATTATCAAACCCCTGATGGCCGCATGTTATGGTTTGAAATGCGCAAAGTGCCGTTTTTTGATAAACAAGGCCGCTATATAGGTTTGCTTGGTTTTGGCCGTGATATTACCTCCCGTAAACTGGCTGAGCAGGCGCTGGAAAAAGCTTATCAGGACAAAGGCAAGTTTATTGCCACCTTAAGTCATGAACTGCGTACGCCGCTCAACGGCATTGTAGGTTTAACAAGGCGTTTATTGGAAAGTCCGTTATCCACAGAGCAACGCAGCTGGAGCAATACCATCTTCAGTAGTGCAGAAACCTTAGGAAATATTTTTAACGATATTATCGACTTAGATAAAATAGACCGTCAGGATTTGGATATTGTTTATCAGTCGGTGCCACTGAATGATTTTGTCCACGATATTTGTAATTTTGCCCATTTAATCTGTCAGCAAAAAGGCCTGTTGTTTATTGAACCAGAAGTTGTGCCAGAGCAGCTTTATGTCCGTTTGGATCCAACCCGGGTCCGGCAAGTGTTATGGAATTTAATTAATAATGCAGTGAAATTTACCGCCAGGGGTTCTGTAAAACTGGAAGTTTCATTAGCTACTGCTGATCCGTCTGAGCTTTATTTTAGCGTCACAGATACAGGCATAGGTATAGTTGAGGCTGAACAGCAGCGTATTTTTGATATGTACTACAAATCCAGCGACGGCAGGCGTTTAAGCATAGTGGGCTCAGGCATAGGTTTGTCTGTGTCCCGTGCTTTAGTTGAAGCTATGTCCGGTCAGATTAAACTGAGCAGTGTGCCGGGTCAGGGCAGTACTTTTAGCATGTCTTTACCAGCACAGCTGACATCAGCGCCAGTTGCAGTGCCGCAGGCCATGTATCCGGCTTTAACTATATTGCTGGTGGAGGATGTGCCTTTAAATGCTGAGATTGCTACTAATTTGCTGGAGCAGCGTGGTCATCAGGTCATTCTGGCGGAAACAGGCGAAGATGCCATGGCTTTGCTTGAAACCGAAGATGATATAGATCTGGTGCTGCTGGATATGCAATTACCTGATATGTCAGGTGATCAGGTGGCGCGTTTTATCCGCTCTGAACCTGCTTTAGCCAGACTGCCGATAGTAGTGCTGAGTGCAAATGTGCGTAAAGCCGAACAACAGTTGCAAGATGTGCGGGTGGACGGCTCTTTAGCTAAACCTATTAATACCAATAAGCTTGACCAAATTTTACATCAGCTGTTTGGCGCTCCTGCGCCTAAAGAAATCACTGCAGAAAAAGAGCATGACCAGCAAATTCTGGATCAGCAAACTCTGGACGACTATCTGCAGTCTTTAGGTAAAAAGACCATGTTACGCAGTGTGCAGCTATTTACCCAATTGTTGCCTGGTTATATTAATAAAATGATGGAGACTGCTGTGCAGCAGGACGTCACAGAATTTCAGGAGGCGGCCCATAAACTAAAAGGGGCTGCAGCTTCGGTAGGGCTATTGTGGGTGCAACATCAGGCCAAACTACTGGAACAAAGTACTGAACTTCAAGGTATGGAAAATCAGCTGATCAATTTCCATTTAACAATAGAGCGGCACCTGGCCGCTCTGGAGGAATATATAGAACAATCTGTTTAACCCGTCAGCATCGGATTGAAACTAGAGACGGGCGGGTACCAGACCCGCCCTTACGGGATTATTTTTCCAGTTTGCCTACAAAGCGGTAACCTTCACCGTGAATGGTGCTGATTAACTCCGGGCTATCCACGTCGGACTCAAAATGCTTACGGATACGGCGAACTGTGACATCCACAGTTCTGTCGTTTGCTCTGAGTTCGCGGCCTGTCATATGACGGATCAGTTGTTCACGGGTGAATATTTTACCCGGGCTGTCCAGCATTAAACGTAAGGCACGGTATTCACCTTTAGGCAAACGGCGTGACACACCTTCAGGAGATGTCAGGTTGCGGCTGTTTTCATCCAATACCCAACCATTAAATTTCACCACACTTTTATGCTCTTCCACTACAGGTTGAGAGACGGTACGGTTTAACAGGTTGCGGGCACGAATTGTCAGTTCACGTGGGTTAAAAGGCTTGGTCAGGTAATCGTCTGCACCAATTTCCAGGCCTAAAATGCGATCGACTTCACTGTCACGTCCGGTCAGAAAAATCAGACCTACATTTTCTTTCTGGCGTAATTCACGGGCAAGAATCAAGCCGTTTTTGCCAGGTAGATTGATATCCATAACAATCAGATTAACTTTGTGTTCGGACAGTTTTTGGTTCATTTCTTCACCATTCACCGCTTCAACAACATCATAGCCTTCGCCTTCAAACAGGCTGACCAGATTAAGTCGTGTTACTTCTTCATCTTCAACAATCAGAATAACAGGGGTCTGCATTATGCTTAAACCTTATGTGAACGTAGTTAAGTATTTGATTTATATCTTTTTAGAAAGAAAGTGACCCATGGTCATTGTCTGAGCAATTATATAGACCACAGATTTTGTTAACAAGTTTATTTGTTAACAATTAGCCGGAGCTCAATTAAGTGGTTGAAAACTATATTGTTGTTTATACATTTATCTTATTTAGGGATCACCGGAAAGTCGATTTGAATGTCTATACCATGATCCAAAGAGCTTTCCAGTTGAATTTTTCCGTTTAAAGCCTGTGTTACCAGGTTATAAACCAGATGCATACCTAAACCGCTGCCACCTTCGCCTCTTTTTGTAGTGACAAAAGGGTCAAAAATGCGCTTTTTAATATTCTCTGGGACACCAGCGCCGTTATCCTGATAATGCAGGTAACAACGGCTATTGGCCATAGTCACGCTGATGGTCATAGTGCCTTGTTCTTTATTTTCAAAGGCATGGATCAGGCTATTCATAATAAGATTAATCAGGATCTGGCTGATAGGGCCTGGTTTACTCTCCAGCTCAAGTTTTTCATCACAATTCAGTATCACCTGGTGCTGAGTTTTTTTCAGGTTAGGCCGCAGTGACAACAGCACTTCGTTGAGCAACTGATACATATTAAAGTATCTTCTGTTGTCGTTGGACTGATCCACAGCCACTTGCTTAAAGCTACGGATAAGGTTAGCTGCACGTTCAAGATTGCGGTAAATAATGCCAAGGTTTTCAGCGCTGTCGCCAAGAAATTTTGCCAGTTGATTCGAAGTTAATTTCTTATCATCAAAAGCTTTTTGTATTTCGGCCAGCTTGTCCTGCATTAAAGTAGAAGCTGTAACTCCAAGCCCTATAGGCGTATTTACTTCATGGGCTACACCAGCCACCATTTGGCCTAAACTGGCCATTTTTTCAGTTTCAACAATTTGATTCTGATACTGGTGCAAGGTGGATAAAGTGTTTAATAAATCTTGATTTGAAGTTTTTAGTGCCAGAGTTCTGTCATTAATTTTTTGTTCTAAATCCTGGTTAAGCTGACGTATTTCACTTTCGGCGCTGCGCAGTTTGGTCATTTGCTGCTCAGTTCTGTCCAGCATAGTGTTGATTGCCCGGCCCAGATTATGAAACTCAACTATTTCCATAGAAGGTACACGGATTTGATAATCTTTTTCTTTGGAAATTTTTTGCACTAAAGCCAGCAGGCTGTACAAGGGTTTGGTAAAACGCCGTTGTAATCTGTTGGCAATAATAAAAGCGCCAATTAAAGAGCAGAGGGCAATTAACATATCGAATAACACTCTGTTTTGCACATAGCGGCTCAGTTCATCCAGACTGGCGCGTATATAGACATAACCTATTAATTTACCGTCAGATTCTATTTTTTTAGTCAGTTCCATTACGCCATCGCCTATGGTGGCGTTTTGGTACTGTTCTACTTTGTTGAACTGGGTAGGATAGGGGCCAACGTCTCTTCTGTTGTAACTGGCAAAAAAGCTCAGCTCGCCGTTTTCCTGAACTTTATAAATATGAATATTGTGCAGCCTGGATTCAGCGGCAAAAGATGCGATACGTTTGTCTTCTACTTCGGAATCATCTGTTTCGATAGAGCCTACAGCGTTAAAAGCAATGATGGCGGCGTAGGAGTGTAGTTGTTCAGACAGGTTTTTCTTTTCAGCTTTTACATCTTGTAAGGTGGCAATGGTCAGAGACACACAAAGAGTGATGCTGCAAATCAGCATCACAACCCAGATCAGTGCGCTTTTAATTGAACTCACTTTTAACGCTGGGCCCATTAATCCTTCCGTCATCCGTCAATCTTCTGTCAAAGCTATAATATTGAAGTTACACGCATTTGCAAACTTTCACCAGTAACAGCAGCTAATCCCCTGACAAAAAATAAAAACAGGTTTATAGTTGACGCACTTGTGGCGATGAGGACAAACCATGGACTTATGGGACAACTACAAAACGAGTGTTTTTTTGTGCCATCAACCCCTGGGTGATCAAATTAACTTTGCTATTATCAGTGCCCAAAACCCCTGTGGCCATGTTCAAACTCCTTCCAGAAATCTATTACTTGATAATCACTTTGCCAACACCCTCGACAGCATGAACGTGCCTTACCGCGAAATTGTTGGTTGTTCACCGGATCTAAGTTTTCAGGAGAAAAGCTGGGCCGTGCTTTGTGATAAAACCAAAGCCATTAAGCTGGCCATTATGTTTGAGCAAAATGCGATTTATTGGGTAGAGCAGGGCAAGTTATTTTTGGTACCAGCTTTGTTGCAGCAAAATGAAGAGTATTTAGGCGAGTTTAATCCACGTCAGATTATAGTGGGACAATAAGCCAAATTAGTTTTTCAGTACTTGCAGTATGGGTTCTATTTTTTGACCTAAAGCGTACTCCAGCTTCAGGCGTTTCAGCTTTTGTTTATGGGCTTCGTCTTCGTCTGCTGGCACTGTTAAAAATTCTTTAAAATCAGCGGCACAGATGCATAACATGGCGGGTTTTGCCATGTTCTCCAACTGACCAAGCCGGTAAATCTGATGAGGGCAGGCCTGGGTTCTCTCTGGTGACTGAATACAGTTCGCCAAAACGCCGTTGCTGAAGGTTAATCCAGCCAGAACAACCAAAACCAGTCTCATCAGCAGATCCTTTTATTTGCGGTCTTTTTTACAATAATAAACCACAAAACCATCGCGACGACCAAGCTCTTTTACCTGACCAAAAATTTCAGTTAACTGAGCCACATAGGGTAAATGCACGTTCGCTACTAAAGTTAAAGTGCCACCAGGCTTTAATTCATTAAAGGCGTCACGGAAAAACTGCTCACTGATGTGATAGTCCGTTTTTAAACCTGTATGGAAAGGCGGGTTACTAACAATATGGTCGTAGGCTGCGCTGCGTGACGGAATACCATCAGCTGCAATAGCTTCACCAGGCAGCTTGTTGGCCTTTAAAGTGGCTGCTGTGGAGCTGACTGCCAAAGTACTGATATCAGAAGCTGTTAGTTTAATTTCCGGATGCCTTTTTACTAAAAACGCACCTATAAAACCTGCACCACAAGCAAAATCCAGCACTTTACCTTGCTGAATATGGCCTAAATGTTCCAGCAATAAATTAGTGCCTAAATCCAGTTTGCCGTGGTTAAAGACGCCAGGCAAAGAACAGAGCTTTAAGCTGATCCCAGCTTTTTCGATACTGAACTGATGAAACTCTGCGGTTTTTAACTCGTTTTGTAATAAGCCATCCAGTTCAAACCATAAGCAGTGTTTGGCATTGTCATGTTTAAAAGCTTTTAAACCGAGTTTTTCTGCCTGATTACCTAAGCTTTTAATACCACCTTTGTTGTCACCAACCAGATAAACTTCGGTTTTGTCGTTCAGTACAGTTTTAATCTGAGCTAAAGAGCTTTGCAGCTGATCTTTGCTTTTAGGGTAAAACAGCACCACTTTGTCTACTGTTAAATCAGCTGGTAAAGCATCACCCAAATAACAAGGGCTTTTGCTTTGCTGCTGCCAGTTATTAGCAACAGCAATGTTGGAAGTTAAACAAAACAGCTCCAGCTCTGGCGCTTTTTGTTTTAACTCTGCCGCCAGACGGTCGGCCATAGGTTCTACCAGCAGCACTTTGCCTGATAAAAAATCAATATTACGCAGCAGCAGCTGACTGGTATTGTCCAACATCTTAACTTTCCTTCCTGAACATTAAATCCCAAACACCATGGCCTAAATTAACACCACGGTTTTCGAACTTAGTCAGAGGTCTGTGATCAGGGCGCGGCACATAGTCATTGGTTTCTGACAGATTGCTGTAACCTTCGGCCACTTTCATCACTTCCAGCATATGTTCAGCGTAGTTTTCCCAGTCAGTGGCCATATGAAATACACCACCAATTTTTAATTTACGGCGTAATAATTGGGCAAACTCAGCCTGCACTATACGTCTTTTATGGTGACGTTTTTTATGCCATGGATCAGGGAAAAACAGTTGCACTGTGCTTAAGCTGTTGTCTGCAATAGAGTCGTTTAAAATTTCGATAGCGTCGTGTTCAAATACCCGAAGGTTTTTAACGCCTTCAGTTTCGGCTTCACCTAAACAAGCACCTACACCTGGTTTATGTACTTCGATACCAATAAAGTCTTTATCCGGCGCAGCTTTAGCCATTTGCACCAAAGATTTGCCCATACCAAAACCAATTTCCAGCACTAAGTCGGCTTCACGGCCAAAGACTGCTTTCATATCGTAAGCTGTAGCCTGATGCTCAAGACCCATAGTTGGCCAAAATAAATCTAAACTACGCTGCTGGCCTTTGGTCAGACGACCTTCCCTTAAAACAAAGCTACGGATACGGCGCAGGTATTTGTTTTCCTCAGCTTCGTTCTGTGGCTCTGTATTTGGTTGTTCCGGGTGGGTCATCTTGGTCTCCAAAAAATGTGATGCAGCTTGTGTTTATAGCGCTGCGAATGCGGCGCTTATTATCCTTGTTCTGCCGTCAATGCTCAACCGCTAATCTTGATTCAACAAAAATGGCAAAAAATGCTAGGCTAAGCGCCGTTTCGAATGGCTAACTTTGAGTGCTTAACACTGTGCTGACTTCTGAGTATTTAACCTGTCCTGATCTTTTTGCCGACACAGTAGTCGACTGGCAAAAAACCGATGGCCGTAATGCCTTGCCCTGGCAACAAGACCCAAGCCCTTACCGCGTTATGGTTAGCGAATTGATGTTGCAGCAAACTCAGGTCACTACAGTGATCCCTTATTTTCAGCGCTGGATGCAAAAGCTGCCTGATATTCATGCTTTAGCTGCAGCTGACACCGACACTGTGATGGCGTTATGGCAAGGTTTAGGTTATTACGCCAGAGCCCGTAATTTACATAAAGCCGCTAAATATATAGTTCATGATTTAGGTGAGTTTCCTTTTGAATTAAATGACTTATTAACTATTCCTGGCATAGGCCGTTACACAGCCGGGGCTATCCGCTCTTTTGCTTATGATGCTTATGGCCCGATAGTAGATGGTAATGTCAGACGTTTATTCTGCCGCCTATTTGGCATCGAAGGTGTACCTACCACTTCTGCTGTAGATAAAAAACTGTGGGCTTTGGCTGATTTGTTAACGCCAAAACAAAACAACAGACGTTTTGCTCAGGCCTTGCTGGACTTAGGCGCTACTGTTTGCAAACCTAAGCAGGCCGATTGTTTAAGCTGCCCGCTTCAAACTCAGTGTGTGGCTTTTAATAAGGGCCTTGTGGCAGAGCTGCCAACAGCTAAACCTAAAAAGATGACTCCAACTAAAGCTGGGCATTTTTTATGGATAGAACAAGACGATAAGTTGTTGCTGCAGAAAAGACCAGACTCCGGTATCTGGGCTGATTTATGGTCTTTACCCCAGGTTGATGAAAGTGCTGAAGCCTTGTTGCAAGCTAAGTTGCAAGGTCAATTTCAGCATGTGTTTTCACATTACAAGTTAGATGCTTCGGTTTGGCATCCGCTATCAAGTGTATCTGAGCCTGCAGGCAGCAGCTGGTATAACAAAGAGCAAGTGATGGAAATTGGTTTGCCAGCCCCTATTCGCAGCTGGATTGAAAAAAACTGGCTGAATAAAAACTAACTGCTTGCGATGAAGTCGTTTACAATATCGGCCTTTTTAAAAGCTAAGCAATGAGGTGAATAATGTCCCGTCAGGTATTTTGTGTTTATTTGCAAAAAGAAGCAGCAGGTTTAGATTTTCAGCTGTACCCGGGTGAGCTTGGCAAAAAAATCTTCGACAGCATCAGCAAAGAAGCCTGGGCTTTATGGCAGTCAAAACAAATTATGCTGATCAATGAAAAAAAGCTGAATATGATGAATCTGGAACACCGCAAATTGCTGGAAGAACAGATGCAGCAATTTTTATTTGAAGGCAAAGAAGTTCAGATCGAAGGTTACGTTCCTAAAGCTAAATAATTCCAGCAAATCTCTAAGGCGTGGCTGGTTTAAAGTTGCGCCTTTCTTTATAATTCGCATTAGAAAAATTAATTCTATTTTACCTAAGGCTGCAGGCTATGGCTCGGCGCTTACCCCCACTTAACGCGTTAAAGGCTTTTGAAACTGCAGCACGCCATCTTAGTTTTACTAAAGCGGCTGAAGAGATGTTTGTCACTCAGGCTGCTATTAGTCACCAGATCAAAGCGCTGGAAGACCATTTAGGCTTAAAGCTGTTTATGCGGAAAAACCGCTCTTTGCTTTTGACCGAAGAAGGCCAGAGCTACTTTTTAGATATTAAAGAAATTTTCCTGCAACTGCATGAAGCCACAGAAAAGTTATTAGCCCGTGGCGCTAAAGGCTCCTTAACCGTCAGTTTGCAGCCAAGTTTTGCGATTCAGTGGCTGGTGCCACGTTTAAGTTTATTCAGTGAAGAACATTCTGATATAGACGTAAGGATTAAAGCTGTCGACTCAGACGAAGGTTCGTTAACAGACGATGTGGACGTAGCCATTTATTATGGCCGCGGCAGCTGGCGTAACTTGCATGCCGACAAACTACATACCGAATATTTGCTGCCGGTTTGTTCGCCTTTGTTATTAAACGGCGTCAAACCTTTAAAAGATGTGGCCGATTTACGCCATCATACTTTGTTGCATGACGGTTCACGCCAGGCTTGGAAAGACTGGTTTGTCGGACAAGGTTTTAAAAACTTTAATGTGAATCAAGGGCCTATTTTTTCGCATACAGCTATGGTACTGCAGGCTGCTATTCATGGTCAGGGTGTGGCTTTAGCGCATAACGTGATGGCAAGGCCCGACATTAACTCAGGCCGCTTAATAGTGCCCTTTCATCATGTATTGCTAAGCAAAGATTCTCATTATTTGGTGTGCCGTGAAAACCAGACTGAACTTGGCAAAATTGTCGCGTTCAGGCAGTGGATGGCCAAGCAAGTAGAGCTGGATCAGCAGGATTTTGTTGAACAACATTTTAATAATTCGACACCGGATTAACAGATGCCAGAACAACTAGTTTTGTGCGACAAGCCTGTTGCAAGATTGCTGTTATCTCATGGTGCCGGAGCACCGGTGCAATCAGAGTTCTGTCAGCTTTTGGCGCAGCAACTGGCAAATCAAGGTATTGAAGTTTGGGGTTTTAACTTTGCTTACATGCAAAAGACGCTGGCTGGCAAAAGGCAGTTGCCAGCCAAAATGCCGGTTTTAATGGCTGAATTTTTAGAGCAACTAAGCCAAATGCCAACAGATTTACCATTGGTTATTGCGGGTAAGTCGATGGGGGGCAGGGTTGCCACTCTGCTTGCTGCATCTGAATTGCTGCCGGGCGCAGTAAAAGCAGTGATAGCTTTTGGTTATCCTTTTCACCCGCCGAAGAAAGACAATTGGCGTACAGAACATTTTGCTGATTTAAAAAGGCCTGTATTGGTGCTGCAGGGGGAAAGAGACCCTTTTGGCAGCATTCAGGAACTGGCTGGTAAAAGCTGGCCTTTAATAGAGATTAAGTGGCTACAAAGTGGCGATCATGATTTTTCGCCGCTGAAGAAATCAGGTTTTAGCCAACAGCAGCTTATTGAACAAGCCTCTTTGCTAAGCAGGAGCTTTATTAATGAATTTATTCTGGAAAATTAACTTTAGTCTGGCCGCTTTTTACGGCGCCGTGACTGTAGGTTCAGCCGCTGCTTTAATGCATTTATGGCGTGGCACTATAGCTACAGAACAACTGGCCGTGCTTTTAAGTGCAGGTTTTATTTTAGCTTTTCATGTTGTGGCTTTATTGGCTTTATCAGCCTTTGACAAGCTGCAACAACAAAGCCCATGGCTAAGCCGTATTGCAGTAACTGCGATGCAAGTTGGGCTTTGGTTCTTTGTTTATACTCTGGTGGCTGGCGTATTTAAGCTACCTTTACATTTTTCAGCTCTGGCACCTTTAGGTGGTCAGTTGCTTATTTTAAGCTGGCTGGCTTTGGCCATCAGCCCTTGGATCAGGAAATAACATGAAGATGAACCAACTTTTGCTGTATTGCCGTTCAGGTTTTGAAAAAGAATGTGCCGGCGAAATTCAGGATAAAGCAGCACAGCAAGAGGTGTTTGGTTTTTGCAAACTGACCAAAGACGCAGCTTTTGTCATTTTTGAAGCCTACGACAGTGAGGCATTAGCTGCCTTTTATCGTGACTATGACTTTACTAACTTTATCTTTGCCCGCCAGTGGTTTTTGCTGGTGGAAGATATGCTGCAACTGGATCCGGCCGACCGTATCACTACAGTGGTAGAATCTGCAATAGCTGCTGAATTATCAGCTTTTGGTGAGCTGCGGGTGGAATACCCTGAAACCAACGACGGCAAAACTTTATCTACTTTAGCCCGTAAACTGACAGTACCGCTGCGCCAGTCGTTACGTAAAGCTGGTGTATTGCTGCAAAAAGAAAATTCCCGCGCCCCGGTGCTGCATTTGTTTATGCAAAGCGGCAGCAGTGCTTATTTAGGTATTTCTTACCCTGAAAACAACAGCCCGCTGGAAAACGGCATTATGCGGCTGAAGTTTCCATCTGACGCTCCTAGTCGCAGTACTTTAAAGCTGGAAGAAGCTTTTATTCAGTTTATTCCAAAGGACGAATGGGAAACCCGTTTGACCTCAGGCATGAGAGCAGTGGATTTAGGCGCTTGTCCTGGTGGCTGGACTTATCAGCTGGTTAAACGCAGCATGATGGTAACAGCTATAGACAACGGCATGATGGCCCAGTCTTTAATGGATACAGGCCAGGTGAAACACTTTCAGGTAGACGGTTTTAAATTCAGCCCGGACAAACGTAATGTGTATTGGCTGGTCTGCGACATGATTGAAAAACCACAACGTGTTGGCAAACTGGTTTGTGACTGGCTGATCAACGACTGGTGTCAGGAAAGTATTTTTAACCTGAAACTACCTATGAAAAAACGCTACGAAACTGTGGTTGAAGTGCTGGATATGATGCAGCATAACTTCAACGAAGCAGGACTGGACGTCGAAATTCAGGCCAAACATTTGTACCACGACCGCGAGGAAGTGACAGTGCATGTGCGTAAAGTTTGACGTTAATTGACTGAAGCGGGCAGGGATAATCTCTGCCCCTTAAATACCACTGTTCCTATCAAACATAAGGCTTAACCAGGCCATCATAATCCATCACTTTTTGCACCGCAGGGCGGGCTAATACCTTTTGTACCCAGAGGGCGATAAAAGGGAAATCCCGGGCTTTCTTCTCGTCAAAATGTCGGGTCCAGCGGCATAACATCATGGCGTAAATATCTATCAGTGAAAACTCTTCGCCTAAAAACCATGGGCTGCAGTGGCTGGCTAAATGTTTATCCATTTGCTCCAGCAAGCCTTGGGCTTTTTGCTCTGCATGACGTTTTACATCTGCTGCATTTTGCTCATTACTTACCCAACGCTCCGGATAAAAATACACCACTAATGTGCTTTGTAAGGTGGCAGATAACCAAAGCAGCCATTTGTAAGCTTCGGCGCGTTGAAGAGTGCCGGCAGCCGGGAATAAGTTCTTTTCCGGGTGGCTATCCACTAAGTGCAGGCAAATGGCTGCAGTTTCAAAAATAGCCTGACCGCGATCCACTAAAGTTGGAATAGTGCCATTAGGGTTTAACGCCAGATAGTCAGCTTTTTTATGTGAGCCAGTGGCCGTGTCTGTTAAAACCAGCTCGTAAGGAACTGCCAGTTCTTCCAGCAGAATATGGGGCGCCATACTGGCGGTGCCAGGTGAATAATACAGTTGGTACATCGATATAACTCCCCGCTGTTAAAAAGTTTTAATCACAGAATTTAAGCTGATTTCTCTGCGTTGTTTTCTAACTTGAACCAGTCGCAGATATAAAAAAACCGCCCTGAGGCGGTTTTCAACGAGCTTATAAGCGTTCCAGCATAGCTGCTGTAAAGTCTGTAGTGCCATGGCTGCCACCTAAGTCGCGGGTGGTGCGGTCGCCTGATGCAATCACATCAGTTAAAGCGGCCAGAATTTTTTCTGCTTTGTCTTTCATGCCCAAATATTCCAGCATCTGAATAGAAGCTAAAATCACTGAGCTTGGGTTTGCCAGGTTTTTGCCTGCAATGTCCGGCGCGCTGCCGTGTACTGCTTCAAAAATGGCGCAATCTTTGCCGATATTGGCACCTGGTGCCATACCTAAACCACCGACCAAACCAGCACATAAGTCAGATAAAATATCGCCAAACAGGTTGGTGGTCACAATCACATCAAACTGTTGTGGGTTCATTACCAACTGCATACAAGCATTATCAACGATCATCTCGCTGGCCTGAATATCAGGGTAACGTAAAGCCACTTCACGGGCTGTTTTTAAGAACAGACCAGAGGTAGATTTCAGAATATTGGCTTTGTGAACTATAGTCACTTTTTTGCGGTTTTCGCGACGGGCCAGTTCAAAGGCGAACTCAACAATACGTTCAGAACCTTCACGGGTCACTACGCTCATGGCTTCTGCCAGCTCGCCTTCGTTTTTCACGATTTGGCCAGCACCTGAGTACATACCTTCAGTGTTTTCACGCACTGTAATAATGTCGATATTTTCGTAACGGGCTTTAGTGCCTTTAAACGAAATCACCGGACGCACGTTCGAGTACAGGCTGAATTTTTTACGTAAAGTTACGTTGATAGAAGTGAAACCTTCACCTACAGGCGTAGTTAACGGGCCTTTTAAGGTGATTTTGTTGCGGGCTATAGCATCAAGGGTGGTTTGAGGCAATAATTCGCCAGTAGCTTCTAAAGCAGTTAAGCCAGCTTCAACATATTCGTAGTTAAAGTTACAGCCTACTTTATCCAGAATCTGGATAGCAGCTTCTACTATGCTTGGGCCTATGCCATCACCTTTGATAACAGTAATAGTTTGTGAACTCATAACCTTCCTTTAATAACTTAATCTGATGTGGACTCTGGTACTCAACACAACGCTGGATTTATACATTCTTCTTATGACAGCTGTTGTAGCAGTGGTTGTGGAAAAACGCCGAAAATATACCAGTTTTGGTGTTTATTTTCCAGTTTATGCCGACATCTGCGACAAATCTGTTACTTCCTGCGGCATAACTTTAGAAAATGGAGAAATAAAACTACAACTGGCAATAAGTTGGGTAACGGGCTGAGTTTGTTCAGTCAATAAAGCCTGCCAGGCTGCTGCAGAGCTTGCTGCCTGTGGTTGTGTTGTGAAATGAGGTTCTACAAATTTATAACTATGATCCAGCCTGCGCTGATCTTCCTTGTCGGAGAACACCGAATCTGTCAGATCAAAAGCAAAAGCCAATACAAAAGCCATAGGGTAAGAATGACTGGCTGTCGGCAAGGATCTGTAATGCAGGCAGGCGTCTTGCCAACTTTGATTAAACTGCACATGCTTCAGAGTTTTTACTGCGAGTTGTTGGTAGTGTTCACTTTGCCATAACTGCTGTTTTAACCAGAGACTGATAAGGCTGACGGGCTCTGTAGGATGCGACAAGGCCAAAAAACGCAGATCGGATTGTTGCCACAAAGGCCAGCATAAACACCAGGCCAAAAGCTCAGCTTGTTGAGAAGTTAAGGCATAAAACTTTACGGGCTGGGTTAATAAATACAAAGCTTTGGCTAATACCCGTCTGAACTCCAGCAACCAGTTATGCAGGGGCTGATGTTGTTGCTGACAATGTTGCTCCAGCCAGGCTTGTTTTAATAAGGGCAGCAATTGCTCTTGCCCCAGCATGGCAATAGCATGTTGAGTGGACTGAATTTTTTGTTGTTGCCTGCTTTGTGCTGAAGCCTTTTCCTGTAGTTGCCGCATCAACCAGGGATGTTGCTCAATCAATTCTGCCTGCTGGCTTACTTTGGCTGCATGGCTCAGTTGTTGTAGCCAGCTCAATGCAGGTAAATCTGCAGGTTCGGGCCATTGCGGCAGTAGTTTATTCTCTTGTTGCCAGCCGTTGAGCCAATCGTCCTGACTGTATTGTCTGGGGTTTAGTAACTGCCAGTCTGCTGCAGTGACAGTCTGTACCGGCAATAGATGTTTTGTACTTTTATCATAAGGTTGCAGCAACAGCTGCATTTGTTCTGTGGTTTGAATTTCACAAAGCAGTAAGGCAAGGTTGGCTTCAGAGTCACGCACAAAACGCCCTGTGCTGTAGCTGCTGCTGTTTAAACAAGACAGAGCCTGCCAGAATTGTTGCTCTGTGGTTGTGGCTTGTGGCAGCAGCATAACGGCAATTTTTTCCAGTGCTATCAGTTTGCCTGCACCTGGTAACATCAAACGAGTGACCTGCCAGCAAAAACTAATCAACTGGCTGAAATAGGGGCTTTGCCAGGTCGCTAAGCCTTTGTTTTTGCCATAACACTGGCGCAGCAGCTTTACTACTCCGGCTTTTTCCGCTAATTCTTTATGCTGTTTAATAGTCACTACAGCAGGAAATTTCAGCTGTTGTTGTTCTAAAGCGCTTAGCTCTTCAGCTTTGGCCGACTTTTCCAGTAAAGCAGTGACAGACAAATGCTGCAGCAGGCAGCTTTTTAACAGCTGCATAAATAATTCTTCAGGCCAACGCCCGGCCATAGCCATAGCTGTTAGCAGCGCCGCTTCTTTGATAAAGACTTTACCTGAAATGCAACCAATGGCTGGGGTCAGAGATAACTGAGATAACAGCAACAAAGGAGACTGATAGGCCAGTTGAGTGCAAAGCTGGCAGATCCGTTGCAGCAAATCCAGTTGCTTGACTAAGCTAAGCTCATGATTTTTTGAGTAAAAATCACTGCATTCCTGATAAAGTGCTGTTAAAGATCCCAAAGTTGCCATCTTAATCCAGTTGGTTAAATTGCTCGACTGCTGTTTCACCTATAGCAATGAGTTGCTGATTTTTAAATAAGATAGCAGTGCATTCATCTTTGGTGGTGAGGCCGTCAGTTTTTGTTCTGTGAGTGCGGTAATACAGTACCTGATACACCTGTTGCCGGTGCTTTTTGGCTTCAGTAATGTCAGGCCCACCCAAGTAATCAATCACCTGATTTCGGCTTATGGCTTTGGTTAAATCCAGTTTATAAATATATTTGGTGTTAAAGGCTTCTCTGTCCTGCCAGTCCATCTGATCAGGATCGTCTTTGTAGAACATCAGGGTAACACTGGTTAAACCGGCATACAGCACTAATCCTGCAAGTAAGAAGGCTATGGTTTTTACTTTCATCTTCTGCCTCAGCATGCTGTAAAACGTACTTGCTGCAAGTTAAGCCCCAACTGCAAATCAGTTTTCAGGCTTAAGATCTGCATAAAGAGTTGCAGTTCAGCACGGGACGCCACAATCTTGTCTTTTAGTTTGGCCGGACAATCCGGATGAGCCAGAGCCGTTTTTATATCAGGCCCCAGTTTTAACAGTTCTGTTGCCGTTTTTGGCCCTATACCTGTCAGACCACTAATGTTATTCGTTTTATCACCCACCAGGCTCCAATATCGGACTAACTGCTCTGGTAACACGCCAAACTTCTGCTGCACTGTCTCAGCGCTATGCTGCTGGCGATTAAAATGGTCGTACACAGCCACACCTTCGACCAGCAAAGGTAAATAACCTTTGTCAGTTGATACTATGGTGACTTGCTGCTGATGTTTACGCATCGTCATAGCCAGGCTGGCTATCACATCATCGGCTTCCTGATCGGGCATTTGCAGGCTTTCGATGCCTATATCTGCCAGTTTTTGCTTCAGTGCAGGCAAAGCCGTTTGTAAATGCTCAGGCATAGGCAGGCGATCTGCTTTGTACGCAGGGTACAGCTGGGTGCGCCAGTTCAGGTGAGTTACTTCAAACACCGCCAGTGCATGGCTGGGTTTAAACTGTCGTGTCAGCTTAACTACGATTTGTTGCAGTTGCTCAGCAGTATTATGCAGCAGTTGCTGGCCTGTGGCTTCACTGTAAGGGGCAGGGGAATTATGAAAAGGTCGTTCCTGTGCTGCGTATAAACGACGGACTAAGTTGAGTCCGTCGAGTAATAACAAATGTGCCATATCAGTTCAGAATTTGATAACAAGGCTCATATTTTGAACCAGGTAATTTCATCCGGCCCTGAGCAACAAAAGCCTGCAGCAGTTTATCCATCAGGTTCATTAACACAGGTTCACCCGACAGCTGAAAAGGCCCGTTTTGTTTGATGGCTCTTATACCTTCATCTTTGACATTACCTGCCACTATGCCAGAGAAAGCACGGCGCAGATGAGCTGCTAATTTTGCTTTATCCTGCTCCAGATGCAGATCCAAAGACGCCATATTCTGGTGAGTAGGAGCAAATGGATGCTGGAAGTCAGGCGCTATATGTAAGGTCCAGTTAAAGTGATAGGCATCACCACAACTCTTCCGATACTGCCGAACTTCAGTGCAACCATGTTTCAGTTTGCGGGCTACTTCAGCCGGATCGTCTATCACTATTTCAATCAGATCCAGCGCTTCTTTACCTAAAGTTTGTTCAATAAAACTGGCCAGTTCAGCAAAATAAGCCGCACTTTGTTGTGGCCCTGTCAGGATCACCGGCAACTTCTGATTTTTGTTTTTTTCGTGCAGCATAATGCCCAACAAATACAGCAGCTCTTCTGCTGTGCCTGCACCACCAGGGAAAATAATAATGCCGTGTGCAACCCGGATAAAAGCTTCAAGACGTTTTTCGATATCAGGCAAAATCACCAACTCGTTGACTATAGGGTTTGGTGGTTCAGCTGCAATAATGCTTGGTTCTGTTAAGCCTAAATAACGGCCTTTGGTATTACGTTGTTTGGCATGGCCTATGGTTGCACCTTTCATCGGGCCTTTCATAGCGCCAGGGCCACAGCCAGTGCAGATATCCATGCCACGTAAACCTAACTGGTAACCGACTTCTTTAGTGTATTTGTATTCTGCTTCGTTTATCGAATGACCACCCCAGCAGACAATCATATTTGGCTCTACGGCTGAATCTATCACGCGGGCATTACGCAAAATGTCGTACACAGTATGAGTAATATGATCGCTGTTTTGTAAATCCAGTCTGTTGGCGTGGGTCAGTTGAGTGTGGAAAAACAGAATGTCACGCAAGACTGCAAATAAATGCTCATGAATACCACGGATAATCTGACCATCAACAAAAGCGCTTTCCGGTGGATTAAACAGCTCAATTTTGATACCGCGTTCACGGGCTAATAAATTCACGTCAAAGTTTTTAAATTGATCATAAATTTCGCTGGAACTGTCAGTATGGCTACCTACGTTTAATACGGCAAGGCAACAATTGCGGAATAAGCTAAAGGCGTCAGTGCTGGTGTTGTTCTTCAGGCGGTCAACTTCAAGTTGAGACAAAAGCGCCATAGCGCCCAACGGATTCAGTTGTACATGCATAGATTACTTCCTTATGACCCGGCTTGCGCCGATGCTTAGCTTTTTAATACGACTAAATCCCTGCCTGCACGTTTGGCTTCGTATAAAGCTTCGTCTGCACGGTCAAAAGCTGCTCTGTTATTGTCAGAGGCCTTGAGTTCAGTCGCACCAAAAGAAATTGAAATGGGCACGTTCTGGTCTTTGAATTTAAAGGGGATTTTCTTGATCCTTTCCCTCAGATTATTCAGAGGCTGTTTAAGTTCAGATAAATGTGTTTCCGGGAACAAAATAATAAACTCCTCACCACCATAACGGGCGATAAAGTCAGTTTCACGTAAGCTTTGTTTTAACGCCTGAGCTATGACTTTTAAGGTTTTATCACCAGCACTGTGGCCATAGTTATCGTTAATTTGTTTAAAGTGATCCACATCAGCCAAAGCTATAGCCAAAGGTTTACCATAACGTTGAGCGCGGCGGATTTCCAGCTCAAAACGTTCGTCAAAAGCTGCTCTGTTAGGTAATTCTGTTAAGGCATCCTGCAAGCTTCTGAATTTTTGCTCGGCCAGACGTTTTTTAAATTGGGTTGCTTCCTGTTCCAGTTCAGACAGGCGGGATTCCATATGACGTAAGGTGGTTAACATCAACTCACGTTCGTCTTTTTCCAGTTGCTCTTTTTCACGCAAAGAATTTGTAATAGCACCCAGCTTGGTGCTGACCAAAGACTGCAACTGCTCCAGCGAAGTGGCTGATTTGGTATCTGCAGTTAAATTGGTGATTTGCTGCTCTATTTGCTTGTTCAGCAGCAGCATTTTTTCTTTGATGTTGTTTGACGTATTCAGCGATGAAACAACAGCTTGCTGCACCCCGGTCAGGGCTTCGTTTAGTTTGAGCAGGAAATGTTGAGCCGACTGACGCTCGTCTGTCACTGAGGCAATAATAATTTCAATGGTGCGTAAGCAGGATTCCAGCAGGGACTCAATGCTGACATCAGACAATAACGTTAAGCGAATTCGTTCTATATCCTGGCCATATTTACCTTCAAAGGCCAGTTCACTCAGCAGGTTAGTCAGTTCAACAGAAATTTGCCGGCAAATAGCCTGATACTTCTTGTCGTCCTCAGCGCCGTTTTGCTCATTTTGTTGTTTAGTGGCCAAAGCTGATTGATACAACTCTGTTAAACGGGTGATATGGGGTAAAAATGCCTGCACAGTAGGAGATGGTTCTTCTACTTTTGTCAGCAAATCACGTAAATCGCGCCTTAACTGATCCGGTAAGCCACGTTGTTTTTGCAGCATTTTCCCGGCATCTGTCAAAGTGCTTTGTGCTTTTTTCAGATCGGACTGCTGACGGGCTTCCAGTGTTTTCAGAGTTTCAACTGCACTTTCCACCAAAGGCAGAATTTTTTCCAGATCAGTGCCTTTGGCAAACTCCTGACGCAAACGCGCCAGCTTATTATCCAGCTCAATATCTATGCCTTTACAGGCCAAAGACAGCCTGGATACAAATTGAGACAAAATTTTAAACTGACTTTCGTAGGTATCTTCCAGCTGTTTGCGTGCTTTTACTGCATTTGCCAGCTGTTGTTTTACATCACTTTGCTGCTCGGCCACCAGAATCATTCCCCAGGTACAAAACCCGCTCGGTTTGAGCTAAGTATATCTGCAATAATGATAAAAGCGACAGCTTAATCTGGCAGCAAATGAAAAAAGCGGACTAAAAGTCCGCTTAAAATCAGCAATTATGTAGGGTATTTTTTTGTGGTTACTTTTTGGTTAAATAGTAGGGTAACCAGCTTTGTTCTTCAGCAGAGGTCAGATAGTTCATCTTGTTCACTTTTGGTCTGAAGTTAATAGGGTTGTCCCTGTCAGGACGAGGTGCATTAAAGCAGAATTTGATCTGAAAGTAAAAGTTAAAATGTAATAGTACGAAGCGGGTTACATAATTTTGATCGCTTTTATTGGGTGTTTGGTGGTGTTTTATTCGCTATTTATTTGAATTTATGGTTGTTTTTCATTTTTGGTTCTGGAGGTTGTAGCGTGAGATTTCTGAAAGTGTTTTTTGCACTGATCATAATTGGCAGTTCAGCTTACAGCTGGGCACAAGTGGATTATCAAATCAGTATCACTGAACCAGAGCATCATTTAGCAAAAGTCCGGGTGGAGCTGAATGTGGCAGAGGCCAAAGCTCTGACTTTGATGTTGCCAGCCTGGCGCAGTGGTAAATATAAAATTCTGGATTTAGCTAATGGTATCAGTGGCTTCAGCGCCATGGATGCACAAGGCAAGGCCATCAACTGGCAAAAAACTGAGAAAAGCAGCTGGACTATAGAGCCAACATCAGCAGGTAAAGTTGTAGTGGAATATACAGTCTATGCCAATCAACTGGCGGAGCGCACCCGCCATATTGATGAAACTCATGCTTATATCAACGCCAGCGCTTATTTAATGTTCAGCCAGCCACACAAAGCTGAGGCAGTATCAGTGCAGCTGGAAGTACCACAAGGCTGGCGCTCTTTTTCCGGTATGGATAAAAAAGATAACGAGCATAAATTTATTGCCGCTAATTACGATGTGCTGGCCGATTCACCTATAGAAACAGGCATCAACCAGCACCACAATTTTCAGGTGGATGGCCGTGATTACGATCTGGTGATTTGGGGCGAAGGCAATTACAACGCGACCCAGATGCAAAAAGACTTAGCAAAGCTGGTGCAGCAAACGGACTCTATCTGGCAAGGTTATCCTTACCGCCGTTATTTGTTTATTGTGCATGCCACAGACGGCGTTCGTGGAGCCACTGAGCATTTAAATTCAACTGTGATCCAACGCGACAGATTTACCTTTGCACCCCGGGCTAATTATCTGGAGTTTTTAGGTACAGCCTCACACGAAATAGTGCATACCTGGAACGTCAAAGCTTACAGGCCGGCTGAGTTAGTGCCTTATGACTATATCAACCCTAATTACAGCAAGCTGTTGTGGCTAGCTGAAGGCTCTACCAGTTATTTCCAGAACCAGTTGTTATTGCGCGCAGGTTTAATGACAAAAGCAGAGTTTTATCAGGATCTGACAAAACGTTTGCACAGATTTATGCATACACCAGGGCGTTTAGTGCAGTCGGTGGCTGAAGGTAGTTTTGACAGTTGGATCAGTGCTGGTGGCGACCATGGCACTAACTTTGGTGTGAATATTTACTCTGAAGGTTATATCGCCAGTTGGCTGATGGATGAATTAATTTTAAGGCAGTCAGGGCGCAAAGCCAGCTACCGCGAACTGCATAATCAGCTGTATCAGCGTTTTGCTAAAACCACTGCTTTTACCGCCGAAGACGTGATCCAGATTGCTTCACAGCTGACAGGTGAAGATCAAAACTTATGGTGGCAACAACAAATAGAACAGCCGATGAAATTTGAGCCTGAACAGCTGTTAGCCAGCTTTGGTTTGCAATGGCAAAGGGGCAAAGAACGTGAAACCTTTGCAGGTATTACAGCTGAAGACAAAAGCGGTTTTGCGCTGGTGAAAAAGGTAGAACGTGATGGCCCTGCCTGGAAAGCGGGTTTTACTTCTGAAGATTTAATTGTTGCTATCAATGCTTTGCAGTTAAAAGGCGATTTGGGCCACCGTTTGCAGGATTTTAAAGCTGGCGACAAGGTACAAGTCAGCTATTTCCGCCAAGGCAGATTACAGCATCAACCACTGGTGTTGGCTGATAAGCCTAAAGGGATGGGGAAAATTGAGCCTGTGGCTAAACCAAGTCGTCAGCAAAAGGCGATGCATAAGGCGTGGTTGGGGGTGGATCTTTAGAAACTGTTGGGCATGGTTTAACTCTGCCCGTGCTGTTAGAGCGACAAACGAAGTTCGTTTACAACTTCTTGCTTCACTCTGCAGTAACTGTTTTTAATTGCTACATTTTTTGCTTTAAAGCTTTCGCCGCTGGCGAGATACTTTCTTTTGCTTCGCCAAAAGAAAGTATCCAAAGCTAGAAAGTGCAGGAAGCACTTTCTAACAGCCGAAGGCTGGCCCGCAGGGTGAATTGCATGGACGCAATTCATAAAAGGCGACCCCAGGTCACAGCGACAACGCTTGCGTTGAACAGCTTTAGCTGGCCCCGAAGGGGTACGAACGAAGTGAGTATAAAGCCCGGCTCAAAATCATGCGTCCAAGGCGACGCGGTAACTCGCTCGTCGCTACCGATCCTAACTCAAACAGTCCGCGTCTTAAAACCTTGGCCACCCAATTTTGTCCGGCTTGCGTCCTAATGGGGATTTGGTGCCTGTAGTTGATTACGATTTTTTTGATGGACTGCAAAAAGCGAAATGAGGCATCGGGGCACATCGCAAGGCCTGACCCTCTGAGTTTCTTTGATGGCTATCAAATGCGAATAGGGGCAGTGACGCACAGCACAAGACTAGATCCTGAGGTATCATTAGGCGTTTACCTAACTGCAATGAAGAAAAATCATGTACGAAGAACGTTATATTGCTTTTATCGATATATTGGGTTTTGGTTCTTTAGTCGAGACCAGTGCTTCAAACCCAGAGATAGTTCAAGGAATAGAAAATGCTTTGTCAGAGATGGTACCAGCTAAGTTAATCGAAGAAATGTATGGGTTCCTTAATGAAGATGTCATTCCTGATGACAGCCTTGCAAGAGCGAGAAATGTAGCTAAAACTCTGGGTGAAATATTGGCTAAGAAAAATCCAATAACCGTCTCTTACTTTTCAGACTCACTTGTACTATCAGCTGCATATGATGATGTAATCGCGTCACAAACGATTTTAGAGTTGATTGCAAAACTTAGCGTTAGACTATGGAATGAATACTCTTTAGTAATTCGCGGTGGAATTACAATTGGCAGTTTGACACATAAACCGAATGGGCCGTTATTCGGTCCTGCAATGAATCGAGCTTACCATCTTGAATCAAAAGAAGCTCTATATCCAAGAGTACTAGTAGATAAGATATGTCTAGAACATTTCCAGCGTATACGCACATTTCAAATTTTTGATTCACTGATCGAGCACGATGAGCATCATGCATATTTCTCACTGCCCTCAGCATTGAGATATTTAGCTACATCCAGCACCTTAGCAATGTACGACAACGAAAGGTTAAGAGATGTCATAAAAACTCGAAAAGAACTGGAAGCAAAAATTAATGAAATAATCGCCCTAACTACAGTGACTTCCGTACGTGATAAGTACATCTGGCTGGCTCAAGAGTCTAGGATGTCTTCGTTCGAGCACAGACTTCTCATACAAACACCGAAATAATTAGCTGTATGAATATTTGAGTTAGAAAATGGCTGTAAAGATTGTTATTTTCGCTTGCTAGGTCATGGCTACTAAGTCCTTATAACTAACGTTAAAAGTCAGCTTCTGCCACTGAACCGAAATCTAGATTTGAATGCACCAGGGGAAAAATGGGGTCGGGTCTTGCCCTTTGCCCTGATCTTTGAGAGATAGATTTGTTAGCAGTTTTCTATGGTTTTTTTCTTTAAACTCACTGAAATTTAATCAATAAATTATTTTGGGGCAAGGGGCAAGACCTTGCCCTGCTGGCTGCTCAAGCACGAGTTTAAATGGAGTAAATCACTAAATTCTTTTGATTTCTTTCCCAATGTCATATTGATGTCGCATTAATGACGCTAGCACGACGTTTTCAAAGGCTTAAAAAGCTTCAAAATGATATCTTTAGCAACTTGGGAAGGTAGCGGTTCATGTACATGCAAATAAACAGTAAAATTTTAATAGAGCTGAGAAAAAAGCGTGCCTGGAGTCAGAGTGAGTTGGCTGAAGTGACGGGGTTAAGCTTGCGAACTGTGCAGCGAATCGAAAAAAGTGGTACAGCATCGCTGGAGTCTGTAAAGGCATTTGCTGCTGTGTTTGAATTAGCGCCAGAATCATTGCAGTTAGCTACAGTTACAGATGAAGAGGCCGCGGATTCAAACGAAACCTGCGTTATCGTCAGCCAAACCCGAGCTTCGTTTACGTTAAGCGATCAGGCAATTCAGCTCTCTTTAGCGCTGTTTTTACCCGCTTCAATGGTCATGCTGTTTATGTTGTTTACTAAAATCCCGAATGTAGACTGGATCCATACCACGAGGCTGACGTTATTTAGTGAGGTTTTGCCGCAATGGATAAGCTTGATCATTAATCTAACCATAGCTTTGTTGCCGCTTCTTGTTCTCTCTACAATAGCCGGAATTTGTTGGGATTTATATAAACGGCAAGGGGTTTCGGACTTCATAAGGCAAATGATCAAGAGACCTTTCCCCCTAAGAGCACTGTTAAGTAAACTTCATACAAATTCGCGTCGGGCTGCCTTTTTGTTTCGGAAACCCGCTCTGTTCTCTGTTCTGCTATTCATCCTGACGGTTAGTGTTATAGGTTTCACTATGGAGCCTTATCAGAAAGCTAATTTTAAACATTTTATCGCCCAAATTTTATATACCAGCGACCAATAAGTCTTAGTGCTAACACCTGGCTGCATAGAGAAAACAATCAAGGCATAAAAGTCATAGTTGTGACAGCCAGCTTTGACTGTACTGCGGTATTTGGGGGCGATAAAACTCACCCCATTAATCACTGCCGTGTTAACCGTAAATTAGGCTGGTCGCAAGCTTCGCTGCTGCGTAGTGGGTTGATATCCAGGCCGCCTCTTCTGGTGTAGCGGGCGTATACCATTAGAAATTCTGGTTGGCACAGCTTCCACAAATCGAGATAAATCCGCTCTACACATTGCTCGTGAAATTCATTGTGGCTTCTGAAACTGATCAGGTACTTCAGCAAGGATGCATGGTCAATAGCTTTGCCTTTGTAATGAATATAAACACTGGCCCAGTCTGGCTGGGACGTGATTAAGCAGTTGGATTTCAGTAAATGCGAATGCAGCTTCTCGTCCACCAAAGCACCTGTTGGCTTTAGTTGCAGCAGCTCTGGTTTGTAGTCGTAATGCTCAACTTCAATATCTAAATCGTCGATGCAACGGCCTGGCAACCAGGTCGGTTGAAAAGCGGTGAGCTCATTCACGTTATGCAAAGTCACTTGCACAGGACCACCGGCACAGGTCGATAAATCGGTTTTCATAGTGCGGTACAGCTGGCTGATATCGGCAAATTTACTTTGATTTAAGCTGTTTAAATACAGTTTAAACGACTTGGATTCAATCAGGTTCGGCGTATTAAAGGGCACCACAAAAGTGGCTAAAGCCACCATAGGTTTACCTTTAGGGGTCAGCCATGACAACTCGTAGCCATGCCAGGTATCCTGACCAACAAAAGGTAATTCTTCGCCTAAACCTATAGCCTGACGGCCTAAAGTGCGTGGCACAGCCTGCAATAATTCGGGACTGTAGTGATCAATATAAGCAGTGGCCTGGCCTAATGTCAGTCCAGATAACTGCTCTGTTTGTATTTTTGTCATAACACCAACAACCAAGTTAGAATGGCGGCAATTTTAGCACAGAAGCGAATCACCATGCCGGGCCAATTCCATCAGCAATTCACAGAATTTGTAGAGTCTTATCAAAAACAACATCCTACACTTCTCAGTTGGGTCGATCCTGAACATCATTCACCTTGTCAGTATGGTGAGGTGCTGGACGGTGAAGTGCATTGGCGCCCGGTAAAAGCTGTACCCACATTAGATTTAGCTAAAACTCAGCACGCTTTAGAGCTGGAATTTCCTGAACAATTAACAGAGTTTTACACCAGCTATTTTGGCGGGGGTTTAAAGGTTCAGCACGAAAGGGGAGAGCTGGAGCTCTTGATGAGCTGGCATCAGGCCGATTTTGAGCGGCTGCAGCAAAATATCATCGCCCATATTTTGATGAAAAGACGCTTAAAGCAACGTGAAACTGTATTTATTGCCGCCACCGATCACGATGATTATCTGATCTCAGTGCTGGTGGCGACAGGCGAAGTGTATCTGGAAAAAGTGGGGATGGAAGTCAAGGACCTGTTAGCGCCGGACTTAGCCACTTTTTTACAGCAGCTAAGTTTCTGAGCTGCTTTAAGGCTGACAGTCAAAAGCTATATTCGATATCAACTGGCAAGGTTCACAACAAAAATCAAAGAGGCTATGCCAGCTCTGATCTAATGTCCAGTCCGCGCCACAGCAAGGGCATTTTTTCTCAGCTTCAGCTGCACAGTTGGTACTGCTGCCGCTGTACAGATAATAATAAACCGGCTTATTCAGCTCTTTGCTCAGCGCTTTGGCCTGTTTATAACCTTGTTGGTTTAAACCACTGTAAAAACCCTGCACACTTTGTTCTGCGCTTTTAAACAGCACTCTTGTTTCCTGCATCTGAATTTCATCCAGCGCCTGATACTGCAATTGCCAGCGCACTAAAGGCTCAAAATCTTCACCTGATATCCGGCCCACTTTGTATAAAGGCACAGGGGCAAAATGTTCAGCGCAGTACAGCACTGAGTTAGTGGCTGAAAAGCTACAAAATAAAATCAAAGCAGAGTGATTGGGGCAGGGGTCGGTATGATTTGACATTAAATCATCACCCAGAATAGTCAGTTTTGGATAACTTAAGCCTGCTTGTTGCAATTGCTCTAAAGCACTGAGGCCAGCTGTGCTGTGGGATTTTTTGTCCAACGCATCAGCTTGTGGCAAAACAACACGGCTGAAAAAACTGTCTTTGGTCTGATAAGTTGGGAATTCACGGCCTAAGATCTGGCCCTGAAAAATCAGCTTTTCCAGATAATGGCGAATACCCTGTTCCGCTTGGTCAAAGCTGGTATCGGCAATAATTTTAAATTCCAGCTCTGCAACTAACATCAGATCCCCAGCTTTTTGATAATCAAATCAAGTTTGGCTTCAATGCGTGCCAGGTCAGCCTGCAGATCTGAAGGTTGTTCACTCAGCGGCTGAGATTTTTGCTCAGCAGTGTTTTGCACACTAACACCGCCATTACGCCAGGCCTGATAGGCCTGTAATAAAGCCGGGCTCATAGTGGCTATGCCTAAACGGGCTTTCACTAAAGCCAGGCTGGGTTCTTTACCTTCTTGCTGCAGTTGAGCCGCAATTTTTGCGACTTGTTGGCTTAGTTGTTCCATTATTTTCTTATTTCGCTAAAAGTTAGTGAAATTTACCACTTAAATTGCTTTCATCACCAGTCTGATTTGTTAAGTTATTGTTTTTTATGAATTTTAAAAGTTGGCCCCAGTTTTGCTTTTGATTATCAACAAGTTAAAAGCAACAAGTTTAAACTCTAAGGATAAGCAATGAACTATTTAAAGGTATTAACAGTAGCTACAGCCATGATGGCATTATCTGGTTGTGTTGTGGCTATAGGCGGCAAGGATGAGAATGGCAGCAGCAATAATTCATCCTGGAAAAAAGCGCAAAAATTAAATAATCAGGTGATCAGCCAGTTAAATTTGGGCACTGCATTAGATTCAGTCCGTGGTCAGTTAGGCGCACCTGATTTCAGCGAGTCTTTCCTTGAAGGCGACAAAGAGACTGTAGTGCTGTTTTACCGCACTCATCATCAGCATAGTGACGGCGAAACCAGTAAAGATGAATGCACACCCTTGGTATTTAAAAACGGTGTGTTAACTGGTTGGGGCGAAAAAGCCTATCGCCAGCTGTAACAATCCCCGGACCAGGGGAGTGTTGCCCATGCGGCAGCACTTCCCTTTATTAGAGTATTAGTTCCTTAACTGCACATTTAACTGATCAATCACTACACACCAATCAGCATCCTGCCTCCAGTTTTCTTTAAGAAAATTGGCCTGAGCCTCTGTCCAGAAAGCAGCTTCAGATAAAGATAATTCTGCGGGAAGTTTATGATTGGCGATAAAAGCTGTGATAGCGGAAGGGCTATTCTCCAAACCAAGCTGAGCAAATAAAGTGGCCATATCGTGAGCGGTCATATCCATAATGCAATTCCTCTGTTGTGTTCTGTTTACTATAGTTGGTTGAGCGGGCCGACGCATTGGCAATCCGTCTCTTCGCTGCTATGTTGATACTCAAACTAGAATAAATAACAGGGACATATGATGCCAAACCAACCAGCTCTTGATCTTAGCCAGCTTAAAGCACAGTTGTTAACCCCCGATGAACTGAAACTAGCAGCTTCTTTGTTATATCAGTCTTATCACGATGATCCGGTGTTTATGGATATTTTTCAGTCGGAAAAAACTGACTATGAACAAAGGCTAAGAGCGGCTATCCGTGAAGAGCTGAATGTGTTCTGGCAGGAAGAGCAACCTGTGATAGGTATTTTTATTGATCAGCAGTTGTTAGGTGTGGCTTGTGTTACAGAACCAGGCTCAAAATTAAGTGGTGACAGATTCTGGCATTGGCGGCTAAAAATGTTACTGACAGCAGGTTTTGTTTCGACCAAACAATTATTAGAAAAAGAACAACGAATTCATGCAGCTATGCCGGTAAAGCATTACCATATGCTGGCTTTTATTGCTATTTCTCCTAAGTATCAGCATCTGGGCTTAGGTCATTATTTAATGCATGCAGTAGACTCTATAGTAGAGAAAAATCCAGCTTCTTTAGGTACAGGCGTTTTTGTGACTCTGGATAAAAACAAAGCTTTTTTTAGTTCGGATCATTATCAGCAGGTTACAGAGTTGAGTTTCAGCAAAGTCAAAGGGACCTTAATGTTCAGACCAAGGCAAAGTAGCCCTTTAACGCTAGTGGAGTAAGCAGCAGATGTCCGGTTTTCGTAGTTTTTCAGAGTTTTATCCTTATTATTTATCTGAACATAAAAACCCTGTTTGTCGCCGTTTGCATTACATAGGTTCTACTTTAGTGCTGGTGATTTTGGCCACTTTGTTGGCTACAGGCTTATGGAGTTACTGGTGGCTGATGTTGCTGGCGGGTTATGGTTTTGCATGGGTAGGGCACTTTAAGTTTGAACACAATAAACCCGCCACCTTTAAATATCCCTTTTATAGTCTGGCAGCGGATTGGGTGATGTATAAAGATTTTCTTACGGGGCAGCTGGAGCAAAAATTACAACAGTTGCCTTAAACTCTGTAGGGTGGCAATTGAAAACTCAGGTAACGCAGGCCGGATAAACGTAATTCGGCCTGATACCGACTTTCGCCATCGCCACTAAAATCCACCTGATAGCTGGTAAACCAGCGCCATCTGTTATCCACTTTTGAAAACTGATGTTTGCCTCTGGCGCATTCCAAAAACTGCAATTCTTGTTGCTTACACAAATGTTTGGCCAGCTTCACGGCAGTTTCATCCTGCTTACGTTGCAGCAAAAATGCATAAACAAAAGCCATACCTAACAATAATAACCAGACAAAATCCATCACGACTCCTTTGTTATGAAACAGCATAATGGCGACGCGCAGCTGTTTTTGCAAGGTAAGGCTGGCTCTGGCTGTGATAAAATCGACCAGCATCAAGCCCATATGAACAGAACTATGTACTTACAAGTCGATTTATTGTTGGATCAGATTGAGACTGAATTAAAAGCCTGCGGGCTTTGGGCGCTTATCACACCAAGCGCTGAGGCAATGCAAAGCGCAGCGCCATTTTTTTGTGACACTATGCCGCTGGAAAACTGGCTGCAATTTGTATTTTTGCCGCGTATGCGGGCTTTAGTGGCAGGGCGTTTGCCCTTGCCTCAACAAATTGCGGTCTGTCCTATCGCTGAAGAAGCTTTTAAACCTGTAGACAGGCAAAGATTGTTGCTGATTAATCGTATTGCGGATTTGGATGAATTATTAAGTGGTAAACGTGAGCAAACAACACCCAGAGTCTGAACTGATTGCTGCTCCTGTGCTGACGATTTTATATCAGGACGAGTTTCTGGTGGCGATAGATAAACCTGCCGGCATGCTGGTACATCGCTCCTTTTTAGACAGACACGAAACTGTATTTGTGATGCAAACCCTGCGTAATCAGCTGGGGCAGCATGTGTTTCCGGTGCACCGGCTCGACAGACCCACCTCTGGTGTGTTGTTATTTGCTTTGTCTTCTGATGTAGCACGTTTACTGACAGAACAGTTAACCGAACAGCACTGGCGCAAGTTTTATCTGGCGGTTTGCCGTGGTTTTGTTAAACAAGCGGGTATTCTGGATTATCCGCTTAAAGAGCAGCTGGATAAAATTGCCGATAAATTAGCAGATCAGGATAAAGACAAGCAGGAGGCGGTAACGGCTTTATGGCCGTTGTCTGTAGTGGAGTTGCCCATAGCTGTAGGTAAATATCCGGTCGCACGTTATTCGTTGCTGGCGTTGCAGCCTCTAACGGGTCGTAAGCATCAGCTGCGTCGGCATTTATCGCACTTACGCCATCCCATAGTGGGGGATACCACTCATGGTGAAGGCAGGCATAACCGCTTATTTGCCGAGCATTTCAATAGCCACAGATTATTACTAATTGCCAAACGGCTTGAATTAAAACACCCGATTAGTGGTGCTGATTTAGTGATCGAAGCACCACTTGGTGAAGTAAAACAGTTATTTACAGAATTCGGTTGGCCAGCGGATGACAGCTGGTACAGCAATTTTTTTGAGCAGTCAGAGCTTAGTGTTTTGACGCCGCTTTAACATGAAAGTTATAAAGCAGAGGGTTTATGAAAAAAGTAGCTATTATGGTGGGCACAGTGTACGGCGGTGCTCAGTTTGTTGCCGAAGAGGCAGAAAAAATTTTGCAGGGAAAAGGCTATAGTACCCAGTTAAATACTGAACCTAAACTCAATGATGTATTGGCTTTTGCGCCTGATATCTGGCTGGTGATCACATCCACCACAGGCCAGGGTGATATTCCGGATAACCTGTTGCCATTTTTTATTGATGTAAAAGACAGATTCCCTTTATTAACAGGCAAACACTACGCAGTGATTTGTTTAGGCGACAGTGGTTATGGCGATACGTTTTGTGGCGCTGGCAAACAGTTTTCTGAATTATTGGCTGAATTGCAAGGCACAGCTTTAGCACCAGCCTTAGAAATTGATGCAGGCGAAACCCTGCAGGCCGAAGATATAGCTTTACCCTGGATAGAACAGCAGTTTTAACTCATAGAGGTTGCATCAAGGCGTTGTAGGGGACCCGCCCGTCTATTGATACCGCGGAGCCTGAAGAAATGGGGCAGAACACATACCCAATGTGTTCTACCCCCATTTTCGTCTTAATCTATGCTACGCAGCAGAGCGTTAATCCCTACTTTAGCACGGGTCTGGGCATCTACTTTTTTGACGATAATAGCGGCGTACAGGCTGTGTGTGCCATCTTTTGATGGAATAGAACCTGGCACTACTACTGCACCTGCAGGTACTCGGCCATAAGTGATTTCGCCGGTTTCACGGTCGTAAATACGGGTCGACTGGCTGATATAAACACCCATAGAAAGCACTGCGCCTTCTTCGATAATCACACCTTCCACTACTTCAGAGCGGGCGCCGATAAAGCAGTTGTCTTCAATAATGGTTGGGTTGGCTTGCAGCGGCTCTAATACACCACCTATGCCTACGCCACCTGATAAGTGTACGTTTTTACCTATCTGAGCACATGACCCTACAGTGGCCCATGTATCGACCATAGTGCCTTCACCTACATAAGCGCCAATATTGACGTACGAAGGCATCAACACCACGTTTTTATCGATAAAGCTGCCTTTACGCACTGCGGCAGGAGGCACAACACGTACACCTTCAGCGACAAAACGCTCGTGCGTGTAGTCAGCAAATTTCATCGGGACTTTATCGAAGAAACGGTTTTCTGCGCCGTCCATCACCTGATTGTCATTGATACGAAAAGACAATAACACAGCTTTTTTCAACCACTGGTGCGTGACCCATTCGCCTGCTACTTTTTCGGCAACACGGGCTTTACCGCTGTCCAACAGCTCAATGGCCGCTGTTACTGCAGCTTTCACTTCAGCAGTAACACTAGCCGGAGTAATGGATGCACGTTGTTCAAACGCGGCTTCGATAATGGATTTTAAATCTGACAAAACTTTATCCCTCTGTCACATGAGTTAATTGTTCGACAAGAACACGGCGCAGCTGTGATTGTTGATCGGCATCCAGCGCCTGATCCTGTCTCGTTGAAATCATAAAAAAGTCTTCGGCTTTTTCGCCTATGGTGGTGATTTTGGCGGCGTGAATACTGATTTCACACTGCTGGAATACAGAACCTATATCAGCCAGTAAACCCGGCATATCCAAAGCGGTAATTTCCACCATAGTGCGATGTTTTTGTGAACCCGGAATAAACACCACTTTGGGCGCTATATTAAAGGGCCGCATCTGACGGGATAAACGGGGTTTACCGCGTGACAGCTCCGGTTTACCGCTAATATAAGTTTCCAGAGCACGTTTGAGGCTTTGTAAGCGCGAAGGCGAAGTAACGGGTTCACCATTTTGCTCCAGCACCACAAAGGTATCCATGGCATAACCGTCTTTATTGGTCATGATTTGGGCGTCAAAAATATTAACCTTTTTGCTGTCGAGCGCGGCCACTAAGTGGGCAAATAAGTTGTCCTGATCCGGTGTATAGATAAACACCTGAGTGCTGCCGCGAAATGGTGTTTTATCCACCAGCACTAAAGGTTCATCCGGATCTTTATGACGCAGAATATGTTCGCAGTGCCAGACAATTTGTTTAGGGTTATAACGGGCAAAATAATCTGCTTTGATCCGGCCCCACAGCTGCAGCACTTCTTGTTCGCTAAAACCTTGTTTTTGCAGCAGCTTCATGGCTTCGGCCTGGTTTTCGCGAATTAAATCACGTAAATCCATGGGTTTTTCGAGGCCACGGCGGAAGGCTTTTTGAGTGCCTAAATAGAGTTCTCGTAATAACGAGCCTTTCCAGTCATTCCATAAATTGTCATTGGTAGCACGAATATCGGCTAAGGTCAGGCAATACAAATAATTAAGCCGGGTTTCGTCCCGCACTTTATCGGCAAATTCTGCGATCACTGCCGGGTCGTGAATATCCCGGCGTTGTGCTGTCACCGACATCAATAAATGACTTTCGACCAGCCAGGCCAGCAGTTTACTGTCAAAGTCACTTAACTTATGCAGCTTGCCAAATTCACGCGCATCCAGCGAACCAAGCTCTGAGTGATCGCCACCTCTGCCTTTGGCAATATCGTGAAAAATACCGGCCAGATATAAAATTTCTGGTTTTTCCATACGTTTGACTATGTCGGTACAAAGCGGAAATTCGTTTTCAAAACCTGCTTGTGAGTAGCGGTATAAGTTTTTCAGCACCCTGTGGGTGTGTTCATCCACTGTGTAGGCATGGAACAAATCGAATTGCATCTGACCAACAATATTGCGCCAGGCTGGTAAATAGGAGGCCAGAACACCGTGGCGATGCATCAGCGTAATGGCTCTGTCCATGCCACGAGGATGACGGATAATGCTCATAAAGAGCTGACGGCAGGCTTCATAATCCTGCAAGTCGCCCATCAGACGACGCCTGACTAAACGCAATAAACGAATCGTATCAGAGTGAATACCGGTGATATTGGAGTTGTTGGCTATATGCCAGAACAAACGCAGAATATTTTCACGACGGGCAAAGACTGCATTGTCGGTGGCGCGGATTAGATGACCTGTCAGCTCAAAAAAGTCATCCAGCTTTTGTTGTTTCAGCTTGCTTTGGCCGTTCAGAATACTGCCGTCAAAATGCTGCAGCAGCATATCGTTTAGCTCAGCAACCCGTTGCACCGTCTGAAAAAAGCGTTTCATCATACGTTCAACGGACGCTTTGCCATCATCACCAAAACCTAAACGTTTGGCAACTGCTGGCTGATAGTCAAACAAAATACGGTTTTCATTACGGCCTGATTCGACGTGCAAAGCAAAACGCATTTGCCACAAATAGGCTTCACACTCCATCAGTTCCTGATATTCATCTTCGGTCAGGTACTGGTAAGCCACCAGTTCACGCATGGTTCTGGTATTAAAATGTTTTTTTGCCACCCAGCCTATGGTCTGAATATCACGTAAACCACCAGGGTTGGCTTTTAAATTCGGTTCTAAGTTGTAGGCTGTGCCATGGTATTGGGCATGACGTTGTTGTTGCTCATCACGTTTGGCCTGGAAAAATGCCTGTGAAGTCCAGAAGTTGTCTTTGCAGACCTGCAGCTGCAGCTCATCAAATAGCTCTTTGCTGCCGGTCAGCAGGCGCATTTCCATCAGGTTGGTGGCTATAGTGATGTCTTCTTTACCGAGCGTCACAGATTCCTTGACGCTGCGTACACTGTGACCCACTTCTAAACGTAAGTCCCACAGCAGGGTAATAAACTGGCTGATTTGTTCTTTTTGTGTGTTATCCAGCCTGCTGTCTGTCAGCAATAACAAGTCGATATCAGAGCAGGGGTGCAATTCACCCCTGCCATAACCACCTACAGCTATCAGACTGATTTTTTTATGTTTATGCAGGTCAAAATGCTGCCATAAGGACTCCAGCACTTCGTCGATAAAACGGGCGCGGGCTTTCACCAGGCTGCCCACTGTCTGATGCTCAAAAGCATGTTTCAGCCAGTCGTTAAACTCGGCAAAATGTTTTTTATAGCTATCCAGAGTACATAAACCGGGTAAAGACTTAGTAAACGCCAGGGCCATGTTCATTTGCTTTACCTCAAATCTTAAACGGCCGTCGTTTGTCTGAACCCGACTTATTCGGCCGTAACTATTCGTTCTATGCTGTCGTCCGATCTCAGAGTTAAAATTTCGCAGCCAGTCTCTGTGACGACAATAGTGTGTTCAAACTGCGCTGATAAACTACGATCTTTGGTGACAACCGTCCAGCCGTCTTTTAACAATTTACTATGACGCTCACCAGCGTTGATCATTGGCTCTATGGTTAAACACATACCGGTTTTTAAGGTATCACCTGTGCCAGGGCGGCCATAATGCAGCACTTGTGGGTCTTCGTGGAAGACCTGACCTATGCCATGACCACAGTATTCACGCACTACTGAGTAGCTGTGTTTTTCGGCATGCTGCTGGATCACAAAACCAATATCACCTAAACGGGCACCGTTTTTCACTTTACGAATGCCCATGTATAAGCATTCCTGCGTCACACGAATTAAGCGGTCTGCCAGAATACTGGGTTTGCCAATCACAAACATTTTTGAGGTATCACCGTGATAACCATCTTTAATCACTGTGATATCTATATTGATAATGTCGCCTTCTTTGAGTTTTTTCTCAGCCGACGGAATACCGTGGCAAATCACCTGATTGACTGAAGTACAGATGGATTTTGGAAAGCCGTGGTAATTCAGTGGGGCAGGGATAGCCTGCTGCACATCCACAATATAGTTGTGGCAAATCGTATTCAGCTCTTCGGTGGTGACACCAGCTTTGACGTATGGCTCAATCATCTCTAATACTTCGGCTGCTAATTTGCCTGCCACACGCATTTTTTCGATCTGATCTGCTGTTTTAATAATCGCGGCCATGCCATCTCTCTCTCTGCTGCAAACAGCTGTAAAAAGCTGTAAAAATACACATTTCATTGTGTTTAAAGGGTGTCTATGGTATAAAGCGCGCCGCGATTTGGCAAATCAGATTCTGCTAAAAACGCAAAACGCAGATTAAAACTGCAATTAACTAAACAACACACATACATCGACACATAATCCGGGGTGCTGTAACTCATTGAGTTTCGGTCGGTTTTATGGGGTGTATGGAGGCCCAACCCCATTACTAAGGAATATTTATAATGGCAAAAGTTTCTATGCGCGATATGCTCCAGGCGGGCGTACATTTCGGTCACCAAACACGTTACTGGAACCCAAAAATGAAGCCATTCATTTTCGGCGCTCGTAACCGTGTTCATATCATCAACCTGGAACAAACTGTTCCTATGATGAACGATGCTTTAGCTTTCATTCAGTCTGTTGCTGCTAAAAAAGGCAAAATCCTGTTTGTTGGTACTAAGCGCGCTGCCTCTGAAGCGATCAAAGAAGCTGCTTCTCAAGTTGACCAGTACTATGTAAACCACCGTTGGTTAGGTGGCATGCTGACTAACTGGAAAACTGTTCGCCAGTCTATCAAGCGTTTAAAAGACCTGGAATCTCAAAGCCAGGACGGTACTTTCGACAAGCTGACTAAAAAAGAAGCTTTAGACCGTACCCGTGAAATGGACAAGCTGGAAAAAAGCTTAGGCGGTATCAAAGACATGGGCGGCTTGCCTGATGTTCTGTTTGTGATCGACGCCGACCACGAACACATTGCAATTAAAGAAGCCAACAACCTGGGTATCCCTGTTGTATCTATCGTTGATACTAACTCTGATCCTAAAGGTGTTGACTATGTGATCCCTGGTAACGATGACGCTATCCGCGCTATCCAGTTATACCTGGGCGCAGTAAATCAGGCCATCACTGAAGGCCGCAGCAAAAACATCGAAGTTCAGGCTGAATCTGAAAACTTCGTAGCTGCTGAGTAATTGCATTGTCTCTGTAGCCTTGTAACCAAGGCTACATAAAGCAAGTTTAAACTTACAGGGGCATTTGCCCCCTGTTTGTCCACGAAAAAATTTTGCGAGGAACTCCCCATGGCTGTAACTGCCGGTATGGTAAAAGAATTACGCGAGCGCACTGGCGCTGGCATGATGGACTGCAAAAAAGCTTTAGAAGAAACTGCAGGCGACATCGAAGGCGCAATCGAATTAATGCGTAAAAACGGTCAGGCTAAAGCTGCCAAGAAAGCTGGCCGTATTGCTGCTGAAGGTACTGTAATCACTCGCGTTGGTAACGGTTACGCTGTTGCAATCGAATTTAACTGTGAAACAGATTTCGTAGGCCGTGACGCAAGCTTCCTGGCTTTCTCTAACGCTGCTGCTGATCTGGCTCACGCCAACAAGCTGTTCACTGTGGAAGAGCTGTCTGCTGCGAAGCTTGGTGATACTACAGTTGAAGAAGCGCGCGCTACACTGGTGACTAAAATCGGTGAAAACATCAACATCCGTCGTATCTCTGTAGTTCAGGGTGACGTGATTGGTCAGTACACTCACTCAGGCCGTATCGGCGTGTTAGTGGTACTGGAAGGCGGTAACGAAGATATCGCTAAAGACGTTGCTATGCACGTTGCTGCTAACAACCCTTCATTCCTGACTCCTGAGTCAGTGCCAGCTGAAGTTGTTGCTAAAGAGCAGGAAATCCAGATCGAAATCGCTATCAACAGCGGCAAGCCAAAAGAAATCGCTGAGAAGATGGTTGCTGGTCGTATGACTAAGTTCACTGGCGAAGTTTCTTTAACTGGCCAGATGTTCGTAAAAGATCCTTCAATCACTACAGGTGAATTCCTGAAGCAAAACGGTGCTAAAGCTGTTAGCTACATCCGTTTAGAAGTAGGTGAAGGCATCGAAAAAGCAGAAACTGATTTTGCTGCTGAAGTTGCTGCTCAAATCGCTGCTGCTAAGAAGTAATTTACGCTTTAGCAATGCTTTGAAACCAGCTAGAATAACCGCGACCTGACCTTCGTCTGTCGCGGTTTTTTTTATGTACAGGATGTACGGTACGTCGAAAATGCAGGAGCAACTTTTCGACGATGTACAGGATGTCGGGTTTGTTGTACGAGCCCATGTATATAAAATTGACCCACAACAAGGTTATACCTTCCAGATAAATGAGGACCACATGAGCAATCCAAAACTAGCCTACAGAAGAATTTTATTAAAACTCAGTGGTGAAGCCCTGATGGGTGAAGAAGGCTTTGGTATAGATCCTAAAGTGTTGGATCGGATGGCTCAGGAAATCAAAGAGCTGGTTGAATTAGGTATTCAGGTCGCCATCGTCATTGGTGGTGGCAATATTTTCCGTGGTGAAGGCCTGGCTAAAGCGGGTATGAACCGTGTAGTCGGTGACCATATGGGTATGTTAGCGACAGTGATGAATGGTCTGGCGATGCGTGATGCACTGCACCGCGCTTTTGTAAATGCCCGTTTGATGTCTGCTATCCCATTAAACGGCGTTTGTGACAATTACAGCTGGGCAGAAGCCATAAGTCTGTTAAAGTCTGGCCGTGTGGTGATTTTCTCTGCCGGTACTGGTAACCCGTTTTTCACGACAGACTCAGCCGCTTGTTTACGTGGTATTGAAATTGAAGCCGATGCGGTTTTAAAAGCCACTAAAGTAGATGGTGTCTATTCAGCTGATCCGGTGAAAGACCCAACAGCCACTCTGTATAGCAAATTGAGCTACACAGAAGTACTGGAAAAAGAATTAAAAGTTATGGATTTAGCCGCCTTTACGCTGGCTCGCGACCATAATATGCAAATTCGTGTATTCAATATGAATACGCCTGGCGCACTGAAACGTGTGGTGCTGGGTGAAGAAGAAGGCACAGTGATCGACCACGCTGAAAAATTACAGTAAACTAACTGCCACTTTTTTGGTGTAGCAAAAAAAGGAATAGCCAAAGTGATTAACGATATTCTCAAAGACAGCAAAACCCGGATGGAAAAAAGCGTTGAAGCGCTGAAAAGCCAATTATCCAAAATTCGTACCGGCCGTGCTCACCCAAGTTTATTAGACGGCATTCAGGTGTCTTATTACGGCGCTAATACGCCATTACGCCAGGTCGCTAACGTGTCGGTGGAAGACGCCCGTACTCTGAGCATCAGTGTGTTTGATAAAACCCTGGTTCAGCCTGTAGAGAAAGCCATTATGCAGTCAGATTTGGGTTTAAATCCAATGAGCGCTGGTACTACTATTCGTGTGCCTTTGCCTCCACTGACAGAAGAACGTCGTCGTGATTTAGTCAAAGTCGTGCGTAACGAAGCCGAAGGCGCCCGTGTGGCTGTGCGTAACATTCGCCGTGATGCAAACGCTGATCTGAAATCTTTATTAAAAGATAAAGAAATTGGTGAAGACGATGAGCGTAAAGCCACTGATGAAGTTCAGAAGCTGACCGACGCTTTCGTGAAGAAGGTTGACGAGGTTTTAGCTGACAAAGAAAAAGAGTTGATGGAAGTTTAATCAACTCTGCCCTGATTAGGGAAATAGCGCCGTGTAGGGTATACTTCGCGGCGTTTTTTATTATTTTGACAAGGTCAGATTCAGATGACAGAAGTGCAAACTGCGTTACAAAACGCGTTGCCACAACATGTCGCCATTATCATGGACGGCAACGGACGCTGGGCTGAACGGCAGGGCAGACCCAGGGTATGGGGTCATAAAAAAGGTGTTGACGCAGTGCGTCGTGCTGTCAGCTTTTGTCGTAAATTAGGCATCCAGTCTCTTACCTTATTTGCTTTTAGCAGTGAAAACTGGCGCCGTCCTGAAGACGAAGTCAGTGGTTTGATGCAACTGTTTTTACTGGTGTTACAGCAGGAAGTGAAAACCCTGCATAAGAATAATGTACGGCTGAATAT
Source organism: Gammaproteobacteria bacterium (assembly GCA_018825965.1). Lineage (GTDB taxonomy): Bacteria > Pseudomonadota > Gammaproteobacteria > Enterobacterales > Alteromonadaceae > Pararheinheimera. The sequence continues at coordinate 56,980 of JAHKAA010000028.1, forward strand.
TATTGGAGACTTGTCTCCTTTTAGCGACAAACTCAAACAACTTATTAAAGAGGCGCAACAGCTTACAGCTCAGAATACAGCTTTGACCCTGAATGTTGCCGCTAATTACGGCGGACGCTGGGACATAGTGCAGGCGGCACAACAATTAGCTCAGAAAGTAGCTGATGGTGAAATGACGGCTGCACAGATTGACGAACAATTGTTATCAGGCTGCATGCAGATGCACGACCAACCTGAACTGGATCTGATGATCCGTACTGGTGGTGATGTACGCATCAGTAACTTTTTGTTGTGGCAAGCTGCTTATGCTGAGTTATGGTTTACCGAAACTTTATGGCCTGACTTTGATGATCAGGTGTTTTCGGAAGCTTTGGCCACCTACGCCAGCAGAGAGCGGCGTTTTGGTTGTACCGGAGCTCAAATCCGTGAGCTGGCAATGCGTCCGATACAAGGATAACCAATTTGTTTAAGCAACGAGTGATTACAGCCCTGATCATGGCGCCTTTGGCGTTAGCCGCAGTTTTTTTTCTTCCTTTACACTTTTTCGCTATTTTTATTGCCGCGGCTTTTTTGATTGGTGCCTGGGAGTGGAGTCTGTTTTGTGGCTACAGCAGCAAAGCCAGCCAATACGCTTTTGTTACTGTGATTGCTGTGAGTATGGCGCTGATTTACTGGCAGTTGCCTGATACAACCTATTGGCCAGTGCAAATGGATAATCTGAGCAACAGCTTATTGGCTATGGGCGTGGTCTGGTGGCTGATTGCTGTACTTTTGGTATTAAGTTACCCGCGTAGCAGCCAAAGCTGGGCTAAAGGCAATCTGCGCCGGGCTTTGATGGGCTGGCTGACTTTAGTTCCCGCCTGGACAGCCTTGTTATTAATACGTTCTGTTGATTTTCATCAATCCAGCTTCACAGGGGCCTGGTTGATTTGCTTATTACTTGGAATAGTCTGGGCTGCTGATATTGGTGGCTATTTTATTGGCAAACCTTTTGGCAAACGTAAACTTTTACCAGCTGTCAGTCCGGGAAAAACCCTGGAGGGCATGCTCGGTGGTGTTGGTTTTGTTATGCTGCTGGTGACAGCTGTGGCTTATTACCATGGTTTCCCGCAAGAGGTTGCGACCTGGTATCTGGCGGCTTTAGTGCTGACTGTGTTATCAGTTTTTGGTGATTTAAGCGAAAGTATGTTTAAACGTGTGGCTGGCTTAAAAGATAGCGGCTCCATTATTCCTGGTCATGGCGGCATATTAGACCGTATTGACAGCCTGACGGCCACAGCGCCACTTTATGCTGTATTGGTGGCTCTGATTGGAGGTTTCGCGTAATGCGGACGCTGGTGATCCTTGGTGCTACAGGCTCTATTGGCTGTAATACACTGGATGTAGTGGCTATGCATCCTGACGACTATCAGGTGCTTGGATTAACAGGTGCCACTCAGGTGGATAAGCTGTTTGCACAAATTCAGCAGTTTAAACCACCTTATGCCGTGATGACGGACTTACAGGCTGCCCATAAATTAAAACAGCTGGTCAAAGATGCCGGGCTTAGCACAGAGGTCTGGGCTGGCCCGCAAGCACTTTGTGACTTAGCCGCCCATCCAGATGCTGATATGGTGATGGCTGCTATTGTTGGCGCTGCTGGTTTATTACCTACGCTGGCAGCTGTTGAACAAGGTAAAACTGTGTTACTGGCGAACAAAGAAGCGCTGGTGATGAGTGGTGAGCTTTTTATCAATAAGGTGCAACTTCATGGTGCTACTTTATTGCCAATAGACAGCGAACATAATGCTATTTTTCAATGTTTACCTTCAGCTTTACAGCAAAATACCGCCACCCAAAAATTATCTGATTACGGCATCAGTAAGTTATTGCTGACTGGCAGTGGCGGCCCGTTTTTACGCAAAGAGCTGACAGAGTTCGCAAGCATTACGCCAGCTCAGGCTGTGGCGCACCCAAATTGGGTGATGGGACAAAAAATTTCTGTCGACAGCGCCACCATGATGAATAAAGGGTTGGAATTTATTGAAGCGCGCTGGTTGTTTAACTGTGCTGCAGACGATATTCAGGTGGTTATTCATCCACAAAGTATTATTCATTCAATGGTGCAATACACAGACGGTTCTGTACTGGCACAATTAGGTCAGCCGGATATGCGTACTCCTATAGCTCATGCGCTGGCTTTCCCAAAACGTATTCAAACCCATGTAAAACCGCTGAATTTCTTCGAGCTGGCTGACTTTAGCTTCTCCAGACCTGAACCTGGGCGTTACCCGAATTTGTATCTGGCCATAGCGGCTTGTGGTTATGGCCAGGGCGCTACCACGGCTCTGAACGCAGCCAATGAAATGACAGTAGCCGCATTTTTAGCGGGCCAAATTCGTTTTACCGATATAGCTCTGTTAAACGAAAAGGCACTGGAGCGTTTTGCCACTATAAAAGCGCCTGATTTAGAAAGCATTCTGGCTCTGGACCAAGAGGCAAGAATATACATGCAAGACCAACTGAAAAAGGTGAGTTAATGTCGGGTTTTGTCTGGAATTTAATCAGTTTTGTCATTGCAATTGGTCTTCTGGTGACTGTGCATGAGTTTGGCCATTTCTGGGTGGCACGTAAAAATAATGTGTTAGTAAAGCGCTTTTCTATAGGTTTTGGCAAAGCACTTTACCGCTGGCGTGACAAACAAGGCACAGAATTTGTGATTGCGATGATCCCTTTAGGGGGTTATGTCCGCATGCTGGATGAGCGTATTGATCCAGTATTGCCTCAACACAAAAATTTAAGCTTTAACAGTAAAACTGTCTGGCAACGTATGGCTATTATTGCAGCCGGCCCCATAGCGAACTTCCTGTTTGCCATCTTGCTGTTGTGGGGCATGTATCTGACAGGCGTGCCCAATATCAAGCCTATGATAGGTCAGGTCACAGCTGAGTCTATTGCCGCTAAAGCTGGTGTGCCGTCAAATGCTCAGATCATTGCAGTCAATGGTGAAAAAGCCGAAGACTGGCGCGCTGTCAGTTTGTTGCTGGTAGAACAGGTGGGTAGTTCCTCTGTTGATATTACAGTGCAGCAACTGGAAGGCAGCGATCAGAGTTATCAACTGGATTTAACCCAATGGGTGTTTAACCCGGATACACAAAGCGTATTTGGCAGTTTAGGCTTAGAGCCGTTAAGGCCGGAGGTGCTGAATGAAATCAGTCAAATCCAGCCAGGCTCAGCAGCCGAAGCTGCGGCTTTGCAACTGGGTGATAAGCTGATTACTGTGGATGGCAAAACAGTATCTGACTGGAATTCTGTAGTCAGTCTGGTTCAGAATAGTCCGGAACGCCCCTTGCTGTTTGGTATCGAACGTGCCGGTCAGTCGATGGATATTCTGGTGACACCACAAAGCCGTGAAACTGCAGATGGTTTTCATCAGGGTTATCTTGGAGTCAGTCCCAAAGTATTGCCCTGGCCTGAACATTTATTGTTCACTCAGCAATATGGCCCTGTACAGGCGGTCTGGGTTGGGGTAGAAAAGACCTGGCAATTGGTACGATTAAGCTTCTCAATGATTGGAAAATTCATTTTTGGTGATATTTCTGTCAAACATTTAAGCGGACCAATTTCGATAGCGCAAGGCGCTGGAAGCAGCGCAGATATTGGCCTGATCGCCTTTATCTCCTTTTTAGCACTGATTAGCGTCAACCTTGGGGTGATAAATTTACTGCCTCTGCCTATTTTGGATGGTGGCCATTTAATGTATCTTGTGCTGGAACTAATACGCGGCAAACCTGTCTCTGAGAAGGCGCAGGAGCTGGGTTTCCGGATCGGAGCTCTGTTGCTGCTGACATTAATGGGAATTGCGCTGCTCAACGATATTTCTCGTTTGTAATAAACTAATCAAAAGTAGTCCAAAACAATGACAATTAAACGATTAGTAGCTGCGATGTTACTTGCTGGTTTAAGTAACTCGGTGCTCGCTGAACAATCATTTACTGTGCAAGACATTCAGGTTGAAGGCTTGCAGCGTGTTGCGCTTGGTGCAGCATTAAATAATTTGCCGTTTAATATCGGCGATACCATCACAGATGCAACTTTATCACGCAGTATTAAAAGTCTGTATGCAGCTGGCCATTTTGACGACATTCAGGTGTTTCGTGATGGCAACGCTGTTATTTATCGCTTAAAAGAGCGTCCAACCATCAACAACATTGAGTTTGATGGCAATAAAGACATCAAGGAAGAACAATTAAACGAAAGTTTAATGGGTCAAAAAATTATAGTAGGTGAGCCTTTAGATAAAACCGTGATCAAAGAAGTTGAAAACGGTTTAACGGAGTTTTACCACGGCGTAGGTAAATACAACGCTGAAGTTGAAGTGAAGGTGACCTACCTGCCCCGCAACAGGGTTAACCTGAAAATCGAGTTTGAAGAAGGTGACGCTGCCTCTGTTCGCCAAATCAATATTGTAGGTAACGAGATATTCGGCGATGACGAGTTGCTGAAAAATATCGAGTCTATGTACGATTTACCATGGTGGCGCTTTTTGTCTTCCGACCGTTACCAGAAGCAAACCTTACAGGGTGACTTTGAAAAAATTCGCAGTTACTACTTAGACCGTGGTTACCTGCGTTTTAACATTGATGCCAATCAGGTGTCAGTCAGCACGGACAAAACTTCTGTCTATGTGACTCTGAACGTAACCGAAGGTGAGCAATACACTATTACTGATGTTGATTTTGTCGGTGATTTAATTGGTCAGGACGCTTTTATCAAGGCGTTATTACCTTTAAAAGCAGGTCAGTTATATAACGGTGCTTTGGTGACTTACACCGAAGAAAGTATCGCCAAGTTACTGGCACGTTTTGGGTATGCCAATTCTAAAGTCCGGACTATTCCAAATATTGATGACGATACCAAAGAAGTTGCTTTGACCATCAGTGTCGACCCGGGCAAACGCGTTTATGTGCGTCGTCTTGACGTTACAGGTAATGCGTCAACTAAAGATGAAGTGATACGCCGTGAAGTCCGGCAAATGGAAGGCGCCTGGTTATCCAATGACGCGCTGGAGTTGTCAAAGGATCGTATTCAACGTTTATCTTATATAGAGAAAGTTGACTTTGAAACTAAAGAAGTTCCTGGTGTGGATGACAAAGTAGACGTCACCTACAAAATTAAAGAACAGCCTTCAGGCAACTTTAATGCTGGTATTTCGTATGGCGACTTCCAGGGCTTATCATTCCAGATAGGTGTTGAGCAGCAAAACTTCTTTGGTACAGGTAATTCTGCTGGTATCAGCTTAAGTACCAACAAATACAACAAGCAAATCTCGTTATCTGTAACAGACCCTTATTTCACACTGGATGCAATCAGTTTAGGTGGCCAGATCTTTTATTCGGATACGGACTACTCCAGTTTGTCATCTAACTTAGAAGCTTATAAACAAAAACGTTATGGTTTTGGTGCTTCTGTGGGTTATCCGATCAATGAATACAACAGACTCAACTTCGGCACCAACTATGCGGTGAATGAAATCAGCTCTTTGTCTGAATACGACCAGTTGCGTCATTTCAGAGCTGTGCTGGTTGATAAAAACGATCCGGATGGTGGTTATAAGTTTACCAACTATGAGCTGATTGCCAGTTGGATCCAAAGCACCTTAAACCGTGGTTTATTTCCTACCGCTGGTCATGAGATGGTATTAAGTGGCCGTGTGACCACACCAAACTCAGACTTGCAGTATTACAAAACTACTTTTGAAGCTCGTAAGTATATTCCGCTGAGTAATGATCATCGCTGGTCATTTTTAAGCAAGCTGGAACTGGGTTACGGTAATGGTTACGGTGATAAGGATGGCTATGATTATACCTTGCCATTTACCGATAACTTCTATGCAGGTGGTCAGAATTTACGTGGTTTTGAATCCCGTATTGTAGGTCCACATGCGATTTACCGTACCGTTACTACTGTGCCTGGATTGCCTGATCCAGTTGGCCGACCAGTGAACGGATTACCTACAAGTCCGGACTTCGACACTTATATAGTGTCTCCACGGTCAACGGGTGGTAATGCTATGGCCATTGCGACCCTTGAGTTAATCACACCAACACCTTTTGTTGGTGAGGATTATGTGAACCAGATACGCACCAGCTTGTTTGTGGATGCGGGCAACGTCTGGGACACAGAGTTTGACCTCAGTCGTTACAGCAACTTAAATCCGGCTAATAACCAGGGATTCGACAGCCCACCGCTGCTTGATTATTCTGATGCTGGTTTAATTCGGGTTTCGGCTGGTGTGTCAGTACAATGGATTTCGCCTATGGGTCCATTAACATTCAGTTTGGCAAAAATCATCCGCAAAGAAGAGGGTGATGAGCAAGAAAACTTTAGTTTCAATATTGGTACTACATTCTAATTTTATCGGAAAGGGAAACACATGTTTAAGCAAAGCTTAGCAAAAACTGCATTGGTATTAATGGCTGGTCTGTTGATGGCTGGTACCGCTGCGGCAAAAGAAATGAAAATTGGTTTAGTGGATGTGCAAGCTATTGTTGCTCAGTTACCTCAGACCACTACTATTCAAAATACATTAAAAGCTGAATTCGAAGGCCGTATTGCTGCAGTGCAAAAGCTGGAAAAAGACATCGCTTTTAATCAGGAAAAATTAAAGCGTGACGGCGCGACCATGAACGACAAGCAGAAAAAAGATCTGCAAGACGAAATGGAAAAGCAAATGCGTAGCTACGAGCAGTTAGCTCGTCCTTTGGATGAAGATTACCGTAATCGTCAGGCCGAAGAGCGTAACAAGCTGATGGCTTTAGTGAAAACTGCCATTGACGCTCTTGCGAAAAAAGACAACTACGACCTGATCTTAAGTGCTCAGGCTGGTGTGTTTGTGAAGCCTGAATACGACATCTCTAGTGCTGTTGTAGCTCAGGTGAGCAAAGCCAAATAATGGCAAAGCTTAGTCTGGCCTTTATAGCTGAGCAGCTTAATGCTCAGCTAGTTGGAGATGCCACGGCACTGATTAGTGCCGTTGGTACTTTGGAAGATGCAACACATCATCAAATCAGCTTTTTATCTAACAGCAAATACCGCAAATTTTTGCAGTCTACTCAAGCTGGTGCAGTGCTGATTAAAGCAGATGATCAAAGCTATTGTCCGGTTAATGCACTGATAGTGAATGACCCTTATGTGGCTTTTGCCAAAATAGCTCAGTTATTAGATTCAACACCTGCTGCCGCTTATGGGCGGGGGCAGAATATAGTGATAGACCCTTCAGCTACAGTGCCTGATTCAGTCGTCATAGGCCCCAACGTGGTTATTTCCGCTGGCGCCGTCATTGGTGAAAATGTACAAATTGGCGCAGGCTGCTTTATTGGTGAACAGGTACGTATCGCAGATGGCTGTAAAATTTGGCCCAACGTCACTTTTTATCATGCTGTACAACTGGGTAAAAATTGCCTTGTGCATAGTGGTGCAGTGATAGGTGCGGACGGTTTTGGTTTTGCTAATGAACGTGGCAACTGGTTAAAAATCCCTCAGGTCGGTACTGTTATCATAGGTGACGATACTGAAGTGGGCGCCAATACCACTATAGATCGTGGCGCTTTAGGCGACACAGTGATTGGCAGAAACGTGATTCTGGACAATCAGGTACAAATTGCTCACAACGTGCAGATTGGCGATCATACAGCCATTGCAGGTTGCACAGTAGTGGCTGGCAGCACTAAAATTGGTCGTTATTGTATTATTGGTGGTGCTTGCGCTATTAATGGTCATATGGACATTTGTGACGGTGTGCAAATCACCGGCATGTCGATGATTATTAAATCTATTACCGAAAAAGGTATCTATTCATCCGGTACTCCGGCCAGCACTAATCTGGAATGGCGGAAAAATAGCGTCCGGTTTCGTCAACTGGACCAGATGTATCAAAAACTACGGGAACTTGAGCAGCAAATGGCCGCTTTGTCCCTGCCGCCTTCAAAAGACGAATAAAATATAAGAGGTTCACTTTGGCTAACCAATTGAATATCCTTGAAATACAGGAAATCATGGCCTTGCTGCCACACCGCTATCCGTTTTTAATGATCGACAGAGTATTAGATTACATTCCTGGCGAATCTTTAACTGCTATTAAAAATGTCACTATTAACGAACCGATTTTTACCGGTCACTTCCCTGCTATGCCTATTTTTCCTGGCGTGTTAATTCTGGAAGCTCTGGCTCAGGCTACTGGCATTTTAGGTTTTAAGACGGTGACTGAACGCTCAGAAAACGAGTTGTATTTATTTGCCGCTATAGACGAAGCCCGTTTTAAAAAACCAGTGGTACCAGGTGATCAATTGGTGCTGGAAGTGAAGTTTTTAAAAGAACGTCGTAATTTGTGGAAGTTTTATGGTGAAGCCAAAGTGGATGGCCAGGTTGTGTGTTGTGCTGAACTGATGTGTGCCAGAAGAGAGCTTTAATATGATCCATGCTTCCGCTGTGATAGAAACAGGTGCCGTACTTGGCCAGAACGTAAAAGTTGGGCCATTTTGTTATATCGCCGCTAATGTGGTGATAGGGGACAATACGGTGTTGGAATCTCATGTGGTGCTCAAAGGCCCCACAGTCATTGGGAAAGGCAATCATTTTTACCAGTTCACCAGCATAGGCGAAGACTGCCAGGACAAAAAATACAATGGCGAGCCGACAGAACTGATCATAGGCGACAACAATGTGTTCCGTGAAAACTGCACTGTGCATAGAGGCACAGTGCAGGACAAAGGTATTACCCGTATTGGTTCGAATAACCTCTTTATGAACAATACCCATGTCGCGCATGACTGCGTCATTGGTGACAATGTGATATTTGCCAGTGGCGCTCAATCCGCTGGTCACGTCCATATTGGTGACTGGGCTATCTTAGGTGGTATGACAGGTATCCATCAGTTCTGCCATATAGGTGCTCACGCCTTTATCGGCGGTGGTTCTATTGTGGTTAAAGACGTACCTCCTTACCTGATGGCGCATGGCTCTCATGCTGTACCTGCAGGTTTAAATGTAGAAGGCTTAAAACGCCGTGGTTTTAGCAGCGATGCAATTTTAGAAGTGCGCCGCGCTTATAAAGAGGTTTATCGCAAAGGCTTAACAGTGCAGGAAGCTCTGGATGCTCTGGCTGAAAAAGCCGCTGAATTTCCTGAAGTGAAAGCCTTCACTGATTTTATCGCCAACTCCAGCCGTGGCATTATCCGCTGATGGCTGAGTTGCAATCCAAGATAAAAATCGCTTTAGTCGCCGGAGAACATTCCGGCGATATTTTAGGTGCTGATTTAATCCGCGCTTTAAAGCTGCTGTACCCGCAGGCCGAATTTTACGGCATAGGTGGTGAGCGCATGAAAGCGCAAGGACTTAACGCTTTGTTTGATATGGAAGAGCTGGCGGTGATGGGCATAGTGGAAGTATTAGGCCGCTTGCCACGTTTGCTTCAGGTTCGTAAAGAGCTGCTGGCACATCTCACAACCACCCAACCTGACGTCTTTATTGGTATAGACGCGCCGGATTTTAATATTCCGGTGGAGCTCAAACTCAAAGCCGCTGGTATCAAAACTGTGCATTATGTCAGCCCATCCGTTTGGGCCTGGCGGCAAAAACGTATTTTTAAAATAGCCAAAGCCACCAACATGGTGCTGGCATTATTGCCTTTTGAAAAAGCCTTTTACGACAAGTTTGCTGTGCCTTGTAGTTTTGTCGGCCATACGCTGGCAGACCAAATGCCTTTGCAACCTGATAAAGCTGCGGCCAAAACGGAGCTGGGTTTAAAACCTCAAGCGCCAGTGCTGGCGATCATGCCGGGCAGCAGAACCAATGAAATCAAATTATTAGCTGCTGATTATTTGCTTGCAGCGGCAGAATTACAGCGTCAACAACCTGATTTACAACTGATTTGTAATATGGTGACAGAACAAAAAGCAGAGTTGTTCCGCAAGATTAAACAGCAAGTCGCGCCGGATTTAGCCGTGCAGTTGGAAATTGGCAAAGCCCGCACTACCCTAACTGCGGCTGATGCTGTGTTTATTGCCTCAGGTACTGCCACCTTAGAAGCTATGCTGGCCAAAACCGCTATGGTGGTGGGCTATAAGATGAACTGGCTGACGCATCAGATTGCAAAACGGTTAGTGAAACTGAAGTTTTTCAGCCTGCCGAATTTATTGGCGGATCAAGCTTTAGTGACTGAACTGCTGCAAGAGCAGGTCACAGTAGATAATTTAGTCAAAGCTATGGCGCCTTTGCTGCAAAACCCTGCAGCGCAGCAGGCCTGTATCCGTCGATTCACTGAACTGCATCAGTTAATCCGCTGTAATGCCAGTGAACAAGCTGCTGCAGCTATAGCAAAAGTGATGGAAACATCCGTATGAGTAGTAAAGCTCTGAATGCACAGACGTATCAAAGACCAGCGGTAGCATTGATTTGTGGTGTTGACGAAGTAGGGCGTGGCCCTTTAGTTGGCGCTGTGGTCACAGCAGCTGTGATCCTTGATCCAAACAATCCTATTGTTGGCTTAAAGGATTCTAAAAAACTGTCAGAGAAAAAACGCCTGTTGCTTGCTGAAGAAATTAAAGCCAAAGCCTTAAGCTGGAGCTTAGGCCGGGCTGAAGTGCATGAAATTGATAGTTTAAATATTTTACACGCCACCATGCTGGCGATGACCCGTGCTGTGCAGGGGCTACATATTCAACCAGAATGGGCCTTAATAGACGGCAATCGTGTACCTAAAGATATTGGCGTTCAGGCCAGTGCAGTGGTCAAAGGGGATGCCCTGGTGCCGGAAATCAGCGCTGCTTCTATTCTTGCCAAAGTGGCGCGGGATCAGGAAATGCAGCAACTGGCAGAGTTATATCCGCACTACGGTTTTGCCGGTCATAAAGGTTATCCAACCGCAGAGCACTTAGCTGCTATTAAAACCCATGGTGTAATTAACGAGCACAGACGCAGCTTTAAACCTGTCAGGGATGTTTTGGAGCAGATGCATGGCTGATCCGGGTTTTATTCATTTACGAGTGCACAGCGATTTTTCGATGATCGATGGCATCAAAAAAATAAAGCCTATAGTCAAAGCGGCAAAAGAGCTGAATATGCCTGCGCTTGCTTTAACAGATCAGATGAATATGTGTGGTCTGGTGCGTTTTTACAGTACGGCACACGATGCTGGTATTAAGCCGATAGTAGGGGCTGATTTGTGGGTGCAGCATCCGCTTTTTCCGGGCGATGCTTGTCGTTTATTGATTTTGGCAGCCGACAATACGGGCTACCAGAATCTGACCATGTTGCTTTCTAAGGCTTATTTACGTGGCCATGTGCAGCACAGACCTCAGATTGACCACGACTGGCTGGTGGAATATAAAGAAGGCCTGATTGTATTGTCGGGTGCCAAAGACGGCCCTTTAGGCAAAGCCTTAATCAAAGGCAATGCGCCCAGTGCTTTGGCTTTAGTGCAGTTTTATCGTGAACATTTCCCCAGCCGGTTTTTTATTGAACTGACCCGCACCGGCCGTCCTGACGAAGAAACTTATATTCAGGCTGCAGTTGAACTGGCAGAACGTGAACAGTTGCCAGTAGTTGCCACCAACGAAGTGGTGATGTTAAGTCCGGACGATTTTCCGGCCCATGAAATCCGGGTTGCTATTCATGATGGTTACACCTTAGAAGATAAAAGACGACCAAAAAATTACAGCGAACAACAGTATCTGCGATCTGCAGAAGAAATGATCGAATTGTTTTCCGATATTCCGGAAGCGCTGCAAAACTCAGTTGAAATCGCCAAACGTTGTAATGTCACCATAAGGTTAGGTGAATACTTCCTGCCGGCTTTCCCGACTGGTGGTTTGTCCGACGCTGACTTTTTAGTCTTAAAATCTCAGGAAGGTCTGGAAAAACGCCTGCTGCAGCTATTTCCGGACCCTGAAGTACGTAAAGTAAAACGGCTTGAATACGACGAACGTTTGGACATAGAGCTTGGCGTAATCAACCAGATGGGTTTCCCCGGATACTTCCTGGTGGTGATGGAATTTATCCAGTGGAGTAAAGACAACGATATTCCGGTCGGCCCTGGCCGGGGTTCGGGTGCAGGTTCTCTAGTGGCTTATGCCCTGAGTATTACCGACCTTGACCCCTTAGAATTTGATTTACTGTTCGAGCGGTTCTTAAACCCTGAGCGGGTTTCGATGCCCGACTTTGACGTCGACTTCTGTATGGACAGGCGCGACGAGGTGATAGAACACGTTTCTGACATGTATGGCCGCGAAGCTGTATCACAAATTATCACCTTCGGTACTATGGCTGCTAAGGCTGTGGTCCGTGACGTAGGACGGGTGCTGGGTCACCCTTATGGTTTTGTTGACCGTATTTCCAAATTGATCCCACCTACGCCTGGTATGACGCTGGAACAGGCTTTTAAAGAAGAGCCACGTTTACCCGAATTGTATGCCGCTGATCAGGAAGTCAAAGATCTGATCGACATGGCACGTCAGCTCGAAGGTGTCACCCGAAACGCCGGTAAACACGCCGGAGGTGTGGTGATAGCACCCACTAAGATCACCGACTTTGCGCCTGTGTATTGTGACGCTGAAGGCAATAACCCCGTTACTCAGTTTGATAAAAACGACGTGGAATACGCAGGTCTGGTCAAGTTCGACTTCCTGGGGTTACGTACACTGACCATATTGCAGTGGGCAGTGAATATGACCAATGAGCGTCTGGCCCGCGAAGGCAAGCCGCTGGTCGATGTAAACACTATTCCGCTGACTGACCGTAAGAGTTTTGACCTGCTGATGAAGGCCGATACCACAGCTGTATTCCAGCTTGAATCCCGTGGTATGAAAGACTTAATCCGTCGTCTGCAACCCGACTGCTTCGAAGATATGATAGCCCTGGTGGCGCTGTTCCGGCCAGGTCCTTTGCAGTCAGGCATGGTAGATAACTTTATCGACCGTAAACGTGGCCGTGAAGAAATCTCTTATCCGGATTCTACCTGGCAACATGACTCGTTAATCCCAATTCTGGAACCTACCTACGGCATTATTCTGTACCAGGAACAGGTGATGCAAATCGCCCAGGTCTTGTCTGGTTATTCACTGGGCGGCGCCGACTTATTACGCCGTGCTATGGGTAAAAAGAAACCAGAAGAGATGGCCAAACAGCGTGATACTTTCCGTGATGGCGCTGTCGAAAACGGGGTTGACGCCGAATTGTCGATGAAAATCTTCGACTTGGTAGAGAAGTTCGCTGGCTACGGTTTTAACAAATCTCACTCCGCCGCTTATGCGCTGGTGTCCTATCAAACTTTGTGGATGAAGGCGCATTATCCGGCTGAGTTTATGGCGGCAGTTATGTCTGCCGATATGGATAACACCGATAAAATCGTTATTCTGGTGGATGAATGTGAGCATATGAAGCTCAAACTCATTCCGCCTGATGTTAATTCTGGTTTGTATAAATTCACCGTCAACCGTCAGGGCCATATTGTTTATGGCATAGGCGCGATAAAAGGTGTGGGTGAAGGTCCGGTTGAGGCTATCTTAGCGGCGCGTGCTAAACACGGAACTTTCACAGATTTGTTCGACTTCTGTAATAAAGTTGATTTAAAACAGCTGAACCGCCGCGTCATTGAAAAGCTGATTTTATCCGGTGCTATGGACCAGTTAGGTCCACACCGTGCTGCTATGATGGCCACTTTAGAAGAGGCGATGAAAGGCGCAGAACAGCAGGCCAAAGCCGAAGCTATGGGTCAGTCTGATTTGTTTGGTTTAATGGCGCCAGAGCCAGAACATGCAGCCAGTGCCTTTAAACAAGTGCCGCTTTGGCCGGATGAAGTCTGGCTGGAGGGGGAGCGCGAAACCTTAGGTTTATACCTGACAGGCCACCCCATCAACCGCTACCTGGTGGAGTTACCGCATTACAGTTCGGGCCGTTTAGTGGATATGCAACCGGGCCGTCGTGATCAGGTGGTGCATGCTGCAGGTTTAGTCTTAGCAGTGCGTACTATGATCAATAAAAAGGGCAGGCGTTGGGCTATTGTCACTTTAGATGACAAATCTGCGCGCTTAGATGTTCGTTTTTTCCCCGAACAGTTCGAAAACTTCGAGCATTTGCTGCAAAAAGACAAAATATTGGTGGTGTCGGGACAGGTCAGCTTTGATGATTTCAGTGGTGGCCTTACAATGTCCGGCCGCGAGGTAGTGGACATTATAGCTGCGCGGGAAAAATGCCTAAAATCCTTGACCTTAACTGTACATCAGCAGCAAATGGGGCTGGATTATCTGCAAAAACTGCAGCAAGCTATGCACGAATTTAAATTAGGCACAGTGCCGGTGAAGCTGGTATACCAGCGTGACGAAGGTCAAATCACACTGGCTTTGGGCACCGAATGGTGGGTGACCCCTACGGACGCTTTGTTGCATCAACTGCGACAATTAGCAACAATACAACTGGATTTTCATTAATTAGGTAGTGACAGTCGATGATGCTGAATTATTTAGAGTTTGAGCAACCGATTGCGGAACTTGAAGCCAAAATAGAAGAACTTCGCAAAGTAAGCCGCAATGGCGAGTTTGATCTCGGCCTTGAAGAAGAAGTAAACAAGCTGAAGGAAAAAAGCTTAACTCTGACAAAAAAGATCTTTGCAGAATTAGGTGCCTGGCAGGTTGCTCAGTTAGCCCGCCATCCGCTGCGTCCTTACACGCTGGATTACATCAATCATATTTTCACTGACTTTGATGAGTTTGCCGGTGACCGTACTTTTGCCAACGATCCGGCTATTGTCTGTGGTACAGCCCGTTTAGGTGACAAAACCGTGATGGTGATTGGTCATCAAAAAGGCCGTGACACCTCAGAAAAAATTAAACGTAACTTTGGTATGCCAAAACCTGAAGGCTACCGCAAAGCCTTACGTATGATGGAAATGGCTGAACGTTTTAATTTGCCCATTATCACTTTTATCGACACTCCTGGTGCTTATCCTGGTGTTGGCGCTGAAGAACGTGGTCAAAGTGAAGCTATTGCCCGTAACCTGAAAGTAATGGCTGGTCTGAAAGTGCCGGTGCTTTGTACCGTAATAGGCGAGGGTGGTTCTGGTGGAGCTTTAGCCATAGGTGTGGGCGATCAGGTCAACATGCTGCAATACAGCACCTATTCGGTGATTTCACCTGAAGGTTGTGCTTCTATATTGTGGAAAAGTGCTGATAAAGCCCCTATAGCTGCTGATGCCATGGGGATAACAGCGCCACGTTTAAAAGAGCTGAACCTGATTGACGATATAGTCAGCGAGCCTTTGGGTGGCGCACACCGTAATCACGAACAAATGGCACAAAGCTTAAAACAGGCTTTATTACGTGATTTAACCAAGCTTGAAAAACTCAGCATTGAAGACTTGCTGGACAGACGCTATAAGCGTTTAATGTCTTTTGGTTACTGCTGATATACCCGTCGTATTTGAAGGTGCAGCTGGTCAGCAAGCATAGAAAGTAACGGGCGGGGATAAACCCCGCCCCTACAAGCCGCCTTAGGGCGGTTTTTATCTTTGGGACATTGTCTTTGAATAGTTTGCTGGCACCACTGCGCTTCAATATCCAACAGCTAGGTTTAAACCAGCTGGTGCTTGGGTTATCCGGTGGGTTGGACTCTATGGTGTTGCTGGAGTTATGCCATCAGCTTGCCCTTGACACAGGCATTGGGCTCAAAGCTGTGTATATCCATCATGGCTTAAGTGCCAATGCCGATCAGTGGGCAGAATTTTGTCAGCAGCAATGCCTTAAACGCCAGATTGCTTTTGAAGTACAAAAAGTACAACTGAACCCTGCAGCCAATATTGAAGCTCAGGCCCGGGCTGCCCGTTATTCGGCTTTGGCTGCTTTTGTTGCCACTCCCCAAACTGCTTTATTAACAGCACATCATGCAGACGATCAGCTGGAAACTTTACTGCTGGCATTAAAACGTGGTTCTGGTCCGGCGGGTTTATCCGGTATTGCAGCTTTGCAGTCTTTTGCTACTGGCTGGTTGTTACGACCTTTACTGGATTTTAGCCGCGAGCAGTTGGAAGCTTTTGCCAGGCAGCAACAGCTGGACTGGATTGAAGATGAAAGCAATAGCGATAGCCGCTTTGACCGTAACTTTCTGCGTCTTCAGGTGATGCCATTATTACAACAGCGCTGGCCAGCCTTCCGGCAAAATGCACTTAGGTCTGTCACTCATATCCAGCAGCAACAGCAGTTTGTCGAAAAACAGTTGCAGCAGTTATTACCTGCTGTAATGCATGGAGCTGAATTAGATTTAAAACGCTTAACTGCACAAGACTTCACTACGCAAAAGCTGCTGGTACGCAGCTGGTTGGCTTTAAGCGCGCTTAATCCATCAACCGACTGGCTGGAGCGATTCTTTTCGGAGTTGATTGGCGCTAAAGCCGATGCTCAGCCTTTATTGGAACTCGATGGCAAACAGATCCGTCGTTTTGCCAACAAAGCTTATATCACTCAGCAGGTTGAAGCTCCGGATGCCGGAGTTTTTCTTGAATTAAAACCAGAGCTACCGCTGAATACTGCTGTAGGGCAGTTTCTCCTTAACCTGGGAAACAAAGGCACACCTGTGCTGATCACTGACGATCCTGTGTACCTGGTGTTTGGACTTTTTAGTTTGCCTTTTAAACCTGCTGGTCAGAAGCAAAGCAAAGCGTTAAAACAATGGTTGAAGTTATGGTCTATTCCGCCCTGGCAACGTTTGTTGTTGCCTGTGCTGGTGCAAAATAATCAGGTGGTGGCTGTGCCTGGCTTAGCCTCTAATGCAGCGCAAGATCAAGCCAATGCCTATATTGACTGGCGAAAAAGTTAAACTGAACTTGCAGGCAAAAAAAAGGGCTTTTGGATCTTCTGTCCTTTAGCCCTAATGTACGACGACTAAAACCTGTGCCTCTTTACGTCAGGCCTGATTAAGCAGCGCCACTTTCACCGCGTTTTTACCCGCCTGTTTAGCTTGTGATAAAGCTTCATCAGCACGGCTGAATAACAAAGCAGATTTTTGGTTAGGCGCCAGATGAGCCAGGCCAGCACTAGCGGTTACGGCAAACTGGCTACAGATATGATGCTGGTTAATAGCTTTCACCAGACGATGAGCGACCAGCTCTGCTGCCAGCGCATCTTCTGCCGTCAGCAGAACAGCAAATTCATCTCCGCCGAAACGGAATAAACAATCGCTTGCTCTTAAAGTCTGGCGCATCGCATCAGCCACAGCAATCAGCACATCATCACCGGCAGGATGGCCAAAGTTATCATTGGTGTGTTTAAAATTATCCAGATCCAGCAGAATCAAAGCGCAGGCTTCCTGACGTCTGTTGGCAAGCTGCACGGCCCGTTCAAACTGATCGTCAAAATTCCGTCTGTTGCCAAGGTTTGTCAGGCTGTCTTTTAACGCTAATTGCTGTAAACGAACCACCACCAACGTATTACGCAGCGGATACAACCATTGCCGTTCCAATTGCCAGAGCTGATGCTGGATCATCGGAGTAAAAGCCTGTTCTGACTGGTAACTTAACTCAGCCAGACATTGATCGTTCAGCATCAACACACTGCGATGCTCAAAACTGCCTTCTTCTGAACCCGGCGCCAGGTATTTACCTACAGCAGTTTGCAACTGAATGGAACGCAGGGGCAAAACTTTGCCTGCGGCCATTGAATAAATTTGTAGTTGGTCAGCCAGATCCAGACTGGTTTGTAGCTGTTCGGGCAGAGTTGCCGGATCTGCAGACAAACCAGACCAGTGTGGCTGACTGGTGATGCCAGCGTAACTGGTTCCACTTAATGCCATATCTTGTAAGCCAAATAATTCCACTGCCGATACTCCAGACAAGATCTAAGATGACTGGAATTTGCAGGTATTGTGCCAGTTTAATAAGTGGATGATCTTATTGATTTTTTCAATTATTCAGTTTGAACTGACGCTTTTTTGACGGCAATAGCTGGCTAAAAATTGCCCTTCACTCAGGACGCAGAAAATCCAGCAGTTCTGGCATCTGTTGCATCGCATCCTGATAGCCAATGTCTATCAGACGTTTGGTGTAGGATTTTTCAAATAACAGGTAACTGGTTAAGCTGGATTCCGAATGTTGAGTAATGCCAATTAACCGCAACAAACTTCGAACCGCCATAGGCAGTTTTAAAAAGTGCTGGCTGGCAATTTCGTTAAAATTAACGCTGGGGTTGATTAAAAAGCTGTCGACCTTTTTCAGGTCTGTAGCAATATGGTTAGCTTTTAAGGTATCAATGGTTCTGTTGATCCTGGTCATTCGTTCTAAGTCGGCATTTAAAGTGTCCGAAAAAATGGTGTCCAGCAAATGGCCAGCCACAGTGGCTAAACCCGGATGATGCGGCATCGAATGACTTAAATCATGAGAGCGGGGTTGTTCCAGCCCGATGATCAAAATTTTGTCAGCGCCCAAATGAATAGGAGCGCTGAGCGGTGACAACTGATTGACTGAACCATCGCCGTAATAATGCTGGTGAATACGAACCGAAGGGAATACCAGAGGTATAGAGGCTGAAGCCAATAGATGGTGGATACCCAATAAAGTTTTTTGACCACAACGTTTTGCTCTGCGCCATTCTTTGGCGTCATTGCCCTGAAAAAAGGTGATAGAGTCCCCAGTGTTATAACTGGACGCTGTGACAGATACACTGGATAAATAGCCGCCCTGAATATTGCGGTCTATACGCTGCAAATCAAGGATGTTGTGCAGCAGTAAACGCAGGGGCTTATTGTCCAGTAAGCTGACAGGTCTTTTATTGGCATAGTCGGCCTGAAAGGCACTTAAAAAACCACGTAATAAATGCCAGCCTAAACGCAGATAATCTGAATAATACACATGATGGGTATGGAAGTTGCGCCATACCCACTCGATTTTTCTGACGCCTAAGTGAAAACATGAGGCATAGCAGGCAATACCTGTGGCATTGATGGCTCCTGCTGAAGTGCCACAAATAATTTCAAATGGAATTTTACTGTTGCGCGGGTAATGCAAAGCCAAAGCTTTGAGTACGCCAACCTGATAAGCGGCTCTGGCACCGCCCCCGGTGAGCAGCAAGGCAACTTTTTTAGTGGTGTTCTCATCTTTTTTACTATCAGTCACTGAAACTTCTTAACTCTTTACAGACTCTCTGTTTATATATTGCTGAAAAGCAAAATAAATGCAACGCTATAGCCAGTTTTTCAATGGCTTAAATATCAGTGATCCGACCAAGAGAAAGGAAAAAACAGAAATGACCGAAAAGGCTCCTGGCGCAGGCCAGCAACAATATTACATAGGTTTAGCTGTAGTGGCTGTGACCCTGATTGCTATTGTCTGGTTTTTTTTCCGATCCGATGAGGCAGTAGTGCCGGAAGCTGAACCAACTCCGGTACCTGTATTACAACAACCAGCTCCTGCTGATGTATTAACAGCGGATCAGGAACCTGTCGACAGTTTAACAGTGCAGGCCCAGGATGAAACTCCTTTGCAGGAAACTTCACTGGATGATGCAGTGGCTGTTGAGCCT
Source organism: Gammaproteobacteria bacterium (assembly GCA_018825965.1). Lineage (GTDB taxonomy): Bacteria > Pseudomonadota > Gammaproteobacteria > Enterobacterales > Alteromonadaceae > Pararheinheimera. Next base: position 76,521 of record JAHKAA010000028.1, read on the forward strand.
ACCGTTAAATTACCCAGCCTGGATGAGTCAGATACAGAAGTGAAAACCGGTTTACTGGGATTACGTTGGAAAGCTGGTTTAGCCTCACTTTTTGTGACTGAAGATATGATCCGCCGTTTTGTGGTGAATGTAGACAATATAGCCCAGGGCACCTTGCCAAAAGGTCAGCCGCTGTTTCAGCCCATCACAGTCAAATTTGCTACTTTAGCTGCACAAGATGGTGCTGTGCAGCTTGACTCTGCCAACTTTGAACGTTACGAGCCTTATCTGCAACTGCTGGAAAGTGTCTCTGTGACTGAAGTGAAACGTTTATTTGAATACTATTACCCCTTGATGCAGCAAGCTTATACAGAGTTAGGTTACACCGATGCTCAGTTCCGTGTGCGTTTGCAGGATGCAATTAAAGTCATGTTGGCGACACCAGAAATAGCGCCTCCAATAGTCTTAGCCCGTCCCAATGTGTATTACACTTATGCTGATCCGGAACTTGAAGCTTTACCTTTGATACAACGCCAAATGATCCGCTTAGGTCCTGACAATCAAAAACGCCTGAAACGGGTCTTAGAAGCTCATCAATTGGTATTGGCTCAGCCTTAATGTCAACTTTACCTGCTATTCCGCCTTCCTTGCCAAGGCGTCACAGCAACCTGGGCCAGAAACTTGGCCTTTGGTTGCTGAAACTACTGGGAGGCTGGAGTATTCAGGGGGAGCTGCCCGCACATAAAAAGATGGTGATAGCTGTCGCCCCTCATACCTCCAATCAGGATTTTTTTGTTGGTATAGCTGCGGCTCTGGCGCTTGATCTTAAAATCCGGTTTTTGGGCAAACACAGTATTTTTGTCTGGCCCTTCAAAGGGCTTTTGTTGTCATTAGGCGGCATAGCTGTAGACCGCAGCCACCCTCATGGAGTAGTGGGGCAGGTGGTCGCAGAGTTTGAGCAAAGTGATTCATTGTTATTAGGTTTATCACCTGAAGGCAGCCGTAAAAAGGTAGAACACTGGCGCTCAGGTTTTTGGTTTATCGCCAGGCAAGCCAGGGTGCCAGTGTGTTTAGTTGGGCTGGATTACCGGCACAAACAACTGGTGTTTGGCCCCAGCTTTACTACGGGTGAAAATTTCGCCGACGATCTACAACAAATGCGGATGTTTTTTCAACAAATGACTGCAAAATATCCGGAAAACGCTTAAGTTCTTGCACAGAGAAAAGCTTTTCAGCATAATGCGCGCACCAGTTTAACTGGTACCTTCAATGGTGGCCTTACCGGTCCTCCCGCAATACTAATTCGTTCACCTGGTCAGATCCGGAAGGAAGCAGCCAAAGCGGATAACGTATGTGCCGGGATGTCGGCTGGTGAGGTCGCCACCCAAATTCTTTGCTGCCAATTGCCAGCAGTTCTGACTTTCGTTACATTACTTCACAAACCTCACCTTTTATTTTATGAAATGGGTCCTTAATGAATAAGTGTCTTGCCAGCTTTGTGATGATTGTTTGTTTTTTGCCTTTTTATTCCTCTGCTACAGACGACATTAAACAAAGTGTTTTACCTCTGGAGATGTTTTATCAGGGAGAGCGTATTGAACGATTGCGTTTATCGCCCAATGGCAAGCGTCTGGTCGCGTTAAAAAATATCAAAGAAGACACTTTAATCCAATTGATTGATTTGACCTCTGGTGAGTCTGTTTATCTGGGTAAAACAGACAATAAAAAATACAAATTTGCCTGGGTGCGTTGGGCTAACGATACTCATTTGCTGGCCAGCTTCCGCTATGGCGATGTTCGCGGCAGAGGTACCAAAACCACTGAAACCCGTTTATTTTCTATTGAAGCTAAGGCCGGGGCTGAATTGGTCCCTATGGTGAAACCCGTAAGGAAAGGAGAACATCAAAGTCAGTTTCAGGATGATGTAATTAAATTACGTTATCCGGATGATGATCATTTTTTACTTGGCCTGGACAGAGAAATGCCGGGTCATGACAGTTTATTTCAGGTGAATGTAAAAACCGGCAAAGCCACATTGGTCCAAAGACACAGAACCAATGTAGGTTCCTGGCTGGTCGACAGACAAGGCAAGGTCAGAGCCAGCAGAGACTATAACGAAAAAACGACGAGAACTTCTGTGCGTGTATTAAGGCCTGGTCAGACAGAGTGGACTGAAGCATGGAGTTGGCTGGCCTTTTCTGAAGAGGCCATTTCTATCCTTGGCTTTGGTAAAGACCCTAAAGATTTATATATATCTGCCAATCACGAAGGACGTTCTGCTGTATTTAAAGTGGATTTGAGTCAGGCTGATTTACCCCGCCAGTTGATCATCAGCCACCCGGTGTACGACATCGAGGGGTCATTGATTTATTCGGCCGCCCGTGATGAACCTGTAGGTATTTATTTTAGTGATGAAGCCTCTGGCAGTTTATTCTGGGATGAAGAATTTAAAGCCTTTCAGGCAGGTTTGGATAAAGTGCTGCCTGATACAGTGAACTACATCACGAATTTAAGCTCGGACGACAGAACCTATCTGGTGTATGCAACCAATGCCACAACACCAGGTCTATATTTGCTTGGCGACCGGGATGAAAAGTCTCTGTTGCCGCTGGCGGAAACCCATCCGGGACTAAGCGAAGAGCATTTGGTACAAAAGAAAAAGGTCAGCTACAAAGCGAGGGACGGCCTGGTTATTGAAGGTTATGTCTCACTACCCAAAGGCAAAGAAGGACCAGGCGCTATGGTGGTATTACCGCATGGAGGACCTTTTTCTCAGGATTCCAATAGCTTTGATATCTTTTCAGCCTATCTGGTCAATAAAGGTTATGTGGTATTTCAGCCCAACTTTCGGGGCTCCAGTGGCTACGGCCACCAGTTTTTGACTCAGGCTGTGGGTCAGTATGGAATGGCAATGCAGGATGATATTACTGACGGTACAGAATATCTGATCGGAGAAAAAATCGCCGACCCTAAGCGTATTTGTATTATGGGAGCCAGCTATGGTGGATACGCAGCATTATTAGGAGCAGCCCGCACGCCGGACTTGTATCAGTGTTCTATCAGTTTTGCCGGCATCTCGGACCTGCGTGAACAGCGTAATAGTTACCGTAATTACACCAGTTACAATCTGGCAAAAAAACAGATGGGTAAAGACAATGATTTGCTGGAGCAGAATTCGCCGTTAAATATGGTCAAAAACATTAAGATCCCAGTCTTGCTGTTGCATGGCACCGAAGATCGCAGCGTCAATGTGAAGCAAAGCCGCATGATGGCGGATGAGCTGGCAGATGAAAAGAAAGTCTTTACCTATGTAGAAATTGAGGATGGTACCCATTACCTGGATTATCTGCCACACCGAAAACAGACCTTTGAAGCCATAGATGCCTTTTTAAACAAATATTTACCGCTCTGAGCTTTAACTTATAACGGGCTGCAGTGCGTTACAAAAAAGCGCACTGCTGTCTGTCAGTCATCGTCTATTGTTGAGTTTTTACCTGAGTGCTGAATGCGGTCTATCACTATGACAGCGGCCAGCAATTGAGCTGTCAGTTTGGGATCAAAAATATCCACACCATAGGTATCTGACCAACTGAACCAGGACTTTGACACTTCAGCCACTACTTTGCCTTTTTGGCTGATTTTGTATTCGTGTTGCCATAAATTACCCTGCATTTCCAGTTCACCTGCAGGGCCTGTCACAGTAAAACGGCTGGTCCAGAAGGGCCAGAATCTTTTTTGAATAAGCCATTCACTGCCATCAGCACAAAGCAGTCGACAGGCTGGCAAAATGGTCAGGTATTTACGTTTAATTTTTAAAAGTTCAGTGCCTCTGTTGTCATACAGCGTCTGGCTGCTGGATATACTGAAAAACTTGCCTTTGACGCTAAAAGCGGCATTGCCGTTTTCATCTTCAATAATAAAGCTGTCGGTCAGACTAAAAATCTTTTGTTTAATTTTATATTTCATCAGAAAAACTCCGATCAGAAGTGCTGATAACATACTGTATTTTTATATGATTTTTCCAGAGTTCTTTAGTTAAACCCTGAGGTGACCACATGGACTGTGTTTATTCAAGCTGCAAAGACCAGCCATATTTAGCCAGTATCGCCATATGGGCTTCGCTGCCGTAGACTTTGGCCCAACTTTGACGTAAATGATCGCGCTGCTGTTGCGTCATGCCACTACGACTGGCGGCAAAATACACAGGGTTGCGGTTGACCACCAGATGTTCACTGTACAACCTGGCAATATCCGGATGCTTTTTCGCCCATTCCTGGTACTGAGCTCTGTCTTCAATCACGCCCAACACTCTGCTTCGTTCCAGAAAACCCAGTTTATGTGAAATGGTTTTTGCATCCAGCAGCTTTTTGGCGAAATCAGGGTTTTGTTGTAACCTTTGATATTCCTCACCATAAAAGGCTTCCCGCAACACGCCAATTTGACCCGGTAGCCACATGACGTCGGCGAGCGTCTGGGTTCTGGTTTGATAATCTTTGTGCAGCACTAATACGGCTTCTTCCACATAATGGCTACCAATAAAATCAGCAAAGCGCTCCCGTTCCGGACTTTTTGACATCGTCATCATTAAATCAAGCTGGCCTTCCTGCAACATACTCAGTCCTCTGGACCAGGGCACTTTTACCAATTGCAGTTTGCAGTTGGCTGTGTTGGCTAACAAGTCCAACAGCTCCAGATGCAAAAAATGCCATAAACCCGGTTCTTTGCTGTTTTGATAATGTTGTTCGGTAATTTGGGCTGATAAAATGCAGTCTGTGGCTTTTTCTGTAGCAAAGAGGGCCGGACTAAAAAGGCTACAAAAAACAATAAGACAGCTGAACTTCATGCCTGGACTGCTCCAACAAAAACTTGTCTTCAGAGCATAGCTGTAAATGACGGTAAATTGCGAGCAGGAAACAGGGCATCGTCAAAATGCCCTTGTAAAAAACTGTTCTGAGACTCAGCTTCAGCTTTTTTTCTGATGCCGTTGTTTTAATACTTCGAGTACATCATGCAACGCCAAATCCTGGCTTTTTAGTAAAACCAGCAAGTGATAGATCAGATCCGCAGCTTCGTTTTTTAGTTCTTCTCTATCGCCTACAGTGGCTGCCAGAGCGGTTTCCACCCCTTCTTCACCGACTTTTTGCGCTATACGTTTGACGCCTTTGGCAAACAAAGAGGCGGTGTAGCTGGAACCTGGGTCAGCGCCGTACCTGCTGTGGATCACTTGTTCCAACTGGTCTAAAAAGGCTAAATCGGGCTGATTGGCATCTTCTGCGTGCCAGCAGCTTTCTGTGCCAACATGACAAGTAGGACCAATAGGCAGAACCAAAGCCAGAATACTGTCGTTGTCGCAGTCTGCTGCGATGCTGTGTAATTTCAGCCTATGGCCCGAGCTTTCGCCTTTGGTCCATAAGCGGTTTTTACTGCGGCTGAAAAAGGTCACATCCCCAGTTTCCAGGCTTTTTTGCAGCGCCTCTTTGTTGGCAAAACCCTGCATCAGCACTTTGCCTGAGCGGGCATGTTGCACTATGACGGGCAACAAGCCATCACCTTTGCTGAAATCCAGCTGGTCCAGGTTGGTTAAATTCAGTTTCATGGCCTGATCTCCAGCTTATGCTCTAATAAAAATGCTTTTAGCTCTGGTATAGGAATAATACCTTTGTGAAACACCGAAGCGGCTAAAGCGCCGTCTACATCGGCTTGTTCAAATACATCGGCAAAATGCTGCATGCTACCCGCGCCACCACTGGCAATCAGCGGCACTTTGCAGGCATTTCGTATCAGTTGCAGTTGTATGAGGTCATAGCCCTGGCGTACACCATCCTGATTCATACAGTTCAGCACTATTTCGCCAGCACCCAGCTCCTGCACCCGCTTGACCCAATCCAGTGTTAACCAGCGGGTTTTTTGGGTGCGGCTTTCATCGCCTGTGAACTGATAGACCTGATATTGGCCTGTTTCTTTATCAAAAAAGCTGTCGATGCCTATGACCACACATTGCTGACCAAAGCTATGCTCCAGCTCGCTAATGAGTTCAGGCCGTGCCAGGGCAGGGCTATTGACAGAGATTTTATCTGCACCCATTTCCAGAATAAGGCCAGCATCAGCCACAGATTTAATACCACCAGCCACACAAAAAGGTATGTCGATCACTTCGGCTATACAGCGCACCCAGCTTTTATCGACCACACGGCCATCGCTGGAAGCGGTGATATCGTAAAATACCAGCTCGTCAGCGCCTTGTTCGGCATAAGCTTTGGCAAGCGGCACTATATCGCCGATGATTTCGTGGTTACGAAACTGCACACCTTTGACCACTTTGCCATCGCGCACGTCTAAACAAGGAATTATGCGTCTTGCCAGCATTGCATTGCCTCCTCTGCGGTGAACTTACCTTCCAGCAAGGCCCGGCCTAAAATCACGCCTGCCACGCCGGTTGGCTTTAAAGCTTTGATATCCGCCAAAGATCCAACACCACCAGAGGCTTGCCACTGAATTTGTGGGTACTTTTGCACCAGCTCGGCGTACAAGGCAACATTAGGCCCCTGCAAAGTGCCGTCTTTACTGATGTCGGTGCAAAGCACATGTTTAGCGCCAGCTGCAATAAAACCATCCAGCACCTGCTCAAGCGTAATAGTCGACTCTTCAATCCAGCCGTGGCTTGGCAAAGTTTTGTCGCCTTTGGCATTAATAGCCACATCCAGCGCCAGAACTATTTTGTCGCCGCCATAAGCTCGTAACCAGGCTTGCACTGTTTCTGGCTCACGAATAGCCACACTGCCTACCACAACACGGCTGGCACCAGCTGCTAATAACTGTTCTACATCTGCTGCTGTACGCACACCACCACCGACCTGGACGGGCAGAGGCGCATTTTTCATTAAGGTCGTTAACAGCTCAAGCTGGCGATCAGCGGCATTTTTTGCGCCAGTTAAATCCACCAAATGCAAAAGTCCTGCGCCAGCTTCGGCGTATAAGTCGCGTAGCTGCAATGGAGTTTGTGCATATTCAGTGGTTTTATCGTAGCTGCCCTGATAAAGCCGCACTGTTTTACCTTGTATCAAATCTATAGCTGGAATAATCACGTTTAATCCTGTTACGGCAAGGCCGGGTGAAAAAAATTAACCATTAAAAGCCAGAAAATTCTGTAATAAACGAGCACCGACAGCACCTGAACGTTCAGGGTGGAACTGCGCTCCAAGCTTATTGCCTTTGCCAATTACAGCAGCAAAATCACTGCCGTAATTGCAGCGTGCTAAGGTGGTATCGGATGGCGCTACGGCAAAACTATGGACAAAATACAGATAATCTTTTTCGCCTATGCCTTTAAGTAGAGGATGATTTTGTGCGCTGTCTTCTACCTGCAACGTATTCCAGCCCATATGAGGCAAACGTAAATCACCGACTTGCATGCGTTTGACCTGACCTGGAATTAACCCTAAACAGTCGACATCCCCTTCTTCACTGCGGTCGGTCAACAGCTGCATACCTAAACAAATGCCTAAAAGTGGCTGCTCTGCCTGTTGTAAGGTGGTGATTAAATCGCGTTCATGCAAATTCGCCATCGCCTGACGGGCAGCTCCAACTCCTGGCACTAATAAACGGCTGGCGTTTTTAATCACTGTTAAATCGCGGCTGACTTTGGCATCCACACCCAGGCGCTTAAAGGCACAATAGACAGAGCTGATATTGGCGCAGCCTGTATCTACAATCACCAAAGACATTAAAGCACTCCTTTACTGCTTGGCAGGGCTTCACCCGACACTTTAATAGCCTGGCCCAAAGCTCTGCCAAAAGCTTTAAATAAACCTTCCACCATATGGTGTTTATTGCCAGGGCTGACTGATAAGTGCAGTGTCATCAGCATGGCATCACTTAAAGAGCGGAAGAAGTGGTGCACCATTTCCAGGTTCATGGTGCCGACAGCACCCTGGCCTAAATCGGCGTCAAACTTCAGCAGCGGACGGCCGGATAAATCCAGCACACATTCAGCGCGGCATTCATCCATAGGCAAGACAAAACCAAAGCGGGTAATACCTTTTTTATTGCCAAGAGCTTGTTTTAACGCCTGACCTAAAGCCAGGGCTGTATCTTCCACGCTGTGGTGATCGTCTATGTGTAAGTCGCCTTTCACTTTGAGTTGCAGGCTAAAACCGCCGTGAGTGGCAATTTGGTCCAGCATATGGTCAAAAAAGCCAACGCCGGTCTCAATCAGATTGCCACCTTGCTGATCTAAATCAACGTTCACCTGAATATCGGTTTCGCGGGTAACCCGATTGACGCTGCCTTTACGGCCTTTGCTTAACAGCTGTTGGGTGATTGCTTTCCAGCCTAAAGTGTCGCGGTCGTAACGGAAGGACGGAAGGCCCATATTTTCCGCCAGTTGCACGTCGGTTAAACGGTCGCCAATGACAAAAGAGTTGGTGAAATCTACTTTACCTTGCTGCAGATAATCTTTAACTAAACCCAGCTTCGGTTTGCGGCAACTGCAGTTGTCGCTGTCAAAGTGCGGACAAATTAAAATATCGTCAAAATGAATACCCTGCGAATTCAGCAACTGCATCATTTTTTCCTGCGGCGCATCAAAAGTATCACGCGGGAAACTACTGGTGCCAAGGCCATCCTGATTAGTCACCATCACCAATGAATAACCTGCGGCCTGCAGCTTGAGTAATGAAGGCACCAGGTCCGGCTCGTACGCCAGTTTTTCCAGTGAATCCAGTTGTTTATCTACAGGAGGTTCTTCCACCATAGTGCCGTCACGGTCGATAAATAAAATAGCTTTGGCACTCATAAAGACTCCTGTTTCTCTGAATTTGGTGATAAAGAATAAGACGACATAATTTGTTGTAACTGCGCCATTTCATCTGGCGAACCTATAGACACCCTCACCACCTGACCTAAACCCAGCTGACTGGATTGGTTGCGGATCAGCACACCTTGCTCTGCAATAAAAGTCACCAGTTCAGCAGCATCAGGCACAGCAAGCAGCACATAGTTGGCCTTGGATGGATAGACACGGCTTACATAACTCAGAGTTGTAGCAAAAGCACTAAAGCTGTCACGCAAGCTATTGATTTGCTCAACTGTGGCACGCATTTTTTGCTGGCCTTGCGCTGATAACGCCTGTACTGCAATTTCAGCCACAGGAGCTGGCACAGGGTAGGGCGCTATCATCTGACGAAGTGCTGCAATCACAGAAGGCTCCGCCAAAGTAAAACCACAACGCAGACCTGCCAAAGCAAAAGCTTTGGATAAAGTACGCAGTACTACTAAGTTGCTGTATTGATTTAATAAAGCAGCCACTGAGGCTTCTGGCGCAAACTCAATATAAGCTTCATCGACCACCACTAACGCTTTATCTTTATAAAACTCCAGCACCTCGACAATTTGCTGACGGGGTATTAAATCGCCGGTCGGGTTATTTGGGCTACAAATAAATACCAGTTTTACATTGGCTTTTTGTGCAAATAAAGCCGGCAGATCTAACCTCAACTCTTGGGTTAAAGGCACTATATTGACATCCACTAGCTGACTTTCAGCGCTGATTTTGTACATGCCATAAGTAGGCGGGCAAATGCTGATGGCATCCTGACCTGGTTCACAGAAGCTACGGATCAGAAGCTCAATACCTTCATCCGCACCACGACTGGTCAGCACCTGATTGGTTGCTACGCCTGCATAAGATGCATAAGCGCTGATCAGCTCTTTTGGCTGACAATCCGGGTATCTGTTGTACTGGCCTGACAGTCTATAGTCTGTTGCCATAGAATTTTCGTTGGCATTGAGCCAGACCGAGCCGCCACTCATACTTAAGCGGGCTGACGCATAAGGCACCAGTTGTTGCACTTTTTGCCTGGCTAAAGAACTGATACGGCTCATGAACGATTTTCCTCTGAAATTTTTGCGTTAAGCTCTAACTCTGCCAATCGATAAGACACTGCATTGGCGTGTGCATCTAATCCTTCAGCTTTAGCCAGTTTGACAATAGTGGGGCCTAAATCCCGCATGCCCTCTGCTGTTAAGGTCTGCACTGTGTAACGGCGATAAAAATCGGCCAAACTTAAACTGCTGTGGTTACGGCTGTAGCCATAAGTGGGCAGCACATGATTGGTGCCGCTGGCATAATCACCTGCTGATTCAGGCGTATAAGGGCCAACAAAAATACTGGCGGCGTTGGTCAGTTTGCCCAGCAAAGCCTGATCGTCAGCGGTTTGAATAATTAAGTGTTCAGGCGCGTATTGATTACTCACTAAAGCCGCTGTCGCTAAATCCGGCGTTAAAATCAGTCTGCTGTTGCTCAGGGCTTTTTTAGCAATTTCAGCCCGGGGTAATAAAGCCGTCTGACGTTTAAGCTCACTGATTGTATTGACCAGTAAAGCTTCACTTGGGCTTACCAACACCACTTGGGAGTCCGGGCCGTGTTCGGCTTGGGATAATAAATCTGCCGCTACAAAAACCGGATTGGCGTTGTCATCAGCAATCACCAAAACTTCAGAAGGACCGGCTGGCATATCAATAGCAGCACCTCGTGGATCCTGGCTGACTTGCTGTTTGGCTTCGGTCACAAATCGATTGCCTGGCCCAAAAACCTTATCCACTTTGCCAATACTTTCAGTGCCATAGGCCAAAGCCGCAATAGCCTGAGCACCACCTAAAGTATAAATCTCAGTGATGCCACAAAGTGTCGCTGCATACACAATCTCAGCGGCAATGTCGCCCGCTTCAGGCTGACCTGGAGGCGTGACTAACACCACACGACGACAACCTGCCAGTTGAGCTGGCACACCCAGCATCAGTACAGTGGAAGGCAAAGGGGCGCTGCCACCAGGTACATACAAACCGACCTGATCCAAAGCGCTGTAATTGAGCTCACACACCACACCAGGTTGAGTTTCAATGCGGATATTTTCTGGCAACTGAGCTGCATGAAAGGTGCGGATATTACGATACGCAATCTGAATAGCAATTTTCAGCTCGTCCGATAAAGAGGCGATTAAGCTTTGTTGCAACTCATCCGACAAACGCAAAGGGTTGCTTGAAAGCTTGTCAAATTCGCGGCTAAAACGCAGCAAAGCTGTATCACCTTCGCTTCGCACTGCACTGATAATATCCTTAACACTTTGTTTTAAGCTGTCGGATTCCTGCTGCAGCGGGCGCTCCAACAACGCCTGCTGCGCCGTTTTATCCAGTTGTTGCCAGTTGCTGATCGGATACAACATGCCTTACTCCATCATCTTTTCAATGGGTAATACAAGAATGGAGCTGGCACCTAAGCCTTTCAGTTGCTCCATGGTTTCCCAGAACAAAGTTTCGCTGCTGACCACATGCAAAGCCACTAAATCGTCATTGCCTGCCAGTGGCAATAAAGTAGGATTTTCGGCACCAGGCAGCAGAGCTATGACTTCCTGCAAACGGGCGCGTGGTGCGTGTAACATAATGTATTTGCTTTCATTGGCTTGCATTACGCCCTGAATACGGGGCATTAGTTTATTAATCAGTTTCAGTTGTTTCTCATCCGCTAAATCACGGCGCTGAATAAGCACAGCTTTAGAGCGGTAAATCACTTCCACTTCTTTTAAACCATTGGCTTCTAAGGTGGCACCAGTCGAGACTAAATCACAAATGGCGTCGGCTAAACCGGCTCGTGGTGCCACTTCAACTGAGCCTTTTAAATTGACGATACGGCAATTGACACCCTTTTGTTTTAAATAGCGGTTTAATAAGCGTGGGTAAGTGGTGGCAATAGTACGGCCTTCTAAATCCTTGATGGATGTATAGTCTTCTTCCTGCGGCACAGCGATAGATAAACGGCAGCCACCAAAATCGAGGCGGGCCAACACAGTGTAATCGTAAGTTTCGTTGTCCATTTGGCGCTGAAGTGACACTTCTTCCAGCACGTTTTCGCCAACAAAACCTAAGTCACAGACGCCATCCATCACTAAACCCGGAATATCGTCATCGCGCACCCGCAGTAAGTCGATATCCATATTTTCGACATGAGCGATCAGGCGTTGTTCACGTAAATTAATTTTTAAACCACAGCTGGTTAACAGGGCCTGAGAGTCTTGCGAAAGGCGGCCTGACTTCTGAATGGCGATACGTAATCTGTTGGTAGTGACTGTCATATTATTTAGTTCCTTATAAAAGCTGGGGCCTTTAAAATCGTAAAACAAAAACCCCGGGATTTTAGCCCCGGGGTTCAGTTGGAATTGGTTTGCACTTTTCCACCAGAGGCTGGTTATAACCTAGCCTCCAATGTCAACACGGACCGGCTAGTCGGATAAATGATGGTGATGATGCCAGTGGATGTTGATAAGCATGGAAAGTGACTCCTCGTTAAGATGTATACAAGCTAACGGTTTTTTGTCATTCAGGCAACAGAATTTTTTATGTCAGCTGTATTTTATTCTGAAGCTGATATTGTGTTATCTATCTGTTTTTATTTGGTTATTTATCTTTTCTTACAGTTATTTACGATAAGAAATGAATAAGTTATAAAAAGCGAGCTCTAATGGGTGGGTTGAAAAATAATCAGGTTGTATAGATAAAGTTGTTGGCTTTACTGCCGATAACAGGGCAGAGGAGGGGTTTATGGACGTTTTATTTCCCTATTTGTACAGACCACCGGGCACTCCGGCCGATCAAGCTGGACCTATGATCGCGCCTGTGTTTAAAGATGCCAAAATCAGCGCCTATGAAAAAGAAGAAAAACGTTTTCTGATTTTACTCAAAGATCAGCAAAAAAAACGTCAGGACAGACGCCGTCGTGACGACTACCCACCTGCGCCCGAAACCACACCAGAAGAAGATCAGCATGTAGATGACGAAGGACATTTAGATATTTTTGTCTAGCCAAGGCATAATAGCGCAAATTCTTGCCGGGCCTTGTTTATGCTGTTGTCTGTTTCTTTACCTGCCAGCTCTTTCTTAACTGCGTGCTTATGTTAAAACAAGTGCAGCAGGCTTTTGCCGAACAAGGAGCTTTATCCAAAGCTATTGACGGTTTTAAGGCCCGTGAACCACAAAAGCTGATGGCGGCTTCTGTAACTAAATCTATTGAAAACGGCAATGCGTTATTGGTGGAGGCGGGTACTGGTACGGGTAAAACCTACGCCTATTTAGTGCCAGCTTTGTTATCCGGTAAAAAAGTCATTTTATCCACAGGGACTAAAAACCTGCAGGAACAACTGTATTTCCGTGATTTACCTACAGTACTGAAAGCTCTGGCTTTGCCGGTAGATACCTCTTTATTAAAAGGCCGCTCTAACTATTTGTGTTTATTTCGTTTAGATCAGCACTATCAGCATGTACCTACAGCTGATGCTGCTGTGATCAATGACTTAAGCCTGATCAAAAAGTGGTCCAACGAAACCCAAAGTGGCGATATAGGCGAGTTGACTTATATAGCCGAAGACTCCAAAGCTTTACCTCTGGTCACCAGTACCACCGACAACTGTCTCGGCAAAGACTGTCCATCCTATGAAGATTGTTATTTACTGCGAGCCCGTAAAAAGGCGATGCAGGCCGATTTAGTGGTCGTGAACCATCATTTGTTTTTTGCCGATATGGCATTGAAAGACACTGGTTTTGGTGAGCTGCTGCCGAATATGGATGTGGTGATCTTTGATGAAGCCCACCAAATTCCGGATATCGCCAGTGAGTATTTTGGCGAAACCTTATCCAGCCGTACTTTATTGGAGCTCTGTAAAGAGCTGGAGCTGATTTGTAAAACTGAATTGCGTGACCATCCGCAACTGAGCAAAACAGCAGACAAGCTGGCGACTTTAGTGCGGGACTGGCGGCTGTTATGGTCCGATGAACCCGAACGTGGGAACTGGCGTGACAGCAGTAAAAGACCAGATGTGCAGTTGGCTTTAACCCGTGTTTCTGAAGCCATGGGCATGTTGTATCAGGTGCTCAAAAGCAGTTTAGGCCGTAACGACGTAGTGGATCATTGTTTTGAGCGGCTGGCTTTAGCTAAAACTCAGTTGGAAAAACTGCAGGATGTCAGCAAAACCGGTGTCAGTTTTTGGTATGAAACGACCCGGCAGCATATCAGTCTGCATTTAACCCCTTTAAGTATTGCCGATAAATTCCGCGAGTTGGTATTTGCCGAAAAACGCAGCTGGATTTTTACTTCAGCCACTTTGTCTGTGGATCAGGGTTTTGCCCACTATATCGAACAAATGGGCTTGCAGCAGGCAGACACACTGCTACTCGACAGTCCTTTTGATTATGAACAACAGGCTATGTTGCTGGTGCCGCGTTATTTACCTGAGCCCAATGATGCCCGTATGGGCAAAGCGCTGCTAAAATTGGCAGTGCCTTTAATTGAAGCTAATCAGGGCCGCTGTTTTTTCTTGTTCACCAGCCACAGAATGCTGCAGTGGATGGCCAATGAGCTGCCACAGCATTTGTCTTTGCCAGTGCTGGTGCAGGGTACAACCAGTAAACGTTTATTGCTGGAACAGTTTGTTGAAACCAAACATGCTGTGTTACTCGGCACCGGCAGTTTCTGGGAAGGTGTGGATGTGCGGGGCGATACCTTAAGCTGCGTTATTATCGATAAATTGCCTTTTGCATCACCGGACGATCCTTTATTGCAGGCGCGTAACGAAGATTGTCAGATGAAAGGCCTGGACCCTTTTGCTTTAGTGCAATTACCACAAGCTGTGATCACCTTAAAGCAGGGCGTTGGCCGTTTAATACGTGACGTGTCAGACCGTGGTGTTTTGGTGATTTGTGATAACAGATTAGTGACCCGGCCTTATGGCTCAGTATTTTTAAAAAGCTTACCGCCAATGCGCCGTAGCCGTGATTTGCAGGCTGCAGTAAAGTTTTTAGAAGATTTACCCAAGTAACAAATGATGAAAGGAGCCACCTGTTGAAATTACTGGCATTAGATACCTCCACCGAAGCTTGTTCAGTGGCTTTAACTGTCGATGGTAAAACTTTGACGCTGGACGAGGTTTGCCCACAGCAGCACAGCAAACGTATTTTGCCTATGGTGCAACAGCTGTTGTCTGAAGCTGGTTTAAGCTTGCAACAACTGGATGGCCTGGTTTTTGGCAAAGGCCCAGGCAGTTTTACCGGTGTGCGTATTGGTGTGGGTGTATGTCAGGGCCTGGCTTTTGGCGCTGATTTACCCGTTTATGGGGTATCAACGCTTGCTGCTATGGCGCAGGCCGCACACAGAGTACATCAGGCGCATCAGGTGGTTGCAGCTATTGACGCCCGAATGAATGAAGTCTATCTGGCGAGTTTTCAGCTGGATGAGCAGGGTTTAATGCAGGCGCTAAGTATTGAGGTTGCAGCTAAACCAAGCGCCTTGCCCGGCCCTGTATTAAAAGGCCATATTTGTGCTGTAGGGACTGGTTGGCAAACCTATCCACAACAGTTGGAAGACTGGCACAAAACTGGCAACACCGGATCGGAAGATCTGGCTGTGGTTCACCATAGTCCTGTGATTCTGTACCCTTCAGCGCAGGATATGTTGAGTCTGGCTGCAATTCCGTTCCGGCAGGGGCAGTTTATTGCCGCAGAACTGGCAGAGCCGACGTACGTTAGAGACGAAGTGACCTGGCAAAAGCTCCCCAACAGGCAATAAAAGAGACTTGGATAAATTTTTTGCTAAGTTATACTGGTGACAACTAAGGCGGACTCACAATAGTTATGACAATAGCCGTTAGCCGTGATGTACCCCAAAGTCCTAATGTTGGGCTGGTATTTCAGGGCAATAAAACTAAAGCCGTTGAGGCTGAACCACAAAATAAAACCACACTGGTGCCATCAGGTTCCGGTGTGCGTGTTGACTCTGAAGCTTTGTCTGTGCTGGACGAGCAGGAAGCGCAAAAACGAACCACGTACGACCAGCCAAAACAGCGTAATCAACAGGCCTTAGATGCCTACGAAATGTTGGCCAATCAGGATAAACGCGAAAAAGTTCAGCAAATGTTTAGCCTGGATCTGTACGCTTAAGCTTTAAATTCGCCCCAAAACAATCATTTCAAACTTCATAAAAACAAAACCAATGAAAGTATTTTTATTGTGATTTATGCTGTCTCTCAAACAACAAAAATGGATAGCGCTGATGTTTGACAGCAAGGTATTTCGATTGTGGTTTATTGCTGCTTTAGTGGTGTGGCTTGTACTTTTTTATCAGTTTAATCAACTCAGTTTTTTATTAGAGCATTGGTATTATCCCGCCATTATGGTGGCTGGTGCTTTTGTGGCTGGTGTGACTCCTGAAGGGGGCGGCGCTGTCGCTTTTCCTGTTTTAAATATTTTCCTTAATATAGACCGCACTATGGCGCGGGATTTTAGCCTGATGATCCAAAGTATTGGCATGACCAGCGCCAGTATTTTTATCTTAAGTCATAAAGCGAACCGGCTAAAAACCTACAGGCCTTTATTGGTGTTTATCCCTGTGGCTTTTGCTGGTTTTGTAGTGGGTATGCAACTGCTGCAACAACTGCCTGTGTACATTATGCAAGCGCTGTTTTTAAGCCTGATCACCAGCTTTGCTGTGGTCTACAGCTTTGGTAAACACAGGGGCAGCAAAGCTACTTTAAATCTGAATAAACCACTGGATTTTGTGTTGTTGCTGCTGATGCTGCTGGCTGGTGGTATGTGCGCCAGCTTGTTTGGCACAGGCGCAGACATTATTTTGTACACTTTGCTGGTCACCCGGTTCCGGATGCAGGAAAAAGTGGCCACTCATATGAGTATTATGCTGATGGCTGCTATCAGTGTGTTGGGCTACGCCTACAGGCATTTTGTTGATCAGGGCCTGACGGGTTATCAGGTGCAAACCTGGTTATGTGCTTACCCTGTGGTATTACTGATGGCGCCTTTGGGGGCTTATGTGCTGCATCGTATTCATAAAGAAATTATGTTGTATTCCATAGCAGTGCTGAATATAGCTCAGTTGCTGTATTTCCTCTGTTATAACCCTTCGGTGGACAAGCTGATTTGGGCTTCCGTATTTACCTTATTGCTCTCTACTGGCTTTGTGCTGTTGATCCGTAGCCTGAGTCGCCAGGCACACATGGTTGATCAGTCGCAGCTTGCTGTGTCGCACTAAAGGATCCAAAAACAGCTTCTGCGCGTATATATACCCAAGTAACTTCAAGATGCAGAATTCAGCGGGAGAAAAAAGCGCTTTAGGCAAGGCAGCTGTTGGAAGCTCTAGTGGTTCTAAAGCGACAACAGTTAACGCGGCATAAAGCGCTTTTAGCCCCGCCCTTTCGGGAGTCGCTGGGCGATTGCACTGCGGTGTTAGCCTGTCTCACAAGGTAGCCGACATTGCTTCGCCAGGCTGCCTTGCATTGCAAGCGCCCAGCGGCTCTGAAACTCGCATCTTGAGGTCACTTGGGTATAAACATCCAATTCAGGAGTTTGTGTATATGGCTCGTTATTGTTTAATTACAGGTGCCAGTTCAGGCTTAGGTCGCGAGCTTGCAATCCAATATGCTGATGCTGGCTGGCAAGTGATAGCTGTGGCCCGTTCAGTCAATGCCTTGAACGAGTTGCATCAACAACACAAGAGTATTCATGCTTTCCCTTTGGATTTAACAGACACACAACTGTTGTCTGCTGCTATAGATCAGCTTGCACAACAAATTCCGGCGCTGGATTTAGTGATCCTCAATGCTGGCAGCTGCGATTATGTGGATGTCTCCAATCTTCCTTTGGATGTATTTGACCGGACTATGGCGCTGAATTTTCAGTCTGTGGTGGCTGCGGTCAAATTGCTGATGCCTTTATTACAGAAATCCACCGAAGGCACTTTGGCTGTGGTTAGCAGCCTGGCCCATCTGTTTCCTTTCACCAGGGCCGAGGCTTACGGCGCAAGTAAAGCAGCCTTAAGTTATTTTGTTGATAGCTTAAGGGTGGATTTAACTGATTCCGGCATTCGGGTCTGTCTGATTGAACCTGGTTTTGTTGATACGCCATTAACTCAAAAAAATGACTTCAAAATGCCTTTTCTGCTGCAGGTTGAAGACGCCGCAAAGCGCATCCGTCAGGGCATTAGCTCAAACAAGCAGCGTATACGTTTTCCGAAACGCCTGGTAGTTAGCCTGCATGTACTGAATCTGCTGCCCTATTCGTTGCGCTGTAAAGTCGCAGCCGGGATGCGCCAACCATGAAAGCAATAAACTGGCCGGCTTTAATAGGCTTTAAATTAAGTTGGTTTGCATTGGTACTATTCCAGAACTTATTAGTGATCCCGGTATTGTTGTTTGTGCTCTGGTCTTTGTGGCGTTGCAGTCAATCTGAGCGGTTGATTTGGTTAGCTCTTGCTGCTGTTGGCATAAGCCTGGATTCTGTATTGCAGTACAGCGGTGTTTTGAGTTTTAGCGGTGCTACCTGGTTACCACTCTGGATGTTGGTCCTCTGGCTGGTGTTTAGTCTGGTGGTGGTGCAGGTGTTTTCTGTTTATTTGCAAAAGTACTGGTTAGCAGCACTTATTGCTGCTGTGTCTGGTCCAATGGCTTATCTGGGTGGGGCTGCATTAAGTGGTCAGATGCAGGTCAGTCAAACAACAGAAGCTTACATAGTGCTGGCGTTGTGTTGGGCCTGTTTTGGTGTGTTATCCGGATGGAGCAGAAAATTTTATGCGTAAGATGCTATTGATGACGGCCTTTTTTTGCAGTTTAAGTGCACAGGCTATTCCCGGCGATATCAAATTGCTGGGGCAGGGCCAGTTCAGTTATTTATTCTGGGATTTGTATCAGGCGCAGCTTTATACCGCAGATGGCAGCTGGAATGGTTATCAGCAAAGCTCCCCTTTGGTGTTAAAACTGACCTATCAACGTAAAATAAGCAAAGATGACTTTATAGAAGCCACTATGGATCAGTGGAAGCATTTGCAAGGTAAGCTCTCGGCCCAACATAAAGAGTGGGCTGGCTTGTTAGATAGGCTCTGGACTGATGTGAAAAAAGGGGACCAGTTAAGTTGTGTCTTATTGCCAGATGGCACAGTGCAGTTTTATTTTAACGACAAGCTGTTAGGTGATGTCACAGATCCTGCTTTTGGTCCGGCTTTTTTAGATATCTGGTTGTCTGATAAAACATCGGCGCCTAAATTAAGAAAGCAATTGCTGCAGCTTTAACATCAGGCTGGAGTCTGTGCCAACAAACACCCTCGAAAAAAGGCCAGCCACAGCTCGTTACAGCCTGGATGCGCTGGCCTGAAAATCTGCTCTGGCACTATCTCTTATCCGCTAATTTAGTTTATGTTGTTTTTCATTTTATTTACTTCTGTTTTTTGCTCCTGAAGCTTATGTTCTTATTTTTGTGTGTTTATTAATCTCCCGGCAAACCGCCTTGTGAAGGCTTTTTTTAAATTGTCTTTATTAAACAGTTTGATAGATGTTTTTCTGCTTATTTTAACGCCTTTCACAATACGGACTGCTTGTCTGTTTTGTATGCAGCCCCTCATGCTGTTGATTTTTATCATAAATTTAACACTTGTGTTTTTTGCGGCAGATGCCAGTTAACTCGGGCTTTTGTTCTGTAAAAGCGGTTGACCCCAGCAAAATATAACCTTTATTATCCGCCGCCGTTTTGGGGTAGCCCTAAATCAGGCGTGTTGTAACTTCAATCAACGCCAATGTTGATTGCCGTAAAAAACAGAGTCACTACGCAGTGGCCCAGGGAGAAAAAATGTTTGTAAGTAGTAAGTTGTCAAAAGCAGTTAGTTTAGCAGTAGCTTTTGGCGCTGTGTCAGGCGTCACTTTTTCCGGTTCGGTACAGGCTCAGGAAACTGATAGTGTTGAACGTATTCAGGTTACAGGTTCAAGTATCAAACGTACTGATTTTGAAGGTGCATTACCAGTTCAGACTATTGACCGTGCCGCTATTGACCGTTCAGGTCTGGCGACAGCGGGTGATTTAATTCAGTCCATTCCGTCTATGCAAGGTTTCACTACAGATGGCGATTCTGTAGGTGGTGGCGGTGGTGGTATGAAAACCGCATCCTTACGTGGTTTAGGTGCTGAGTACACTCTGGTTTTGATCAATGGTCGCAGAATGGCGCCTCGTGGTTCAGGTTCTACTATCGATCTGAACTCTATTCCTTTAGCTGCTATTGAGCGTGTTGAAGTACTGACGGACGGTGCATCAGCTTTGTACGGCTCTGACGCTATTGCCGGTGTTGTAAACTTTATTACTAAAGACGATGCCCAGGGTGTAAATCTTTCAGCCCGTTACAACAAGCCACAAGAAAAAAATGGCACCAGCGATAATTTCTCAATCACTGGTGGTTTAGGTGACTTTGATGCCGATGGTTACAATGTATTGTTATCCTACAGCCGTGATTCTCAGGAACAGCTGAGAGCCACAGACCGTGATTTTTCTAAATCAGGTATTATCCCGTTCAGCTTAAACAACAAAAATTATTATTATGTTGCAGGCTCAGCGAATGCTATCCCCGGAAATGCCCGTTACTACTACAGGGATGCTGCTACTGACACCATTAAAGACGTCACTTTTAATCCGTATGAGAAACAAAACGGTACTTGTGCACCTGATAACTTCGAATCTTCAGGTTTATGTCAGTATGACTACACAACCACAGTAGAAATTCTGCCAGAAAGCAAACGTGACTCACTGATGTTGGGCACCGACATTGCAATTAATGATGAGACAAAGTTTTTTGCTGATCTGATGTACTCTGATTTCTCTCAGACCACCCGTATCGCACCAAATGCTACAGGTTTCTTCCCTCTTGCTATCGACTCAGCTTTAGCTCAGCAATATGTAGTGCCTTACATTGACCCTGCTCATTTAGGTTCAGTTACCAGAGTGCAGGCGCAATGGCGTGCGTTACCATTGGGTGGCCGTGCTACTGAGTGGAACACCAGGTCAACTCATATAGTGACAGGTGTTGAAGGTGTGTTTGATACTATTGACTACTCAGCTGCTTTTACCTATTCAAAAAATGATACGGATGAAAACGTCGCTGGTGGTTATCCGGATCGTAAGATGTTCATGGATGCAGTGAGTTCTGGTTTGGTGAATGTATTTGAGACTCCGGATAAAATCAGTGCTGAAGGTCTGAAGGCTCTGCAGGATTCTCAGTACTTTGGTAACTGGAGCAACGATACCACTGAAGTAAAAGGCTTTGATATCAAAGCCTCAACTCCGGTGTATGAATTACCAGCCGGTGATGTGTATATTGGTACAGGTGTTGAATTCCGTAATACAGAGTTTGTAAGTACTTTGGCTGATGCCAACAGAAACAATCTGTTATTAGGCGGAAATCCAAGTGCAGAGTATGACTTAAGCCGTGACAACTACGGTGGTTTTGTCGAAGTGATAGTTCCGGTGCTTGAACAGCTGGAACTGACTGGTGCTGTTCGTTACGACAACATTGGTGAAGTGACCTCTGATTTTGTTTATGACGAAAATGGTATTGCCGCTCCAGGCAGCTACAAAGTAAACGATTCAATGAATGACACCACTTATAAGCTGGCGCTGCGTTACAACGCCACTGAAGATTTGTTACTGCGTGCTTCAACGGGCACAGGTTTCAAAGCGCCTTCTATGCTTGAATTGGCTGAACCTAAAGTTGAATTCGGTGTGACAGGCAGCCCTTATGTATGTCCGTTTGCTGGTACTACAGATCCATTAGCTGCATTGTGTAGTGCATCTCCGCAGCAGTTTGAGGCTTTCCGTCAGGGCAACGCGGCATTAAAACCTGAAGAATCAAAACAATACACTTTAGGTTTTGTTTACGCACCTGATAATAACTTCAGCTTCAGTATGGACTACTGGAATATTGAACTGACCAACCTGGTGACTTCAGTCACTGAATCTCAGATCGTAAATAATCCGGTACTTTACCGTGACCTGTTCACTACTAAAACGAACCCTGCTACTGGTCAGGAAGAATTGGCTATTATTTTCGCCAGCGTGAACGTAGGTAAGTCCAGAAACAGCGGTATCGACTGGGATTTAACCCTGGGCAATGACTTATCTTTTGGTCGTTTAAGCACGACCTTAGCTGGTACTTATGTGCTGGATAGCGAATACACCCGTCCTGGTACTACAGACGATTGGATCAGCAGCTTAGGTCGTTTTGGTGATGATGATGAAGTGGTATTCAGAACTGTGGCTAAATTCATCAATACTTTAACTCATGGTGATTTTGCTCACAGCGCAACGCTGAGTTACCGCAGTAGTTATCAGGATCAGGCACAATCTGCGACAAGCCGCTATGTGCGTTTAGATTCTGTGAATGGTGCTGGTGTGGATATTCAACTGAGTGTTCCTTCATACGCCACTATTAACTACCAGACGAAGTACCAGGCTATGGAAGCTCTGGGTGTAACTTTTGGTATTAATAACCTGGCGGATCGTGCTCCTCCATTATCTTTACGTTCAGGTGGTGCTGGTCACCAGGTGGGTTTCGACCCTCGTTATACTGATGTTTATGGTCGTACTTTCTATTTAGGTCTGGACTACAAGTTCATGTGATCTGAATAAAGGTGAGGGGAATGGAGCGAAAGTATCAGCTTAGTTCCCCGAACAAACTAAAAACCCCACTGCATGCAGTGGGGTTTTTATTTAATTCTGAGTTTGCCTCAGGCTTTAGAACATACTACTTCTGCTGAATAAATTTGATGAGCTTAGCTGCAATATCCGTATTGTCCTGAAAGCCTGCAAAATCTTGCTTATCAGCACCATGCGCCAGCACCGGCACGTCAGCCGCTGTATGACCACTGCTGGTCCAGCCGGTAGAGGAATGGAAGTCGATGCGCTGTTTTACCGCAACTGATAAGGCTTTAATGCCTTCGGCCCGTGCTTTACTCAACAACTGCTGTTCATCGGATTTCAGCTCTAGTCCTGTCAGACCTAACCAGGCTTGGTAAAACACCTTGTCATCTTTTAATGCCAGCAACTGACCTGCGATGTATTCACCTGTGTGTT
Organism: Gammaproteobacteria bacterium; assembly: GCA_018825965.1. GTDB lineage: Bacteria > Pseudomonadota > Gammaproteobacteria > Enterobacterales > Alteromonadaceae > Pararheinheimera. The sequence goes on from JAHKAA010000028.1 coordinate 99,438, forward strand.
TGACCTTTTTAATTAGATCCCTTTTCCAGCTGTAGTTGCCATTGGCACCTAAAGATAAACCACCGGTTTCATGGTCAGCTGTGATCACTAATAAAGTATCAGGGTGAGCGTCGACATAAGCTTTTGCTACTTTAATGGCCTCGGCAAAGTCGTGCATTTCAGCCATGGCACAGGCGATATCATTGGCATGACCACACCAGTCAATCTGACTGCCTTCAATCATCACCACAAAACCTTTTTCAGCAGGGGATAATAGCTCCAGCGCTTTTTCCGTCATTTGTTTTAATGGCAAAGGCTCCGGATTATCCAATGCACTGACAAAACCTTTGGGTGCAAACAAACCTAAAGCGGGCAGCTTATGAAGTGACTTTAACTCTGTCCAGTTGTCTGCATACTGGTAACCTGCTTGTTTAAACTCTTCCACCAAATTGCGGTCTTCACGGATAAAATAGCTGGTACCGCCACCGAGCATTAAATCAGCCACAATGCGTCCATCTACTTTATTATCGATGTAGTCATCTGCAATCTGGTTGTAGTTGTTTCGGCTGGGATCATGCGCCAAAAAACCGGCAGGTGTAGCATGGTTAATCTGGGCTGTAACTACAACGCCAGTTTGCATCCCTTTGGCTTTGGCTATTTCCATCATAGTAGTCAGCGACTTATGATCGTGATCTACAGCTATAGCGCCGTTGTAGGTTTTATGTGTGCTGGATAAAGCTGTAGCCGCTGCTGCTGAGTCCGTCACTACTGTGTCGTCGTCAGGATAGGTGCTGGCGTTCCCCACCCATAGCTGATCAAATACGGTAGATTCCACGGCTTTGGTGTCCGGGTTATCCATGTAATAACGGTAAGCAGCTAAATAAGCTGGGCCCATACCGTCACCTATCATATAAATAATGTTTTTTGGTGCGGCAATTGCAGTAGTTGAGGCACAAGCCAGACAAGCGATACTGATTAAACTAAGTTTTTTTAACATAAGAAGGCTCTGTAAATGGCAGGAATCAGGTATGACCAAGGTCAGTAGTTAAGGGTATCTTACGTCAGTGACCAATTTATGACAAAACTGTAAATGCAAAAAGTGCGACCAACAGCCGTAAAAGCAGGACTGACAGGTATTAAAACAAAACTCCGGATATAAGTGTTGCAGAGCCGATCACCCATGGCTTAGAGTAAGAATGGAACTAAAGCTGCTACACCTTATCTAACAGCCGTGTAGTTAACGAGGTTAAGATGTTATGAGTAAGAAGTTTGTTGCAGTTGCTTTGAGTCTGATGATCCTGGCAGGGTGCGCCAGTTATCCCGAACAGGTGCGTATAGCAGATAATGTAGCATTAACCAGCTATGAAAACGCTGCCCAACAAAATGTCGACTTTGGTACGGCACGATGGAGTGGCGTGATTGCACAAGTAAGCAATAAAGCCGACAAAACCCGTCTGGAAGTAGTGTATTTCCCATCCGGAACCAACGGACGCCCTGCGGTTTCCGATCAAACTAAAGGTCGTTTTGTCGCCTATATCAAAGGTTTCTTAGATCCTATGGTGTATCAGCCTGGAAAGTCAGTTACGGTTCTGGGTGAGTTGAGCCGTTCCGAAACCGGACAAGTGGACGAATATCAATACCGTTATCCTGTGATCAAAGACGCGACAGTGTATTTGTGGCCTAAACAGGAAGACCGCGTTGAAGTGATTGAAACCTGGCCTATGATGCGTCCTTACCCTTACTACTGGGGTTATGGCCCGGGGATACGTGTCCGTACTATTACAAAACAACAATCGACAACACAAGGCCCAGTTCATGTTGACAATAATAAACAGAATAAAGTGCAACCTTAATCTAGTGCTGCTTGGTGCGGCGTTTTGTAGCGCCGCAGTTGTAGCTGAAACGCCTTCTGCTTCTGACTTAACGGCTTTAGCAGAACACTCATTTCGTAGTGAAGACGATAAAGCCCGAAACCAGTACCGGCATCCGGTAGAAACTTTGACTTTTTTTGGCATCAAGCCAGGTCTGTCTGTGCTGGAAATCTGGCCAGCCCGCGGTTGGTATACAGATATTCTGGCACCCTATTTAAAAGATCAGGGCAAGCTGACTATTGCTAACTTTCGGGTTGATGACGGCACCATGCAGGATGACAGAAAAATCTTCTGGAGTCGTATTAGTGAAAAGCTGAGCCAACGTATTCTGAAACACAAAGAACATTTTGGTTCAGTAGAACAAACTGAATTTGACCCACCAGCTTATATGTTTCTGGGTTTAACCCGGCAATACGATATGGTTCTGAGTTTCCGTAATGCTCATATCTGGAATGAGCAGGGGTATTTGCTGGATGTATTTCGTGCTGTATTTGATGTACTCAAACCAGGTGGTGTATTTGGAATAGTCGAACACAGGGCCAGTCGGGTGTCCGAAATTTCCAGCTCTGCTGTGGAAGGTTATCTGGATGAATCTTATGTGATTGCAGTGGCAGAACACGCAGGTTTTAAACTGCAGGCGAAATCTGAAGTGAATGCGAACCCAAAAGACAGCAAAGATTATCCTAAGGGTGTGTACGCTTTACCTCCTACTTTAGCTATGGGCACTGTGGATCGCGAAAAATACCTGGCCATTGGTGAAAGTGATCGTATGACCTTAAAGTTTGTAAAGGCCGGCAGCGAATAATGTCAGCGTTGGTTTTCTCCTTGCCAGCTATATTTTTAGCTGGCTGGCAGCAAGGCCCGGCATCAGCACGGGTTACTTTATGCCTGCATGGCTGGCTGGATAATGCCGACAGTTTTTTACCCCTCAGTGCTTTTTTGCCAGAACTGAATCTGGTGGCTATAGATTTGCCAGGCCATGGCAAGTCACAGCACCGTAGCCTGGATGCTCACTATCATTTTCTGGATTGGATCTATGATGTGGCTACTTTGATTAAAACCCAGGGCTGGCAACAGGTTGATATCATAGGCCATTCGATGGGCGGCATGATAGGTTCGGTACTCGCTGCTGTGATGCCAGAGATGGTCCGCAAGCTGGTGCTGATTGACAGCATAGGCCTGGTCACAGGTGAAGCCAGCAATACAACACAACAAGTACGAACTGCGATAAACCACAGATGGCAAAGCCAACATAAACAAAAATCTGTTTATACCGATCTGCACAGTGCGGCAGTGGCCAGACAAAATCAAAGTGATTTTGACATCAACTGTGCGTTAGTTCTTGCTAAGCGGGGTACAGAAGCCTGCACAGGCGGATTGACCTGGTCTGCAGATATGCGTTTACGTGAATCTTCTGCTTATCGTTTAATGCAAAGTCAGGCGAAAGAATTGCTGCAGGATATTCAATGCCCTGTGCTGGCTGTTCTGGCTAAAGATGGTTTGGATATGATGCAAAAGGCCAGGCAAGAGTATCAGCATTGTTATCCGAAGCTGGAGCTGATTGAGCTGCAGGGGGGCCACCATTGTCATATGATGCAACCAAAAACAACAGCGGACGCAATTCGTCACTTTTTACTGTCCTGAGCGTTTTTTATGCTCTGCAATCCTGCAGAGCACCCTTGCGGGCCAGCTAAAGCTGTTAAAAATCGTTCCTGACGATTTTTTATGCTCTGCAATCCTGCAGAGCACCCTCGCGGGCCAGC
>JAHKAA010000029.1 GCA_018825965.1 Gammaproteobacteria bacterium
ACTTAAAACATCCATCCTTTCGGACAGAGTATCTGTTAGTCACTTCACTGATATATATTCTTTGTGCGATTGCTCGCTGCAGAATCTAAACCGTGAGTGCCCACACAGATGATTGATTGCTTATTGTTAAAGAGCAGTGCTTCATTTTACTGAAGCGAAAGTTGTTTATAATCAACAACTTTCAGAATCTTTAGCAGCTGACTATTTCACTTTGGAAACCGTCTTCGCTGTCGATGGAGCGCATTATAGAGATCTGAGATTAAGCCGCAAGATCTTTTTTGATAAAAGCTGTTCGACCGCTTAGTTTTTAACCGGATCTGGTTTTTATGCTTATTTTCCAGACAACATATGTTCAAAAAACGGATCCTCAACCGGATCCTGACGATCAAGCTAAGCCTTTAAACCACAAAATGCTCTGGTTTTCTGCTTTGGCATCTATTTTGCTGAAGCTTTTGCTATAGTGCCGGATATGCAATGAAGCAATCAGCTTAGCCAAGCTATATAGAGTCGCTCTATATATAGAAGAAGAATGGAGAAATTGTAGATGGTGCAAACGCGCCCGGATTATCAGCCCCTGATCCTGCTTATAGAGGATAACCGCGAAGTCAGACTTGCAGCCCGTTTTGTACTGGAAGATCTGGGCTACCGAATTGAAGAACTGGAGAACCCTGTACAGGCCCGCGAATGGCTACAACAACAACAACCGGATCTGATCCTGCTGGATATGAACTTTCAGCTCGATACTACTTCAGGTGATGAAGGCCTGCGCTTCTTACGTTACCTGCAACAACAAGGCTATGACATTCCTGTCGTGGCCATGACAGCCTGGTCCAATACCACCTTAGTAGTGCAGGCGATGCAGGCAGGTGCCGGTGATTTTGTTGAAAAGCCATGGAATAACCAGCGCTTGCAACAAATTTTGCAACAGCAATTGAAGTTGTCCGCCCTGACACGACAGAATAAAGCCCTGCACCAGCAGCTGTCATCGCCCCCACTTGAGCTCATTTGGCAAAGCTCACAAATGCTGACATTAATGCAGCAGCTGCAAACCGTAGCAGCCACAGAAGCGAATATTCTGCTGACCGGAGAAAACGGCACAGGAAAAAGTCAGCTGGCACAATGGCTGCACCAGCATTCAGGCCGATCAGCCGGGCCTTTAATTTCTGTCAATATGGCCGCTATTCCTGAAGCTTTATTTGAAAGCGAGCTTTTTGGTCATAAAAAGGGAGCATTTACCGATGCTAAAGAAGCCAGAGCCGGACGTTTTACTCTTGCTAAAGGCGGCACCTTGTTTTTGGATGAAATCGCCACTTTACCCTTGGGGCAACAGGCGAAGTTGTTGCGTGTACTGGAGTCAGGCCAGTATGAAGCTGTAGGATCCAGTCAGACTGAGCACAGCGATCTAAGGCTGATTGCGGCAACCAATGCTGATTTCTCTGCTTTGATCCAAAATGGCCAGTTCCGTCAGGATCTGTATTACCGCCTTAATACACTGGAATTCCGTATACCTCCTTTAAGAGAAAGACCTGCCGATATAGCTCCGCTTTGTCAGTTTTTCCTGCACAAGCATGGTCAGCGTTACCACAAAACTGGCCTGACTTTGCATCACCATGCATTAAGCCGGTTACAACAGTATCACTGGCCTGGCAATATCAGAGAACTCAGTCATCTGCTTGAGCGCGCCGTGTTGTTAACCCAAAGCAAAGAGATCTCACTCAAAGAGCTGGCCCTACCGGATGAACAGCAGTCTGCAGCAACACAAGCTGCAGTTTTACCTTTGATGACACTGGAACAGGCTGAGCTGAGCTTGATCCGTCAGGCATTAGAACTTTGTCAGGGCAATAAACAAAAAACTGCTGAGAAACTTGGTATTACCAAGTCGTCTTTATACCGCAGACTGGAAAAACATGGCCTGGAACTCTGACAGCATAGAAGCGCAAAGCCGTAAACAGTCACTACTGATTACTTTGCTTTGTCTGGTATTGGTAACACTGCTTTGCTGGTTCTGGCCCTATTGGTGGGTTTGGCTTAGTAGCTGTTGTGCTTTTACTTTCATTACCAGGTGGCAGCACTTCGCAAGGCAGCAAACTATCGCCGCTTTTCGTCGTAGCAGTGTGCAGTTAGAAGCAATGCAAAATCAGGACTACAGTTTGCAGGCTAAAGCTGTGTTTCAGAAAGGAATAGCAGCGCAGTTACAACATCAGTTACAACAACTCAGCACGCAGTTGCAGCAACGGAAAAGCTATTTTGATGAACAGCAGTTTTTACTGTATCGACTGATTGATCAGTTAAACACTCCGATTCTGGTCTTTGATCATAAGCAGCAGTTGAGTTACGCCAATAACGAATTCAGTCAATTATTTGGCCGTCCCTGGCAAAGTATGCGCCACGCGACAGCTGAAAGTCTGGGGTTGAGCGCCTTGCCTCATTGGAATTTTGTCAATAAAGAGAAGGCAAAACAATGGCAGATCCGCCAGAGTCGGTTCTTGGATCAAGGCCAACGCCACCAACTGCTGGTTTTTATTAATATTCAGGCGGCTTTACGGGAAACTCAGCTCCAGGCCTGGCAACAATTGATCCGGGTTCTGAGCCATGAAATTCGTAACTCACTGACACCGGTTCTGAGTTTGTCAGAACATTTACAGCGGAAATTGCCGCCAGGCCGTGATCAGGAGGCTCTGGCTTTGATCCGCGAACGAAGTCAGCATCTGCAGGATTTTGTCAGCCGTTATGCTGAACTGAATAAAGAGCTGCGGATCCAGCACCAGCAGATTAACGCCGGACAATTGTTTCATTCGTTGCAGCTACTATTTCAGCAGCATGGACTGCAAGCATCGGGCATGGATCTGCTGTTTCAATGCGATCACATGTTATTGCAACAAGTGCTTATTAATCTGATTAAAAACGCAATTGAAGCGGGCAGCGCAACAGGCACCATTCAACTGCATTTCCGCCAACACCACCTCAATCTCGAAATCCAGCTGCTCGATCAGGGTTCTGGTATTAGCAACCAGCAGGATCTATTCGTGCCCTTCTACAGCACAAAACCTCAAGGTCAAGGTATAGGTTTAGCCTTATGCCGGCAGATTATTGAACAGCTGGGAGGGGAATTGAACCTGAGCAACAGAACTGATGGTGTTAGAGGAGCCTGCGCTACCTTGTCCTTGCCACAAGATTGATTCTTTTTTTATCACAATGTCCGATTCCGGAACCTGAGCGTCCGATATCGGACGGAAGCTGAAACGAAAACAAACTAATTTGAATAAAATCAATTAGTTAACCAATGGCACATTGATTGCCTTTCTTAGTCAGGCATAGCTGCGCCGATTTGAAGTGCCTCCCTACAACATTTTGACGCAGCAATGCTTAGTTTCAACGATTAGAAGCAAGGTGGAAAAATCGGTATGGATATAAAAAAAGAAAAAGCTGCAGCCCCCTGGAAGAAACCTGCTTTAGTTATTACGGCTCTGGCGGCTTTGGTCCTGATGGGTACTTTGTTCGCATCCCCTAATTATCAATACAAAATTGAACAATCCGGTTTATTGCTGGGTACTGTGAAGCGTGGCGATCTGCAAGTTACAGTGGATGGTTACGGCGTATTACGTTCAGATAAACAAAAATTGATCAGCGCCCTGGCACCAGCCACAGTGGAAGAAGTGGTCTTAAAAGCTGGCGCTGTAGTGCAGGCAGATTCCATCATCCTGCGATTAAGCGATCCGGAACTGATGCAGCAAATTGAAACAGCCAGCATGGCGACAGCACAGGAACATGCTAATTTCCGCCGCCAGCATTTAAACAACCAACGTGACATGCTAACCGAAGAAGGCCGCTTTGCAGAATTAGATGCCCGCTACCAAATGCTGGTATTACGTCACAGCGCCGAAGCAGAAATGGCAGCTAAAGGCATAGTTTCACAATTAAGTTTTCAGACCACTGTGTTGGAAAAATCTCAGCTGGCGCAACAAGTTCAACTGCAACAGAAGCGACTGGATCAGCTAAAGCTGGTGAATCAGGAGGCTCTGACCATTTCGCAAGAACAACTGAATCAGGCGATAGCTCGTGAGCAGCGTTTAAAACAGCGACTGGATCAACTGACAGTACGCTCAGGTATTGAAGGTGTGTTGCAACGAGTTCCGGTTGAACTGGGCCAAAGTGTAACCGCAGGTCAGGAGCTGGCTTTAGTTGGCAGCGATAAGGATTTATTGGCACTGGTGCGGGTATCTCAAAGCAAAGCCGAACAAATCCGGCCCGGCCAAAAAGCCCGAATTAACACCAGACGTGAACAAGCCGATGCCATCGTCAGCAGGGTCACCCCCCAGGTTGTCGAAGGCACTATCGAAGTGGAACTCACTTTTGTGGATGCAGTACCCGCCTCTGCCCGCCCTGAGTTAAATATAGATGCACAGATTTTTACTGCTGAACTGACGGATACCTTATATCTGGACCGCCCGGTGAATAGCCAAAGTCATAGCCAGACCAGACTGTTTAAACTGGATCCAAACACTAATACCTTATCCGCCACAGCAGTGCAGTTTGGCGACGAAGCCGGACGTTTTCTACAACTACACCAAGGTGCCATTGAAGGTGAGCAATTTGTCTTATCCGACATGGCGGGATTTCAGGACGCAGACACAGTCAGCGTTGTGCGTTAAAGACTATTAAGCAAAGGAACTTTTATGCAACACCCAACTATTCTGATGCAGGGCATCACCAAAATTTTCGCCACAGATGAAATGGAAACCCATGCGTTACGGGGTATCGATTTACAGATTTCCTCAGGCGACTTTGTTTCGATTTGCGGCCCGTCAGGTTGCGGTAAGTCCACCTTGTTATCTTTGCTTGGTTTATTGGATATGCCCAGTGGTGGTAGCTATCAGATTGAAGGCAAAGAAGTCAGTGGTTTAAGCCTGAGCGAAGCGGCCTTTATCCGCAATGAAAAAATAGGTTTTATCTTTCAGTCATTTAACTTAATAGATGAGCTGACTGTTTTTGACAATATAGCCTTGCCCTTGCGTTATCGCCGCCAGTCTCTTGCTAAATCTGAGATTGAAGACCGTGTCATGGCCTGCCTGAAAACTGTAGATATGACTCACAGAGCGGGTCACAGACCAAATCAACTATCCGGTGGTCAGCAGCAACGTATTGCGATAGCCCGCGCTTTAGTGGGCAACCCGGCTTTGCTGTTAGTCGATGAACCTACAGGTAACCTGGACTCCAGAAATGGCGATGCCGTGATGGATATGTTGTGTGAACTGAATAACAAGGGCACAACCCTTTGCATGGTGACACACGACCCACGTTATGCCGATATGGCCAGTCGAAAGTTGCACCTGTTGGATGGTCGTATTCTGGATAGTGACGGCACACCTATCCAGCAGCAGACTCCTGCTTTACGCCAGGTCGCTGCTCAGTAACACAAGCTGCCAGACAAGGAGTGAAAGGATGCAACTCAACCGACTGTGCACATGCGGTATTAGCATGACCGCTTTTCTCAGCCTGCTGAATTTTTTGCCTACGTTACGAAGTATCTGGCCATTGCAAAGTATCTGGCTGTTGCCGGTCTTCGGCTTGTTGCAATTATTGTGTCTGCTGGTTTTTGCATTGTTGGTTTCAATGCTGGAAAAGAACCAGAGACAGATCAATACCGGTCGGATATCTCCGGCACAAGGACAATAAGATGATTTCCCGCAAAGACTTCTCCACTGCACTCTACGCACTAAGCAAAGCCAAAGGCTATGCGCTAACGGTGATCCTGACACTGGGCCTGACGCTTGGCAGCCTGATTGCGATGTTTAACCTGAACTACCAGATTTTGCAGGCACCTTTGCCTTATGCAGATGAAGAGCAGTTGGTCGTAGGCAGCACCGCCTGGCTGGATAAAGACGGTGCAATGATGTATCAGCGTATGCTGCCGGTGAGTATTTTCCGTCAGCTATACCAAAAACCTGCAGAACAGTTAAGCGACCAGGCCTTGTTCAGCTTTTCTTATATCGGTATGACGCTGCGCGATTTGCCACATAGCCCACAGGTGCAGATTGCCTACACCACACCAGGTTATATGCGCATGTACCAGATGCCGATACTGCATGGCCGGGCTTTTAGTGCTGAAGAAGATGTCGGCAGCCAGCAAGCTGTGGTAGTTCTTAGTGAAAAACTCTGGCGTGAGCACTATAACGCTGACCCAGCGCTGGTAGGCCGTAGTGTGCATATCGGCAATCAACAGTTTAAAGTAGTGGGCATCGCCGCTGCCGACTTTATCGAACCGCGTTTGACCGGACCAGGGCGAAGCAATGATATCTGGCTGCCCTGGGACTTTAGCATTGGCAGTAACTTTGGTGCCGGTGACGTCAGTGGCGCGCACCTATACCTGGCAAAACTGAAAGACGCCAGCCAACGCCAGGCCTTTGAGCAGCAGTTACGACCGCAAGTTGCCAGCCAGTATCAGGACGATATCACGGCCTTACCCAGCCAGGCAGGCCGCAGCCTGGTATTTAATGCCGAGCCGCTGCGATTAGTGTTAGAGGGTGACAGCCGTAGCCGCACCTTATGGATGCTGGCCGGTAGCCTGCTGTTATTACTGATTGCCGCTGCCAATATCACTAATTTATTATTGTCCCGCGCTGCCCGCCAGCAACGCAACATGAGTATTCAGGCCGCGCTGGGGGCTCAGCGTCATCATTTACTGGGGCAAGTGCTGGCAGAGCTTAGCTGGTTAATGAGCAGCGCTTTGCTGCTGGCGTTTATCGTTGCCGAAGGTGCTTACCATTTACTGCAACTGTACGCCGGAGCCATGCTGCCAAGACTGGCCGAGCTTGGTTTTGACTGGCCGGTATTAGCTTTTGCCCTAGCTGTCAGCCTGCTGCTGGCGCTAGGTTTTCCTGCCCTTATCAGCCGGCAAATTAACTACCGCGCGTTGCAGCAAAACCTGCAAAGCAGTGGCAAAGGCAGTGGCGTGCAAATTAGCAGCCGCACCCGGCAGGTACTAATTGCCGCTCAGGTGATGTTAGCTGCCATGCTGCTGATCTGTAGCGCCCAGGTGTTGTTGCAGTCGTTGCAACAGCTGCGCCAGCAAGTGGGGTTTGCCAGCGCAGATCGCTATCAAATTCCGATTGATAATATTACCGCCACACCGGATGACAGCTTGCCGTCGGAGCAACGCCGTGCGCTATACCGCCAGCAAAAGGACGAGTTGATGCAGGTGCGGGATATACTGCAGCAACACCCGGCAGTACAGGCCGTGTCGGTCAGTAATTACCCGCCGATTTCTTTTGATGGCTACTATGGCTCGGCCAGCTTTATCCCGTCACCGGACAGCCCCAACCAGCAACTGTTCAGCCGTGCCGTGTTCACCGACCAGTTTTATCTGCCGCTGTTCGACATCAAACTAGTACAGGGCCGTAACTTCACTGCACAGGAAGTGTCGTCACAAGCCCCGGTAGTGATCATTAATCAGGTGCTGGCACAACAGCTGAAGCCGGATGGTAATGTGCTTGGCGAAAGGCTGTATTCAACCAACGGTAGCCTGGCGTTTGAGATTATCGGCGTCAGTGCTAATCATCAGCTACCAGATGTATGGTCGGCGGAAGAAACCGGCCGCAGTTATTTAACCCGCAATATAGGCACAACCGCCAGCTTGCAGTTGCAGCTAAAACCCGGTATGCAGCTGGACAAAACCGCCATTAACCAGGCGATGGCGCAGGTATCGCCGCATTATCGCGCCGCCAATATGCATAGCATTGCAGACAATGTCACCAGGGTGTTACTGGGCAACTATCTGGCTGCGGCTGTAACCACATCCTTAGTAGTACTGAGTTTTCTGCTGGCTGCCATTGGTATCTACGGTGTGCTGAGCTACAGCGTGCAACTGCGTCGTTTTGAACTGGGTGTGCGGATGGCGATTGGTGCCCGGCCTGCCACTATTTTGCGCCAGTTACTCGGCGAAAACCTGAAACCAGTTTGTGCTGGTTTAGCGCTGGCAGGCCTGCTGCTGGCCGCGCTGTGGTTTGGCCTGCAACAAACCAGCTTCATCGTCGAGTTGTCCGCCGGTGGTTTTGCGCTGCCGTTACTACTGATCGTACTACTGACCACCCTGACTTCGCTGTTATCGGTGTGGGGCATTATCCGCAAACCCGCCATTTACGCATTACAAGGCCAATAAGATGCTGACGATCAAAGATTTCTCCACTGCACTTTATGCACTCAGCAAAGCTAAGGGTTATGCCGCAACCGTGGTGCTGACGCTGGGTTTAACGCTCGGCACTTTAATCGCTATGTTTAACCTGAACTACCAGATTTTGCAGGCACCTTTGCCTTATGCTGATGAAGAGCAGTTGGTCGTAGGCAGCACAGCCTGGCTGGATAAAGACGGCTCTGTATTATACCCACGCATTATGCCATCGGGCTTGATCCAGCAGTTTTACGACAAACCGTCCGACAAACTCAGTGCCCATGCCCTGCTGCGTTATCAAACTCTAGCCATGACGTTACGCGACCTGGCTGACAGCCCACAAATTCAGGTTAGTTACACCACGCCAGGCTATATGCAGATGTTCCAGATGCCAATGGCACAAGGCCGCGCTTTTAGTGCCGATGAAGATATTGGCAGCAAAAGCGCAGTGGCGGTGCTAACGGAGCAAGTCTGGCGCAAGCATTACAATGCTGATCCGGCGCTGGTTGGCCGTAAAGTACGCATTGGTGACATCGATTTCACCGTTGTTGGTATTGCCGCAGCCACTTTTAGCGAGCCACAATTGCTTGGTCCGTCGCGCCATACCGATGTCTGGCTGCCGTGGGATATGAATCCACGCCAACAAAATATCAGTCCAGCCAGTCTGAATGGCTGGCATTTTTACCTGGGCAAACTAAAACATGCCGCAGAGCGACAAGCCTTTGAACAGGAGATCGGGCCCGAGCTGAACAGTAAGTATCAGGATGTCAATGCCGCGAATGCCAGCGAAGCTGGCCGCCGCGTGCAATTTAATGCCGAACCACTGCGGCAGTTGCTGCAAGGCGACAGCAGCGGCCGCACTTTATGGATGCTGGCCGGTAGTCTGATGTTACTGCTAATTGCCACGGTCAATATCACCAATCTGCTGCTGTCTCGCGCCGCTAAGCAGCAAAGAACCATGAGCATTCAAGCGGCTCTGGGCGCGCAGCGTCATCATTTATTCAGTCAAATTCTGGCGGAATTGTGTTGCTTGCTGGGGGCAGCATTACTGCTGGCACTGGGCGTAGCACAAGGCGCTTATCTGTTGCTGCAAAGCTATGCCGCCAGCACCTTGCCGCGTTTGTCGGCCTTAGGTTTTGACTGGCCGACTCTGGCATTTGCACTGCTAACGACGCTGGCGATGGTGCTGCTGTTTTCGCAGTTGATTAGCCGGCAAATTAACTACAAAGCATTGCAGCAAAACCTGCAAAGCAGTGGCAAAGGCAGTGGTGTGCAAATCAGCAGTAATACCCGCCAGCTACTGATCTGCTCGCAAGTAGCGCTGGCAGCGTTGTTGCTGGTTTGCAGCGCTCAGGTTTTATTGCAATCGCTGGCTCAGTTACGTCAGCAAATTGGCTTTAGCAGTGAACAGCGTTTTCAAATTGCCATCGTGACACCACACCAAGGCCAAACGGTTCATTGACAACTGAACAACGACAAATGGCGAGCAACCAGCGTAAAGACGAACTGATGCAGATCACCGATCTGTTCCGACAACACCCTGCGGTACAGCAGGCTTCGGTCAGTAACGACGCGCCGATTTCCTATGCCGGCACCTTCAGTGCTATGACCTTTTTGCCAACGATGGACAATCCGGACCATATTTTGGAAAGCAGGATCATCACCACAGATCAGCATTTTATACCGCTGTTTAATATCCAATTGCTGCAGGGCCGTAACTTTAGCACTCAGGAAGTGGCAGCACGGACGCCGGTAGTGATCATCAATCAGGCGTTTGCACAGCAGCTACAACCTGATGGCCAGGTGCTGGGGCAGCGGCTGTATTCACACCAGGGTCTGGCTTATGAAATTATCGGCATCAGTGCCAACCATAACCTGCCCGATGAATGGTCGGTCGAGGAGCCTTTTCGTAGCTTTGTACCCCGCAACCTGATTAACAACAGCACGCTATTACTGCACCTCAAGCCGGGGATGCAACCAGACAAAACTGCACTAAATCAAATGATGGCGCAGATTTCGCCGCATTTTCGAGCCGCCAGTATTTATAGTATTGAAGACAATGTTGACCGGGTACTGCTAAGCAATTATCTGGCCGCCGCCGTGACCTCGGCTTTAGTAGTGCTGAGTTTCCTGCTGGCGGCCATTGGTATCTACGGTGTGCTGAGCTACAGCGTGCAACTGCGCCGCTTTGAACTGGGTGTGCGGATGGCGATTGGTGCCCGGCCTATAACAATTTTGGGGCAAATGCTGGGGGAAAACTTCAAACCTGTAGCAGCGGGTATAGTGCTGGCAGCCTTACTGCTGGCCGCGCTGTGGTTTGGTCTGCAACAAACCAGCTTCATCGTCGAGTTGTCGGCTGGTGGTTTTGCGCTGCCGTTACTGCTGATAGTGCTACTGACCACCCTGACTTCGCTGTTATCGGTGTGGGGCATTATCCGTAAACCGGCTATTTATGCATTACAAGGACAATAAGATGCTGCGTTTTTCACTGTCTTCCTGGTTGCAGACGGCATCACTGCTGCTGCGCCGCCAGCAGCTGTATGCACTGACAATTATTCTAACCATTGGCCTGACCGTTGGCGCACTGCTGGCAACTTTTCAGCTGAATTATCAGCTGCTATTCGCACCTTTGCCTTACAAAGACGCGCCGCAGCTACAGCTATTGCGCGGCAGTTTGTTAGATGGGGGGGCCCCCGTCGCTTCTGAGTGGCTACCGTCACAGGCGTCACTCGATCTCTACCGCCAATCCTGGCCTGGCATCGAGAGCAAAGCCTTGCATAATATCAGCTTAGGGGTGGAGCAAAATTTACCGGACAATCCAACATTTCAATTAGGTTATGTGACGCCTGAGTTTTTGCCTATGTTTGACGCGCCACTGGCGCTTGGCCGGCATCTGAACCCGGACGAAGGGTTGGATAGCCAGGTGCCGGTAGCTGTGCTCAGTTATGCCGTCTGGCAGCAACATTTTGCGCTCGACCCACAAGTGCTGGATAAAACCCTGACCTTTAGAGGTGTCTCTTTTAAAGTGGTCGGGGTGTTGGCAGAAAATTTTGTTGAACCTGTGATGGCGGCACCAGGCTGGTTTACTGAGGTGTGGCTGAGTTTCGACTTTCATAATGCGGGTACGGGTCGCTGGAATGCCAATAACAACCAACGCCATCTGCTGTTGAAGCTGGCACCGGGCACAGACCCGCGCCAATTAACCCACGATCTGCAACAATGGGCAGCACCACAATTTCAAACCGCAGCTCTGGAGCGGCCACAACTGCACAACCACAACATACAGCTGCGGCTGGAGTCGGTGCGTAGCCGTATTCTGGGGGATGCCAGCAAGCTAAGCCTGAGCCTGCTTGCTGGCAGCGCCTTACTCTGTGCCATTGCGCTGGCCAATATTGCCAATCTGGTGCTAAGCCGCGCTATGGCACAACAAAGATCCCTGACCATCCGCATTGCGCTGGGTGCACGGCCGCAACACTTATTCCGCCAATATCTGATGGAATTTAGTGTGTTAGCTTTGCCCGCTTTTGTACTTTGTCTGTTGGTGGCACAAGCCTGTTTTCTCAGTTTAAAAGCCGGTTATGCTTGCCCTTTACCGCGATTACAGGAACTGGGTAGCAGCACAGCGAGTCTGCTACTGACCGCTGTGTCATTATTGCTGTGGTGTTTAGCGTTGGCGGCCTGGTTAACCCGGCAATTGAATTACAGCCAGTTACAACAAGGCCTGCAGCAAAGTGGTAAAGGTGCTTCGGTGCAGGTGTCAAAACGCACGCGGCAATTACTCCTGATGTCACAAACGCTGTTTTGCTTGTTAACACTGATTTACTGCAGCCAAATCTTTTTACAGACCTTTAGTAAGCTGCAACAACCAACGGGACTAAATTTACACAATTACCAAATAGCGCTGAACCCGGGGGCTTTACTGGAGACTATGACTGCAACAGAGCGCCGGCAGCACTATATCGCAGCTCTGGAGCAGGTAAAAACCCACACTAATGCGACCTCAGCCGGACTTGGCTATTATCCGCCTATTTCCTATTGGTTAGAGCCGGACTCTTTGGACGATGTACGAACCACAGCCGATCTTGATAGTCCCGCATTGCGGACGCAAGTTTATGCTGGCGATGATGGCTATCTGAAAACCCTTGGCCTGCAATTGCAAAGCGGCGGATTTTTCAGCCCGGCGCAAGTGCGGGCGCAAGAGCCGGTGGTGCTGATCAGTGAAAGTCTGGCCAGAGCCATCAGTCCGGATGCGGATGTACTCGATAAGGCCTTGTATTTACAAGGTGCCACAACGCCTGTGCGTATTGTAGGCGTGGTAAAAGATTTGCATTTACCGAACCAAACTGCAACCAACGCGATTTATCGTAATTTTATTCCGTCGGCTTATCCATTTATATTGCTGCAAATGCCAGAGGGGCGCGAGGTTACCCGAGCACAGGTGAATCAGGCCTTGGCATTGGCCCATCCGCAATTGAAAGTGTCCCGCTTTAACACCAGCACTGAAATTCTGGCCGACCATACCAAGGAAGCAAGAGTTGCTGCTGTCGTCACAGCGGCGTTATCACTACTGGCGTTAGCACTGGCTGGCCTTGGCATTTTCACGGTCATTCGCACCCAAATTCAGTTACGCCAATATGAACTGGCGGTGCGGCAATCACTGGGGGCCCGGCCACAGCATTTGCTGCAACTAACCTTAGTGGACAGCTTAAAACCTTTGCTGTGGGCCGTGCTGGTGCTGGCTGTTGGTTATAGCGCTTTGCAGCTAAGCCAGAATTTTGGTTGGGTCTTTGGCTTTGCAGAGCAGCTACAAATAGCCCCGCTGAATGCAGCTCTGGCCTTACTGACAGTATTGACACTGACAGTTCTTATTGTCCTTGGCTGCATCCGTCCTTTATCAGGCAGAGCAGTAATTCAGTCCTTGCGTGGTCAGGCAGTTGATTGACACAGGAGAGCCAGCCCATGCAGTTGTATTATTGGTTTCGTAGCAGCGCAGCCTCAGTGCTGCGTGATAAAAGTTTCCTGACGACGGTCACAGCCACCATGGGCATTGCCAGTGGTGTATTTTTACTGGTGCTCACCTATGCTTACGTGCTGCTGATAAAACCTCTGCCCTACCCGCAATCAGAGCAGTTATAGTTACTGCAATACCAGCTGCTGGATGCCAATGCTGTAGTCCAGTCCTCTGCAGTACTGCTCCCCGCAGCGGAAAAGCTATATAAGCAACTGCAGCAATGGCAACACCCCGGACAAAACACAGCTGAAGCAACAACCTTGCTGCATCTGGCGCAGGAAACTGTGCGTTCGGCCCTTCGCAATTATGCTACTACGGCCTCTGCTGACTTCTCGCTCCGCATCGCTGCGTCGCCCTTTCAGGCATCATGCGAGATCTCCCTAGGTAAGAACGCATTCCTTCACTGCACAACCGCCGAATATACGTAACAACGCTTTGGCTACAAGAGCTTCGCAGTTTTCTGCCTGCTCGCCCTGCTTAGTCACGCCTCGTATCCGATTTTTGTTCATCGGCTCGCAGTTTCGCTCCACGCTTCCTCCCCACAGTCCGTCACCGTTCTGCAGTTGCGCTTCACTTCGTTCGCTGTAGCCAGCTTACGGCAGGACTTGCACCTGCAAGAATGCGCCCATGCTGGGCATCGAGTAGGAGGCGGGATCGCTCCCGCCGTCCTCTCACACCACCGTACATGCGGTTCCGCATACGGCGGTTCCTGTCTGTATTGAACGTATTCAATACATGAGTCTGTTTCGTGCATCGTGTCGCCGGTTAACGTTTAGA
>JAHKAA010000030.1 GCA_018825965.1 Gammaproteobacteria bacterium
ACTTAAAACATCCATCCTTTCGGACAGAGTATCTGTTAGTCACTTCACTGATATATATTCTTTGTGCGATTGCTCGCTGCAGAATCTAAACCGTGAGTGCCCACACAGATGATTGATTGCTTATTGTTAAAGAGCAGTGCTGAACCGGTTATTACCTTGCTCAGCGGGAGGCGTATCTTACACTTCCCAGAATTTGTGTCAAGCAAGTAGTTTGATTTTATTTATTAAATCTACGAATTTAGCTCACTTTGCTTCACTTTTGAGCGATTCTGTTGATTGCCCAGGCTACTCAGAGCGCATAATCCGTATTGAGGTCAATACCTATAAAGCATCTACTAATTATAAAAGTGATTTTGATCAGCTTTTTCAATTTCCAGAACTGACTTGCATCAGTTGCATTTTCAGCATGTCCATTGCTTTCAGCCTGTTCGCATATTGCGTTGTCTCTGATGAACTCTCGGCTGTTAGGCCTGATACTTTATGCCGGATTCTGACACCCACATGCGCACCTACAACAGGATCGTGCGGTGACGGGATCACCTCAATGTCTAACTCATTATCATCCATGTGCTAACTCGCTATGCCCGAAAATCTTATTTCTGAATGTATAACCGTAACTCGTATTTTGCTACCAAAGCGCAGTGCTTAACACTTCTCAGTAGTTCGCAGCTAGAGTTCACAGACTACTCAAGATCACAATCAGGGAAACCCCACTCTTGTCCAACCGGGCCGCCCAGCCTGCCTTGCAACTTTCGGCTTTTACACCAGGCAATTGCGATTTCATCAAAGTGTTCCGCAGGGATTTCCACTACAAGCTGGGAGTACGGCCCAGCACCAGCATGCTCTTGGGTGATTGAAAAGCTTCCCGGGTTTTCAATTTGAATGACCGCTGGGTTAGGATTAGTTGCGTGCTTTTCAACATCGTAAAAACATTCTTGATAAAGGCTGGCACCACTTGGATGACTTGATACCCACTCTTTTGTACCCATAAAACTTCCTCTGTACGTTATCTGATCGGCAAATATTTTAAGTTTCGTAATAGTAAGCATCTATCGTTGATTAGCGCCTCCTGATGATTAATGCTCAAACACTGCTCCCTCTGTCCACACTCAAAACAGAAAAGGAAATAAGCCTAAAAAGCCTATTTCCGTTTCTATCTTTCAAAAACTGATCAGTAGCTAGTCAAATTTCTCCATATGCTGAAACTGCGTTGCGCGGCGGTAGTAAAGGTCTGTGCAGCCTTTTTTAGTTACCACTAAATCGTAGTAATCCGCCGTATCAGCAAAAGCTTTATCGAACTGATGTTTAGTGCGAGAAAGCTTATCTGCGGCTTTAACTATCGTATCCGCCATATAAATAATCTGTGGTTGCTCAATGCAGTTTAAGCAGGACATCAAGGCCTCATAAAGCGCTGGGTCACGTTCAAGCACTTGAATTAAGTAAGGGCCTACTACGGCTGTGACCGCGACTTTTTCGCTCACTAAAATGCCAGACTGGCTATTGTAGTGAAGGCGAATTTTGCCAATTTCGTGCAACAGCGCAGTCACCAGAGCTAAACTCAGTTCAACATCGGATAGCTGGTAATAATTGGCCAAAGACAAGCTGACACAAGCAATGTCGACGCTATGCCGGGCCAAATCACCGGTCTGACTAAAATCGCTATCTTCAGAGCCTTTCGCTTTATAGAACAGCGAAATAACCAGCGGGTCGCACAAAACCTCTTCCAGGAAGTGCCGTAAATCAGGGTAAGTAATACAGCTCACTAAAGTCCAAACGCCTGACAAAACCTCAAACATCGGAATTGGGCACAGCATATATTGGTTTTGTTGCCTGACCTTGCTTAAACCAACCAGCTTGAGTTTACGAACCGAAGTAGGCGCTAACAAATCGTCTGTCTGCAGTAAAACCGACGCCTCTTGCCCATTCAATAATGCGCTGTGCGTTTCACCCACAGGCAAGGTGATACTGAAATGTGGTGCGCTGAACTGGTAATACTCTCCGGCCTTGCCTGTTGCAACGACAGGGCTGGCCCAACATAACACCGGTGGATTTTGGTCTTTAAACATTCTCATAGTCAAACTCCTGCAGGGCCTCGCCCATGGTTTCAAAAGGTAATTTGTGCTCTGACAATAAACGCTCTAACGCTGTACCATCGCGGCGCACCAAGTTAGGCACATAACGCGAATACACTTTAAACAGCATGGTGGTATTGGCATGCCCTAACTGTTTTGCGATCCACTCAGGGCTCTCACCCGATGCCAACCAAATAGTGGCTGCGGTATGCCGGTTTTGATAAGGTGTGCGTCGTTTGCGTTTCAAGGTCTCCAATAACGGGTACCACACCCGGCGTGTTACGTTTTTATGCGCCAAAGGCCCGCCCCTAGTGTTGCAAAACACATAATCACTGCGATGCCGGGTCAGTTTTTCCTGAGCAGCCAGGGCCTGATACACAGCCGTTGTCATTTGGATCGCCCGGCGAGACGACTGAGTTTTCACTTTTTCCACCCGTTGCCGCACCAAAGCCTGCTCCACATGAATAGTGCGGTTGTTAAAATCGATATCCTTCCAGCGCAAGCCATAGATTTCACCGGTACGCAATCCGGTAAAAAAGCGCAGAGTGTAATAAGGTTTAAAATCCTCATGGGCCGCAGTGATAATCCGATACACCTCATCCAGGTTAAAGGGCTCGATTTCCGGACGATCCAACGGCAGCGGCTTAATGTTCCGAAGTGGCGACTCAAACCTGAACTGATCAGCCGCGTCATTTAAGATCATCCGCACACAATTCATGATGTGATTAATACGAGACGCCGAAAGCCCAGCTCCATCCGCTTTTTTATGCTGCGACAGCTTTAACCGAAACTCCAAAATCTGCTTTTTGGTGATCTGGCTAAGTTGCTCGTCCTCAAAGGTGGGCAGAATATGGGTATCCCGCATGCCGTTGACGGTTTCAATCTGGCTGTGCCGCCATTCCAGCTTTTTCAGCGTCAACCAGCTCTCAGTAAACACAGCAATGGCCGTATCCCCACCACTGGCATTGCGTTTTTCCATCTGATGAATAGTGCGAAAATATTCAGCATGCGGGCTATTCGGAAAATGGTAGGCAAAATCAAAAGTACCGGCTTTGATTTGCAGTTCTATTTGCGCCAAGGTTGCCGCCAGCCGCTTTTTATTGGCTGGAGTCACAGACAAATTAGTAGACTCGCGGATCACTCTGGCTTTGAGTCATATCTCAGGACAATACGTTCAAAAAAGCAGAGCCTTAAGTCAAATAGCTCTTAAGTTTTGATAAAGACTTTGGACACAGCCGTTGGACACAAAATTTAGCCGTAAGCATCTGATTTAAAATATTAAAATATGAGTACGTATTGAGAAATCACGTTTTTGATGGACACAAGAGGACACAGCTTTTCAGCCGTTTTAGAAAATGTAAGTCATTGATTAACAATGGTAGGCCGGGCACATTTTGTGAGATTTTCGTAAACAGCATTTGAGTGACAATGGGATGAAGATTTGTGCCCACGCTGACAGTCGGCCTATTTAAAGAATTGGCACAGTTTGGACACAAATGGGTCCAGCTGTGTCCAAAAATGCAAAAACACCGTGTTTTGAAACACAGCATTTTTAGTATAAACTTGAATTAAATCAGATAGATACATCAAAAACAAAGTGGCGGAGCGGACGGGACTCGAACCCGCGCATCTTTCAATCTTGGGCGTGACAGAGCGGCCATGCTTTAACAGAGAGCAACCGACTGAACTGCTGTCGCAAGACAGCCTTGTGAATTTGAAACGTAAAAAAACCAGCTCAAGGCTGGTTGATTTGTTTACTGAATCTTCGACTCAGTAAAATGGCGGAGCGGACGGGACTCGAACCCGCGACCCCCGGCGTGACAGGCCGGTATTCTAACCGACTGAACTACCGCTCCGGAATCAGACAAACTATAAATGCTTAAGTGGCGGAGCGGACGGGACTCGAACCCGCGACCCCCGGCGTGACCGGCCGGTATTCTAACCGACTGAAC
>JAHKAA010000101.1 GCA_018825965.1 Gammaproteobacteria bacterium
AAACTGAATTCCGTAGTTAACAGAATCTTTTCCTTTTTTAGCACCAACAGCGTTTATATGGTTATCCTTCAGTTCCTGAATACTTTTTGGCTCGGCCGAATCACATGTTACTAATTCATGCCCAACAATCGGCCTCAATAAATTTGCAAGGACAGGATTAGTTGCCCCTTTGACATGAAATTCATTGAAGATATAAATCCTTTTTCTCATTCTGTCAAAATGAAGTCGGTTATAGGCCGCTGGGTCTTCTCCGAATCCAAAATCCAACCCATTCTTGATATTGTCATACCTCAAATAATCTAAACTCAGATCGTCAACTTTCCAGTTGGTAAATATTACTCCTCCAAGAACTCCCCACTGGCCCAGGGTATAAACATTGTAAAAATATTCTGAAGTCTCATCCTCAAGCTCTGCAATATCATCCAATTCAAGAAAACGGTTGTCTTTGTAAGTAGAATGAAAAATTAAAAGCCCATCATCCTGATATTTCCTGTCCCCATCATGAAATCTTCCTGCAAAATATTCCTCATGAATCCAATGTGACCTCAAAATAGGGTTAAAAACCAGAGTTATTCTTTTTGGGACACCTGCTTTTCCTCTAAGGCGTTTTTGTAATTGTTTAATATCATCGTGCTTTGTCTCTGTTGCCTCCTCAATAATAATATCTGTAATAACCCCTTTCTGAGGCATAATGGATTTCAACTTTTCAACATTATCCAACCCCTCAAACAGGGATTGATAGCCATTGCTGCAAGTGATTGTCATTTCGCTATTGTTGATTTTAAAATGAGGGGTTAACCCCCAACCATGGATAGTTTGAACAACTTGGTTAAATGTGGATGTACGTGATGTGCGGGCGACGTTACGAATTATAAGAAAATTTCTTTTCCCTTTCAGGAGATCACAAACAGTTCTCTGCCCAACAACAAACTGAGATTTCCCGGCAGAGGCTCCTCCAAAAAAGATCTGAGTTCTGGTAGTATCATTGATAAACTGAAAATAAGGTTTGTTGAAATGCCTTGGATCAATATTGATATTGATTTCTTGAATAGGCATTCTTTATCCTTCCTCGAAATTCACATTAAACTGAACAGGGGCATTAAAGTTAAAGTTCTTTCCTCCTGCCCCTCCTTCAAGTTCAACGTTCAGCCCGAGGAGTTTACAAATAGAATCAAGAACCCCTCTTTTTCTGGGCAAGTTAAACTCTTTGACGAAATCCTGTATTATTTGTTTGTCATTCCCCTTCCCAAAAGTAGTCACCCGATGTTTCGCTTTGAACCCCTGGACGGCATAAAGGGTCTCTTGAGGGATTTCACTAAAAGGCTTCATTGTCCCGTCATCATAGAAGAAATCACTCATCTTATATTCAACTAATCTCTTATATCTTTCAAGCACCCACTCCCTATCAATCTCGCACTTCTTAGCCAGTTCATCCCGCCGTCTCTGTATGGCTGCCTCAATTTTAGGGTTCTTTAGCAAAGTAAAAGCCTCGACCCCGGCTACATTAGCATTCTTTGTATTTGGAAAAGCTTTGGTGTATGCTCGCACTCCATTGAAATCTTTGAGATATTCGTCCACAAAGATCTGTCTCTTTGCATTTAGTTCCTCTTTTTTTCCATTGGTTAGTTTTTGTGGGGTTGTTGTAGGGGCAGAATGACCATTTGGGGGGGAAGTACGACGTAAACGACGAGATGTTCTTCTTAACCTATATTCACAAGGGCCATTACCATTACCTCCGTTACCACCATTGGTATTGTTGTTTGTTTCCATTTTTTCATCATCTTCTTTTGTGTTGTGTGTTTGGCATTAGTTCTTTATTTCTATTAATAATAATTTTAATAAAAAAAGGGGTTAAAATAAAGGAATATTTTTTCTTAGTTTCTTAATTTCCTTTATTTCGGTTTGAGGTAAGGTTGTTGGGAGGGTAGTAAAAAATAGCAGAAGAAAGTTTTTAGATTTCTTCTGCTATAAAAGGAGGGAGTTGTTTATTTTCAATCATCCACTAAGACATAACCAATATCAAAAACTTCAGAAGTTTTTGATAGTTCGAGTAGTTTAATTTTATTTATTGTATAAATTTCCCTCACATCCTCTGGGAAGGCAAAGTGGTCGTTAGATCTATCTGTGAATTTAACCCGGTAAAGTTTGACGGAGTTTGTGACCTCAAGATAGGGAGGATCTTCATTGTACCCGTCAAAGGTGCCTCTATATTTTGCCCCTTGATATTTCCCTTCGTACTTATAAGTGTAGCCGACGTAGAAGGCTTCTTGAGGATTTTCTAATAAGGTTTTCTTCCACTTCCTGTTCTTGCCATCATAATACCAATAAGCAAGGGAGCTAACCAAGACCTTTGTTCCTATAGTTAACATATCGTCCTCCTATTTAGTTTTTTGTATAATTTGGTCCCCCTTGAGGGCGGCGTTTTATTTTGAATTTTTCAAGTCGGTTAATAATTGTAGATTGGGCTGTCTGTAACATGCTCACTAATCGGCTGGTAGAAATCCCTTCGTTTACATAACGATCTTTCCACATTTCATATTCATTATTAAAACCCTCGAACCTTGCTTGCATGTGCCAGAATAACGTATAATGTTTCCTGGCCTTGCGAGCCCTATTGCTCAAGTCAGCTGGCTTGTCTGGCCTATTTATTCCACTTTTCTTTCCGTTTCCCATTTTTCTCCTTTCATTCTGGCTTTACTACCGGCTCAGTGTCGGGGGTTCCTTCCTATATCGACTTTGCTCTTTCCTCTTTTATGCAGCAGCGTTAAGCACATCCATATAACCTCCAAATCTACCCATGCACAGGGCACGGGTTCACTGCCGATGTTTCGCCCTTCTTGTGGCATGTACAGTTGAGATATTCCCCTGCTCTCATTTCGTTTTGAGCCTGATAGATACTGTTTCGCAATTCCATGAGTTGGATGATTTTATCAAGCCGAGTCTTGATCTCATCAATACCTCTAAAAAATGTAGCTGAATTAAAAGAC
>JAHKAA010000063.1 GCA_018825965.1 Gammaproteobacteria bacterium
ATCACACTTGACTTTAGCAGGTCTACAAATTGCTTCACGTTATTCGCCTCCTTTCTGAAGAATGTGGTAGTGACTCATGGCTCATTCGTTGTTACGATAATTGCGTCAACGTAAACGTCGGAAGCATCTTCCAGTCCAGGACCGTTCTTCACCATAATCTCAACGTGTGACGACTTGGAGCTTGCTTCACTTTGTGACGCTACGTCTGTCAGGATAATTGCTGTGCCGTTGATGACTGCACGAACGTACTCATCAGTAGCAGGATCAACTACCAGCTTTATCATGTTGTACGTCGGATTGTCTACGAACATTCCCATGTTAGTTTGGGCCTCAATCCACTCGTCCGCATCGTCCAGATAATACACGACTTCACCGTAGCCATCCCACATCAGCGCCCAGGTTTGCATTGCCAGGCCAGTAAACCTGGTTATCTGTACGGAAATTACAGAAACAGCGGTCGCAGGCACAAACAACGCCTGCACTCCGAGTTTTGCTGAGCCGTAAAGCGGACACTGCACGTAGATTGACGACTCTGAGCTAGCATCAGCCACGCGGTTCAGACACACCGTATAGCCGCCAAACAGTGAGTAGAGACTGGATGCCTCAACCATTTCCCCCAGCCCGGCCGTGTCCGTCACGGCCAGGGCCAGACCGTACCCGAAATCGTGCAACATGATGACACTGCCAGAGCGGTCAAATGCGTATGCGCCGCCAAGCCGCGCCACGAGCTCTGCCAGGTCGTCCAGCCTGGTCAGAAGTGATTCAACTCTCACGTTGCTGTAGTCAGGTGCGCCTCGTGCCATGTTAAGTCACTCCTACGATTCTTGGTACGTCCAGCCAGCTTCCTCGCACCGGGAGCACAGTAAAACTGACAACCGGTGTGTGCGGGTAAGAATCATCTTCGTTGTACCCCTCCACGCTGATCGAATTCCACGCTTCCGGTAAGTCATACTCGCATGGAAACTCAATTAGAATCTCGTTGCCGTTAAACCACTTTTCCAGCGTCGTCGGGTAAAGTTGGTGTTCGTTGTGCAATATGCGAATGTGAGCCAGGCCAGCGCAGCCCCAGGGAAAGATGATCTCGACTTCGTTCAAAATGCCAAGGGGCAACAACAGGTCTTCTGCCACCAAGTCTGATATTGACGTGTTTGCTGGTATCGTTAGCTCAACCTGATATCTCATGGTGCATCCATTTGCACACCAGCGTAACGGCAGTACAGATCGTCCCCCGCCGTAGCCCCAACGATTGTACATTGAATCTGGTCACCTTCCTGCACGTATGCCTGGCCTGCCCAGATGTACCACTGATTGGAAACGGGATCTTTTTGCTCTAGCAGGAAGAGGGTACCAGCCAGGCCTTTTGCCGAGAGCCTGATAAACGTCGGCGTGGTGCCAACGTAAGATGTCACGATTGCCGTGATGTACCAAATCTTGCCAGACGGCACTGCAGTACCAATCAGGTTGGTTGTGCCTGCAGACAGGTTAGTGTTAGAAAGTGCCTCCTCGACGATGCTCTCGAAGCCGAATAGCTTGTCACCACCGGATGACTGAACTGTTGTGGTAGGCATAGTAGCAATTGAAACAGGTTGCGTCTCAGTCAGATCGGCTTTAAGCCTTAGCTCTGTGAGGAGCGCGTCAAGGTCGGTAGTTAGACGACGCAATTTTGCAGATAGAGTTCCTACCGCACCCGCAGCAACGACGGAATCGGCTACGGCTCCCTCGGCTATATCCGCGCCGTCGCTGACGGTAACGGCCGTAGTAGGTGCAGTTTTCACATCCACCTGCAAATCCTTGGTCGCATCCAGGTTCAGGTCTGTCGTGTTCAGCTTTAGCCCCAGCTCGGTTAGCAAGCCGCTTGTATCCACAGCAACGTCAATCGAAAGCTGACCATCCTCGCTAACCCGTACCGCTCGCCAGATATC
The DNA here is from genome assembly GCA_018825965.1 of Gammaproteobacteria bacterium. Taxonomy (GTDB): domain Bacteria; phylum Pseudomonadota; class Gammaproteobacteria; order Enterobacterales; family Alteromonadaceae; genus Pararheinheimera. The sequence goes on from JAHKAA010000063.1 coordinate 1,923, forward strand.
GTTAGCAAGGTCATGCGCCAGGAGCGCGATATGTTTGCCAGGTGGATGGTCGAATGTGGTTTGCTTTGCCATGTTACCTCCGAAAAATAGAGCCCTCCCAGGCCAGGAGCTCACTGGCCAGGTGAGGCAGCCCAGGAGGGCTCGAATTGGGTTATCGTGTCATGCTAGAGATCGGGATAGCCGACAGGAACCCACTCTACCGTGACGGATGCAACGTTAGAGCCAACATCAATGTAGAGTCCCCTGTCCAGTGCCAGCCCGCTCCAGCGAACGGACTTGGTGGTAGAGGTCGCCGTCTTGATCGTAGCGATAAGCCGCCCGGACGACGCATCCTGACCTTCGTAAAGACTTGCGTCGGCAGTTCCGCCAGTGTCGGCAGTTAAGACCACGCCGTATAAGGCGCACGGCTGCGACGTGACGATTCTGTCAACGGTCGTCTGATGGAACGCGGTCATAGTTCACGCTCCCCTCTACCGCGACAGCCGGTCAAGAATGACCCGAATCGTGCCGTTGTC
>JAHKAA010000062.1 GCA_018825965.1 Gammaproteobacteria bacterium
ACGGTCCTCCCTCTTTCTCCACGCTATGTCCTGCGCCGCTCTTGTCTCGCTCTCCCTGGTCGGGGTGAAGCCGGTGGCCTTCCATCCTCTTTCTCCGGGAGTATATTTGATCGGGGGCTTCCCCTCTATCCCGGTCCCGCCTTCCGCGACAAAGGCCTTGTAGGGGTTCGCTATCATGTCCGGCATGGCCATGGCGATGGTGTGCCACTCTTCTCCCCGCAGGATAGGCCCGAGGGCGTGCTTCGTTATCTTCCGGTATATCTGCTTCGCCGTCTGGTATCCGATAGGCGCGCCAAGGATATCGGTCCCCTCGACCCTCCATGACATATCGTTCCCGAGAGCGGCCGGGATCCCCCTGGTGATGGTTCTTGCCATAGCCATTTTCATGGATGGGGGGAGCATCTCGATATTGCCCGTCTTCTCATACAGCCATTTCTCCCAATCATCTTCGGGATCCGTGAAGGCCTTCAGGATGGCTTTTGCTATAAAAGCGAAAGGCAGGGCGCCAAGACCCCCAAAAGCGAAAATATAGGCGAGATTTGACCCGAGTACCTTCATCGCCACCTTTCTTTCATGGGGGTTAACGGCTTTCAATATATCTTCCCATCTGTTTTTGAGGAATGAAATGTTCCCCATGGGGTAGGTCATAAAGGTAAAGGCTGCATTCCCGAGGGCACCGGCTTTCCGAATAATCTCCGGCCTTGTGGCTTTCCCGTAGATGAAATGAGCCATATTCACCGTATCAGCCGCCGCCTGCATGGGATCTGCATGTCCCGCCCTTTTCGCCCTCCTGTACCCGGCAAGAAGGGTGCTCATTCGGTTCAACCCCTCGGACCCCGTAAACATCTTGTAAAGAAGGTGGTACATTTCAGTCGTGTAGGATTGATAAACCTTGTTCGTGTGGATCCCCGTCGTCTCCCCGAAGAATTGAGGGTCAAGGAGACCCTGCCGGAAAATCTTCTGTATAGCGTTCAGTTCATCCTGGCTGATCCATTTGGTAGGCTTGCCGTAAAGCTCCCGTCCCTTCTTTAAATATGGGATTTTAACGGATTCAAGGTACTCCCGCATAACGTCCCTCATGGCCCCGGCGATCTCACGTTCTGCGGTTATCTTATCCGTTTTTGGTTCTAACCTCCTGAGCAGGGCAACCGCATGGGTCCAATTCTGCGTCATGTTGAGGGTAGCCGCCGACACATCCCCGGCGAGAAACCATATCCCGGCCATCTTTTTGAACCATGCCGCCTCATTCGATTCACCGAGCATGTCTGAGATGTACTCCGTAGCATGTCGCCACATCTCGGGGGTTTTATCTGCCTTGATGTTTCCCATAGCCTCGCCAAACTCACGGGCAGCGATCCCTTTGTTCCACCATGAATTGAACCCCGTGAAGTATTCTGACAGCACTTCGTCAAGATCCTGGGTGTATCCCGCGACACCTTTCCGGCCTATGAGGTGAGCGCCCCATCCTTTGGCAAGGCGAAGCTCTCTTATGATGTCCGATACCCTGTCCTTGATGCCTGAAAACTCCCCTTCCTTGTTCTCTCCGGGGAATTCTTCAAGGGTCCGGTCTATGGCCGATGAAAAGATAGACTCCATACGGGCACTTGCCACACCCTCGAACATATCGACGGGGAGGTTCTTGAATTCATGGACGCTGATGTACTCGACATTATTGCCTAATTTTTGTGACACTACCCGTGCCGCCTGCGCTTTTGCCGCTTTGGTTCTTCCCTCCAAGGTAGGGTGTATCCGGATCTTCATATCCGGCAGATCAAACATATACCGTGCGCCGGCCTTATCCTTGACGTAAGCCCTCCATTGAGATTTCCATTTATGTGGAGCATAGGCCCTCATGCTGAGCGCCCAATCAGCTAACCCTTTGTCTCCGGTGATGGGCTGCATCTCCTGGATCTTGAAGCTGAACCCTGTTAGGACTTGCCTGAGCTTATCCTGCGCGGCCGCTTTGGTCTCGGCGGTGGCGCCCTTCCGGATATAGGAGTTATTCCGGTTGTGAATGGCCTTCACCACGGCGTCAAGGATCTCCGCCATATCCTTCCCCGGGTTCTCCGCGAGTAATTCCCCTGCCCGTTTTTTATTGAAAAGGTTCTGAACATAAAACTTAACGATCATGTCCTTTTTATTGTTCAGGGCTTTCCTGACAGCCCAATAGGCTTTACGCTCATCCTCGTTCAACCCGAATTGCTTTTGAAGGGTCTCATTGGATAGATTCCTGTTTATCCGGTCTGCGTAGAATATGGCTTTGCTTATCTTCAATCGGGAGTTCTTCAACCGATCGCTGTAGGGCATGAGCATCTTCCGGTCTTCTATGCTCATCTCGTTTGTGTTGCCCCTCTTTTTCATCTCGATGGAAAGAAGCTGTGCCATCTCGGGATGATTGTAGGCGAGGTCCTGCATGGTCTGAAGACGCCGGATGAATTTGTTGAGGTCGCGGATCTCCCCGCCCTGGATCTCTATCCCCGTGTCATTGTAAAACTTTCCACCGTCAATGCTTCCGTCCTGGTTGACATACGGCCCCATGGTGGCCTTGATAGTGGCCTTGCTGTACGCCTTCTTTATGGCTGCCTGATCGTGGACATTGTGCTCTACCTGGTGGGCCGTTTTCTCCCTTTCAAGCCGGGGTAGGGGTTTCTCATCGTTCAAGGCGTTCTTGATATACTCGTCGGCCCAATCGTCTTGGGAG
>JAHKAA010000031.1 GCA_018825965.1 Gammaproteobacteria bacterium
CACTTCACTGATATATATTCTTTGTGCGATTGCTCGCTGCAGAATCTAAACCGTGAGTGCCCACACAGATGATTGATTGCTTATTGTTAAAGAGCAGTGCTGAACCGGTTATTACCTTGTTCAGCGGGAGGCGTATCTTACACTTCCCAGAATTTGTGTCAAGCCAGCGTTTTGATTTTATTTCTCAAACTCACCACTTAAACTACTTCGCTTCACTTTTGAGCCTTTCGACTCAGCCGCGCTGCGAGGCGGCCATTTTAGTGATTTTCAACTCCGTGTCAAGCGATGTTTTGCATCATTTTTCACTTCAGTTCAAAACCACCCCAGAGCTGCTTTCGCATCACCCCGTTGGCATGGCGCGCATTATAGGGAGTTTTAAATCCTGCACAACCCCTAAAATGACAAATTGATGAAATCCGTGATCGTTCGCTCAGAAAAAAAGCAAAACGGGCAAAAAAGAGACTTTTTTGCCCGTTTGATTAGTGAAAGTGGGAACTTTAGGATAAAAACCTGCTATTGCACTTTAAATTGCTTTACCAGGTCTTTTAAATTTTGACTCAGTTGGGTTAAACGTTGGGTAGATTGATCGCAGCCTTTAATAGCACCTGCGGTTTGGTGCACCAACTGACTAATGGTATGTACATTCTGATCAACCTCTCCTGCTACCGCACTTTGTTGTTCTGCCGCAGTGGCAATATGTGCGTTCATATCGGAAATCTGTGCTATTGAATTCGCAATGTCCGTCAGAGCTTGCTGAACCTGGGATGCCAGATTGATATTCAGTTCTGCCGCAGTTTTACTTTCCTGCACAGCGGCAGTCATTTGCTGAGTGCCTTGCTGCAACTCTGCAATAATGCCGGATATTTCCTGAGTCGACTTTTGTGTTTGATGGGCCAGAGTCCGAACTTCATCTGCAACCACAGAAAAACCCCGGCCATGTTCACCAGCCCGAGCCGCTTCGATTGCCGCATTCAGAGCCAGAAGGTTTGTCTGATCAGCCAGCTTATTGATGATGTTCAGTACATGGCTGATATTTTGTGAAGAAGTATATAAAGAAGAGGCAACTACCGAACTTTGCTCTATTGTCTGACTTTGAGTATGAATACTCTCAACTGAGGCTTGCATCAACTTCATGCCCTGCCCTACCAAAGTTTCAACCTGAGCAGTTTCATGATTCGCTTGTTCAGCGCTTTGTGCTACTTCAGCTATAGCCGAACTCATCTGTGTAATAGCAGTAGCAACCATATCGGTTTCTTGTTGTTGCTGTACACTCTCTTTGGAAATTTGTTGTGAGATACGAGCTACATCCAACGCACTTTCACTGACATCTGCTGAGGTGACACCTACAGAAGTAATTAACTGGCGGATTTTACCGACAAAAAGATTAAAGGCTGTCGCCAGAGCGGCTAACTCATCTTTACCGTCATAACTTAGTTTGACGGTCAGATCGCCATCGCCTGACGCAATATCCTGCATAGCAGCAACCACATCTGTCATAGGCTTCACTACAGAACGGGTTACATACCAACTCAATGCCAACATAAAGCCGAGCACAAGAAAAACCAAAATAGTGAGTTGCAGCGCTGCCTCATAAAAAGACGCGTCCACATCATCAATGTAAATACCTGTCCCGACTATCCAACCCCAGGGTTCAAATAGTTCAACATGGGTAATTTTAGGTACTTCTTCAGTGGCTCCAGGTTTGGGCCAGTTGTAGAACACAGAATGTGAACCATCATCGGCCACACCATCCGCCATATTCTGAAATAGCAGTTCGCCTTGCTTATCTTTGAAGTCTGCAACACTTTTACCATCCAGATCCGGTCTGAATGGATGCATCAGCATAGTAACCTGCTGATCGATCACGAAGTAATAGTCATTTTCTTTGTAACGAAGGGATTTCAGTTCTGCTAAGGCAAGTTGTTTAGCCCTGGTTTCGTCCAACTCTCCGCTACCTACTTTGCTGTGATAATTATTAACTAAAGCCACAGCAACCTGAGACAGATAAAGAGTGGAAAGGCGCTTTCTTCCAGAATACTTTGCTTTAAACCGGACAGGACTAACCAGCACACCAGAAGTTGTCCCAGCACGGCTACACCAACTATGGCAAAAAGGCGGGTTTTGATGCTCAGATTCTTTAACATGAGTCACCTACACGACAAGAGGTAAATGTTTGTTTTGTTGAGAGTAGGCTGAAGATAAGAAATAGCAAGCACAAAAAAATTAACAATAACTGATTCAGAAATATCGTCAAGAGCGAAACTGAAAGACTGAGAAATTTAGTGGAGGATAAATAAGGCTATAACGCTGAGGGAAATTTGTTTAAAGAGAGTTGGTGCCGGGGGGGGGACTCGAACCCCCACGCCGTGAAGCGCTAACACCTGAAGCTAGTGTGTCTACCAATTCCACCACCGCGGCGCAAAGCGTCGTTGACGGCGTGCATGTTATGCGTCAAGTCGACAATCGTCAACTGTCTGATGCAAATTTTCAGTTGTTTTCACCGTCACTGCTGAAATATTCAACAAAGTGTTGGCTTTTGCGTCGGATACAGTATTAAAAAGTAAAAAAGGCGAACCCCTGTCCGCCTTTTAATTAGAATAAGCCTGGTCCTACTAGTACTTGGCTTTTTTAATTAAACCAATTTCTTCCAAACGCTGCATCAGGTAGTCGTTTGAATTAATAGGTTCTGGGTAACGGTTGGGCTGTTCTGCTGTGATACAGCTGTCCAGAGTTTCAATCACATAATCCGGATTCGGGTGCATAAAAAACGGAATAGAGTAACGAGGCTGACCTGCAGCTGCTCCGGCCGGATTCACCACACGGTGAGTGGTCGAAGGTAACAGGTGGTTTGTAAGACGCTGCAACATATCGCCGATATTCACTACTATAGTGCCTTCAATAGTAGTGACTGGTAACCAGCTACCATCACGGCGCAAAATTTCCAGACCCGACTCGTGCGAGCCAACCAATAAAGTGATCAGGTTGATATCTTCATGCTGACCAGCACGAATAGACTGAGTCGAAGTATCCTGAATTGGCGGATAATGAATTGGGCGCAAAATTGAATTGCCGTAGTTCACTTTATCTGCAAAATACGCCTGATCCTGCTTTAAAAATAAAGCCAAAGCTTCCAGTACCGTATTGCCTAAGTTCTCAAGCGCCGCGTACAAACCGTAAGTTGCTTCTTTGAACTCTTCAACTTCAGACGGCCACAGGTTTGGATACAAACTTGGGTGCGGCGCCGGGCCTGATAACTCGCGGCCAACGTGGAAGAATTCTTTTAAATCCGGATGATTGCTGTCTTTGGCCTTTTCAACACCAAATCCCGTGTAACCACGTGCACCACCCTGTCCTGGTACATGGTACTTTTGTTTTACTTCAGTCGGTAAAGCAAAAAACTGCTTAATTGCTTTGTAGGTATTGTCCACAACTTCATCCGGGATCCCGTGACCACTAATGCCACAGAAACCAAACTCAGTGTAGGCCTTGCCAATCTCGGCGACAAAGGTGTCTTTGTCGGTGGCAAACCGTCTGATGTCCAACGTAGGGACTTGTTGTTGAGTCATAGTTGCAACCTATGTATCTATGTTTAACTTAACGAAAAGAAAAAGCCTGCTATTGCTGCACTCATCAGGTTAGCCAGAGTAGCAGCTAACAGAGCTTTTAAACCCAGTTCTGCAATATCTGACCGACGATTCGGAGCCATGACTCCTAAGCCACCTAACAGAATGGCAATCGATGAGAAGTTTGCAAAACCACATAACGCGATAGTCACGATAATTTGTGTGTGTTCACTCAACTGTCCGGCTTTGACATACTGGATAAAATCCAGGTAAGCCACAAACTCGTTGATCACTAATTTCTGGCCGATAAAGCTACCTGCCAAACGGGCTTCTTCCCATGACACCCCTAAGATGAATGCCAAAGGCTGAAAAATATAGCCGAAGATCAACTGCAGGGTTAAACCTTCAAATCCAACTAAAGTGCCCACCCAGCCGATTAAGCCGTTCACTAATGCAATCAAACCAACAAAAGCCAGCAACATAGCGCCAACGTTTAACGCAAGTTGCAAACCACTGGCAGCACCAGAAGCGGCAGCATCTATCACGTTGGTATTTTCTTCCATCACACCAATGTCAGTTAAATCATTTTTTGGCGCTTCGGTTTCCGGCAATAACAATTTTGCCATCAGCAATCCACCCGGAGCAGCCATAAAACTGGCGGCGATCAGATATTTCAGCTCAATGCCCATACCGGCATAACCTGCCAAAACAGAACCTGCCACTGACGACAAGCCACCTACCATCACCGCAAATAATTCAGAACGGGTCATGGTTGGAATAAAAGGCCGTACAACCAGCGGAGCTTCTGTCTGCCCTACAAAGATATTAGCTGCAGCACTCATAGATTCAGGCCTACTGGTACCTAATAACTTTTGTAAACCCCCACCTAATACGGTGATAACGATCCGCATCACGCCAATGTGATACAGCACAGCTATTAAAGAAGAGAAGAAGATAATGACCGTCAGCACATGAATGGCAAATACAAAGCCATATTTCTGAGCGCCTGCATCACCAAACAAGAAGATGATACCGGACTGAGCGTAAGAAATAATATTGCCGACAAAGCCTGAAATGCTTAACAGTACATCTTTACCAAAAGGCACATAAAGTACAAAAGCACCTATCGCCAACTGGATCACAAAAGCACCAACGACGGTACGCCATTTGATGCGGTTTCTGTTGGCCGAAGCCAAATACGCAGTTACTAAGATGGCAAGAATGCCAACCAAACTCATCATAGTTATTCCTTGGATATAGGGTCCGGCCATGAAGGCGCAGATTTATTGTTCTTGTGATGCCAAATCCTAGAATAGCATCAAAAGATCAAGTAGTTACAGTTTCCGAGCGGGGGTGTTCGTAACCTGTACTGGTTTTAAACACCTGGAGTTGCTGTTCTGGGGTTGTCTAAACTTGACGTTTTGCCGGGCGATTATAACAGAATTGAAAAGCTTGCAAAGCAAATGTTGCAACAGGAATATGGATGAAAGCGACGGCCAGAACTGATGCCCGGCTGTCGCTACTCCTTGTAACTACTCAGCTTATTCCTGCAGTAACTGACGAATTTTGGTTTTGATGATATCAATCGCAATTTCGTTTTTTCCACCACGGGTCACCACTAAATCGGCGTATTGCTTGGATGGGTTAATAAACTCAAAAAATGCAGGGCGCACATAGTTTTCATATTGTTCAGTAATAGAACTCAGACTACGGCCTCTGTCTTCCATATCACGTTTAATACGACGCAACAAACAGACATCCAAAGGCGTATCCATAAAGACGGTAATATTAAACTGCTGGCGTAATTTATCGTCGGTCAGTAATAAAATACCTTCCACCAGCACCACTTTTGCCGGGTGCACAGTAATAGTTTCAGCTTTGCGGGTATGAGTTTTATAACAGTACTGTGGCATAAACACAGATTTGCCATCTTTTAACTGCTGTAGATGCGATGCCAGTAATTCATGCTCAAAAGCGGCAGGATGATCGTAGTTGGTCAAAGTACGCTGATCAAAAGACAAATGCGCCTGGTCTCTATAATAGGCATCTTCAGCCAATACAGCGATACGCTCGCCACCTAATTCTGCTACCAGTTCCTGATACACAGTAGATGCAAACAAACTTTTACCAGAGGCCGAGGCGCCGGCAATAGCGATAATGGTACTTTTAGGCAATTACAGTTACCTCATAAAAACGCGAATGCTACAGATTATCTACGATTTGGCATGAAGGACAAAATTTATTATCTGATTTCACAAAAAAATACACGATTTTAATGAACTTTCCTGAAGCCACTATTTTGTCATGATTTTTTAATAATTAGACTGTAAACTGTACATATACATGTATTTCAGAGCTTAAGGAACTCTATTTCAGAGCCTAAATGCGACATGTTAATAACTCAATTTAAAACAAAAACTTCAGGAATGAACCATGGCAAATAAACTAAAACTCAGTCAAATTGCGTTTGCAGTTGCGGCTACTTTGGGTGTCATTGCGCCTTTGCAGGCTCAGGAAACATCATCAAATATCACTGGTCGTATTATGACTCCAGCAGGTGCACCAGCTGCAGGCACAACAGTGACAATCATTCACGAACCTTCAGGCACATCAAAAAGTGCAACTGTTGGACAAAATGGCTCGTTTTCAGCCAAAGGCCTTCGTGTTGGTGGTCCTTATAAAGTCATTGTTGATTCTCAGGAGTTTCAGGACACTACTGTTGAAAAAGTTTTTTTAAACCTGGGTGAAGCTTACAACATCAATTTAACGTTGAAAGCACAAAACATTGAGACTATCACGGTAACAGGTTCACAACTGGCATCGAGCGAGTTTGGTAACACCAGCCCAAGTTCTGTATTCAATTTAGAAGATATCGAAAACGCGCCATCAGCTGACCGTGACCTGAAAGATTTAGTCAGAATAGACCCGCGCATTTCTATTTCTGAAGACAATGGCTCTGAATCCATTATCTGTGCGGGTAGCCATCCGCGCTTTAGTAGTTTGACTGTTGATGGTGTTCGGATGAACGACAGCTTCGGTTTAAATAACAACGGTTACCCTACAACCCGTATGCCGTTTTCATTCGACGCTATCGACCAGGTTGCAGTAGAGCTGGCACCATTTGATGTGCAATACGGCGGTTTTACTGGCTGTAACATCAACGCAGTAACAAAGTCAGGAACAAACGAGGTTCATGGCGGTGCTTTCTATGATTACACTAACGATTCACTTCGTGGTGATGAAGCTGGTGACGACAAGTTCGATTTAGGTAGTTATGACGTAAAACGTTACGGTATTAACGTAGGCTTCCCTTTACTTGAAGACAAACTCTTTGGTTTTGTGTCTTACGAAAAGCTGGAAGGCGCACAAATTTTTAGTTATGAGGCCCTGCAAAACGGCTCAGTAACAATGGACGAAGTTAACAGAGCTATTCAGATTTCCCGTGACGTCTACGGTTATGATGCAGGCGGCTTGCCAGCATCAGCACCTGTTGAAGACGAAAAGCTGTTAATGAAGTTGGACTGGAACATCAATGATGCCCACCGTGCTTCATTGGTCTACAACTACAACGATGGTTTTGAAATCGATCAGTCTGACGATTCGAGTGAAAACCTGGCACTGTCGAACCACTTCTACAAAAAAGGCGCAACTCTTGATTCTGCCGTAGTTTCTGTGTACTCAGATTGGACAGAAAACTTCTCCACTGAATTACGTTTAGGCCATACCAAATTAGAGAACTTACAACGTTCTATTGACGCAGCAAGTGGTTTTGGCGAAGTTCAGATCTCATCTTTAGAAAATGGTGGCACCATATTCATTGGTCCGGATGACTCTCGTCAATCTAACGAAATGGATTGGACTAACGATACCATCAAACTTGCCGGTACTTATTATTTAGATGACCATACCATCACTGGTGGTTATGAAAGTGAAAGTTTAGATGTGTATAACTTGTTTATGCAGCACACTATCGGCGAATACCGTTTTGGTGGTGACCGCAATCGCAACACTGTTGGCGGAGCCAGTGGTCTTGACGATTACGAGCTGGGCATAGCGGATGACGTGTATTACAACAACTCAGCTGGTACAAATAATCCTGTTGATGCTGCTGCTAACTTTGCTTACACAACCCATGCCGTTTATGCACAAGATAAATGGGTCATGGACGACCTGACATTGATGTTTGGTGTGCGTTACGACTGGATCAGCAGCAGTGATACTCCTAAATACAATGAATTGTTTGAAGATCGCTACGGTATCAGTAACCAGGCAACTTTCGATGGCAAAGATTTATTCCAGCCTCGTTTTGGTTTCAACTGGGCTGTCAATGAAAGCTTTGAAGTGCGTGGTGGTATAGGCCTGTATTCAGGTGGTAACCCAAATGTCTGGTTGTCTAACAGCTATTCAAATGACGGTATCACCAACATCGACTCATACAGACCTGATGTCAACATTCTGGACGCAGCGAAATCAGGCAATGGCCAGGCCATTTATGACCCATTACAAGCAATGGTCGATCAGGTTACGGCCAACAACCCACTTTTAGGTGAAGAACCATCAACAAATGCCGTAGATCCTAACTTTGAAATGCCTTCAGAGTGGAAATACAACATTGGTGCAACCTATGAAACTGAGAATGAATATATTTTCTCAGCAGACATTCTTTATAGCCAAAAACAAGACTCAGCAACTATCGTTGACTTAAGTAGTTTTGATACTGGTGAAGATACCATTGATGGACGCCCTATTTATGCTAAACAAGTTTTAGGTGTAGATAGCCGAGGCCGCAACGTCACTCGTAACAGCCGCTACAGTGATTTATTACTGACCAATGCTCCAGAACATGGTAGTTCTACAACTATCTCTATTGCAGCGAAAAAAGAGTACGATTTTGGTTTGGATGCTCAGATTGGTTATGCTTATAACAAATCTAAAGACTACAACCCAATGACAAGCTCTGTAGCATACTCAAACTTTACCAACATTTCTGTATCTGATCAGAATGATCCTGGTGTTGCAACGTCAAACTATGAGATACCACATAACTTTACATTAAGCCTTCGCTACACTGCAGAGCTGATCGGTGGTTATGACACAAGCTTCTCATTGTTTGCAAACCGTAAAGCAGGTCGTAATTTCTCATACACCTTTGACAACTTCCAGCCTGGTACCGACTTAGCTGACTATCGTTCACTGATGTATGTTCCAACATTAGAACAGTATGGCAATGACGTTGTATTTGCATCAGCAGATGTCCAGGCAGCTTTTGACAAGTTTATTTCAGATGCTGATTTAGAAAAATACCGTGGTCAAATTGTGCCTCGTAACGCAGGCGAGTCTAGCTGGTATACCCGTGTTGACTTTAAAGTGGATCAGGAATTGCCTGGTTTTACAGAAGGCCATTCTGCTAACGCATTTTTTGTTATCAAAAACTTAGGCAACTTACTGAACAGTGATTGGGGCGCACAACGTCGTGGTCCTTTCAACTCAGCCTCAGTTGTTGATGCAGAAATGAATGATGATGGCACTTACACTATTAACAGCGTATCACCACAAAATGCTGCTGAGTCAGTCTTCCAGGTTGGTTCTCTGTGGGAAGTTGTAATGGGCGTAAAATATCGCTTCTAAGACATGGTTACTCAAAATAAGTCTTAACGACTGAATTTTGTAGAACTAACCTGAAAAACCGATGGTTCTTACCGTCGGTTTTTTTTATGATGCAAACCAGATCGGTTGTGTTGCTTTGATCTGAAGTCAAACCGCAACCCGAAACATGGAGCAAAATGTGAAACTCACTTTATTACGCAGAGTATTAGCCATCACTTTCATCTTTTATCATGGAGTACTAATGGCGTCAGACCAAATAACCATCGCTACTTTTAATGTCAGTATGGAATCTGAGAATTATCTGGCGAAAGGCGTTGCAGGAAGTCCACAGGTATTGAGTACTCTGCTCACTGAAGGAAAGCATCCACAGATCAAGAATATAGCAGCCATTATTCAGCAAACACAGCCGGATATCCTGCTGCTGAATGAGTTTGATTACATCGAAACCCCTGAGGCCGGGGTGCAGTTATTTATCCGCAATTATTTAAATAAAGCACAAAGCGCTGATGGCAAAACCATTGATTATCCGTATTTTTATTACAGCACAGTCAATACAGGCCAACCCAGCGGTTTTGATTTAGACAATGACGGCCAACTGACCAATAAAGGCGCTGATGCCTGGGGTTTTGGTCAGTACCCAGGCCAATACGGCATGATGTTGTTATCAAAATTCCCGATAGACAGCAGTAAAGTAAGAAGCTTCCAGTACTTTAAATGGAAAGATATGCCAGGTGCTTTGCAAACGACAAAAGCTGATGGCTCGCCCTGGTATAGTCCGGACGCCTGGCAATTAATGCCCCTGTCGTCAAAATCGCATTGGGATGTACCTGTAATTATTAATAAGAAAGCTGTGCATTTGCTGATCAGTCACCCTACTCCACCAGTGTTTGACGGTGAGGAAGACAGAAATGGCAAACGTAACCATGACGAAGTACGATTTTGGACTGATTATCTGAGCCCTGAAAAAGCGGGGTATATCTATGATGACAGAGGGCAAAAAGGTGGCTTGGCCGAAGATAAGCGTTTTGTGGTCTTGGGGGATTTAAACTCATCTCCTGTGGAAGGAAACGCTTATAAAGAGGGCATTGGTAATTTACTGATGCACCCAAGGGTCAACAGCAGCTTCACACCACAAAGTGCCGGCGGTAAAGCACATAGCCCTGACAGCCCTTATGGTGCCACTCATACAGCTGGCTGGCGAATGAGAGCGGATTATGTATTGCCTTCCAAAGCAGGCTTTAAAGTTTTGTCCAGCGGTGTATTCTGGCCAGCAGCTGGTCAGCCATTTTACGAACTGGTGGCTGATCGTGCCGCAAGCTCTGATCATCGTTTGGTTTGGGTAAAGCTTAAATTAACTAAATAATACACAGATAAAAAAACGGAGCTGAGCAGCTCCGTTTTTTTGCTTAGTACATCACTTAAGATTTCTGCTCAGCCAAAGGTGCACTGTAAGCCAGTTCCATATCCCATGGCAGTTGGATCCAGGTGTCCTGCTCGATGTCAGTCACGTAGTGATCCACCAGCGGTTTGCCCTGAGGTTTGGCATACACAGTGACAAAACAAGCTGTTGGAAAATGTTCCCGCAGTGCCTTGGCTGTTTCACCTGTATCCACCAAATCATCCACTATCAATAAACGTGGGCTGTCGGCCAAAGCCGCATCTTTCAGCACTTTTAATTCGCGTTGCTGATCATGGTCGTAGCTGGAGACACAAATGCTGTCTACTACACGAATATCCAGCTCACGCGCCAGAATAGCAGCAGGCACTAAACCACCACGGCTGACCGCAACTATGCTGTCAAAGTCACGGTTTAGTAAGGCCTTTGCCAGTTCTTTAGTTGCTCTGTGAAAGGCTTCCCATGACACATAAAACATTTTGTTCGTGGTCAGTGACATAACAGTTCCTTAAACCAGAGCCAATGCGATTTCAACCATCTCATTAAAAGAGGTCTGACGCAGTTCAGCACTTAAAGCTTCGCCAGTACGAATATGGTCACTGACGGTCATAATGGCCAATGCTTTAATACCAAATTCTGCAGCAACACCATATAAACCAGCAGCTTCCATTTCAACGCCCAAAACGCCGTACTTTTCCAGGCGATCAAACAAAGTTGGATCCGGGTTGTAGAATAAATCCGAGGTAAATAAGTTACCTACTTTCACATCAATGTTTTTAGCCCGTGCTGCTGCTACAGCCCGCTCCAGCAGACCATAATCAGCTAAAGCAGCAAAATCCAGGCCACCACCTAAACGGTTACGATTGACGTTGGAGTCTGTACTGGCGCCCATAGCTATCACTACATCACGTACCTTAACGTCCAGTGGTAAACCACCACAGGAACCAATACGGATAATGTTTTTTACACCATAAAACTTCACCAGTTCAGTGGCATAAATCGACATCGATGGAATGCCCATACCTGAGCCTAATACGCTGACTTTTTTGCCCTGATAAGTACCGGTATAACCAAACATATTACGTACTGTGTTCACACACTCAACATCCTGTAAAAAGGTGTCGGCAATATGTTTAGCGCGCAGCGGGTCGCCAGGCATTAATACGGTTTCTGCAAAAGCGCCTTCTGGCGCATTAATATGAGGAGTTGCCATGAGTTACTCTGAATTAAGAAGCTAAAAAGGATTGGCCATAAGGCATGGCCGCTAAATGAAAATACCCGGCCAGAGTCTGGCCCATATCAGCGAAACTTGCTCTTTCGCCTAAATCTTTGGCAACACGATTTTTGCCATAAAACAGCACTGGTACATATTCACGGGTATGCTCTGTGCCTGGCCAGGTTGGGTCACAACCGTGATCGGCAGTCAGCAGCAACACAGCGTCTTCGTCCAGCGCAGCCATAATTTCCGGTAGACGACTATCGAAATATTCCAGCGCTTCGCCGTAACCTATAGGGTCGCGGCGGTGACCATAGTTTTGATCAAAGTCGACCAGATTGGTAAAAACCAGACTACGCTCCGGCGCTATCGCCATTTCGGCCAGCGTTGTATCCACCAAAGCAGCTAAACCATTGGCTTTGACTGCTTTGCTGATGCCCTGATGGGCATAAATGTCTGCAATTTTCCCAATGCTGATGACAGTGCCACCAGACTGAGTCAGGGTATCCAGCACAGTAGGAGCCGGAGGCAATACTGAATAATCTTTTCTGTTGCCTGTACGGGCATAGTTCGTCGCTTCAGTGCCAAGGAAAGGACGGGCAATGACACGGCCAATATTGTAACTGTCCAGAAGCTCACGGGCGGTTTCACAGAACTGCAACAGCTTGTCTAAACCAAAATGCTCTTCATGAGCAGCCACCTGAAATACGCTGTCAGCCGAGGTATAACAAATAGGTTTACCGGTTTTAATATGCTCGTCGCCCAGCTTGACCAGAATGTCAGTACCTGAAGCATGGCAATTGCCTAAAATACCTGGCACACCAGTGCGGCGTACTAATTCGTCAATCAGCTCAACAGGAAAGCTGTTTTGTTTGTCGTGGAAATAGCCCCAGTCAAAGAGCACAGGCACACCAGCAATTTCCCAGTGACCACTGGGTGTATCTTTGCCGCTGGATAATTCGCGGGCGTAACCGTAGCTGCCACGCAAAGTTGGGCTGTCTTCGACTAATGCCATTTCACCACTGGCTGCAAAACCTGCTTTGACTAAACCTAAACTGGCCAGATTAGGTAATTGCAGTTGACGGCCTTTGGCCTGAAAAAACGCTTTGCTGATGCTTGCAAAAGTATTGGCACCGACGTCACCGAATTTATCAGCATCGGGCGCACTGCCTATTCCAAAGCTGTCCATTACTAAAATTACTGCCTTTGACATACTTACCTACCTATTACATCAAGCCTCACCCTATAAAATGATCATGAGGTTCGGTACAGCCAGCCACAAGTGGCAAAAATTAAAAAGGGCACGCAGCTTATGCAAAAACGTGCCCTTTGGCAATCCCATATTTTTACATTCTGCTAACTGATTTTGAATTTACCTACTAAACCAAACAAGGTATCAGACAGCAGGCGGATTTCATTCGACAAACGATCATTATCTTTGGCAATGTCACCTGCTGCACTGGCCTGATCATGCAAAGCATAGAGGTTTTTAGTGATTTCCTCAGACACCAGCGCTTGCTCTTCAGTAGCAGATGCGGTTTGGGTTGCCATGTCATTCACTTTAATAGAGGATTGCTGTAGCTGGCGGAACACCTGTTCGGCCTGAGAAAAACTGCTGACTGTTAAGTCAGCATTGGTTTTACCGCTGCTGATGGCCGTTGCAGCCTCATTCACGCGACTTTGCAGGGCCTGGATCATTTCCTGAATATGATTGGTGCTTTGCTGAGTTCTTGAGGCTAAAGTACGGACTTCATCGGCCACCACAGCAAAACCACGACCTTGTTCACCAGCGCGGGCCGCTTCAATGGCGGCGTTTAAAGCCAACAGGTTGGTTTGTTCGGCAATACCTCGTATCACATCCAGCACTGAGGCAATGTTTTCAGAGCTGTTTTCCAATTCGCCTGAACAGGCCAAAGCCTTGTCTACGTCTTTGGTTAAACTCGCCATGCTCTGAGTCACACTATTGACCACCACCAAACCACGCTCAGCATTGATTTTAGCTTCGTCCGCTTCATGAGCCGAATCAGTAGCGACCTGCGCCATTTCTTTATTCGCCAGTGTCATTTCATGCACAGCACTGACAATAGAATCGGACGCCACATTCAATGAACGGGTAATATCATTGGTTTTAATAGCTGACTCTGACAAGACTTGTGTCAGTTTGCTCAGTTGCGCGGCCTGTTGCAGCACTGAGGCTATCAACTGGCATAAATTGGCAACAAAGCCATTAAACTGGCCTGCTAAAGCGGCAAATTCATCCTGAGAGTTAGTCTCCAGCCGGGCTGTTAAATCGCCATCCCCTGAGGCAATTTCCGATAAACGAGCTGTTAGTGTATTAATTTGTGTAGTCAGCGACTTAGGCACACTGTAACTAAACCAGCCAGCAATCAGCAGTATGACAAGGGTGACAAGGTAGGTCGTGTTCTGGAAAAAACTGATTTCAGCCGTTAAATTTTGTTGCTCGCTGACAGATTTAGCCAGCGCCGCCTCACCTGCTTTATCCAATACAGAACGCAAAGCGGTAAACTCTTGTTGTTCTTCAGCTATTAAATCAGCCCCTGCGCTGCCTCCTTTACTGGCGTTCAGCAAAGCAACAGCGCTTTGATACCACTTCTGATAGTCCTGCTCAAAACCGGAAAACTGTTGTTTGATGTCTGGATACTCTTTTAATAATTGCAAATACTCATTAAAACGTTGCTTCACCTGTTGGGCATTTTCTTCCACTTCTGCTTCCAGTATGCTGCTGTCGCCTTGTTTAGTGAGATGCATAGTCGAAGCCAGTTTGGCCTGGTATAAATCACGATCCGCATTTAAAACCACAGAAATGGCTTGCAGAAAGTTGTCCGCCTGAACCGCCAAAGCGTTTTTCTGCAACCCGGATAAATAACTGAACATGGAAACCACAATCAACAAGGTCAAAGCCAGAATAAGCATAGGTAAAGTGCTTTTCACTCTGATACTGTGCAGGTTCATAATTAATCCTAAGAAGACTCTAACACTTGACTAAGTATTGATAACAGAATGAGCTTTTGCCAAATTTCGTAAGAAATAGTTTTAAGCTTCGTAAAATCAGCGGACTGAGGGGCTGAACTGAAACCAGATAACAACGTATAAAGCAGCAAATAAATTGATGGAGTTTGGCAATGAAAACAGCAGTAATCACAGGGACAAGTCGCCGCCTTGGTGCTTATCTGGCAGAGAAACTTAATGCAGAAGGTTATCAGGTGTTTGGCCTTACCAGACAATTCAACCCGGCTCAGCAGTATCTGACTCAAATAGTTGTAGATTATCAGTCGGCCGACTCAGTGATGTCCGCTATCCGTCAATTACAACAACACAGCAGTATAGAACTGTTGATCCATAACGCCTCTTTGTTTGAAAAAGACGAGTTACATACTCATGACAGCATCAATTTTTATCAGGCGTTATTTGCCGTACATATGCAACTGCCGGCACTTTTAAACCAACATTTAGCACCATTACTAGCAAAAACTGCGGGCTGTGGTTTGATTGTGCATATCACAGATATTTACAGCGAAAACCCTAATCCGGCTTTTTCACTCTATTGCAGCACCAAAGCCGGGCTTGAGAATTTAATGAAGTCGGCAGCCAAAGCTTATGCACCGAAAATACGCGTCAACAGCATTCAGCCTGGCCCTATCATGTTTTTGCCTGAGCACAGCAAGAGCGAAAAACAGCAGGTGATGCAACAAACCTTAATTGCAGAGGAAGCTGGCTTCGAGCCAATTTATCAGGGCGTCCGGTTTTTGATCGATAATAAATTTGTCACCGGCCTCAGCCTGAAAATAGATGGCGGCAGGTCGCTCGGAAAATAACTGACAACCCAACTGAATAGGCGCCTGTTTGCTGGCAGGCTCAAACACCTGCTGAATATAGGATTCTGTCAGCTCAGTTTGCCATACCTCTGACCATAGGTGTTGATGCCAGATAATATCCAGATCACAGCTGCGGTCCTTAACACTACGTCGTGGATCGCTTCTGTCCCGTCCAAGCAATTCTTCAATACGGCAGAGTTCTGCTTTTAATTGGGGGGCTGGCCATTCGGATCGCAGCACCAGCACTGAATTGATAAAGACATGATTAGATTCCACCAGTTCAGCCTGGGTATAAACCCGCTGGTAGATGTAAATCGAACCAAAGATTTTGGTCAGAGCACTCACTGCTGCTGCAACATATTGTTCAGGCTGAATATTTGAGCCTATCGAAATCACATAATACATAAACTTCCTTGTTATTCAGCCTGTTGCTGTATCCGTTTGATATTCTCTGCTTAACAGCACCCGCTGCCCCTGCTGAGCAAAACCGGCAAAGTGTTGTTCGACCATTTGCCGATACTCTGGCCAGTGATCTTCATAACTCATTAAATAGGTTTTTTTACAGAGCTCAGGCGGATACAAACTCAACAGTGAATGCACCGAAGCATGCACAGGATTGTAGTCCGTTAAGGTCACATCATGAAAAATCAGATCCGGTTTTAACTGCTGCAAAAGTTGCGGAATAGCCACAGTATCGCCGGAATAAAAAACACTCTGGTTAATCATCAAGCCAAAACAGACTTTTCCCGGCGTATGAGACACCCTGTGTAACTGATAAAGGTTACCAAAAAGCTCAAACTCTTCTTTGTGTAACAGCTCCAGCTCAAAATAATCAGTAAGCTCATTTTCGCCTTCGCCATTTTTTGCCAGCACGCCCTTTAAACACTGGTGCCATAACTCGTCATACAACTCATGATGCAAAATCAGCCGGGCTTTTTTATGGTATTTGTAGCGGCCTTCATTCGCCAATCGCTCCAGCCCAAACATATGATCCGCATGCACATGGGTAATAAACACAGCATCTATATCCTGCAGCTTTAAACCCTGAGCCTGCAAAGCAGGTTTGATGGTATAACCACAGTCAATCAGCATATTGCCTTTGGCGTTTGTCACCAATGCATTGTTATTAAACAAAAAATCGGATTCTGAATGGCCACAGCCGAGAATTAACAGTTCATTAGAGTTGGACAACATCATTTATTACTACCCAAAGCAAAGTGCATTTATAGTACGGCTTTTGCCACAGATTGTATCACTGCTTTAGCGGATCTTTTTTACCAAAGCAGTTCTGACCACTTACTGTACCTTAGTGCTATAGCGGCATCAGCCTAAAGCAATCAGAATGCTACCAATCAAGTTTTAGCCTTTAAAAGGACTGTTCAGATGAAAACCTTGCCTTTTGTTGTCTCCTCTTTTGCTTTTGTGCTGAGCAGCACAGCTTCTGCCGCCTTACCGCCATTAAAGCTGAATTTAGACCAAACCACAGTGTCGGGTTTATCCAGTGGTGGCTATATGGCAGCCCAGTTTCAGCTTTCGCATGCCGATTGGGTTAAAGGTGCAGCTATAGTGGCCGCTGGCCCTGTGTATTGTGCACAGAATAATTTAATGAATGCGCTGGATCACTGTATCAACAAAGTAGCCAGCCCTATTCCTCTGGCTGAGATCAATCAGCAGCTAAAAGACTGGTCGGCTCAAGACCTGCTGGCGTCTGAAGCAGAAATTAAACAAAGCAAAATCTGGTTATTGCATGGCACTGCAGACCGGAAAATCAGCAAAGAAGTGGCTGATGCTCTGCACCAACAGTACAAAGAGTGGTTACCGGCAGAGCAATTGCATTATGTGCAGGACAAAATTTTTGCCCATCATATGCCCACACTAAAGGAAGGCAGTGCCTGTGACAGCTCCGAAGCGCCGTTTTTAGGTCAATGTAATTATGATGCTGCAGGCGAAGCTCTGACCTTTATTCAGCCCGGTTTAAAGGCCCCTACCGAAAACAGCAGCGGCACTGTTTATCCAATTGAACAGCAAAAAATAGCAGGCGACCTGGCTGATACTATGGCTGAACAAGGTTTTGTCTATGTGCCCAAAAGTTGTGAGCAAGGCCAAAGCTGTACTTTACATATCAGTTTTCATGGTTGTAACCAGCATGCCGGTGCTGTAGGTATGGCTTATGTTGAAAAAGCAGGCTTTAACCGCTACGCCGACAGCAACAATATGGTGGTGCTGTATCCACAAACACGCGCATCAAACCTGATGCCAATGAACCCACAAGCCTGTTGGGACTGGTGGGGTTATACAGATGCCAATTATGCCAACCGCCAAGGTCAGCAAATTCAGGCTGTGGTGAAAATGGCTCAATTTTTAGCAACATAAGATCTGATTCACAGCCGGGCTTTTAACCATAAAGCCCTTTTTGCTAGCTGCGCTGCTGTCGCCTCTTTGTTTTCTGTTAAAGCCCAGCGTGGATCAGCGCTAAAAGTCACCTGAGTACTGTAGTTTTTCCCCCGGCTGCTAAAACTCAGCTCAGCTGTATCCCCCACTTTGTAATAGGATAAAGCTTTGTCCCACTGGGCTTTAGAGCTTAATTTATACCGCCCCAGCTTTAACAACCTATCTCCTTTGTCTACACCAGCCTGATACAAAGGCGTACCTATCAACGTATTGCTGTCGACTTTGAGCTGTTTGTCCTGCTCAAGCAAAGTGGCTGCAGTTAAAAATGCCTGTTCTGGTTGAGCTGGCGCTAACTGCAGCCCCACAGCGGCAAATAAAGCTTTGAAATCAGGCAGTTGCTGACCATCGATATAACGGCTAAAGAAGTTCTTTGCAAAATCCGGATTGGTGGTCAGTGTTGCCAAAGCCTGCTGCAAATCCTGCTCAGTGTAAAAGCGGCCGGTTTTGCCAAAGTCCTGCCACAGTTTTCGCATCAGCAAATCCAGGTTCAGTCCTTCAAACTCAGTACGCAAAGTTAAATCCAGCGCCAGGCCTAATACTTCCCCATAGGTGTAATAAGAGATAAAGCTATTGGCATAGTTGGTCGGGTCCACAGAGACAGCAGCATCAACAAAAGGAGCCAGCGCACTCATCCCTGTTGCAGCGAAAAACTGCCGGCCTGGTGATAGTTGCACTTTGTTCAGTGCAGCTACTGTTTTTTCCAGATAAGTGGCTAAATCAAAATGACCAGTGCGGCTTAAGGTTAGTTTGCCATAGTAGTTGGTCACCCCTTCGGCAAACCATAAGTTGCGGCTCATATTGGCGCGCTGAAAATCAAAAGGTTCTAAATCAGCAGGACGCAACCGCTCTACATTCCAGGCATGAAAAAACTCATGCGACAAGGTTTCGATCTGAGCGTAGTTCGCCTCCGGCAATGAACGCTCATCCGTCAGAATAGTGGAGTTGCGATGCTCCATACCGTCACCGTCCACATAAGGCAGGTAGTCGGCAATAAAGACGTACTGGCCATAATCAAAGCTGGGGTATTCACCAAAAATCTTTTGTTGCTCTGCCACTACAGCTTTGGCTTTTTCAGTGAAGATATCGAGTTGTTGCTCTGTACCCTGATGATGCATCACCAGATGAATAGTGGCTTCAGACAGATGATCCGCGACTTGCCAGCTGCGGCTGCTAAAAGCACTTAACTCAACCGGACTATCCATCAGATACTGCAGATCGGGGGCTGTATAGCTGCCGTCGTTCTGTAACTGCAGCTGAGTAGCTATTTTCCAGCGCGGATCGGGCAAGTCGAACCTTAAGGACGATGGCGAAGTTGCATAGTCATTCGAAAACAACAAGGTAGCAGGCATATTTAAATGGGCATGAGACCGGTCAATTTGGTTGTACGTACCATCGGCTCTGTCGCCGTAAAGCCTGTAATTCACAATCACAGTGCCATCATGCTGGCCCACCGACCACTGACTGGGGCTGATGCGCCGCAGCGGTAATGCGTTGCCTGTGCTGTCTATGGCTTTTAAATCGTAGATATTTTTGGCAAAAGCATGAGCAGCATAACGACCAGGTGAGGAGCTACTCATACTCAGCAACAGATTGGCCGAGCTGACAGCGTCAAACCGCACCTGAATGGCGGCTTCATGATGCGCCGCATTAGCAAATGATAACTGATAGCTCACTGCGGGTTTCACTGAGGTTTCCGCCGCCAACAGGCTGAAACTGCACAAAAATACGCAAGACAAGGCAAAAGACAGGCGCACTACAAGATCCTTTTTTTTAAAGTGACGCTTTACCATAAAACAATTGCCTTCAGACTCCAATCTGGTTTTTTGCTCTTCATCGCAAAAATAAAGCCAGGCACAGAATTTCGGCTGCGAAAGCGGATAAAGCTGTGGTGCAGAGCCCTCTGCTGTTGAATAATAAAGCCTGATGCAGTGAAGAGGGAGCAGTCAGGTGGTTCAGGCAGTTATTTTTGATATGGATGGGGTACTGATAGATTCTGAACCTTATTGGGCTGAAGCAGAGCAGCATGTGTTTCGTCAACTTGGCGTAACGCTCGATCCGGCTATTACGTCACAAACCAGCGGTATGACCACCAGAGCTGTGACTGAACTTTGGTTTAAGCATTCGCCCTGGCAGGATTTAACCATTGAACAAACCGAACAAGCCGTTATTGATTACGTGGCTTTGGCTGTGCTTGAACGTGGAGTGGTGAAAAAAGGTGTAGTGGAGCTGTTGCAACAACTGCAAAGCTGGCAAATTCCGGTAGCACTTGCCACCAACTCCCCTGCTTCATTAATGAATACAGTGCTGGATAAATTACAAATCCGCTCTTATTTTCAGGCGCTTTGCTCTATTGAACTAGTGACACAAGGCAAACCCAAACCTGAAATTTATCATCTGGCTGCCAGCAAACTGGGCGTGGCTGCAGAACATTGCCTGGTGTTTGAAGACTCAGTCACAGGTTTAACAGCTGCCAAAGCGGCAGGCATGAAAGTAGTAGCCCTGCCAGCCGAACACCATTGGCACAGGACTGAATACGATCAGGCCGAAAGTCGCTTAAGCTGCTTTAGCGAAATACAAGCAGCACATTTTCAGGCCTGGGGGTTCAGGCAAAGCTGATAGCCTTATAACTGTTGTTTGTCTTGCCTATGGGCAGATCTGAACTGCGCCGGACTTTGGCCTGTATTGGCTTTAAAGGCGGTATAAAAAGACGAGCGGGCATTAAAACCCACAGACATAGCAATGCTTAACACTGAATCATCGCTTTGTTTGAGCTTTTGTTTGGCGGCTTCTACACGAGCCTGATTCACATATTCAAAAAACGATAGCTGCAGCTGTTGATTTAAGGTTTGGGATAAATAGTGCGCTGGCACAGCAAGATGTTCTGCCAGCTTGTATAAAGTGAGCCTGTCATCCAGATACAACAACTCAGACTGCATAGCTTGCTGAAGCCTTGCGGCAATACGGGCAGACTGTTGCTCGCCCAGGGCTGAGCGTTGGTATTTGGTTGTGCTTTGCGCTGCATCTTTGGTTTCAGCTTGATCTGGCTTTAACTCTTCAGCTTCAGTGGAAACAGCATGTAGCTTATAGGTTTCACTAAAACCCGGTTGCTGCATTAAACCACACCAGGCAACTAACCAGACCAGAAGTAACAAGCAAAACAGCACCACGGCATCCGACAACCAGACAGAATTCAAGCGATCAGCCAGCATCAGGTTCAGCACTGCATAACTCCAGCTAAACAGCAGCAACAGCACCAGCATTTCCAGCCAGGCCAGTCGTTTGCCACTGTCTTCGGCAAACACCTGCCGCAGCTTTCGTCTGTAACCTCTGACCTTACAGAGCATCAGCCAGAGGTAAAAACAACTTTGCCCCAACCATACCAACACAGCCGCTAGAAATACGATAGCAACCAGCAAAGTGTAACCAGCCACATCTGACGCCTCAGAAAAAAATAACAACTGCTGTTGTTCATAAGACAAACTCTGGATCAGCACCGCCAGTACCCCGGCAAAAACCAAAGGGAATAGATGCCAGCCATCCGCGCCTTTGAAGCGCCAGGGCTGCTCTGCAGTTAACGCCTTGATGTAAAACCACAAGGCAGGATTCAGAGCAAAAAAAGCCAATGGCATCAGCGCAATGTACGCAAAAACTAATGAAGGCCATAAGGTAAAAACCACAGGCCCAGTGGCAATAAAGGCCAATGACAAAAGCACGATGAGCAGCGGTATCAGGTGCTTATTCTGCTGCAGTTGCAAGCAAAAGTAAGGCACAAGCAGCAGCACAATACCCAGGGCCATAGCGGCAAAAACCAACTCAAGCATCAACAGACTTCCCTACCTTGTCGTTTCGATGAAGAACCTCATCAGTCTAAGTAATAACAGCTAACTGCGGCATAAAAAACTGTCCGCGCTTATAGTCGCGGACGACATAAGCTTCAGCTTTGCATAAGATTTTCTGCGAACCCTTATCACATTAATTCAGTTTTTTTCAGGAGTCATTATGTCCTTTTATCAAGGCACATCCAATTCAGCATCCTTTTTCACTATACAACGCTGCGGGGGTTTAGCCTCCATAGGCATGGCTTTGTGTTACTTCACAGTGGCACTGATCTTTTTTGTGGTTTTATCTCAACCTGAACAAGCAGAACCTTTACAGAACATTCACTACATAAACCAACATCAGTTTTTGGTCCTGGCAGGTTATGCCATAGGTTATTTGCTGTTTGGTTTTTTACTGGCAGTGATGGTGATAGCTATCCCCCGGCAGTTACCTCAGCCGCGATCAGCCCTGGTGCAAGCATCTGGGCTCTTTGGCAAGGTTTGGGTGGTCTTAATGATGGCCTCAGGCATGATAGCACTGACAGGTCTGGAGCTAGTGATCACTCTGGTCAATACAGATCCAGATCTTGCTGTAACACTCTTTCATGCCATGGGGCTGATGACCCATGCTCTGGGCGGCGGCATTGAACTGGTGGGAGGTCTGTGGATCCTGCTGTTTAGCCTGGCTGGATTGCAGCAACAACCACAAAGGGCAAAACTACATGGGCTTGGTTTGCTCACAGGCAGCTTTGCCATACTGACTGTCTTTCATACCCAACCTTACCTGAAAGAAGCCTTTGGCTTGTCTCAACTGGTGTGGCAGCTATGGTTTGGGGTTGTGTTATTGCGTCAAAGCCAAATGGAGGTCACGGCTGAGTAAAATGAGCCTGACAGCAGTTCGTTTGTCACCAGGATCAAGCCTTTAAATAACAGAAAACAAAAAGCCCTTCACCAGGACGGGCTCTTTGTTTTTTATGGTGCCCAGAGACGGACCAGGTTTGCCGGGAGCAAACCGGAACAGCTTTAGCTGGCCCGCAGGGCAAAATACATGGATGTATTTTGTCATCGAGATGGAGCCTCTGAATGGCAGAAAGCAAAAAGCCAGTCGAAGACTGGCTTTTTAACAACACATCTAAAAGATGGTGCCCAGAGGCGGAATCGAACCACCGACACGCGGATTTTCAATCCGCTGCTCTACCGACTGAGCTATCTGGGCGTAACGTGAATGGTGCCGCTTATCCGAGTCGAACGGATGACCTACTGATTACAAGTCAGTTGCTCTACCAACTGAGCTAAAGCGGCAACCTAAACCGGGTGACAGGATTACAAAGCAACCACATCACAAAAAGTTATGGTGCCCAGAGGCGGAATCGAACCACCGACACGCGGATTTTCAATCCGCTGCTCTACCGACTGAGCTATCTGGGCAACGGGGGGTATTAAACGGATTTCGGCAACTCAAGTCAACTTATTTTTTAGTTGCCTGAATCGTTAGCTTAATACTTGAGCAAAGAGGATGTTTTTCATCCCCTTCTGACTTGAAATTGCGGCTTTTGTTTGGAATTTGAGACGGGCGGGTACAAGCCCCGCCCCTACAGTTTTTTAATTCGCCGATGTATCCAAAGGCGCAAAAGATTTGACTAACTGATCCAATTCTTTCATTTGTTGCAGGTAAGCTTCCAGTTTATTCAGTGGTAAAGCACAAGGACCGTCACATTTAGCTTCATTTGGATTCGGATGCGCTTCGATAAACAAGCCGGCTAAACCCAGGGCCATACCAGAACGGGCTAACTGAGCAGCCTGAGCACGACGGCCATCGGCTGAATCAGCACGACCACCAGGGCGCTGCAAAGCGTGAGTCGCATCAAAAATCACAGGCGCGTATTGCTTCATATCGTCCATGCCCAGCATGTCGACCACCAGGTTGTTATAACCAAAGCTGGAGCCACGTTCACAGAGGATAATTTTATCGTTACCCGCTTCCTGAAACTTGGTGATGATATGACGCATTTCATGAGGTGCTAAGAACTGTGGTTTTTTCACGTTAATCACAGCACCGGTTTGTGCCATAGCAATAACCAAGTCAGTCTGGCGGGCTAAAAAGGCCGGCAACTGGATCACATCAACTACTTCAGCCACTATGGCGGCCTGATAAGGTTCGTGTACATCGGTGATCAGCGGTACGTTAAAAGTTTTTTTAATTTCTTCGAAAACTTTTAAGCCCTCTTCCATGCCAGGACCACGGTAGGAATGCACAGAAGAGCGGTTGGCTTTGTCAAAAGAGGCTTTAAAGACATAAGGAATACCGAGCTTTTCTGTGACTTTGACGTAGTACTCCGCCACCTGCATGGCTAAATCACGCGACTCTAAAACGTTCATGCCACCAAAAAGCACAAAAGGTTTGTTATTGGCGACTTCAATAGAGCCTACCTGAATACTGTGTTGGTTTGTCACTTAAAATTCCTCAGAAGAAATAGCTGATACTGCGGCAATGATACTCTTAATGCAGCCACTGTGGGTAGGACGACAGCTGACGGATTTGTTGTTTCATATGATCGTTAGACGGGTCATCCGGTTTTTGATCAACAAAATACTGATAATCGCTGATCGCCAAAGACCAGTGATCCAACAACTCAGACAACAACCCCCGCTCGCGGTGCAAATAAGGATCGCCCGGCTTTTGGTCCAATAAATGCTGCACTACAGCCATAGCCTGTTCACGTTTACCTAAAGCCAACAACAGCTGTTTTTGTAACTGCCATAGTCCGGCACAAAAGACCGGAAAATCGACAGCTTGTGTCGCCAGCTCCTGAGTAATACTCAATGCCAGACCATTTTCAGGGCTTAACAAACATTGCCAGGCACCGGTATAAGGATCGATCCATACCTTTTCCGCTTGGGATAAGCGCACCTGTACTAAATATTCGCCTTTGTAACGCACTATATCGCTTTGAAAGCCAGCTTGCTGTAACCAGCATAACAGCAGCAGGATCAACACCAGCGGGTCGGCTTCACGCTGGTTAATGGCGTAACTCAACAAGGTGGGCTGATGCATCTCTTCAATCAGCAAAGGTTTTATTGGAGGGGTAAAAAAAGCATCCCGGTAAAAGCTGTCCACATGGTGGGCTAACGCATTCATTGTCAGCGTTTTTTCAGCCTGAGCCGGTGCCATAGCAAACCAGCTTTCTTTTGCCTGCCGGATTTGTTCAGCATCTGTCCACTGCTGTTCAATGGCTAACAATAACTCAAGCAGGGCCTGACCCTGCTGCTTTAACTCAGACTTCATTGACTACCCAATACAACAAAAAAGCACATCACAAAAAGCATAATTAAATAAAAACAAGGCTGTTTTCAGCAAAAGCGCCCTTAGCCAAACAACACAGGGGTTTTAGTAATAGCGACTTTGCCCACCAGCGCCAGCCAGCTTAAAGCACCCAAAAAACCAACCCAACGCATCAGCAGACTACGGCCTTTTAACGCCATCACAGCTAAACCAATATAAGCAAATAAACCAAAAAGTTTATCTGTCAGCCATGGCGTCTGAAAAGGGTATTGCTGAATAGTCAGCATCAGGCCAATAGCCGTCAGCAGCAACAAGGTATCCACCACATGAGGCGCAATCTTTAAAAATTTATTCTGCAGCAAAGCCGGAGATTTTAAACTTAATAAAAACCGTACCGCCAGAAAAGTTACGCTGAGCGCGATAAACAACATATGAGAATGTTTGAGTGCCATATACATAAAAATAATCCCTACAAAATCTGCTAAAAAATCACAAATAAAAAGCCACCCGCAGGTGGCCTGAAATCAGCTGTCACTGCTACTTATCTTCGTCGTCCGGGTATTTTTGCAGTATTGCTTCGAGTTTGTCGACCCGGCTTTTAAATATTTCGACCAGTTTAGGGTCAAAATGCTTGCCTGACTCGCTGCTGATTTTCTCCATCACCTGCTCCAAAGTCCAGGCCGATTTATAACAGCGTCTGTGACGCAATGCATCATAAACATCAGCTAAAGCAGCAATACGGCCATAAATATGAATGTCTTCGCCCTTTTTACCATTGGGATAACCAGAACCATCCCATTTTTCATGGTGATCCTGCGCTATGATGGCACCTGCCTGAATAATGGTGCGTTTAGAATTTTTTAAAATTTCATAACCTATGCTGGCGTGGGTTTTCATCACTTCCCATTCCTGACCATGCAATTTCATCGGCTTATTTAAAATGCCATCCGGTATGCCCACTTTGCCGACATCATGCAAAGGAGACGCAAACATCAGTTTTTCGGCTTCTTCTTCAGGTAAACCATAAGCTTTGGCCAGATCGTAACAAATAAAAGCAACACGTTTGACATGATTACCGGTTTCGATGGAGCGATGCTCCACAGCTTCACTTAAGCGATAGACAATTTCGCGTTGGGTGTCTTCAATTTCGCTTTGCAGTTGCACGTTTTCATAAGCAATTTGCACATTTTGTGAAAACAGCTCAATTAAACGTTTTTGTGTGTCTGTCATCTGGTTAGGTAAACCCGATACATAAAGCAAAGAACCAGAGGTAAACTTACTGGTGCAATACGCCACTAAATAATTATCACGATACACTATGCTGCGGCTGTTCAGCGCCTGATGAAAAGCGTCCAGTAATGGGGGCTCCAGCACATCACTGATCTGTTTGCCCTCCTGATGTTCAAACTGGCCTAAACCGGCAAATACCACTAAACGTTCCGGATCTGCCTCTTCATTAATATTTCCCGCGACCAGGGATGAAGTCACCAACAAGGCATTGTCGTTGCAACCTAAAATAGAGGTCAGTTGCTGCAGTACGCCATCAATAAACTGTTCCATCGAATGGGCAGAAAATAAATCTGCAGAGGCGGTAATAATTTTTTCAAGGCCCTGACGGCTATGATCAATGGCCAGAATATCGCGGTACGAACGTAAGCTCGACATCACCACAGTAAAGAGTTTTTGTGCTGTCAGCTCAGTTTTGGATTTGTAATCGTTAATATCGTAATTGACTATCACCTGACGCTCAGGCGCCTGCCCCGGCTGACCTGTACGCAAAATAATACGTACATAATGATTATGCAGCTCCTCGCGGATATAGCGCGCCACCAGCAAACCGGCATCGTCAGTTTCCATCACCACATCTAAAAGCACTATGGCCGCATCTGTATGCTTAGCCAGCATTTCTTTTGCCTCACGGCCTGAATAAGCGCTGATAAATTCGAGGTGTTTGCCCTGAAAAGAAAAGTCACTTAATGCCAGCTTAGTAACAGCATGAACCTCAGGCTCATCGTCTACTATCAATACTTTCCAACTGCCTCGGGAAACATGTACTACTTCCTCAGGTTCCTCAGCAAACAAAAAATCATTCGCCATGCCACACTCCTTTAGCTTGCCGCGCTTTTAATCGCTTTGTGTTTATTTATATGCGCTAAACAAGGTTGGGTCAAAACAAAGCCGTTGAAAATATAAATATTTTATCTCATATTAACTTTAAGCTACTGCGCTGTGGGCGAGATTCTCCTTGGTAACAGTATCTCGCTTCACTCATACAACCAGACTCTGAGCCACGGAATTTTATATTACATTTTCAGCAAACCCAGTAAGCAGGCGATCATTTAACGGAACAAAAAACTGTTGGTCAGCGAGCCAATACCACCGTCAGACCTGGTGTTGCAATAAAGAAGTAGCCTCTACTTAATGAACCTGGTTGAGTTATTTAAAAATTCGCTGGTCGTAACAACCTGAATATCTACGCTGGGAAGAATCAAGTTTTTCCAGGTTTGGTTGTGATGCAATACAATGTCTTTTGCAGGTAAATGCGTTCTGTTTCCAGTAGTATGAGCGTCTGAAATAGCAGTGACATTAAACTCTTTGCTTAGGCATGATCTGAGTGTGGTGTCTACACAGTACTCTGTTACAGCGCCCACTATCACGATGTTAGTTGCCTTATTACCCCTTAAAATAGACTCTAATTCTGTTCTATAAAATGAATCACATGCAGTTTTTGTCAGGCGGAGATCTTCAACTTTGAAATTCAGTTCATCGATAATTTCCCAACCTACAGTGGCCTCGACTAAATCGTCCTCCTGTGAACCGTTGTGCTGAATAAATATAACCAAACCGCCAGAACGCCGCATAAAATCAGCAAGGAGATTAATGTTTTCAACCACCTCCTTTGTATTTAAACGCGGTGCTGCAAAAACTGATTTTTGCATGTCAATGACTAACAATACATTCATATAAACCCTAAAACTTAGCTTGAAATTACGCAAAAGTGCTCACGAGAACATTATAAAACAGAGTACTGCGAACCTTGCGGACGATATTTCATCCCCCTGTTTTGCAGATGTTTGATTTACAGAGCCAACCGCAATTCATGTAATCAAAACCTACAGCTATGGTATTACAACACAACTTAAGCGGAAAGCTGGCCACCACTGATACGCCACTGGCCGCCGTAGTCTTTAACCGATTGCACAGAAGTAAAACCTGCTTTGGTTAATATCTGCTGTACTGCCTCGCTTTGCTGATAGCCGTGTTCCAGCCATAACCAGCCGGATGGCGTTAAGAATTGTGGGGCTTGGGTACAAATATGGCGGATATCGGCCAGGCCTTGCTCTGGTGCTATTAAAGCGGAGTCAGGCTCAAAACGTACATCGCCTAAAGCTAAATGCGGGTCTAGTGCATCTATATAAGGTGGGTTACTGAGGATTAAATCAAAACGCTGGCCCGTTAAAGCTTCAAACCAGCTGCTTTGTTTGATCTGGCAATTGGCTAACGCCAACAGCTGAACATTCTGCTTTGCCAGTTCAACAGCCTCAGGTTGTAGATCCACCCCAGTCACAGTCCAGTTGGGTTTTTCTTTAGCTAAAGCTAAAGCTATAGCTCCTGTGCCAGTGCCTAGATCCAACACTTTGGCATTAGCAGGCAAAGGCAAAGCTAAAGCCTGCTCAACTAAGAGTTCAGTGTCGGGTCTTGGTATTAAAGTGCAAGGGGCTACAGCTAGTTTAAAATCCCAGAAATACCAGTAGCCCAGAATATGGGCCAGAGGCTCGCCCGTCAGGCGGCGAGTCAGCACTGGTTCTAACATCAGCAACTGAGCTTGCGTAAGCTCACGTTCCGGATACAACATCAAAGTAGTGGCGTTGATATCCAGCACTTCCAACAGAATACGCCGCGCTTCCTGTTTTGCATCCGCAGGTACAGGGCCGGTTTCAAGCAAAGGAGTAAGTAACGCAGCAGCCTGTTGCAGCCACTGCGTCAGAGTGAGGCTGTTAGCGATTTTCATCAGCCAAAGCAGCTAACAAGTCGGCCTGGTGTTCATGGCTTAATGGGCCAATCACCAAATCTAAATCACCTTCCATCACATCGAGTAAACGGTAAATGGTCAGGTTGATACGGTGATCCGTTAAGCGGCCTTGTGGGAAGTTATAGGTACGGATACGTTCAGAACGGTCGCCACTACCGACTAAAGAGCGGCGGGTCGATTCTTCCACTAAACGGCGTTTTTCGTCTTCAGCAGCCTGAATACGCGACTGCAATACGCTCATAGCGCGGGCACGGTTTTTATGCTGTGAACGTTCGTCCTGACATTCCACCACTATACCCGTAGGTAAGTGAGTAATACGAATGGCAGAGTCAGTTCTGTTAACGTGCTGACCACCGGCACCAGAGGCGCGGTAGGTATCTACTTTTAAATCAGCAGGATTAATTTCGATGGCTTCGCTTTCCGGTACTTCCGGCATAATGGCCACAGTACAGGCTGAAGTATGCACCCTTCCCTGAGATTCAGTAGCTGGTACACGTTGTACGCGGTGACCACCGGATTCAAATTTCAGAATACCGTAAGCACCTTCGCCCTGAATGCTGGCGATCACTTCTTTATAACCACCGTGTTCGCCGTCGTTGCAGCTGACAATTTCTACTTTCCAGCGTTTGCGTTCACAAAAACGGCTGTACATACGGAACACATCACCGGCAAAAATAGCGGCTTCATCACCACCGGCACCGGCACGAATTTCGAGGAAGCAGCTGTTGCTGTCGTTGGGATCTTTAGGTAACAACAGAATTTGTAAGTCCTGATCCAGCTGTTCAATACGCTCTTTGGCCGCTTTGTATTCGTCCTGCGCCATTTCACGCATATCAGGGTCAGAGTCTTTCATCATGTCTTCAGCGCTGGTCAAATCATCCTGCGCCTGACGATAAGAACCAAAAGCCTGGCTCAGTTCTTCCAGTTGGCTGTACTCTTTGGACAATTCCCGAAAACGACTTTGGTCAGAAATTACGCCAGCGTCACTTAATAACGCCTGAACTTCTTCATAACGTTCGACCAGAGCTTCGAGTTTGCGGTACACCGATTCTTTCATGTTGTTTCTTTTTACCTGATTACAGATCTAACAAAGTGTTGATCAAAGATTGTTGTTGAGGTTGCTCGTCCTGCAGTAACTGCCTCAGTGCTTTGGTTGGTGCATGCATCAACCTGTTGCTAAGTTTAGTCGCAAGTTCAGCTAATACTTTTTCAGGGTCTTGCCCTGCTGCAATTTGTTTGCCTGCTTTGGCCAGCAATTCATCCCGTATGGCTTCGCCTTTTTCACGGTAATCACGTACCACGTCCAGTTGGCCATGCAAACTCAGCCACTGACTGAACTCGCTGACGCCCAACAAAATCATTTGTTCGGCCTCAGCCGCTGCTTCCTGACGGTTCTGCAAATTTTGCAGCACTATGGATTGCAAGTCGTCCACTGTATACAAATAAGCGTCTTCCAGCTCTGCTACTTGCTCTTCAATATCGCGTGGCACAGCTAAATCGACAAAAAACATAGGTTTATGGCGGCGTTTTTTCAGCGCCTGTTCCACCATACCTTTACCTACTATAGGCAAGGTACTGGCGGTCGAACTAATCACCACATCGGCATAAGCCAAAGCCTGTGGTACTTGCGCTAAGCTCACGGCTTCGCCGTTAAACAAACTGGCTAAAGCTGCTGCTTTGTCATAAGAGCGGTTAGCGACTGTAATTTTTTCTGCGCCCTGCTCCAGTAA
Source organism: Gammaproteobacteria bacterium (assembly GCA_018825965.1). GTDB lineage: Bacteria > Pseudomonadota > Gammaproteobacteria > Enterobacterales > Alteromonadaceae > Pararheinheimera. Next base: position 30,934 of record JAHKAA010000031.1, read on the forward strand.
ATGTTTCGCCACCAGCTCAATGGTTTCACCAGCACCAATCAACAGCACTTTGACTTTACCTAACTGGCCAAAAATTTGCCGGGCCAGGCTGACTGCTGCAAAAGCCACTGATACAGCACTGGCGCCAATATCTGTTTCAGTACGAACCTGTTTGGCCACTGAAAAGGTTTTTTGAAACAAGCGCTCAAACGCCGGATTAATAGTACCGGCCTGCCTCGAATGGCTATAAGCTTGCTTCACTTGCCCCAAAATTTGTGGCTCACCCAGCACTAAAGAATCTAAACCACAGGCCACCCGCATTAAATGACTGCTGGCCTGCTGATCCTGATGCAGGTATAAATGATGCTGTAATTCGGCTAAGTCCAACTGATGAAATTTGCTCAGCCAGTCAATTACTTGTTTCGATTGCTCGGCGCTGCCGCTAAAATACAGCTCAGTTCTGTTACAGGTAGACAAGATCACAGCGTCAGACACCTGAGTCTGAGTTGTCAGATCGCGTAAGGCGTCCAAAATTTGTTCAGGCGCAAAAGCGACCTGCTCACGTAAAGAGACAGGTGCAGTTTTATGATTAATACCTAAAGCAAAAATGATCATTCACCTGTGTGGCCGGTTTTGTAAAAACGGGCGTTTGTCAAAAGAGGGCGAATTGTACGAAAAAGCCCAAACTAAAAAAAGCGTAGAGAAGGAATTAGTGTGTTTGCAGCGATAAAAACTGGTTGTTTTGTAGTTTTCTGCCTGATTTTGACAGCTTGTGCCAGCAACAGCAGTCAGCTAAAACCCATTGTCCCCTTATCTGCTCAGCAGAGACAACTGCAATTAGAGCAATTGCAGGAGTTTAAACTGACCGGAGCCTTAGGTGTAAAAGCACCGGAAGAAAGTGTCAGTGGCAGTTTAAACTGGCAACAACAAGGGCCTTATTTTCAGGCCAATATGACCAACTTTGTTGGCATCAGTATTTTTGAACTGGAAACAGACGCCCGTGGTGCCACTGTCAAAGCCGATGGTGAAACACATCAGGCACAGTCGGCCAGTGCCTTGCTGGATTATTTATCCGGCTGGAGTTTACCTATTGAAGAAATGCCACTCTGGCTCAAAGGTGTGGCAAGCGCAGAAAGTTTTAATCATCAGTGGGATGCCCAAGGCCGTTTAACCAGCTTTACGCTAAAAGATAGTCAAGAGCGTGACTGGCAAGTCAGTTACAAAGAATTCTTCCCTGATGCTTTAGCTTTACCAAGACACATTCAGTTGAATTCTAAAGCCGATGGCAGCCGTATTAAGCTAGTGGTGCGTAAATGGCAACTTTAACCTTATCAGCCCCGGCTAAACTGAATTTATTTTTACATATCACAGGCCGCCGCGCCGATGGTTACCACAATCTGCAAACTTTGTTTCAAATGCTGGATTGTGGCGACCAACTGAGTTTCACACTCACCAGGGACGGTGAAATTAACTTTCGTTGTTCAGATAAAAGCATAGAAAATAACAGCAATCTGGTGGTTCGCGCGGCGAAGTTATTGCAGCCTCTGGCTTTTGAAAACGCAGGCGTTGACATTTATCTGGATAAACAAGTGCCTATGGGCGGCGGCTTAGGTGGAGGCTCCTCTGATGCTGCCACCACACTTCTGGCATTAAATCATTTGTGGCAATTAAACCTATCGAATACACAGCTTTGTGAACTGGGCTTAAAATTAGGGGCCGACGTTCCTGTGTTTGTATTCGGAAAAACAGCCTTTGCTGAAGGGGTTGGAGAAAAATTACAACCCATTAGTTTGCCGCAAAAATATTACCTTATTGTGACGCCTGATCTGCATGTCAGCACAGCTGAAGTCTTTAGCCACGCTGATTTAATCCGTAATACGCCCGTCATGTCCGTCAAAGATCTACTAGACTGTGAGTGGCAAAATGACTGCGAAACTCTGGTTAAAGGGCTATACCCCGAGGTTGCAATGGTACTGAACTGGTTGATAGAATACGCGCCGTCCAGAATGACAGGTACCGGCGCCAGTGTGTTTGCCGAGTTCCAGGATGAATTAAGTGCCCGTCAAACCCTTGCAAAACTGCCGCCACAGTGGCGCGCCTTTGTTGCGAAAGGGGTCAATCAGTCTGCTGTCCTGACTGAACTGGAACATGCCGTATGACGCACAGCAGGCGACACAAAAGGCCTGCTGTATTATTAACCGGACTCATAAACTGCCCTGAGGATCCTGCCGTGCCCGACATGAAGATATTCGCTGGTAACGCCGTACCAGAACTCGCCAAGAAGATAGCCAGCCGTTTATATATCAAACTGGGCGATGCCGAAGTCGGCCGTTTTAGCGACGGTGAAGTCAGTGTGCAAATCAATGAAAACGTCAGGGGATCTGACGTTTTTATTATCCAGTCTACTTGTGCGCCAACCAATGACAACCTGATGGAACTCATTGTGATGGTAGACGCCTTACGCCGCGCTTCTGCCGGTCGTATTACTGCAGTTATTCCTTACTTTGGTTATGCCCGCCAGGACAGACGAGTGCGCTCTGCCCGTGTGCCTATCACTGCGAAAGTAGTGGCCGACTTTTTATCCAGCGTTGGTGTCGACCGTGTACTGACCGTAGATTTACACGCTGAGCAAATTCAGGGTTTCTTCGACGTACCAGTGGACAACGTATTCGGCAGCCCTATTTTGCTGGACGATATGCGTAAACGTGAATTTGTTGCGCCAGTAGTGGTATCTCCGGATATAGGTGGTGTAGTGCGTGCCCGTGCTATCGCCAAATTGCTGAACGATGCTGACTTGGCTATTATCGATAAACGTCGTCCTAAGGCCAACGTGTCTCAGGTGATGCATATTATTGGTGATGTCAAAGATCGCGACTGTATTATTGTCGATGACATGATTGATACAGGCGGCACTTTATGCAAAGCCGCTGAAGCCTTAAAAGAACAAGGTGCAAAACGGGTATTTGCTTATGCGACTCACCCTGTGTTCTCTGGCAATGCAGCTGAAAACATCAGAAACTCAGTGATTGACGAACTGATCATCACAGACACTATGCCGCTGAGCGCTGAAATTCGCGCCATCAGCAAAGTGAAGCAACTGACATTAAGCGATATGCTGGCCGAATGTATCCGTCGTATCAGCAACGAAGAATCTATTTCTTCTATGTTTGATTAATTTCAGACTGAAGATTTGAAAAAGGCACCGCTCGGTGCCTTTTCTTTTTGTAGCTTTCATTTGCAGCCTTGAGGCTCCGGTGATACCATAGCGCGCTTTTTTGCGTCGGCTGAATTTAACTTCGCCGGGCGGAAAAGCTTCTTCCTGGGGTCAGGTCGCGGAACTCAGGGTCTATTAATTTTTGGAGAATACCATGTCAAACGCCATTTACACGTTAAATGCAGAAGTCCGCTCTGATTTAGGGAAAGGTGCGAGCCGCCGCCTACGTCATGCAGACAAAGTACCAGCTATCATTTACGGTGGTCATCAAGAAGCTCTGTCTATCACTTTAGATCACTCTAAATTGTTACAAGCTCAGGCTAACGAAGGTTTCTACACTCACATCCTGACTATCGTTGTTGGCGGTGAAGAAGTGAAAACTATCGTTAAAGCTATGCAACGTCACCCGTTCAAGCCAAAAGTTATGCACGTTGACTTCCAACGCGTAGAAGCTGGCCACGAGTTACACACTGTAGTTCCGGTTCACTTCATCAACGAAGCTGCTGCAACTAAGAAAGGCGGCATCGTTGCTCACCATATCAACGAACTGGCTATCACTGTGTTACCACAGAACCTGCCAGAATTCATTGAAGTGGATTTAGCAGACGTTGAAGTAGGCGTAACTCTGCACTTGTCAGATCTGAAAGTTCCTGCTGGCGTAACTATCACTGAGTTAGCCAAAGGCGCTGGTCATGACCAAGCCGTTGTATCTGTGAACAAGCCTGCTGGTAAAGCAGACGAAGACACAGCTGAGTAATGACTGAAGCAATTCAGTTAATTGTGGGCCTGGGTAATCCAGGCCCAGAATACAGCCAGACCCGCCACAACGCAGGTCAATGGTTTGTAGAACAACTTGCCCGCCGCTATAACGTTTCTCTTCGTCCTGATAGTAAATTTTTTGGCCTGACTGGTAAATTTGTCACTCAGGGTCAGGAATATAAACTGCTGATCCCCACTACTTACATGAATTTAAGTGGCAAATCCGTTGCAGCTATAGCGCAGTTCTATAAACTTTTACCCGAAAATATTCTGGTGGCTCACGACGAAATGGCGATAGCGCCCGGCGTAGCTAAATTTAAACTGGGTGGCGGCCATGCCGGTCACAATGGTTTAAAAGACATCACCAGTAAACTCGGCAATAATGCCAATTTTTATCGCCTGCGACTGGGTATTGGTCATCCTGGCCATAAAGACTTAGTCACAGGTTATGTGCTGGGCAAAGCACCGTTATCCGAACAGAAGCTGATCGACGAAGCTCTGGATGAATCGATGCGTTGTTTTGAACTTTGGTTAAGCGATGGCTTAATTAAAGCGCAGCACAGGTTACATAGTTTCAGCGCGGCTTAAGCAAAAGTTTAAGCGCGTCCGGTTCGCAAACAGCACGGCTTTGCCGTCTAAGCACAAAGGATACACCCATGGGTTTTAAATGTGGCATCGTTGGTTTACCAAACGTAGGTAAATCTACTCTGTTCAACGCACTGACAAAAGCTGGTATTGAAGCGGCTAACTTCCCGTTTTGTACTATCGAACCAAATACCGGTGTGGTGCCTGTGCCTGATTTGCGTTTACAGCAACTGGCCGACATTGTAAAACCACAACGTATACTGCCAACGACTATGGAATTCGTCGATATCGCAGGCCTGGTAAAAGGCGCTTCTAAAGGTGAAGGTTTAGGTAATAAATTCCTGGCCAATATCCGTGAAACCGACGCCATCGGCCACGTAGTACGTTGTTTTGATGATGAAAACATCATCCACGTTGCAGGAAAAATTGATCCGGCTGACGATATAGATACCATCAATATGGAATTGGTTTTATCCGATATGGACAGCGCCGACAAAGCGATATTCCGTGTTAGCAAAAAAGCCAAAGCCGGTGATAAAGACGCTAAAGCTGAAATGGAAGTGCTGGAAAAAGTAAAAAAACACTTGGAATCAGGCTTAACTTTACGTCAGCTGGACTTAAGCGACGACGAAAAAGCCCTGGTGTCGTATATGAACTTCCTGACCATCAAACCTACTATGTACATCGCCAACGTACTGGAAGATGGTTTTGAAAATAACCCACACTTAGACGTAGTAAAAGCCATAGCCGCCAAAGAAGGCGCTATTGTAGTCTCTATTTGTGCTGCTATTGAATCTGAAATTGCTGAGCTGGAAGACGAAGAAAAAGCTGAATTCTTAGAGTCTATGGGCTTAGAAGAACCAGGCTTAAACCGCGTCATTCGTGGTGGTTACTCGCTGTTAAACCTGCACACCTACTTCACTGCTGGTGTAAAAGAAGTTCGCGCCTGGACTATTCCAGTTGGCGCCACAGCACCACAAGCAGCAGGCGTGATCCACACCGACTTCGAACGTGGTTTTATCCGCGCTCAAGTGGTGTCATACGACGACTTTATCGCCTGCAAAGGTGAAGCCGGCGCAAAAGAAGCAGGCAAACTGCGCGTTGAAGGTAAAACCTACGTCTGTAAAGACGGCGACGTAATGCATTTCTTGTTTAACGTTTAACCTTTTGGTTTTTGCGTTACCCTTCAAAACCGGACTTTTTAGTCCGGTTTTTTGTTGTCCTAGATCTAAGGGCAACTGCGACAACAAATTCATTATAAATAACTATTGAAATCAGAGGTTTAACAACGCCATTATAAAGTAACATTTAACTCGCCCATCTGCTATTTCCCTCAATCCCCCTTAACTTCAAACGATGTAATATCAAAGTAAGTTCTAATATAACTTCCCCAAGGAGTTATAGAGCTGAAAGTGGCTAGACGTAACGCTAAGTTACTGACATATTTAAGTTAAAACACACCTATAATCGATACCACTGAACTAGTGACTCAGGTTTAACTGATGGCTTAGACGCTTTAGGAGAAATGCGTGAGTAACGAAAGTATGAAAATGTTCATGAATGTCGTTACAGAAAGACATGAGCAATACAGATCAAGACTAGACGACATGCTGAACGCATTGTCGAACAATAACCAAGCGGCCAAAATAGAGGCATGCAAAGCACTGTCTAGCATCTCTCATGATCTCTCAAACCTGCTCGCAGAACGAGATCGGCCAGGATGGCTCATGAGAACCATATCCTGCACGGAGTCTTATTCCAGAAAGAACAAAGATGCTAATTCGATTGTATCAGGTAGTAGTTGGGAACTTCTTAAGGAACTGATGAACCTTAGAGAGCCTGCGATGGCACACGCGTGGAGTTTCTCTGAGAGCAATGCTTCCGCATACGATTTTGATGCGGTGTTTGCTCGAGCAAGAAATACGAGCTCAGTGCCTGACCTTTTCGATTCATTAATTGCTTCACTGAAACAGATGTTAGCCACTGGAGAAATCGACAGCATCAAAGCAATTGAGGCTTTGAACAAGCTGATTAGTACTCTAACTCAGAACAAAAAGAGCTCATACTTTTCAACGATCGTGAGCTGGCAATTTGCCAGATCGTTTGTGAAGAATGCCCTGTGGGCGTCGCTCGATGAAATTACAGTAGTGAAGCCGATCAAATCCGCCTTTGAAAAGACTCTCGCGGAAATGAACGTTGAAGTGGATAGGTTACACGAAGAAATATCAACAGAGCTAAAGGAACGCTTTGAGATCGCACCTATCCTAGGTTTGGCATATGACAAGAATCCTCAAATAGCTGCAGATGATTCAGAGAAACGTGGCTAGGAGCTCTCGCATTAAACCTGATTCCAATCGCTTTCATAGAGCGTAATACAGCATATATTGAATTATGGGGATAATATGGATAGCAAAATATCAATACTAGATAGGTTGATAATTGAGGGAGAAAAGTTTTCTTTCGATAACTTTTGTTACAAAGATAGTGCATATCCTGGCGAGTTTGCGGGAACAGACAAAGCTGAGTGGCTAGAGTGGAAAACAAGAGTAAAAAACATCGTATGTTCATTTATGCCAGATCAATCATCGGCCGTAAGGCTTGCGGTTGTAGCTTCAGGGGTTGTAACAAAGGGTTATGGCCCAGATAATTTTCACCGAGCTAAATCTACATTTTTAACATCATTAAAAAACACGAAGTCTGTATTGATTGAGGACGTTTATGGAGAGCTTAAGTTAGAAGAAAGTGAAAATGTATCCCCTTTGCTGTCAAATAAAATATTCGTTGTTCATGGTCATGATTCAGATTTTAAGAATGACGTAGAACGATTTATTCATGAAATTGGCCTTGAACCCATCGTCCTTCATCGGCAAGCGGATGAAGGGAACACGATAATTGAAAAATTCGAGAAAAACAGCGATGTCGGATACGCATTTATTCTGTTATCTCCTGACGAAATTGCCTACACCGTGAGCCAATCCGAACTTCCTGAAAAATCTAGAGAGATAGAATATCGTGCGCGCCCAAATGTCATATTTGAGTTCGGATACTTTGTTGGTAAATTGGGAAGATCAAAAGTTTGCTGCTTACACAAAGGTAATGTATCCATTCCTAGTGATCTTTCTGGGATAGTCTACAAAAAAGTAGAGGCATCAATAGATTCGCAAGCCTATGCAATTATCAAGGATTTGAAGGCTGCGGGCTATAAAATCAAAGTGTAAGGAAAAACAGTGTCTTGATATTAAACCTGATCCCCATAGTTTGGAGTACCCCGTGTTGTTAAAACCCAGAGGGTCAAGTCTTGCGGTGTGCGTCATTGCTACAATTCACTCTTTACAGTCATAAACAAAGGCTAAACCAACTACTGGCACCAAATCCCCATTAGGGCGCGAGCCGGACAAAATTGGGTGGCCAAGGTTTTAAGGCTGGGAGTGTCTGAGTGAGGAGCGGTAGCGACGAGCGAGTTACCCAGCCGCCTTGGACGCACGATTTTGGGCCGGGATTTCGCTGCGACCTGGGGTCGCCTTTTCTTTGGATACTTGTCTTTTGGCGAAGCAAAAGAAAGTATCTCGCCAAAGGCGAAACGCTTTAGAACCCTCAGGGTCACGTCTTACGGTTTGCACTGATTGCTAATCTCTTTGCTGCCAACGATAAAAATCTATCCCGCAACAAAAAGCATCTTTGGACTGGTGAGTCATACTGTCCAGAAGTTATACTTCCTGCATAAAGATTCAGCCAGACACTGGCAATGGAGCTAAGGTTGAACAAAAAACTTGAGTCTTACGGCGTCACAGCTGTGGAACGCCCCAAAATTAAAGCCACAAAAAAGCTGGATCTAAGCGGCGATTCAGGCCGTCAGATTATCTTGTCAGAAACAAAGCTTACGTTACGGACACACCAAAAAACCTTTAAAAAATTGGCTGATATGTAATGGATATCATCTGTTTCCCGTTTGAACGGGTGATAGAAATCAATACTCTCATCCTTAAAACTGAAAAAGGCATGAAAGGCCCAGCTGATTTAGCAAAATTGCAAGGCGCATTAGGCCGGATTGATAATGCCATTCTTTATTCAGGATTGGACGATGTGATCTGATCCGGCAACACTGGACATAGTCTTTGCGCTGGAATCACTTACCAATGACAGGCTGCGTCAGCAAGCTGGTGATTTGGCGCTGGTGCCATTAGGAGATCGGATTTCCGGCCTTGGCAGCTCTCCTGATGGCCGCTTTTACTCATATAAGGACAGCAACCCGATTCAACGATGGCACAGCTTATGGGGTGTACTACGCCGCAAACAGCTTAGCCACAGCCTTTACAGAAACTATTTATCATAGAGAGCCATTTTTAGCCGCACCCCATGAACCAGACACCGAGCTGACCATGCGCTGCTATATCAATGCCGTAGTTTTACCTCTACACGATATCCGTAGTCCTGAATTTGGCGCTCTACACAACAGCAATGACTATGCAGCTCCACAACAGTTCGCAAAAACACTGCGGGCCTCTGGCAGTAATGGGCTGTTATACAACAGCGTTCGGCACCAGGGCGGGCAATGTATTGCCGCCTTTAAGCCTAAAGCCGTTAGCATCCCGGTTCAGGCCGGACACTACAAATACGTCTGGAGCGGAAAAAAACAAAAAATTGAACACATGTTGGAAGTCAGCCTGGTGAAGCTGAGTTAAGAATAAGCAGGCTTATTGAACAGTTAGCTGTCGATTTTATACATAGATGACTTAAGTAACATCTGCACAGTGCCATACATAGCGGCTACTCAAGCCTTTGAAAAATTGTGAGCAGGTCTTGCCCTGTGCCCGATATTTCTATACCTGTTCACTTATTACTGTCCGTTGAATTGGCGAGGAATTTTTAAGTTGGTTGGTTCTTTACTATAAATTTCCTGCGTTGTTTCTGTTTTAATAGAGCTGCAACAACATCTGATCCCTGTCGTTTGGAGGCTAGTTATTCGTGCAACGATCGCAAATGATTGAAGATAAAGTGATATCAGCAATAAAAGAATTCGCTGGCTCGATAAATGCCGCAAGTAAAGTTGTGGCTGATATGTCGGCACTTGTTGAGGCGACATCTCAGTTACCTCTGTCCAATTTCGATTATTGGGAGCGATTAATTCGTTCTGAGTTTTCTCAGGCATTAAAACACCTGACTCAATCGCAGAGAGAGTCTAAGCCAGCTAAGTTATTAACATGGTTAGACCTGATTAGTTGGGACGGCTATAAACGAGAGAAAACCTTAAAAGCGTTGTCTGGTGCGGCACCAAACGTATTTTTCTTTTCACTGGCCATCCGCAGGCTTAATGATTGGGTGCCTCAGGTACGTGCAGCTGCGAGGGAAAAACTGCCGGAAATTGCGAACAACACTGCTCCAGAACATGTAGTTGAAGCACTTTGTATTGCTCTTTCCAATTGGAACTCCTGGAAACGGATTGAAAAAGCGGATAAGCAAGTGCTATTGCAGCTCATCTGTAAAGATGAAATTGTAGACGCACTAAAAATGAAGTTAATTTCATCGGCATCTGGGCCAATGCCCGCACTTTTTTCTCAGGTAGGGCGCAGCCCGGTGCTCGATGATGACCTTGAAACAATCGCAACTCTTGCTGCACAACCTTCAGTACGGGCAAAAGCATACCGCAGTCTATTCGAAGGCCGGATAACATGGACTGAAGGCCATACCTGGGTATGGACAGACATTCGTTATTGCGAAGGACGACTTAAAGCTGTTGTTTCTGAGCGTAAATTGACTATTCAAACTCCATTTTTCGATTTGTTAAGACGATCATCAGTGGACCGCTCATCAATTGTTAGGCGAGTGTCGGCAGAGTTTCTGATCCGTGAGCTAGACCAATTGCGAGAAAGCGCCCGGGAATTCGCAGAGAAATTTGCATCAGATAAGTCCAATCCCGTAGCCGAGAGGGGTTTGTTTGCGTTGAAAAAATTAGCGGAAATGGAACGAATTAATTCGTTCTGACAAGCGCAAATTTGTGCGGCACATAGTGCTTTGAACAAAACCAATAGCCACGGGTTAAGGTAAAACGCCGATGCTTTAATACACTGATAAAAACACTAAGCCGCAACTCCTGTTCATCTTTTAATTCAAATTCCCCTTCACCTTTTACTTTCTGATAAAAACTGCACTTTATTTGTGCCTTGCCTATAAAAACAGTTGAAAAAGTATCTTTTTCAGGTAAATCTGTTTTACATCACATACCTCTGTTTTCGGGAACTAAGTGGCTTGTTTTTTGGCACCTGAAAATCAGGAATGACACAACACCACCAATGAATTGGCTGACAGACCGGGTTATATCCTCTGGGCTTATCAGCTTATTGCACCCTTCGGCCTCATGTGGCTAAGGGCTCTGATTGATCTAAAACGGAAAAAAGGAGTGTTTAATGAGTCAGCTAAATGAAACAACAACAGAAACTAAGGCAATACAGCCCAATCCAGAAACACAACGATGGGGAGTGCTGGCGGTTTACGCTCTAGCCCTGAATAACGCGGCGTTATTTCGTCAGGATATGGTTGAAAAAGGCTTCCCGGCAGAGCGTTTGCTTACAGCCCAGGATAATCATCCTACTGTTTTACCCGGATTAAATACCTATCAGGCCGAAAGCTTAATTTTTAATACCCGTTATCAGTATCACCCTTTTATTATTGTGATGTGCGAATCCACTGAAGAAGTGCAACAAGCCTACAAAACAGCCATAGACTACAACCTTCCAATCCGGGTCCGCGCTGGTGGTCATGATCATGCAGGCGAATGCAGCGGCGATAATGTGGTATTGATTGATGTGACAGGTATTAAAACCTTCTCTTTAGATGACAAAGGCATCGCAACCATAGGCGCTGGTTATCGTTTCTATCAGCTTACCCCAAAACTGGCTGAACAAGATCGTATGATCGCCCACGGAACCTGTGCCACTGTTGGCCTTGCAGGTTTTGTTCAGGGTGGAGGCTGGGGACCATGGACACGAAAATATGGTATGTGCTGTGAGTATTTAACAGGCGCAACAGTGATCCTTGGTGATGGATCTAAAGTGAATGTCAGTGAAACCGAGAATTCCGATCTGCTTTGGGCACTGCGTGGTGGTGGTGGCATGAGTTACGGTATTGTCACAGAGCTAAAATTACAAACCTTTGAACTGCCAAAAGAAATCCACCGTTTTGAAATCGAATGGAACAGACCTGTACAAGCGCAGGCCCGGCATAATTACTGTACACCTCAACCCAATGAAACCACTTTGACCGTATTAAAAAGCTGGGAGAACGTCATTTCGGCAAAGGATACAGTGCAACTGCTTGGTACTAACCTTAAAATCAACGCCATCCCTGCACCGGAGGGAGACTATGATGTCACTCAGCTGTACCATCACTGCTTGATGTATGGCTACTGGGAAGGAAACGAGACTGAACTACTGGGGTTCATCCATAGGTATTTCCCACAAGTCTCAGCACAACAAATCACTATACATCCAGCCAGTGGTGCCGGATATGATGATAAATACAATCATCAGTTGATGGGCAACTGGGGCAGAAACTCAGTCTACGATGTCAGTCGCAGGCTTGGCCGAACTGGTACCCTCGCTTTGGGTGGAACTCCTTTTACACCGGACTACGACGCTCCGGCGCCGCATAAAATCACCTCACGTTTTGTTGATCAAAGCGGGCTTTCTGAACAGGGTTATCAGCAACTTCTGCATTCCCTGACCTCAACCTTGTTGCAGCTTGAAAACGAGCAACAAGGGTTATTTAGCTATGTCACCTTAGGGGCTATTCAGGGTGAGTTTTACCAGACAAAGCAAAAGCTGCCGCAGATCGCATTCCCTTATCGCCAATGCCAATACACTATTCAGTATCAAACCTGGTGGAATGAAGACATCCAGAAAAAAATCGAACAGCAAGATAACCTGGTTTATGTGGACGTTAATCGTGCTATGGACTGGATAGACACAGGCCGCTCTGCCACTATTGAAGGCACTCATGGCGCTTTTATTAGTTTTAAAGACCCTGCAATCCCCACTGAAATCTATTTTGCTGACAGCTATGAGCAGTTGGTGAAGATTAAAACCACTTATGTGCAGGACAATTTTAATCACCTTCGCACACGCAAGACCATTATTTAGCCCAAAAGCATGGAAGCCACACAAGTGGCTTCCGTTACGAACAACATAAGTGGCAACCCTATCAGACGGCCCTATAGTTATCCAACATCGTATAACTGCGGGCATAAAGCGCAAAAACTGCCGCTGCCACCAGCGCAAAACCTGCAAAGAAGAACATTAAAAAGGCGGTTTGCGATAAGCCTGTTGCTTCGACTTGCGACAGAACTGTTTCGCTGCGAATACTGCTATTGGCCAACAGCACCCATAAGTTACCTACTGTGACCGACAACTGCCAGAAGCTGGTAATGGTACCTTTCATCGCGGCTGGCGCCTGACTGTACGCAAACTCTAAGCCTGTGGCCGAGACCAATACTTCACCAAAGGTTAAGAGCGCATAAGGTAAGACCTGCCAGACAATAGACATCACAGTGCCGCCGTCCATCGCCAATTGCACTGAACCAATCACAATCCAGCTTAAACCCGCAAAGGCAATACCAGCGCCCATGCGGCGCAGTGCTGTAATACGCACACCACAACGCTCCAGCAGTGGGTACAGCACCATATGATTAAATGGGATCAGCAGCATCACCAGCAGCGGGTTTAATGCCTGCATCATGGCGGGTTCAAACCAGTCGGGTTTGCTCATCTCATTGGCTTGTAAAATCCAGGTCGAGGCTTTTTGATCAAACAAAGACCAGAATGGCGTCACCAAAGCAAATAAAATTAAAATACGCAACACGGAGCGCACACCATCTACTGCAACATCAGGATGTACACCACGCGCCCTTTCTAACTGAATAGCAGCACCTGCGCCACCAAAACCCATCACCAGCACTAAAGCTAAACAAAAGGCCGCGACAAAACCTAAAGTGGGTGTTTGGCTTAAACTAAAAATCGCCAAAGCAAAACCAACCAAAGCCAGATAAAGACCAGCATTGGCTTTGCCTTGTTCTTTAGCGAATAAAGCGGTTTTCACTACTTTTAAAAAACTATGTGGGTTTTTAGGCTCTGGAGCTATATGCACATAACGTTTGCGGCCGAGCCAGAAAAACAAGGTAGCTAAAGCCATCAGTATGCCTGGTATACCAAAAGCCACTGCAGCACCAAAGTGCTTTAAGGTCAGTGGCATCAGCAAAGACGCAAAAAAGGAGCCGAAGTTAATAGTGAAATAAAAGATATCAAAGGCTTTTTGTGCAAGCTTTTTATTGCTTTGGTCAAACTGGTCGCCCATAAAAGCTGAAACCAGAGGTTTAATGCCGCCCGACCCCAGCGCTATTAAAAACAAGCCGGTGTAAAAGCCTTCTTTGCTGGTTTCGAACAAGGCCAAAAACAAATGACCAATACAGTAGACAATACTCAACCATAAAATGGTGTTGTATTTGCCAAGATAACGGTCCGCTAACCAGCCGCCTAATAAAGGGAAAAAGTAAACACCAATGACAAAGGAGTGAAATACTTCTTTTGCCATAGAGGCGCGCATTTCTTCAGGTATAGATAACAGCAAAGCTGTCATTAAAAAGGGCGTTAAAATATTACGCATACCGTAGAAGCTGAAACGCTCACAAGCTTCACTGGCAATAATAAAGGGGATTTGCCGTGGCCAATTGGCCTGTTTTACATCTGTCGACATGGGTTTTCCTTCTACTGACTCCATAGCTGCGGAGTTTATTTTTTAGTTTTAATAACAAACCGATACTACCCCATCAGTCGTATAAGCCCAAGTACAGAGCGGAAAAACCGAAAAAACTGGTTGAGTTGACACCAACTTGCATAGAAAACCAGCAAACAAACCGAATAGACAAAGATGTGGTAAAAAAACGGTTGACGCAAAAAAGCCTGATGAGCATAATACGCGCCACTTGCTTAGGACAACTAAGACATAGTGGCTACATAGCTCAGCTGGTTAGAGCACAGCACTCATAATGCTGGGGTCGCAGGTTCGATTCCCGCTGTAGCCACCACTTAATTTGTTCGTCCAGTGTTTGCGGAAATGGCGAAATTGGTAGACGCACTGGATTTAGGTTCCAGCGCCGCGAGGCGTGAGAGTTCGAGTCTCTCTTTCCGCACCATAGCAAGTAAGAATTCTGCAGTTTCTGCAGGGGTATAGCCAAGCGGTAAGGCAGC
>JAHKAA010000070.1 GCA_018825965.1 Gammaproteobacteria bacterium
CAAGAAATTCAAAGCCACCCTGTCCATTCTAGTCTATAACGGAGGGGATACACCAGTTCATATCATACCGTTTGCCGAGATAAAGAAAGTCCAATACTGGCGCGGGATACGAGTAATTATCTACGTCCAAGAGAAGCTAACGAAAAGAAAAGGAGAAAAGAAAAGTGCTTAGAGAGGGGAGATATTGGAACTCAGACGGGAAAGGCATGGCGATAGTAGCCAACATCACAGAGAACATTGATTGGGCAGCTTATATCGGGGCCGATAATGGCTGGTCAGAAGAAACCTGCGCGAAACGAACCGCCGAGTATGGGGCAAAACTTTCCGAAGTTGATGCCAGGCACTTCTTCCCAGATATTAAGTTGCCTTACAGACATTAAAAGAAAGGAGTAAAATAACCATGATAGAGTACAAGCAGATATTCACCGATGCCAAGCGCCGAGATGCACCGATAGAACAGGAAAACTTCGTCAGGGTAACAGTCTATGCGCCGCCGGATTGCCGTTTCCCGTACCTGTTCGAGTTTGAGCATGACAGGGAATACTCCGAGGACTGTCTTGTTGAGTTTAGCCTCTGTAATAATTATATAGGCGATGCCGGCGCCATCCGTCAGGCAATCAAGTGGCTGGATTCTTACGAGTTCAAAGACCTTCAGGCTCAGACCGTGGAGAGTTTGTCAGACCCGAGAGATTAAGGCGCTCTGTAGTCAAAATCTGAGGGATTTAGGGGCTAGGGCAGGGTAATCCATCATCTGGGGTAGCTTAAACGGCTACCCCTTCTCTTTGTTATCTTTAGGCCTCGGTCGTGGATGGTGGGATGCCACCCATTTCTGCTTTTCCAATTGGTCAAAGGACTTGTCCGGTTCTATCCTCAACAGTTTGCCGGTAGAGCTGAAAACTTTGACATCGGAATTAAAACCCACGGCCCTTAAATCCCACGGAAAACCATGCTTCCAGTCTGTCATCTTACTTACCCCCTGGTAAATTATTTTTTAAGGATATTAACTCTTAATTTCGGCCTGTGTTTTCTGTAATACCGCCAATTATATTTCCAGATGTAATACTTCGGGCGTTTCCTAAAGTCGAACAAACTGACAAAGTTTAGAGCCATCTGCGCTTCATCTTCCAAGTCCTCAAAGCGTGTTACTCCCGACCTTACCTGCCAGTAGAGTAGCTTGCCCTCTAGTTTCGTTAGTTTTAATCTCCGCTTAACTTCGGCTGAGATTGCGCATGGGACCTCGAAGTAAGCTGGGCCGAAACTCCTGCCCTTTTTCCCGCCACTATAACCCGTAATCTTAAAGTCGGGGGGCCACCGGCCGGCTTCGATGGTTTCCATGTTGGTTAAAATCCAGATAATTTGCTCCCGCTGAAAAGTTATCGCTGCCGGCGAGTACCACTCCTCATTAGGCATCAATAACCCCTCCTTATCTGCGGAGGTAGCCTCATCAACCGGTCGATTTCCTCCAGGCTCTCACTCCAAGATGGCCCCTTGGCATTACCCGGGGGAGTAGGCGGTTCAAGGATATCCCCATAAGTTATACGCTGGTAAGTAAGTAACGCCACTCTGCTCTCAGGTGAGATGCACCAGAACAAAGGATAGAGTATGCGGACTGTCATTCTGATATTTTACTCCATAAATGAAAGCAATTCGGATGGAAATTTACATATTCTTTTGTTGGTGGCATTATCTGAATCACAGTTTCAATTTCACTGAAAAAGGTATTGCGAGCGTTTAAAATCTCATCCCAATACGGATAACGGTGAGGGTGAGAAATTGATAGGTGTTTCCAATAACCCCCGCCCAAGTCAGTCTCGGTGTGCAATTCTCTCGGACTGAATAACACCTTGAGATTATTTTTGCACCATGATGTAGTGCCTTCAGTAAATGGCAAGCCTTTTATTAACTCTATTTCTTGCCAGCCATTCTTGTGGTGATTTAGGAGTTTGGGTTCGGGAATACAAGGTTCTATCTTTCCACACTTGGCACAAACTTTCGCGCCGTAGTCAGGCTTCTCTAGCCAATCATGCTTACACATTTTTACCCCCGCTCTTCTTCAGGTACTCTTTGATAGCCCATGCGACAAGTGAAGTCTGGGTAGCCACAATCTCAGTCTGCCTGGCTGTCTCCATGGTGTGAAATGCCGTCAGCTTTACCGCGTCAGAGCATCTATGCAGAGCCTTGATGTACTCAGCCCATGGGTCAGACATTATTACCTCTTAAAATTTCTGCGATATTCTCTGTATCAGACGGCCGCCAGATGTAGCACTCAACCCCAAGACACTGACTCAATAGGTCAATCCATTCCTGCTGATGGGTGGAGACGACACCCTTCTCGGTTTTGAGCTCTGCGAATATCAGGCGGGGGGGCTTGCAGAGTATCAGGTCCGTCATGCCCCTGGGGCTGTGGATGGAAAACCACGTATGATAATACTTCCAACCGAATAATTGAGCCAAATCACTGACCTGGCTCGTAAATTCCTTCTCAGTGATTTTGAATCCGCAACCTATGATTTCCGATTTCGAGCTTCGCAATTCTTCCCTCTAGTTCTACTATCTTCTTTTCCAGTATTGTGATTTGCCTGTGACCCAATTCACTGATTATCTGTAAGTTTTCCAATCGGTTATCAGACTTGTCTCCATTCCTATGGTGAATAATCTCCCATGAATGTAAACACCGCCCCAGAGATTTTGCCACTACAAGGCGATGCTCTCTCACATAACCACGATGGTCTACCATGGGATAGTAGAAATCGTTTGGCTCTAGCCGGATTAATATATAACCATCATTCATAGGCAAAGGCCGCCTTGACTTCTTCCATCTGATTCTTGATGCGCATGAACGACAATGTATTGAGGGATTTGCTTGAGTTAAAATCACCCACTTACCTTTTCCGCAATCAACGCATTCTTTCCAAATGTATAAACGATTATCTTTCTTCCCTATTGTGTTACCTTTTACTTTATCACCTGCATTTGGCATTTAGCTTTATACCTCCATCTATTACGATGGAAATATTATATCACACCCTGCATAATATTTCAACCTTGCACAAGTCTCTTACCTGCTCACGGAGTTCCGTCTCTGTTGTTTCACCGGCGGGATTACGTTTCATCTATCTCCTTTGGTGGGGTGGGTGGGGCTAACTTAAAAGATATTACCCAGACCCAGTCATTGTTAGCCCAGGGGTGTATCTTGCCGTTGATAGAGTCCCAGAGGGATTCAAAGTGGTATCGAGCTGTATATGGCTCTGGTTGCCCTATAAGTTCTAATTTGCCAGTATCAGGATTTTTGGCGAAGGCTTGATGCGTGCCTTGTATAACAGTTACGCCTTCCGCTTTGGCATCATCTTCAGAGATATCCTGAAGCCTCTCGACCATGACCCCTGTTATCTCAAGGGTAATACGAGAAGCCCATCGGGGCATGAAGCGAGAAGAGCGCCAACCGGAGCGTTTCGAGAATACACCACGCCGAAATTCTTTTTTCTCAAAATCCCAAAGAGCGCCAGGGTGTATGCACTTCTGTGAGACATCCGCCCGATAATTGATGCATGGGTCAACGGCATACACACCTGTCAGCGACCATGTTTCCCTTCCCCAGAGTCTATCGCCTACTTGACCATAGGGACATGAGAAATTAGGTTTTTGGGGATTCTCAGCCTCATACTCGATATCTCCCATGCTTGGATGTCCTGTGCTAAATGAAAGGAATGCATCCCTTTCCCTTGACGGCCTTCTTGGGTCTTTCGCCACCCTTCTCGTCATGGTTTTAGTGCCGTTCAGGATTTTAACTGGATGGTCGCCACTCATAACTATTCCGTGTTCCTTCATGTGCTACTCCTCCTTTGGTGGGGTGGGAAACTCCTGACGCTGAATATTGTAATGACTTGCCATAGGCTCTTTGACGAATACTGGTATCTTTGCCTTGTCTGCCGCCGTGATTATCTCGTCTACCCATTCTCTAGGTGGGTGCTTTACGGGGGCTGTCTGTGAGCCGATGATGAGCCAGTTGATACCTGATTTTCGAAACCAATCAGCAGTAAATTGCTGATGATTGCCAGTCTCTTTTGCTAGATAAGTCCAGTCAAGTAAGGGTTCAAATGAAATAAACTTAACCGCTGCTTTCACATCAAGAAGTTCCCATATAGCATCAAACCACATTTGCCTACCAGTAGCCGTCACCCCCACCCAGCAATTCTCAGGGAACGGACTCCACTTGATAAGGTTCTGAGGCTGCTTGGTAAGAACGATGTGAATTAGTTTAGGATAGCAATTCACTATACCAAAAACGAACTGCAAATATTCCCAGGGGATTGAATCATGGAATAGTTCTATAGTGCTGCCCCAGAATATCTTGCTGCCCGCTTTCATGCTCTCAATGCCGGCTATCGCCATTTCGTCCAGGCGTATCTCAGGATTCCACTTAAACCGCTTATACATCCGTCTGGCATAGCAGTAGGAACACGCCATCGGGCAAAGTCCCTTGACAGGGTTAATCGTGTAATCGCACCAGGGTATCTTAGTTTTGTTCACTCCTCCCTCCCTCTGTAATATTCACTCAAGGGTTAGCCCCCAATTCCATTACTGGTTGACTATACTTAGCGGGTGGTAAAGTTCCATCTACCCGGGCCCGGGCTATGTTAAATGTTTCAGCGTCTTTCTCAAATCCTACAAAGTTTCTGTTTAACCGCTTACAGACCTCGGCCGTGGTGCCACCGCCTAAAAAGTAATCCACCACCAAGTCACCTTCTGATGAAAAACAATCAATGTAATAACGGGCTGTTGTTACATCCTGTCCCCATTTATGAAATCGCTTATCACCGCCTGTCCCATCCCACTGACCGAGGACATTAGTTTTGGGTAACGGTTTTTGCTCTTTCAAGTGGTAGCAGAGAATTGATTTATAACCTGATATTATTTTCCGTGGCCACAGGATTGAAGTATTACCCTTGTGAACCAGAATGAAGTCATAAAAGTATTGCAGGTATTCGTTAAAGTAATTCATCACTACGTCTTTCCAGTAAGGACCAGCATAGGCTATCAGAAAACCATTTGGCTTTAATACCCGGACTGCCTCTTTAGCCAACCACTCATAGCAATAATGAAACTCTTTAGGGTAGGGAGGGTCAGTATAAACCAAATCAACGGTACCGGCCGCTATCTTCTGAGTCGCTAGTTCTAAGGCATCCCCTAAATATAGTTGCATCGCATCCTCTTGGTAATATTCACTATGGGTACTCAACTAACTGAAGCCGCAAAAGCCATCGCCATTCTTTTGACATCTATAACATCTTTTGCTTTAAACCCAATGGGTAGACTTGTATCATCTTCTGGATGTTCTGCTAAATATTCATCTGTATAACCTGAAGATGCCGTACAATCTCCCCTTTTTACCACATCACCAACACTGAAACCATAGATGGCTCGGTGCGACCACCCATACCATTTCTGCTCTTTTTCACAGAAACCAATAGAACAAACATTATGGGTAGGGCTTGCTAATTCGGGCTTGATACCACGCTTTACAATAAGAAAATGAGCAGCCTTAGAGTTTCCAATATAATGACCATCAGATGTATAGGCTGATTTTACTATGACATCGGAAGGAGTGCATATATAATCAATTACATCCTGCATCTCCCTGTCAACATCACCAGCTATAGGAACTGCCTCAAAATTAGTTCTACTTAATTCAGTCCTCACCTCATATCCTGCCTTATATTTTCGTGTTGCTAATACTATTTTATTCATCTCTCATCCTCTTAAAGTATTCACTATGGGCTTGGGCTGGTAAAAAAGATGTGGTCGGCATCACGCTGTCGTGTAACTGCATTTTTCTCACATTCAATACAGTTCTTATATCCTTTCCAATCAGGCTTAAATCGTCTACGTTCAAGTTTTATCACTGGTGCTTTCTCCTGGGGCAGACGGTAGCCAGCCTCTAGAACCTTCTCAGCTAAAGCGGCTGCGGTGTCCCATGCTATTTCTGGATGCCCATTCTTCTCCGGCATCAGGATATCGGCTAACTTCTCTACTTCTTTATCCATCTTTCCCTCCACCGATTACCCTCTTGTCTGCGTCAAGTTGGGATTGAGAACTTATCATCATAATGTCCAAATAGACACTCTTGATAAAACTGTTCTCAGGCACAATATATCTAAGTAGTATTGGTTCCAGTTCTTCTCTAGTCAGCACTTTCAGGTTCTCCATGCTTACCTCCATACAGTATTGCGATACTGTCTAGTTACTCTTATAAGTATCCCTTCATCTACGATTATAGATTCCAGTATTTCAACCACTCGTCAAAGCCTTCTTTGGCTAGTATCTCAAAGATATGCCCCATTACATCCCCGAACCGCTTCTTGATTGTATCCCAACAAAGGGTGTGAATAGTGATTTGCCCGATAGCCGCCCATTCTGCGGATGTGAAGGTGTCTACTTTTTGTCTACGAACTATCTCTTTGAATATGTCGTGTGAATCTTGATAGTTCTTTGCGCCCCCGAGGTCTGCGCCCCTGAGGTCTGCGCTCCTGAGGTATGCGCTCCCGAGGTCTGCGCTCCTGAGGTCTGCGCCCCCGAGGTCTGCGCTCCCGAGGTCTGCGCTCCTGAGGTCTGCGCCCCCGAGGTATGCGCCCCCGA
>JAHKAA010000032.1 GCA_018825965.1 Gammaproteobacteria bacterium
CATCAGGTGCTGGTGGGGTATTACCAGGGCGAGGGTCTGGATGTAACCGGATTACGGCAGCGGTTAATTGAGCGCTTACCGGCCCATCTGGTACCGACCTTACTGATATGGGTAGATAAGTTTGTATTAAGTGCCAACGGCAAGATAGACCGCAAGGCGTTACCTGCAGCGGATGCGAGTCAGATGCAGGCAGAGTATGTGGCCCCGCGGACGGAGACGGAGCAGAAGCTGGCAGAGATTTGGCAGCAGTTGCTGCAGGTTGAGCGTGTGGGGAGGCATGATAATTTCTTTGCACTGGGCGGTCACTCGTTGCTGGTGTTAAAAATGCTCAGTCGCAGCCAGCCTTGGTCAAAACGACGCCTGGTGGTGCAGGATCTTTTTGCGAATCAGACGCTCGCTGAGTTGGCGCTGTTGTGTGATTCAGTTGCAGTGGAGACCGGAACCAGGACGTATCGTCATGTAGTACCTCTGCGTATCGTGCCAGGATCAACCAGAACCTTAGTTTGTATCCACCCTGTAGGTGGAGGTTACTGGGGTTATCGCACCTTGCTGCAATGCCTGAATTTTCCGGGGGATGTCTATGGTATTCAGTCCAGCGGACATGCCTCAATTGAGGAGATGGCTGCCTGTTATGTTGCCGAATTAAAACAACAAAATTTAACAACCACCATCTCGTTATTAGGTTGGTCAATGGGCGGGCTTGTCGCATATGACATGGCTCAACGATTAGAAAACACCGGCCACGTAATCATGGTTGATTCACATTCATCCCGTTTAACTAAGTCAGTTACTTTGCATGAACGAAATCTTTTGTTGTTGCAGACAATAGCGTCAGAGTTATTCATAGACTACAGCCAGGTCCTGACCAGTACAGCGCGACTACAGGAGATGCCTGTGGCTACATTGCTAGAAATGTTGTTGTCATTAGCAAAACAGCAGCAACGTTTGCCGCAAGAATATTCATTGGAAGAGTTTCAAAATCAATTCAATATTTTGGATTCAAACTATAGTGCGCTTGATAAATATCAGCCAACACCTGGTGAAATCAAACTTGACCTAATAAAAGTTAGTCAGAATCAATCGGGGAGCGACGATCTGGGATGGTCAAATTATTCTATAAATACGGTAGCTCATGAAGTTCAGGGGGGGCATTTTAGCGTGATGGAACAACCTTATGTTCAAGGTCTGGCAGCTTTGATTGATGATATTTTAAATGGGTAGTAATAATTTTATTTCTATATTCAATGAATTTAACAATTTTAATTTGTGAGGGTGGATAAAGTGAATATAAAAGATAACCTTCAAGGTTTTGACTTAGAAAAAATAACATCTGAAGGTAAACGTTGCCCGCATTTAGCGGCGGAAAAAACAGGTTCTGGTGTGGATTTAATTTCGGGAAATGGCTATCCAAGATTATTACAATTATCAGCAATCAATGATTATTGTGATGATTCAAAGCCTATGTCTGACATTCGTAACTGGGTTCATCAGTATCTGGCGCGCCCGCACCCTGAATTAGGACGGAAAGGTCCGGTGTGCCCTTTTGTTTCCTTGTCAATTAAATTGGATAGCATATGGATCACACAGGTAGCTGAGAGTGATCTGACAGAAGATAGAATACAAGAAATTATTAACTATTACAGGGATGCTTTTTTTTCAACAGAACCAACAAGTGATCAACATAAAATGAATAAGGCGTTTATTGTATTGTTTCCAACATTGGAGAAATGCGGCGCTGCAGTCATTGACCGTATTCAAAGTAAATTAAAAAAACATTTTGTTGAATCAGGATTAATGCTTGGTGAGTTTCACGAAGAAAATCAAAGCCCAGGACTACGGAATCCTGAATTTAGACCCTTGAGAAGTCCGATCCCAATGCTGGCAATCCGACATATGGTTGATACCGATTTACCATTTTTACTTCCAGATAATTATCCTGCGGAAGAAAGATCATTATATTTGCGTTCATATTTAACCTATCTGAGTCGAACGCTGAGTTCGGCCAACTTAAATTTGGCGATTCAGGCTTTAGTTAATGCAGAGGTAGAGACTGCAATAAATAAGATGAAAGTTGATATAGGTTCTGAACCCATTAGATTGAAATCTCAAAATACCAATTATGATATGGCTAAATTATGACATACAGTACGAATAACATATCCACAGAACACATTGAAAAAAAACGTATTGCCATTATTGGTGCAGGTTTAGCCGGATCATTGCTGGCTCTTAAGTTATCGCAGCAAGGTTATGCTGTCGATGTCTATGAAAGACGATCAGATCCCAGGGCATTGTCTGCACATGCAGGGCGTTCAATTAATTTAGGTTTGTCAAAGAGAGGCATGCAAGCTTTAGCGTCCGTTGGTTTATTAGAGGAGGTATTAAAAACAGCCGTTGTCATGCGTGGCCGAGTGATTCATTTCCCTGATGGTTCTACCAAATACCAGGCATATGGAAAAAATGACAACGAAGTTCTGCATTCAATCGACAGGAATGAGTTAAACAACTTGCTATTGGATCATTCAGAACAATATAAAGATCTGAAGCTACACTTTAATCACAAGCTTGTCAGCGCAGAGAAGACAAAGCGATTGCTGGAATTCAGCAATGAAGGACGAGTTGTCACTGTGACGCCTGCGTGGGTTATTGGGGCTGATGGTGCTTTCTCCACTATGCGTAAAGAAATGCAATATGGTGAGCGGGCAGATTACCAGCAGGAATACCTGGAGTGGGGTTACAAAGAACTGACCCTGGAAGCCGGGAGCGATGGACAATCCGTGATTGAGTTGTCTGCTTTACATGTCTGGCCACGCAATCATTGCTTGTTTGTTTCCCATCCCAACCTGGATGGCTCTCATACATTAACCTTGTTTCTGCCATTTAAAGGAGCAGACAGCTTTCAATGTCTGCATACGCCAGCAGATGTTCGTGTATTGATAGATAAATATTTTCCTGATTTGACTCCGTTATTGCCATCTTTACTTGAACAATGGGACCGGCATCCAGTCGGTGCACTAATCACTACCCGTACCAACCAGTGGAGTTTTGAAGACTGGGCTGTTTTGGTGGGCGATGCTTGCCATGCTGTATACCCCTTCTTTGGGCAGGGCATGAATTCTGCGTTTGAAGATTGTTATATGTTAATTGCTTTGTTGGCCGAACGCCCGACGGACTTGGCTACAGTATTTAAAACATATGAAGAAAAACGGCGACTTCATACTGATGCATTAGCGGAGTTATCAAAACAAAACTTTACTGAGCTCAGACAAAAGGTGCAATCACCATGGTTTCATGCCCGTAAAAAACTGGATGTCCTGCTTAATAAACTATTCCCTTCGGCTTGGTTACCTCTTTATACCATGATTGCACATACAACGATCCCATATGCCGAAGCCCGCGAACGGGCTCGCAGGCAAGATAATGTTATCAATTTTGGCAGCGCTGCTATTTTCTGTCTAATTGGTATTAGTGTGGTTATGTTGCTGTCTTGATCAGTACCTGCAAAGTGAAATGAAATTTTTTTATTAAAATAATAACTAGTCGTAGATGAGGTGATTATGATGGATGTAAGAGTAATCGAGAATTCAGAACTGTTAAGTGTAAGTGATTTTAACTCCGAGTTGTATCAAAATAGTATGCCCGCCATATTCAGAGGCGCAGCAAACAGTCTGGGTTGCTATAATGAATGGACTCTTGATTATTTGGAAGGGAAATTATTTTCCAAAGAGGTAGAAGTTAATTACTGCGAGGTCGGAAACTATGATTTTACTATTGAAGGTCGTTTCCAGGAAAAGATAATGCCATTTAGTCAATTGGCTAACTTGATACGTTTTCCACATGCTGAACCTGGTACTTATTATCTGCAAGCTGGTAATATTAACAAAAATTTTCCAGAGCTTTTTGATGGTCTATGTAATCCACGCTGGTTGTTATCATCAGATTGTGTACATGATCGAAAATTATGGGTGGGTGAAGCAGGTTGTACCACACAATTACACTACGACACATCCCCAAACTTTCTACTACAACTTGCAGGTCGTAAGGAAGGAATTATTTACTCGCCTTTAGATAGTCCTTACTTGTATGCAAAAACGGAAGTCAAAAAGAACCATGTCAGTCAAGTCGATATAAATAATGTCGATGCTGAAAAATTTCCGCTATTCCCCAGAGCTACACCAATCAAATTTGTTCTTGAGCAAGGCGACATATTGTTTCTTCCGCCAGGATGGTGGCACCAGTTTACGTCAATCACACCTTGTATCAATGTTAATTTCTGGTGGCTACGGTTTGATGTGGTTGAAAATGTGGGTATTGAATATATGGATGTTGAGGCTTTGGTCGTTCAGGTAAAAAAACATCTTGATCGTGGCTTTGATATTAATCACCAAGTGTATGAAGGTGATATTATTTTGCTTAAAGCGATAATAAAAGGTTTCGATAACTTGACAGAAGCATTGTTGAAGTCCGGCGCAAATGCAAATGTAGAAAGTGTACACTACCGTAAAGGTGCGAGTGCATTAAGTCTTGCAACGGAAAGGCAGAGCAATAATATCGTCAGGTTGTTATTAAAATATGGCGCCACAGATAAAAATGGCGAAGCTTTCGCACTTGCCGAACAGTCGGGCTATACAGATATTGCTGAATTATTGCAACAGCATCAAAAATGCCCGATGGCTGCTGAAATCAGTTGATGTACCTCAATTACCCTTCTGATAAAGATGTGCATTAAAACACATCTTTCATCTGATAACACGGCGGATATCTCTTTTTGGTAAGGCCGCAGTCCCGATGTTGAGAGGTTTCATTCGCTAAACCCAGACCTGAATTCCCATTTTCATAAATTCAGTCAGTTCGATTCCGGGAATTTTGACAAAACTTACCATGTTTAATTTTATTATTTATATAAATCATGCGTTTAAGTTTGGAACGGTTTTTGCTAAGTATTATAAAAATGTATCAAAGGTAAATAAACATGGATATCAAAGTCAGTGCAAGTCGGAGAAATTTAAAAAAATGGCATGTGGCGATAGCTGCAGTCGTCTTAACCATTGGTTTTACAGTGTATTTTTATCTGCAGCCTGCTGCCAACAGTAAAATAAACGCAACGCAACTATGGCTCGGTCAAGTGAGACAGGGAGATCTGACTCTTGAAGTTGCCGGCTTTGGTGTCCTTGAGTCCAAAGTGCAGCGCTTTCTGACCGCTCCCTATGCTGCAGTGATCGAAGAAATAGTACTGAGACCTGGCGCTATAGTAACCCCAGACAGTGTCATCCTGAAAATGTCGAATCCTGAAATTAGTCAGGGCGGTATTCATGCTGAGCTGGCGTTGAACACACAGAAAGGAGTGTTAAAGCATCTGATACTGGCACAAGAAAAAGAAAGAATGGAAGCAAATAATGCTCAGTCAGAATTAATGTCAGATCTCGAAGTGGTTAAAGCAAAATTAAAATCGCTGACGGCTGTAGCAAAGCTGGGGGCCGTCTCTCAGCTCACTCTGTTAGAAACTCAGGCTGAGTTTGATAAATTAACAGTACGCTTGGCTAACAGTAAAAAAATGTTGGCGCAACTAGAGGGGCTGCATCAGCAAAGCCGTCAGATCCAACAAGAACAAATTGATGAAAAAATCAGTTTACTTGAATTAGCAAAAGAGCAGCAGAGCCGTTTAGCGGTCAGGGCAGGCATCCATGGAGTATTACAGGGACTGCCGGTTGAACTGGGGCAAAGTGTGACAGCTGGCGATCAACTGGCACTGGTGGGCGGTACTGATGAGCTGATTGCTGTGGTACAGGTCCCTCAGCGGGATGTGCATGGGATGGAAGCGGGGATGGCAGCGACCATAGATACGCGTGGGGGAGGGGCTGAAGGTTTGGTGCGTCGGATTGATCCTGTGGTAAAAGAAGGAAATGTTGAAGTTGAAATCAATCTTATCGGAAAATTGCCACTTAATGCCCGTCCTTCTATGAACGTGGAAGCCAAAATCAAATTAGGTGAGCTAAAAAATGCTCTTTACATTAAATCACCAGTGAACAGTGCTCAAAATTCAAAGCAGCAAATTTTTAAAGTGAATACCAAAGATCAAACAGCACAATTAGCCTGGCTAGAGTTCGGTGCCAAAAGTGGCGAGTTTATTCAGATAAAATCTGGTGCTGAAATCAACGACAGTTTTATTCTGAGTGACATGCGTAACTTTGCTGAACAACCGTTGATTAAAATTAATTGAAATAAGGAAATTATTATGACGAAATCAATATGCTTACAATTAACGAAAATAACTAAAGTATTTCGTACCGATGAACTGGAGACACATGCATTGCGTGGGGTCAATCTGACCATTTATCAGGGAGATTTTGTCTCTATCTCTGGCCCTTCTGGCTGTGGCAAATCATCGCTGTTAGCCATTATGGGGTTATTAGATACTGCCTCAGGTGGTAAATATATTATTGGCAATAATGATGTCAGCCGACTTGATGTTGATCAGCGTGCTGAAATCCGCAATAAAAGTATTGGTTTTATCTTCCAGTCATTTAACTTAATCGATGAGTTGAGTGTGTTTGAAAATGTGGCGCTTCCTTTGCGCTATCGTGAGCCGGATGAACATGGAAAGTTAATAACCGAAGCTGAAATAACTCAGGCGGTACAAAACGCCTTGCAGCAGGTGGATATGGCACACCGCACAGGTCACAAACCGAATCAGTTGTCAGGTGGTCAGCAGCAAAGGGTTGCAATTGCCAGAGCTCTGGTCGGTTCGCCGGCAATATTGCTGGTGGATGAACCCACAGGTAACCTCGATTCAAAAAATGGCGATGCAGTGATGGCATTACTTAAACAGCTTAATCGGGCAGGAACGACCATTTGTATGGTTACCCATGATTCCCGATATGCCGAGTTTGCCAACACCCGACTGCACTTACTGGATGGAGAGATGGTTTCTGAGCATGGATTAGAGGAGGCGTGCTGATGAGGTTAAAACATGAAGTTCTTCATGCAGCAGCTGGGCTTAAACAATATCCGATGTTTGTTTTTACCTTGGTTTTTACTCTGGCATTGACTCTGGGCGCATTGATCGCAGCCTTTAATTTAAACAATGTGATTATGTTTAAAGAATTGCCTTATCAAAACACAGAACAGTTATACATCTTGGATCAGGAAATAAAGCGTGAAGGGAATCATAGAAGGGGTAAGCAGCATATTGATGCTCAGGTGCAAATGTATAAAACAAGCAAAGAGTTTTTGCCTTCAGCTTTACTCCTCAGAGGGCAGGGCATACTTGCCAGCTCTGACAGTGAACCAAGGTTAAATTCTTTACATGTTACCTATGAATTTTTCGAAATATTATCAGTGCCATTTGAAATTGGTAGCGGTTTTTCCAAAAGTGCTGACATGAGTTCGGCCCCGCCGGAAGCTGTGATCAGTTATGACACCTGGCAACACTATTTTTTTGGCAGAGAAGATATTATCGGTCAAAGCATGGAATTTGAACGGATGCAGTTTAAAGTAGTAGGAGTGTTAAAAAAAGACTTTAAAGAACCGCTGCTTTTTCATCCCGACGCCAGTGATATCTACATTCCGGCAGCCTATAGTCAGTTAAACTCGGTCAATGGTGGCGCTGCAACAACTAACTTGCTGACACTGGTACAAATAGTGCCAGGAAATAATGTTGAACAAATGGGCTCGCGTCTTACATCAATATTTGACGACTTTATTAAAACAGGTTCGGAAGCTCACTTATATAAAGATGCCGAACTTGATGCGCGACTCATTCTTCTGGAAGAAAATATTAAAGGTAACAGCGGAACAATTACCATCATGATTTTGGCTGGTGCTTTTGTTCTTTTATTGATTGCGTTTGTCAACGTTACAAATTTATACCTGTCACATCTTAATAAGAAGCAGCAAACATTGGCAATCTGTGCCTGTTTAGGTGCTAAACCTAAGTTAATATTTAAGCGTTTGTTTGTTGAAAGTCTGGTCCTTACTCTTTCATCGACATTGTTTGCCATACTGCTTGCTACCTGGTTACTTACATTTATAAAAGAATTTGCCTACGGCACCTTGCCACGATTATCTGAATTAGGACTGGACCTGCCAACAGTGATATTCAGTGTTGTGATCGCTTTATTATTAGCGGCATTACTGGCTTTTTGTGGCCGGTTTACTGTGAATTATGATGCTTTAAAAGAGCAATTGAATTCCAGTGGTAAAGGTACCAGTGCACAGGTTTCGCCCAGAGTCCGGCAAGTACTGATTGTGTCGCAGACCGCTTTGACCGGATTGCTGATTGTTGCCTCTTCGATGGTGTTACAGTTGAGTCTGGCAACAGCAAATCATCCGCTCGGAATTGATGTTGAAAATGTAATTAGTGTTGAAGTTGATGCTGAAAAAAACTACACAACTGAGGCCCAGAAAGAAACACTTGCAACAGAAATAAGAAAACGTTTCAGTCAGTTACCGCAGGTGGCTCAAATAGCAAACACTCGGATTTCACCCATCATGCAAGGGCACTATGGTACTTTTGTGTATGATGAGAGTAAAAAAATGATTGGTGGCTTTTTGTATAATAGGGTGGATGAAAATTTCATGGATATAGTTCAATTACCGCTGTTGCATGGAAGAAATTTCAGCCGGGAAGAGGTTGTTGACCATGAAAATGTGGTGATACTGAGTAAATCAATGGCGCAAACAATATTTGGAGAGACGGATGTTGTTGAGAGGCGTATATATAATTCGACAGGTCAGGCTTTTACAGTTGTTGGAGTTGTTGGCGATTATTTCAGTGTATCTAATGGTGAACCCTATTTTTATTTCACCTACAAAGCTTCAGATATTAATTTACTTATAAAGCTGAAAGATCAGTCATCCTTATCGAAACTGGATATCCTTCAACAACTCAGGACTATTGACCCAAGTTTGCGTATCCAGCAATATCTTGTGTTGGAGCAAACGGCCAGGGATTTAGTCTACCAGTATCGTTTGTCCGCCTGGCTGGCCGGAGGATTGAGCTTATTTGCTTTAATCCTGGCTTGTACTGGTATCTACGGGGTGATCAGTTACTCTACTCAGATGCGACGCTATGAGATGGGGGTAAGGATGGCTCTGGGGGCTAAGAAAAAACGGATTATTGCTATGGTGTTAAAGGATGCGATGAACCCAATTTTAATTGGGCTTGGGATCAGTCTGCTGCTTTCCATAGTGCTCTATGGCTTGGCCAACAGCCAGGTCTCGGGGTTGATCCAGCCTGATGCAGTGCAGGTGGGAGCTTCGTTGATTTTGCTTTTAGTATTCTCTTTGTTAGCTTGTTATTTACCAGTTAACAATATTGTCCGGAGCGATCCGATAAAAGCACTCCGCAACGAATAATCGGCAATCACAACCCAAAAGCTACCCGCGATCACAAACGGGTAGCTTTTACTAGACAATAAAAATCAAATGCCAAATAAAAAAATAGTGCTTGTTATCGATGATAATGCTGATATTAGGTTAAGTGCCAGGTTTCTACTAACAAATCATGGCTTTGAAGTGAAAGAAGCTGATAGTCCGATGCAGGGCATTGAACTCCTTAAATCTGAGCCTGTTGATTTGGTAATGCTGGATATGAATTTTTCCAGGGATACCTCATCCGGTGAAGAAGGGTTGTATTGTTTAAGAAAAATCAAAGAATTAGATCAATCCTTACCTGTAGTGGTGGTGACTGGATGGGCTGCTGTTGAGCTGGTTGTCAGCACCCTCAAAATTGGAGCTGAGGATTTTATTGAAAAACCCTGGGATAACCAAAGATTGTTGCAAGTGATCCGACAAGCGCTGAAACTGGGCCGTTTAGAAAAACAAAATATTAAATTGCAACAGTATGTCCGGGAGCAGGAAAAACCAATTCAACTGGTTGCACATTCTGCAACAATGAAAGCGTTAAAAAGCAAACTGGATGACATTGCATGCACTGATGTCACTTTGCTGTTAACCGGTGAAAATGGCACAGGAAAAAGTACTCTGGCGCAGTATGTTCATCATCTATACCATCAGTACCATGCCCTCCAATCTTTCAATGAAAGAAATACTCATTATGTAGAAGTGAACATGGGGGCTATTTCCGAGCATTTGTTTGAAAGTGAGATGTTTGGTCATGTCAAAGGTGCTTTTACTGGTGCAGATCAACCCAGGGTTGGCCGCTTTGAGTTGGCAGAACATGGAACCTTGTTTCTGGATGAAATAGCAAATATAGCGCCGGCCTCACAAGCAAAGTTACTGCGGGTGTTAGAGTCAGGTCATTATGAGCGGGTTGGATCTAGCATTACTGCGAGGGCAAATGTTCGATTGATAAGTGCCACAAACGCCAGTTTTGAACGACTGATTTCTCAAGGCCAGTTCAGGCAGGATTTATATTTTCGGCTGAATACCGTTGAACTGCAGGTTCCTGCTTTACGAAATCGTAGCGAGGACATCCCGGAATTAGCAGACATGATGATAGTGAAACATTGTCAGCGTTATAATAAACCGCTCGTTAAGTTACTTCCTTGTGCTTTGGAACGCTTGGCCAATTATGACTTTCCAGGGAATTTGCGCGAATTAAGCCATATTTTAGAAAGAGTTGTGTTATTTTCAACAGATGCAACCATAAGCATGGAACAACTCGTAGTGAAAGGTCTCTTGCCAGAGAGCTCCGCCAGAGAAAATAAAACAATTTCGGTGTTACCTCTAATGACTATTGAACAAGCTGAAAGACAGCTTATTGAGCAGGCATTGCTAAGCAGTCAGGGGCAGACAATTGAAGCCGCACTATTGCTTGGTCTCAGTAAAAGTGCTTTGTATCGTCGGCTGGAAAAGTACAGCATTACTCCAAAAGAATATTCCTGAACATGAATGACAAATTTTGTGAATTCCTAAACCTGCTTAAAATAGACAGTCTGGAATTCTTTATTAGATCTTGTATTTTATTTTTCAGTGTCTCATTATTTTTATTAAGCTTTTCTTGCCTATGGCTGCTTGGCTTAAGCCAATTAGCATTAATTACATTAATGTTGTTTATACTGTTGTTTTTGATTTTTTTGTATTTCTGGATCAAAAAAAAATTGATGTCACCATATTTCAGAATTATGGAGGCTATAGAGGCAATTAAAGTTGATGATTACTCTGTGACTTTTTTTCCTGGTTATAAATACGGCATTATTGAAAAAATTTTTTCTGAGATAAATGAATATTCAACTGAGTTTCGCAATAAAAAAAGACGTTTTGATGAGAAAAACTTGCTGGTGCATAGTCTGATCAAACAACTAGACAGCCCTGTTTTACTGCTAGATGCTGAACGAAGGTTTATTCATGGTAATGCTGCACTTTCACGTTGGCTTGGGAAAGACTGGCGGATGATTCGCCTGGCTCCCATCGGCCACTTGGGATTGTCTAAGCATAAAAATTACTGGTTATTTGACAACGACTCGACAAATAATAAGTATAAAATTCGTTCCAGTTTTTATAAAGATTCTGTTGGTGAATATCAGCTGTTAATCTTTACTGACATTAGCCGTGAACTAAGAGATATGCAAACTAAATCCTGGCAGGAAGTTGTAAGGGTGCTAAGTCATGAAATAAAAAATTCTTTAACTCCAATAGTCGCATTATCTCAAGAGCTGGCTAATGTTTGTGTTGACCCGCTGCAAAAGGAAATGTTAAATGTTATTAGTGCTCGGGGTAGAAGTCTATCAAAGTTTATCTCTCAGTACAGTACGCTTGGTTATGTCTACGAAATAAGCAAAAGTCCGTTTAATGTAAAAGATGTTTTGCTGTCCATGTCTGGCTTGTATCCTGATGTGGCGTTCAATTTTGACATTCAGAACGAAATATTAAATGCAGATCCTGTCCTTATTGAACAGGTTTTGTTAAACCTGATTAATAATGCACAGCAGTCAATAATAAAAAGA
Source organism: Gammaproteobacteria bacterium (assembly GCA_018825965.1). Taxonomy (GTDB): domain Bacteria; phylum Pseudomonadota; class Gammaproteobacteria; order Enterobacterales; family Alteromonadaceae; genus Pararheinheimera. The sequence goes on from JAHKAA010000032.1 coordinate 11,910, forward strand.
GGAGGACTAGAGAAAGTCATTAACGTAAGTTGTTATGCTTTGGCTAGGAGAATACATCTTGATATTACAGATAATGGTATTGGTATTGAGAATGTAAATAATATTTTCGTCCCCTTTTACACTACAACTCCGGGCGGGCAAGGTATCGGCCTGACTATCTGCAGGAATATTATTGAGCAGCATGGTGGTGAGCTGACGCTGACCAATAACAACATAGATACCGGCGCTATAGCCAGTATTCAACTGCCGATGTAGGCAGACTGATCAGGGTAATGACATGAATGTTTTTTAACCAAACAGAACATGTGGTTGACCCAAGTCCCCGCTTATGCATAGAGTTATCCTTTTGCAAAAGGATAACTCTATGGACCTGAACGTATTTTTTGAGCACTTTTCCAGCATCGAAGGCTCTTTCAGTTTCAGAGATAACTGTTGTCTAAGTTTTAATCGCCACTCAATTAAGTAACTGAATTTATGAAATCTTAATTGGTGCTCACTTACCCATGTTCAAGAAAACTGATTAACCTTCCAATTCATACGTTTTGTTCATGATAGGAGCTTTTCAAGGTAGTTGTCCGATTTTCCCGTTTTGTGCTGCTGCCTGAACCTGCACGATTTCTCGAGCTGGATTCAGACTTACTGGCCCTATAGGAAGACAAAATGCATCGCCATTTTGGTGGTGATTTTTGGTGATGTTCCTCAATTTGGGCTTTAGTAGTTTACTGCAGCGTTATTTAACGCAATGATTGTCCTGGTTTTATTAAATATACGGATTTTCCATGCTGAATTTCATTGCTAAACCGCTGGTCAAACTGGTGGAACGTTATCTGCCTGACCCTTATATTTTTGTGTTGTTGCTCAGTGTGCTGGTGTTTGTTGCTGCTGTGGTGTTTGAGCAACAAAGCCCTTTGGTGGTGGCGCAGCAATGGGGGGATGGCTTCTGGGGGTTGCTGAGTTTTTCGATGCAAATGCTGTTGGTGCTGGTGACAGGTTTTATGTTGGCCAGTACGCCTTTAGTCAGCAAACTGCTGGACAGGCTGGCTATGCTGGCTAGAAATGCAGGTCAGGCCATAGTGCTGGTCACGCTTGTCTCCTTAATGGCAAGCTGGCTGAACTGGGGTTTTGGTTTGGTAGTGGGGGCTTTGTTTGCTAAAGCTTTGGCGCGGCGGGTACAAGTAGATTATCCCTTGCTGGTTGCCAGTGCTTATTCAGGTTTTGTCATTTGGCATGGTGGTTTGTCGGGTTCTGTGCCTTTAACTATTGCCACCTCAGGTCATTTTTCTGAAGCTCAAATTGGTATTATTCCAAGCTCCGACACTATTTTTGCGTGGTTTAATCTGGTGCTGGTCGCGGCTTTATTTATTTCAGTACCTTTGCTGAATTACCTGATGCGGCCCAAAGCTGAAGATTCAGTTTATATAGATCCGGCTAAGTTAGAAGCTGAAACTTTACCTGATTTAACCACAGCACGACCTGCTGATAAGCTGGAAAACAGCTTTGTATTCACAGCTTTAATAGCGCTGGCCGCTGCGGCTTATCTGCTGCAGTATTTTGCCAAAGCCGGTGGGCTGAATCTGAATATAGTGAACTTCCTGTTTTTATTTCTGGCCATTTTGCTGCATGGCACCCCAAGGCGTTTGTTACATAGTTTGCAGCAGGCCATTCAGGGTGGCACTGGCATTATTCTGCAGTTTCCGTTTTATGCCGGCATTATGGCAGTGATGATGCAGTCGGGTTTAGCTCAGTCGTTGTCACAATGGTTTGTTAGTTTTGCTACTGCAGAAAGCCTGGCATTCTGGACTTTTTTAAGCGCTGGTTTAGTCAATATTTTTATTCCATCCGGCGGTGGTCAGTGGGCAGTGCAGGCGCCTGTGATGCTACCCGCAGCTTTGGAGTTGGGGGCTGAAGTGAACCGTATCGCCATGGCTGTGGCATGGGGCGATGCCTGGACTAACCTGATCCAACCCTTCTGGGCTTTGCCTGTGTTGGCGATAGCTGGCCTTAAAGCCAAAGATGTGATGGGTTATTGCCTGCTGCAGTTACTGGTCACAGGTATCATCATCAGTCTTGTCTTAAGTTTTATCTGAGCAGTTTTAGCCCGCCTGAAAACGAGCTCTGAATTCGTCTTTAAAACGCCTGGATAAATTCAGGCGCTCGCCGCTGTTGAGTAAAATTTCACCATCGCCGCTGGGGTCGTAACTGATGCTGTGAATGGCATGATGGTTGACGGCAAAACTGCGGTGAATACGGCTGAAGCCTTTGTGTTGCAGAGTTTCAACTGTTTTGGCAAGGGTAGCGCGCAGCGGGTAAATACGGCCTTTGCTATGTAAGTTGACATAATTGCCGGACGATTCCAGCCAGTCGATATCCTGCACTTTAACCAGAAATTCTTTATCCAGTTTACGCACCAGAAAATGTTCGGGTGAGGTGTTGCTTTGACTGGCCGCTGTGCTGTCTTCGTTTTGCTCAGTGCCAATCAGCATGGCATCACCTTTTAACCGCCTATAGATAAAGTGTGCACTATGGAAGACAGCAAGCAAAAACAGATAACCCCAGACATCTTTGCGGTATTCATAAAAAAACTCACGGGCCAAAGGCCCAAAGTCATAGCCTCTGCCTAAAAACCAGTACACCAGCTTACGTAGTGCCACCATCAGGCTGATATGGCCAATACAAAACAATAAACTGGCGATAAAATGCATCAACACCTGCCAGCGCAGCGCATTAAAACGCAGTGGCACCCGCCTGAAAAACCAGACTAAAGCAGGGATCAGTATTAAAGTGCCTATAGCACTGCTGTATTCCCACAGCAAGGGCTCCCACCATTGCAGGGTAGAAAGCGGATCCCTCTGGTGTTCCATCCAGACCGAACTGGCGTTAATGCCGTTATTTAATAGCAGGTAAAAGGCAAAGGCCAGATAGCTATACAGCACTTTGTGTTGGTCAAAAGGTTCAAACCAGTTTTTAGCCACAGCATTGGTCCCCACAAACCACCTCTTATCCCTCAAATCCACCACCAACCCATTCAGTGCTGTTTGTCAGAGTTCACAGCAGACAAACTAAGCAGAATTACACAGGAGGTTTAGCATGACACGAACTGATACAGGCCGTCGATATGAACTCGACTGGCTCCGCACCCTGGCTTTTGCGTTGCTTATTTTGTACCACATTGGTATGTATTATGTCGCCGACTGGGGCTGGCATATCAAAAGTGAGCAGACTTTTAAGGGCTTGCAGGAACTGATGATTTTGACGAACCCATGGCGCATGTCTTTGTTATTTTTACTGGCAGGTATGGCGCTGAGTTTAGTCTTGCCGCGGATAAGCAGGTTAAAACTTTTAGGGCTGCGATCTAAACGTTTATTGATCCCCTTGTTGTTTACCATGTTTGTAGTGGTGGTGCCTCAGGTGTATTACGAGGCCTTAAGCCAGCAACTGATCCAGCCGGGTTATCTGGAGTTCTGGTGGCAGTATGTCAGTCCTGTCACTGGTTTATTGCCGGACCATCATAGCCCTATTGGTTTACTCACCTGGAATCACGCCTGGTTTATTCCGTATTTATGGTGTTACAGCCTGCTGGTGCTGTTGTGTTATCCGCTGTTGAACCTTGTTTCGCAATCCTCCTTGTTGCAGCAGTTGCCGGGGCGGTATGCGTTGGCACTGGTTTTTGGTCTGATGTTTTGGGCCTGGTGGATGTTAAAGGCTGATTTCCCAAGTACTCATGCTTTAGTGGATGACTGGTATAACCATGCTAAATATTTTCTGGTGTTTATCGCTGGTTTTTTATTAGCCAGGCAGGATTTGTGGTGGCAACAACTGGTAGCGGGCAGAAGGTTATGGCTGGTGTTAGCTCTGTGTTGTTACTGCCTTATTGTTGCTGAACGCAATGATGTTTTTGTAGTGTCGGCACAGTTTGATACTTCAGTCTGGGTAAAAACCCTGTTTGGAGCTGTGCTGATAGCTAATCACTGGCTGTGGTTACTGGCAGTATTGGGCTATGGCGGAGCTTATCTGGCAAAAACAAATAGCCCATTATTGCGCTACTGCAATGATGCTGTATTGCCCTGGTACATTTTGCATCAAACGCTGATTATTGTATGTGCAGCCTGGTTAAAGCCTTTGGCTATGCCTGTAGCTATAGAATTCCCACTGGTGTTGGCCGGGACTGTAGCAGGCTGCTGGCTGGGTTATGAAGTGATCAGACGATCTGCAGTATTAAGCTGGTGTTTTGGCATAAAACCGCCAGTTCGCCGCTTCGTATGTCAGGTGGAAACCCAAACTCTTTAACCCCGTGGCTTAGCTGGCTAAGCCGATCTTTTTCGGCGATATTGGCAGCCAGGGGCGAGTCTAAGTTAAGCTACTCTTTTCTAAACCAAAATCTTCAGGCTAAACTAGGAAAGGGCTGAGTTTAGCCTTTACAACCAGAAGAGTCTTCAACCAAAAGAGCCTCAACCAAAAGAGAGTCGCTATGAAACTTATAAAAATAATACTCATTGGTTTTTTACTGGCAGTAGCCGCTTTGTTGCTGGCTGCTTTGGTATTGCCTTCGTCCTATCAGGTGGAACGTAGTGTCAGCATAAATAAACCTAAAGAGCAGGTGTTCAGCTATCTGGTGTTGCTGAAAAATCAGGATAACTTCAGTGTCTGGATGGCTTTGGATCCCAATGTGAAAAAAACCTATAAAGGCGAAGATGGCACTGTAGGTTTTGTTTCGGCATGGCAGAGTGAAAAAGATGAAGTAGGCACAGGTGAGCAGGAGATCACTGCGATCAAACCTGGTGAGCGTATTGATTACGAACTGCGTTTTATCGCGCCTTTTGCTTCAGTTTCTCCGGCTTATATCCTGACAGAACAACAAGCTGCGGACCAAACCAAAGTCACATGGGGCTTTAAAGGCGAGATGCCTTACCCGATGAATCTGTTGTTGCTGGTAATGGATATGGAGCAAATAATAGGCAACGACCTGCAACAGGGTTTGGATAAGTTAAAAGTACTGCTAGAGCAATAACCTCACTGCAACCAAGGGGGAGTTATTCCCCCTGAATTTTATTGAAGCGCCGTATCAGGCGCTGATACCAAACTGACGCCACTCTGAGACTGACCTTTTTTTTGAATCGGATATGCTGTTCGTACCCAAAACATTTAGCCAGCAGGGCTGAAATTTTGGGATCGATAGCAACTCACTTCACGATGAAAAAGGAATGATCATGTCTCTTATCAATATTCTTGTCGCAGTTAACGCCACTGAGCTGGCTGAGCGTTTAAACGATGGTTCGCTGAAACCAGGTTCAGTAGGCAGCCCAACTAATTTAGGTGCCTGGGGTGGTTCCGATGTGTTTGTGTCAATGATCACGCAAAACAGCTACATCGCCAGCAATCAGGGTGGTTCTGAACTGGATGTTAAAGCGAACTCAGGCGATACAGTACGCTGGGCTGTCAGCACTTTTGACGGTGATACAGACTACACAGCCTTTTTATACAATGGCAGCTTCAACCCGTCTTCCGGCATTACGGCTTTAAGTTATTTTAATATGCACACCAGTGTTTATTTACCAAGTGGTTCAGACCCGGTGAATGGCACTCCTGCTTTGTTCCACAACAATGCTTACGCTACTCAAGGCACTGTGATTGAAGCTGGTCAGAAAATTCAGTACACCTTAAGTTTCAAACTGGTGAACAACAGCACTGGTGCTGTTATTGGTTACTTTAGCTGGGATCCGTTTATCAGCATCGCTAACTAAAAGTTATTGTTGCTTAGCATGCAAAAGGGCCTGAACATCAGGCCCTTTTTTAATAGAGGCAGAATGAAGCTTTTTATTCAGGGAAGAACACGCTCAACAGCAGTCACTACAGGGTTAGCGCCCGGAGCAACATAAACCAGAACTCTGGCCATATAAGCGGAACTGCCCGGACTGACTACCTGAGCTTTACAGAAGTAGCAGTAGTTCATACCCGCCACCACTTGCTCCTGTGCGGCAAGAGGCTGATAGCTCACTCCCAGCAAAGTGCCAAAGGCTTCTTCAGCTTGTTTCATACCCTGAGTAAATTGATCTGGAGTAACCAGAGAGCTCCAGCCACCAACTTGATTTGTCATAAAAATATCCTCTGTGAAATGCGATTAAAAGCCAGCTCCTTCAATGAGTGGCGCGCTGAGTATGGCCAGCAGGAAAAAAGCTACAGTGTCACTTTGGTATCAGATTGGTATGGCCTTAGTTTTATAACTTCTAAATGTTATAAAGTTGTAATTAATACTGGATTTGGCAGACATCAGGGTTCATAATTTTGTCTCTTTTTTGAAAACAAATCCTTTTACAATGTGGTCTGGCTTTGGTTCTGCTATTTCTCTTTTCTGGTCCAAGGAGTGAACGCCTTATGCAAGAAGCTCTGGTATTAAAAGTTGAGTTACTTAAATCATTGAGACAGCAAAAATTTTTAAGTCAGGAGGATTTGTTTAATGCTTGTCAGCAGCGATCGCTGCGGGTGTCGCTGGCAACCATCAAAAGAGCGGAGACAGGTAAAAAGGTAAGTTATCGTACAGTGCGGGAATTATCTGCCTTTTATGCAGTGCCTGCCGCTTCTTTGGTGGTGCCGGAGTAGGTAAACTCCGGCTTTTCACCTGAGAAGTTGTGGCTATTTCTCAGGAAAGCGCTGTTTCTCTGCCATGCATTTTGCTTTAGTCAGTTCAAAAACCTGACCTGATTTATTGTGCCTTAACTGGCATTGTCCCTGGTCAATTTGCAGCACGAAGAGGTTGGCTAAACCCATATGACGGCCGTCCAGTGGACGGCCCTTGTCATCTTTTAGTACCACGGATTCAATCCAGATTTGGCTTTCAAACAAGTAAGCATTATCGGCCAGCCGCACTAAAGGGCCACCTATGGCTTTTTGGATCTGTTGTTGTAATTCCAGTTTTACTTCTGGTGATGTCTCTGTCAGCACAGCAGGTTCGGCGACAGCCTGAACCTGCTGACAGGCGCTGATCACCAGCAATAAACAACTTAAAGTGATGTATTTTAAAAACATCAGTTTGTTCACTCTTGTTGGTCCTTCACAGGTACACGAATACTGTTGGTTAAAGGTTTTTCTGCTGGATTTTTGACCGCAGGGCCAGAAGCTGTAGTGGAACCAGACAAGGCCGCACCCATACCAGACAGAGATCCGACAGCACTACTGATCCCTGAACCTGTTGAACTCAGACAGCTGTCCGTTTCGATGTAATGCAAGGCTGTCTCCAGCATTCCCTCTTCAGGGTCTCCAAGCAGTTTGGAAAAGTCGTCCGCTGCTGCACAACCTTTGATATCTGCAGCAAATACAGGCGCAGTGGTTGGTTTAAAACCATCAGCGTAATCACCAAAACCTTTGGAATTGATACCACTGAACTGAATAGTAAAGTAGGTGGTGCCGCAGTTATCTGTTGGATAAAACCCATAAGGTTTACCACAGGTTTTGCCACCTATCTGGATCACCTCAACATCTATACCACGCAGGCCGTTCATAAAAGCTTCACTGGCAGAGCAGGTGTTCTCAGTGGTCAGTACATAAATACGGCTTAAATTCAGATTGGGTAACACTGTACTGGTTAAGGTGCCAGCCTCGTAGTCTATAACGCGGTTATAAAAAGGCGTTGGGCTTAAACGTTCACCTGTGACAGGGTTGGTAGTGGGGTATTTATCATTAAACTGCAGGCGTTCAAAAAATCTGTTCTGAATAATATCAGGGCCAGTCACCATATAACCCAGCTGGCCTGCTAAGGCCAATAAGCCCCCGCCGTTATAACGTAAGTCCACCACCAGCTCTGAAATAGCTGCATCGCGGAATAACTCAACAGCGTTAATCAATTGCTGTTGGGCCGGCACTATATAGCTATTAAACTGGAAATAACCTACAGGACCAGAGTCGGTATTCAGTACTTTGGCATTTTGCACCGGACTTGAGGCTACATCTGCAGAGCGGATCTGATAGCTGACTTCAGTGTTTTCCACAGTGCGGAATTTAAAACTATGCTGCTCCCCTGTAGTGGCCGGGAATATGCCTGCATTGATAGTGTTGACCCCTGAGCTGCTGCTGTCATTAACAAAATCAACACCATCCACCTCAAGTAAAAAGTCACCTCTTTTGACGCCTGCCAAAGCGGCCGGCGAGTTTGGTTCTGTGTAGGCCACAATAAAAGAACGGGGAGCCCTGGTAGAGCCTGCAGACCATTCTATGCCATAACCCGAACTGACGCCGGATTGAGACTGTTGCAGATAATCCGCTGTATTTTGGGTGAAATGAAACTGATCTTTGGCTACGCCTGAATCTGTGACCGCTGTAGTTTTTAATAAATTAAAGTAAGCCGGGATACCATAACTGGCAGGATCCAGATCAGGGACTTCCCCGTACCACAAATAAGTTCTGTTATTCCAGGACCGCAACCACATCTTTTCATGCATGGCAGTACCTGCTTTATCCGGATAAACACCGCCATTAAAGGGGTCTGCACCGGTGCGGGGAGACACGCAAAAATCTTTAAATTGAGCTTCGTCACGGAATTGGCCTGCAGTCCAGCTGGGTGCTGTCGGAACACCACCGCCCGATCCACCAGAGCCGCCTGTACCGCCAGTGCCGGAATTGCCACCGCCTCCGCCACCACAAGCGGTCATGAGGATAAGGCCAGATAGGAGGCATAAGGTTGACTTTAAGTTCAGTTGCATCGCGTCTCTCCATTTTACTGCATTGCCAGTGTCAGCCTGGCAGCTTAAACATTACCGGGCAGTTTACCCGAATATGTTTTGAAGCACTTCATTCAATTTAATTTTAGTTACATTAAAGTAACTTTTATGCAGTCAGATATTGTACAAAGTATAACTTAACGCTCAGAGCCAGGGTACTTACGTTTGGCGGCACATACAAAAGCAAAGTTTCCAGGCATGACCAATTCAGGGTGGCGGATTTTATTAAACAAAGCCCAACCCCCTTTATAGCGCCCTGGTTCAATACGATGCATATACTGCCCGCCTTTTTGGCCATCCAGCATGGCGATCACTCTGTTGCCTTCCACCACAAAACCATCACCAAAACTATCGACGAAGTTTCCTTTGGTCAGCAAGACTCTGTCGTTACATAACTGCGCCGTAAACTGCAGCCTGCGTTGTTGGTCCCGTATTTTTAAAGTGTTGACTTCATAGCTGTATTCCCATTGATCAGGACTAAGCTGAAGTTCACCTTTTTCTACCCGGATCAGCACTTGCCCCCTGGTATCGGACAATAGAAAAGAAAAACATAACCAGCCGGATTCAGAATGCAGGGTAAAGAGTTCCTGTCCATTCACCCAAATGCAATATTGTTCGCCACCGCCGGGCACAAAGTCGGCGTAAACAGTATTCATCCCCACCGACACTTGCACTCTGCGGTTTGGATCAAAACTAAAACCCGGTTTATGAACACGTTGCTGGTTAAAAGGTTGGTTTATCCGTTCAACTAAAGTGCTGGCACTGAGCAAAGTGTTACGCAGTTGTTTGGCATGCAGTGGGCAAATCAATACAGCAGACAGGCTGTCTGGTGGAAAGTAGTAGCGAAAAACCGGAGATCCACAAAAGACACAGCCATAAAAACACTGCTGACGTGCTTCTGACTTTTGCTGATCGGTCAGATCTGTGGCAAGGGTTAAGTCTGGTTTATGTGCCTCAATTGGCTGCATATCGATAAAACCTGCATAAATGCGTTGTACACCTGAAGTCTCTAAATTAACTGAGGAGTACAGGCTTTCACAATGGCAAAAATCGAAAAAATGAAAAAAGTCCGACCAGTGCTTGCTTTGCTTGTTTCTGGTAGCTGGCCCACCTATGGCAACAACTTGTGTGGGGGAATTAAAACGAGGTACCAAACACCTGATTATAAAGCCCTGTCAGTTGTTCCCTGTCGGCTGCATCCACCCAGGCTAAATGAGCGTCCAGATAGCGTTTTTGTTGCGACAGGATTTGCAGGCGTTGTTCAAAGAAATCTGTTAATTTCTGCCCTTCAGGTGTTTTTGCACAGAGGATATACCCCAACATATAAGGTTCTGCCTCCTGAATGCTAAAACTGGTCAATTGAGTGTCCGTACTTTGTTGCGCCAAATAATGCTGCATCACGTTTGGGTACTCGATCAGCAGGTCGACTCTGCTTTGCACCAGCATATCAATCAGACCGGCCGACATATCCACAGAGCGGCGTTGCCAGAATTTATGCTGCCATTGGGGTTGTTTCAGCAGTGTATCCAGTTGTTCACCGTAAGAGCGGCCACCCCCTACGGCAAAATGCAGTTTATGATCGCTTTCAAGTAAGTGTTGCAGGCTCAGTTGTTGCTGATCATTCAGTTGCTGTTTGAGCCATGCAGTGGTTTTGGATGGGCTTTTGCTGTAGAGCCTTAATCCTGGGAATACGGTGTGAGGAATAGCTGTGGCGTAACTGAAGGTTAAACGTTCCGCATTTTTTAACCTGTTGCCGGCGCAAGCTGAAGCTTCAGTTTTCAGCATAGCCATGGCGCGTTCTGTTGTGGTTTGGACAGCTTCAGCCTTGAAGTCTGAAACCCCCTGCATTAACAGATCTAAGGTGACACCATTCACATCAAGCGCCTGACGGTATTGTTGTGGCTGTTGATCCGGACTGCTGTCCGTCAGCCAGATAAATTTTTGCTGCGCTGTGCAAGTTAAAGCCAGTGACAATCCAAACAATATAACAATCAAGGATTTAAACATGTGCATCTGATCCTGCTGCGTATTTTCCGGATCTCAGCATAGAACAGTAGCAGCATGAATCAAAAGCTCTTTTATGAAACAAGCTCTGGTGCCGGTGTTTTCCGGGCTGTCAGGCTGCTGCCTAAAGAGGCTGCAATCACCGCAAAAATAGCCAGCCACTGCAATACACTCAGTTGCTCAGCCAGAATAATTAAAGCTGCTAAAGCCGCTATAGCGGGCTCTAAACTCATCAGTATGCTGAAGCTTTGAGCGGGTAAACGTTTTAATGCCACCATCTCAAGGCTATAAGGGATGGCGCTGGATAACAGAGCCACTGCAAAAGCAAAAGGTAAAACAGTCCAGCTAAACAAACTGCTGCCAGCTGAGGCTACACCTATAGGAAACAAAAACAAAGCAGCTACCGCCATGCCCAAAGCTACAGCTGTACCGCCATGCACGGCGTTGCCTGTTTTTTGGCCAAAAATAATATAACCAGCCCAGCAGGCTCCTGCGCCCAAAGCCAAAGCTATGCCTACAGGGTCTAACGCTGTTGCTTCGGTTTGCCATGGCAATAACAAAGCTATTCCTGTCATAGCCAACACAACCCAAAGCAAATCCAGCTTATGTTTGGATGACAATAAGGCGACAGCCAAAGGACCTGTGAATTCCAGCGCTACAGCTATACCCAGAGGAATACGTTCAATCGCCAGATAAAACAGCAGATTCATACCACCTAAGCAGATGCCATAAAACCATAAGGCTTTTTGGTCCTGTTTAGCGGGCCATTTTTTCCAGGGCTGAAAGACTAAAGATAAAATTAAAGCCGAAAAACCCACCCGCAATGCTGTAGTGCCTTCAGGCCCAATAATGGGAAACAAAGTTTTGGCTAACGAAGCACCGGACTGGATTGCCATCATGGCAACTAATACAGAGGCAATGGCCCACCAAAACGAGGCATTCCGGCTTTGTGGCATACAATTCTCACAACAGAACAAAAGAAAGCCTATTTTACCACTCAAATTCAGTGTCGGGCGACAGGATATATCGGATCTTTCAGGGGCTTTGTCTGGTGAGCTGACGCAGTTTGCGATAGTCTGCTGCATTATTTGTACAGCTTGTCAGGATTTTTATGAAGTTATTCCGTATTCCGCTTTGGCTTTGGTTGCTATTGATTGTTGCAGGTCTTGGTTATGCTTTTCATCCTTATCTGCTGGAAAAGCTGAACCAGTTGGAACAACAACGATTGCGGGCTCAGCCATTGCCTGTGGTCAGCACTATGCCGCAACGACTGAATTTTCAGCAGCAAATGGCAGATTTAACTTATTTAGCTTCTGAAGAGCTGGCGGGGCGTGGTACAGGCCAACCCGGAGGCTTAAAAGCCCAGCAATGGCTGGTGACTCAGTTTACAGCTATTGGTTTGGCTTCAGCAGGTACAGAAGGTTATTTACAGCCTTATCAGCCGACTTCAGGCAAAGCTCAATTAATGCAAGGTGCAGCTAATGTACTGGGCCGGATTGAAGGCCTGGATCCCGCCTTACCTGTGCTGGTGCTGACAGCTCATTATGATCATTTGGGTGTGCATCAGGGCAAAATTTATTATGGGGCCGACGATAATGCCTCTGGTGTGGCAGCTTTGCTGGCCATGGCGCGTTATTTTAAACAGCACCCACCTCGCCACTCTATACTCTTTGCTGCTTTGGATAACGAAGAAAGTGGCATGTGGGGCGCTCGTATGTTGTTTGAACAAGAGTTGCTGAATCCTGAACAAATAAAGCTGAATATCAATATGGATATGCTTAGTCACAACACCCATAAGCAACTGGTCGCGGTCGGCTCATATCATTATCCAGAGCTGGAACAACCTCTGCTGCAACTGCAGCAACAAAGCTCAGTGCGCTTGTTGCTGGGGTATGACAGACCGGCGTGGCGGGTAGGCACTCATCAGGACTGGACCTTAAGTTCAGATCACCGTGAGTTCCATAAACGCCAGGTACCTTTTGTGTATTTTGGTGTGCCGGATCATGCACATTATCACCAGCCAACAGATACCATAGACAATGTTGATCAGGAGTTTTATCGTGAAACCACAGAAACTGTACTGGACGCAGTCTTGTTATTTGATGCCAGCTGATACCAGGCTTCTGACCAACTTATGAAAGTGATCACCCTGTGCTATGCTGGCCTTATTCCGGCATAGCGCAGCGTATTCAGGTTTTTATGCGTATTCTTCATAGCTCCGACTGGCATTTAGGCCAGCATTTTATTGGCAAAAGCAGAGCCGACGAGCACAAAGCCTTGTTTGGCTGGCTAAAGCAACAAATTGAATTGCATCAGGTGGATGCATTGATAGTAGCGGGCGATATTTTTGATACCGCCACTCCTGCCAGTTATGCCCGCGAGTTGTATCATCAGTTGATTGTCGACTTGCAGCCTACAGGCTGCCAACTGGTGATGTTGGGCGGAAATCACGATTCAGTGGCTGTATTGCAGGAAAGCAAAGAGTTACTGGCCTGTTTGCATACCCAGGTGGTGCCAGGCTGGCTGGGTGCTGCAGCATCTCATCTTCTGGTACTGAAAAACAAAGCGGGCGAACCAGGCGCTATTCTGGCGGCTTTGCCTTTTTTGCGTTCCCGCGATTTATTACAAAGTCAGAGTGGTCAGCAGGCCAGTGATAAACAGCAGCAATTGCAGCAAGCCATAGCCGACTGTTATCAGCAATGTTTTAGTCAGGCTGTAGCACTGCGCTCTGAACTGGCTTTGGAATTGCCTTTGCTCGCGACAGGGCATCTGACTACGGTAGGTGCCAGCAGCAGTGAGTCGGTACGGGAAATTTATATAGGCTCTTTGGAAGCCTTCCCGGCCAGTGCTTTTCCGGATTTTGATTATATAGCCTTGGGCCACATTCATCAGCCTCAACTGGTCGCAGGCAAAGAACATATCCGTTACAGCGGTTCGCCTGTTCCTTTGAGTTTTGATGAAGCCAAACAGCAAAAGTCCATGGTCTTGCTGGATTTCAGCAGCTCTGAAGCCAAGATCGAGCTGCTGCCCATTCCTTGTTTTCAGCCCTTGTTAAGCCTGAAATGCAGCTTAACTGAACTCCATACTTTATTGCAGCAACCACTGGCGGCGCTACAACCAGGACAAAAACTCTGGCTGGAGCTGGTACTCACAGGCAGTGACGGTTATTTGAGTGATTTGCAAAGCCAGGTGCAACAACATCTTGAGGCTTTACCTGTAGAACTGTTAAAACTGCGGCGGGCACGTCAGGCCGCTGTTGGTGTTTTGCAGGTGGATCAGCAGGAATCTTTGCATGAAATGACACCGGATCTGGTATTGCAGAGACGGCTTGCCACTGAAGAATTAACCGACAGCGAACAAGCTGAATTTCAGCAGATGTTGCAGCAAGTGCTGACACAGCTACAGCAACCAGAACCGCAGGTGTTGCCATGAAAATTCTATCGGTGCGGCTGCAAAACTTAAACTCGCTGAAAGGCGAGTGGAAAATTGATTTTACTCAGCCCCCTTTTGATCAAAGTAACCTTTTTGCTATTACAGGTCCTACTGGTGCAGGCAAAAGCACTATTTTGGATGCCATTTGTTTAGCTTTGTATCACCAGACACCTCGCTTAAAACTCTTGTCCCAAAGCAGCAACGAGCTGATGACCCGCCATACCAGTGAGTGTCTGGCCGAAGTAGAGTTTCAGGTACGCGACCAGCGGTATCGCGCCTTCTGGAGCCAGCGTCGTTCCCGTGGTGCAGTGGATGGCAATTTACAGGCCGCCAAAGTGGAGCTGGCCAAAGCAGATGGCGAAATACTGACAGATAAAAGTAACGAAAAGCTAAAGCTGACGGAGCAAATTACAGGTTTAGATTTTGGCCGCTTTACCAAGTCGATGCTATTAGCTCAGGGTGGTTTTGCTGCCTTTTTAAATGCGCCGGCTAACGAGCGGGCAGAATTGTTGGAAGAGCTGACGGGCACTGAAATTTACGGTCAGATTTCGATGCAGGTGTATGAACAAAACCGTCAGCACAAAACGGCGTTGGAATTATTACAGGCCAAAGCATCAGGTGTGGTCTTGCTGGATTTAGAACAGCGCCAGTTATTACAGCAGCAGTTATCCGGGTTAGAGCAGCAACAGCAGCAGTTCAAAACACGACAGCAGCAACTGGCTCCTTTATTGGCCTGGCGTCAGCAGCAGCAACAAGCGGCGATTCAGCAGCAACAAGCACAATTGAAACAACAGCAGTTCGAACAAGAGCAGGGCATGCAACAAAGCGCTTTGGCCAAACTGCAGAACTATCAAAAAGCTGCAGTGTTGTTGCCATTGTACAAAGAGCTGCAGCAGCAACGTTCGGCAGTGACTGAAACACTAGAACAGCAGCAACTTCAGTCGCGTCAGTTGCATGATTTAAACGATCAGCATCAGCTGCAATTGCAGCAAGGGCAAGGCTTAGCCCTGCAAGTCAAACAGCAGGTGCAGCAACAGGTTCAGCAACTGCAACAACAGGGGCAGACGTTAACAGCGCAACTGGCACAGCAACCTCAGGGTGCAGATCTGGCCGCAGCAGTAGCAGGCTGGAAACCGTTATTGCAACAGCGTCAGCAGGGGTTAGATCAACAAAAAGTCATGCGAAAACAGCTTGCTCAGGCCGACACTCAGCAAGTAGAACAGCAGTTGCAGCAGATAAGCGTCGAATTACAGCAACTGGATCTTCAATTGCAACAGAGCGCTCCGGCTTTCTCCATTGAACTGCCACAATTGCAACAGCAAATACAGCATTGCAAAAATCAGCTGCACACTTACCCGTTATTGCTGAGGGTTGCCGCCGGGTTACAACAAAAACAGCAACAACAGCAAAAAGAACAGCAGGAACTGCAACAAAAACAAAGTGACAGCCAGCAGTTGCAGCAACAGGTCGCGGCTTTACGTGAGCAGTTCAGGTTGTATAGCGACAGAGTGGCCGATAAACAAAAACTGGTGCAGCAAGAGCGGCTGATCGCAGAGCTCAGCAGTCACAGAGCTAAGCTGCAACCAGGCGACGAATGTCCGCTGTGTGGCAGCACCACACACCCTGCTATTAGCAGTTATCAGGCGCTGGATTTAAGCCAGACTGAAACAGAACTTGCGGCCTTAACAGCTGAACTGAAAAAAGTCGAAGAGCAGGGCAAAGCCTTACGTGAGACGCAACTTCAACTGGAAGAGCAACAAAAAGCCAGGCGCTATCAGTTGGAACAGCTGGCCACAGATATTAAGCAGCAAAGTGAACAATGGACTGACTTATTGCACAACCTGCCGGAGACAGAGCAGCAGCAATTGCAACAGGCCAGCTTAAAAAAAGCCTTATTGCAGCAGTTCCAGCAGCAGGCTCAACAGGGACTGGAGCAACAGCTGCAGACAGAGCAACAGCTGCTGCAACGTCAACTTTGGCAACAGCAGCAGCATGAACTGGCGCATCAGCAACAACTACTGCAACAACAACAGTCGCAGCAACAACAGCAACAGCAGCAGTTCACTGCAGCGCTGCAGCAAAACCAGTTGCAGTTAGAGCAACTGGAACAGCAGTGGCAGCAGGAGTTGCAACCTTTTGGTTTTGCTCTGCCAGCCGCAGAGCAACAACAGCGGATCTGGCAGCAGTGGGCAGAGCAAGCGCAGCAATGGCAGCAGTGGCAACAAGAGTTGCAACGACAGAGTCAGCAACTGGATAAAGCGCTGATGCAGCAGCAACAGGCTGATCAGCAGTACCACAGCTGGTTAGATAAATTGCAACAAGCGGATTTAGCGCAAGTACCGGCCAGTCAGAGCGCAACACCACAGCAAGAACTTGAACTTGTGTTGCAACGGCTCAGTGTATTAAGCAATGAACTGCAGCAAAAAGCCGGACAACAACAACAAATCGAAACTCAGCTACAGCAATTGGAAGTGAAGTTAACAGCATTGCAGCACGACTGGCAAAAGCAACTGGAACAACAGCAGTTGGGCAGCGAAACCAGCTTCTTAGCCATGTTACTGACAGAGCAACAAGTGCAGCAACTGACAGAACTGAAAGAAAAGCTGGCAGCAGAGCAGATCCGTTGTCAAAGCCAGCTGGAGCAAGTTCAGCAGCAAATCAACGACTTGGAAAAGCAGCAACTGACAGAACAAAATCTGGAACAATTGCAGCAGCAAAGTACAGAACTGGAACAGCAGCTCTTTGCTGTGCTGGAACAGGCAGGCCAATGCCGGCAGCAATTGCATAGCGATCAGCAACATCAGCAGCAGCAACAAGAGCTGTACAGTCAGATTGAACAACAGCAACAGCTGGTGCAGCAATGGCATAAATTCAACAGCTTAATAGGATCAGCTGATGGCGCTAAATTCCGTCGTTTTGCTCAGGGGTTAACCTTATTACAGCTGGTGGGGTTGGCCAATCAGCAGTTGGATAAACTGCATAGCCGTTACCAACTGGCACGTAAAGCAGATGCTGAACTGGAGCTGCAAGTGCTCGACAGTTGGCAGGCTGATACCGCCAGAGATACCAAAACCTTGTCTGGTGGCGAAAGCTTTTTAGTCAGCCTGGCCTTGGCGTTAGCGCTGTCGGATTTAGTCAGCCATAAAACCCGTATCGAATCCTTATTTTTGGATGAAGGTTTTGGTACTTTGGATCCAGACACGCTGGAAACCGCGTTAGCCGCTTTGGATCAGCTGAATGCCAGCGGCAAGATGATTGGTATTATCAGCCATGTGGAAGCCTTAAAAGAGCGTATTCCAGTGCAGATTAAGCTGCAAAAACAGCAGGGGCTGGGGTACAGCAGTTTAAGTTACTAGCTCTGAGGAGTGGATTTTAGTGACAAAAGTCATGCTCATGTCATGACTTTTGTGTCTGATGTTTTTCTATGGATTTTCCGATACTGATTTCACACCAATTAAGGTGAAACCACAACGGAGAGAAGCCATGAAAACTTTATTCATTGCGTTAAGCACTTTAACTTTTAGCCTGGCTCAGGCTGCCACTATTGAACAAATTGACGCTGCAGCCAATACGATGGATTTGAAGCAACTGACTGTTTATGCTGCTGAAAATCCGGCAGATTACAACAAAGCTTATGCCAGCTACCGTTTGTCTATTGTGGCGGGATTAACAGGCCAAAGAGATCAGGCAGAACAAGCCTTAGACTTAGCCCAGTCTGTGTTGGAGCAGTTAACAACAGCGCAACCACAAGCTGATCATCTGGCTTTGTTATCCAGCGTTTATGGCATGCAGATTGGCAATAACCCGATAAAAGGTGCCTTGTACGGTCCCAAAGCTGGTAAAGCTATCCAGCAAGCGACAGAGTTGGAACCTGCGAATCCGCGAGTGTCTTTAATTAAGGCCATCACCGCCTACAATACGCCAGCGGTCTTTGGTGGCAGTAAACAAAGTGCGGTGGAGCTGAGCAGCAAAGCTATTGAGCTTTATGCAGAGCCTTGTCAGCAGATTTGCTGGGGTCATGCAGAAGCTTACACCTGGCGTGGTTTGGCTAAACAGGAACTGGGTGATAAAGCTGGTGCTATTGCTGACTGGACTAAAGCGGTGGAGGTGGAACCTTCCTATGGTTGGGCTAAGTTCCTGCTGACACAACAACAAAGCTATAGTCAGAATCGTTAATTGTCTTTTGTCAGGGGGCTCTGTTGAGCCCTCTGCTTCTAAGGAGCAGGTGATGGTAGAGCTGGAAAAACGTCTTTCCTGGGTGTACCTGATTAATCTGGTGTTTTATATAGCACCGTTTTTTTACATAGACTACAACCCGATCCAATATCTGTGGATGAGTTTAGCCTTAGTCGCATTTGTGGGCTGTTACTATTGGATTGGCCGCAGTGATACCACTCAAATGTTGTTGCCCATACTGTTGATGGCGCTGATTGCAAGCCTGATTACTCCGCTGAACTATGGCTCTATTTCTATGTTTGCCTATGTCAGCTTTTTTATTGGTTTTGCTTATAGTTTCCGTCAGTTTTTAGCAGGAGCCGCAGTACTTATCGCCTTACTGGTGCTGCTGGATCACTTTTTTGTCAAAGGTGCGCCTTATTTCCTGTTGTATGGTTCAGCGCTGGTGCTGGCTATAGGCGTTCTCGGAGTGCTCGACCGGATCCGGCGCTTAACTATGCTGAAAGAGCAGCGTAGTGCCGAAGAAATTAAACAGCTGGCCACTATGGTAGAACGAGAGCGTATAGCGCGGGATTTGCACGATATTATGGGGCATAGTTTATCGGGTATAGTGCTCAAAGCTGATCTGGCTGACAAGCTGATGCAACAACAGCAGTATGAGTTAGCCGCTCAACATGTAAAAGAACTGGCGCAGATAGCCCGTGAAAGTTTAAGTCAGGTACGGCAGACGGTGTCTGGCTACAAACACAAGGGCCTGGCCGGTGAAGTACAGCTGTTAAGCGGCAAACTGCGTGATGCGGGTTTTGCTGTGGATGTTCAGGGGGAAGTACCAGCTCTTTCCGCCCGCGAAGAAACTGCCGTAGTTTTGATCCTGACTGAATTGGTAACCAATGTGCTCAAACATAGTCATGGCGATCAGGTACACATCCATTTTAATGAGACTGCGTATGGGCACCAGGTGATGGTATCGGACAATGGTAAAGTCAGCGAGCTGAAACAGGGCAATGGTCTGACAGGTATCCAGGAGCGCTTAGCTGCGCTGAACACTAAGCTGGAATGGCAACTATCATCCAGTAGTTTTAGTTTTATTTTGCCAAAGGAGGCCTGATGCGTATTTTATTGGCGGAAGATCAGGCCATGGTGCGTGGCGCTTTGGCTGCACTGCTGGGTTTAAATGGCGATTTTAATATCACCCAGGCGGCAGACGGCGATCAGGCATTGCAGCTGTTAAAACAGCAGGACTTTGATTTATTGCTGACTGATATTGAGATGCCGGGCCGCAGTGGGCTGGAATTAGCGCTTTATCTGCAACAGCAACAAAGCAAAATCAAAGTGATAGTGATCACCACTTTTGGTCGTGCTGGTTATATTCAACGTGCTATAGCCGCCGGTGTTCAGGGTTTTTTATTAAAAGATGCTCCATCTGAACAACTGGCGCAGGCTATTTACCAGGTGATGGCTGGGAAAAGAGTGATAGATGCGGAACTGGCATTGTCTGCTTTAGGTGAACATGACCCTTTAAGTGACAAAGAACGCCGTGCTTTACGATTAGCTTCTGAAGGGAAAAGCACATCAGACATAGCCGCTGCACTTTATATTGCTGAGGGCACAGCCCGGAATTATTTGTCGGAAGCCATCAGTAAACTAAATGCGGCAAACCGGGTTGATGCAGCCAGAATAGCCCGACAAAAAGGCTGGTTGTAATACAAGGCTGGCTTTAGCCGTCGTACTTGAAGCCGCAGCTTTGTTGAAATAGAGGGCGCGGGTAACCACGCCCTTGTGGAACATAAAGGATGCGGATTAAAACGAATACACAAAAGTTAAAGAAGTTTGGGTATCGGTTTTCTTTTTACCTACTGGTACACGGGTGTCGTTTTGTACTAAAAAAGCGGCTTTCATTTGCATCCGGCCGTTAATTTTTGCGGTCAGCGAAGACTCAGCAATAGAACGTCTGTTGTCTTCACCGTATTCCAGGCTGAGGGTCTGTTTAAAACGGGCAGATTCACTGATCTGCCAGCGATAGGTGGCAGCACCACGTATGATCATACCGTTTTCAGTTTCTTCCAGATCCTTTTCGCCTCTGTAATAACCAGGACCCACTTCACCTTCCAGCGACATAGTTTCGGTTTTAAAGAGTTCATCGCCATAACCTATAGCTACTGTGGTGTATTCGGTATAAGCACCAAAACGGTCACTCACATGGGAGCCGTAGACGAATAGTCGGGCAGATTCTTTATCCAGCTTATAACCGCCTTTGGCTGACGCTGCATATTTTTCCGCCGAGGTTTCCACCAGCGTCTGACCATCGTCTGCTTCGGTTTCATCACGCTTAAAAAAAGCGCTGAAGGTATAGTCGTTAGACCACTGTTCTAATTCCTGTTTAGCGTCTATTTTTCCTGTAATAGAAGTACCTTTGGTGTTACCTGAGGTGGTAATTGCACCTAGTTCCGCTGAGGTACTCCAGCCCAACTTTGCTGTATTGGAGGTGCTTTCTCCGGCCTGTACTGTCAAGAGGCCACTTAAAACCAACAAGCTGCCCAGAGCGGGTAAAAAGCCAAAAGCGGACAGGGAGCAGAGCGTTTTTTTCATACCTTACTTTTCCTTTTTGAGGTGCAGGTCCATTTGTGGAAAGGGGATCACAATCTGGTGTTCATCAAAGGTCAGCTTGATTTGCTCCAGGGTGTCCCAGTACACAGGCCAGTAATCGGCTGCATTTACCCATGGACGTATTAAAATATTGACTGAACTGTCGGCTAAAGCGCCAACAGCAATAACCGGGGCTGGCTCAGCGAGAATACGACTGTCAGCTTTGAGTATTTGTTCAAGCAACTCTTTCGCTTTTTTCAAATCTGAGTCGTAACTTATACCAACCACTAAATCTACCCTGCGGGTTGTTTCGGCCGAGTAATTCACTATGGCTGAGCCGGTAATTTGAGAGTTGGGCACAATAATACGTTTGTTGTCTGCACTTTTGAGTACAGTCTGAAAAATCTCAATTTTTTCTACCACGCCAGAAACTCCGGCTGCATCGACAAAATCACCAGCCCGGAAAGGTCTGAATAAAATGATCAGTACACCTGAAGCGAAGTTCGACAAAGAACCTTGCAAAGCCAAAGCTATAGCTAAACCTGCAGCACCTAAAATAGCGATAAAAGAGGCGGTCTGAATACCCACTTGCGACAAAGCAATCAGAACAGTAGCCACCATAATAGCGGCCTGAATAATGCCACTTAAAAAAGAGACTACAGCTCTGTCTACTTTTTTATGCAGTAAGGCTTTTTCCAGCATGCGGGTCAGGCTTTTAGCCAGCCAACGGCCCAGATACAAAATAACTAAAGCCACCAGTACCTTGACGCTGTAACTTAAGATCAGTTGCTGATTCTTCTCCAAAAAATCCAGAAATTGTTGCATGTTTTTCTCCATTTTCGAGCCACTGGTTTAATGAATGTCAGTTGATTTGACGGCCATACCCTAGCACAGCCAGTACCCCGACCCAAGTAAAATGCGGCTTGGGGCTTTGTTTTGTAAAAATAGCTTTGCTTCGACCAGGAATTTCGCTAGAATTCGCGCCGCTTGTGGTGACTGTAGCTCAGTTGGTAGAGTCCCGGATTGTGATTCCGGTTGTCGTGGGTTCGAGCCCCATCAGTCACCCCAATTTCCCACTTTCCTCTGGAACCTCGGGTTCGAGCCTCGTCAGTAGTCACCCCAATTTCCCACTTTCCTCTGGAACCTCGGGTTCGAGCCTCGTCAGTAGTCACCCCAATTTATCTCTGAAACCTCGGGTTCGAGCTTCATCAGTAGTCACCCCACTTTTCTCTGAAACCTCGGGTTCGAGCTTCATCAGTAGTCACCCCAATTTCCTCTGAAACCTCGGGTTCGAGCTTCATCAGTAGTCACCCCAACTTTTCCTACACACATCAGGTTCTGGCTTCGTTAGTCACCTTAGTTTCCTCTGTCGTCATTCTGTTGTTATGCTCTGTTGGTCTTTCCTTTGTCAGTTGCACCCTTATGGATTTAACACAACTACAGTTGTCTTTACAAAGCCCCCATTTAGCCCCTATCGAGCTTTGGGATCCAGCGTTTTGCGGTGATATCCCTATTCGTATCGATCGGCATGGTGTTTGGTTTTATCTGGACTCCAAAATCCAGCGACCTGAACTGGTGCAGCTTTTTGCTTCAGTGCTCACCCGGCAACAGCAAGAGTACTTCCTGCTGACTCCGGTTGAAAAAGTTCGTATTCAGGTTGAAGATGCTGCCTTTGTCATAGTGGCTATAGAGCAAAAAGCGGGTGATATGCCAGCCCTTGTTGCGACCACTAATTTAGGTGACCAGGTATTAATTACGGCTGAATATCCGTTGATTTTGCAGCCTCAGCCAGATGGCCAGCTTTTGCCATACCTGCAGCTGTGGCGTGGTTTAACTGCTAAATTCAACAGAGCAGCCTATTATCAGCTGGTTGATTTGGCTTTGCCTGTTCAGGTAGAAGGAAAAACGACGCTGCAGATTTATTCTGCCGGGGCGGGTTTTGAACTTGGCTCTCTGGATTAACCGTTAATCCCGGATCTAAGGCTCTGTATCGCATTCATTTTTTCTGCTCTTGCTGCTTTCGCATTCCTGTTTCATAGTCGTTGTACAGCAGCTGGAAAAAGCTGTGTTTATCCAACAGGAGCTTGAATGAAATTCCAATTGACCCTTATCACCAGCGCTTTACTGTTCGCCGGAACAGCCCAGAGTGCGACCCTGATCCATGCCGGAAAACTGATCACAGCGGACACAGATAAAGTACTGACGGCACAAACAGTTGTTATTGAAAAGGACAAGATTATCGCTGTGGAGTCTGGTTACAAAACCCCTGCAGCCGGTGATCAGGTGATCGATTTAAAAGGCCACACGCTGATGCCTGGCTTAATGGATATGCATACTCATTTCTCTACTCAAATGGGGCCTGGTGCTTACACTGAAGATTTTGTGATGAATGAAGCTGACGTCGCCTTACGTGGTGCTACTTTTGCTGAAAAAACGCTGATGTCGGGCTTTACCACAGTGCGTGAACTGGGAGACAAGCATTTGACCAGTACGGCTTTGCGTAAGGCCATTAATCAGGGTTATGTCAAAGGGCCCCGTATTTTTACTGCAGGAAAATCTGTCGCTACTACCGGTGGTCATGCAGACCCAAGCAATGGTCTTGCTTATGCACTGATGGGGGATCCAGGTCCAAAAGATGGTGTTATTAATGGCCCTGATGAAGCACGTAAAGCGGTACGGCAGCGCTACAAAGAAGGCGCAGACCTGATTAAAATCACGGCCACTGGTGGTGTGCTGAGTGTGGCCAAAAGTGGCTCGAATCCACAATTTAATACAGAAGAGCTAAAAGCTATTGTCGATACGGCTAAAGATTATGGCATGACAGTGGCCGTGCATGCACATGGCAAAGAGGGGATGGACAGAGCCATTGAAGCTGGTGTGGATTCAATAGAGCACGGTACTTTAATGGATAAAGCCACAATGAAACTGATGAAAAAACACGGCACTTATTATGTGCCGACCATCAGTGCAGGCAAATGGGCTGCGGAAAAAGCCGAAATTCCAGGTTTTTTTCCTGAATTGGTTCGGCCAAAAGCTGCAGCTATAGGTTCTAAAATCCAACACACATTTTCTGTCGCTTATAAAGAAGGGGTTAAAATTGCCTTTGGCACAGATGCAGGTGTTGGAGCTCATGGTGATAACTGGCGTGAGTTTGTGTTTATGACAGAAGCAGGTATTCCTGCGATGGAAGCTATTCAGGCCGCAACTATCTCTGCGGCTCGCTTACTGAAAGTGGATCAGGAACTTGGGTCTGTCACAACGGGTAAAATTGCTGATTTAGTGGCTGTACCAGGTGACCCGCTGCAGGATATTCAGTTAATGGGTCAGGTCAGTTTTGTGATGAAAGCTGGTGTAATCTACAAACAATAACAACTGATCCAGGACAAAAAGGCAGCTTGTGCTGCCTTTTTCTCTTTCTATTTTGGGTTCTGGAAAAACGCCAGCAGTTTATGTACGTCAGCCAGGATATCGGTTTTTAAGTCGATTTCAGCCTGTTCACGGATATGATCCAAATGCCGTATTTCTTTTTTATCACGCTCTTTGCGGGCCTGATGGGTCGGCATGTCTTTCACTATATCGTACATTTTAAACAAAGCGGGGTAGGCCTGAACTGCGTCTGGTTTTTCAGGCAACTGCAGATGATCCAGCAGCACCCAAAGGCGTAAAGCACCTTCAGACAGCTCACACTGTCCTTCCCGCATGGCTTTGGCAATCAACACTATGCTTTCGGTGAGATTGGCATTTTTTGCCTCAACTACTTGTTGCTGTTTTAACTTTTGTTGTTTGATCAACCACAACAGGCGGCCAAGATAAAAACTCAGGCCACCCAGAATCAAAACTGCCGCTAAAGTGGCTAGTATCCAGTTGAAGGTCAAACTATATCCCCTATTCGCCTAAAAACTCTTTACGCCAATCAGTACGCTCTAATTTGGCTAACGGATCCAAATCTTCCTCTTCTGCGTCATCCTGTTCTAAGCCTAATAAGCTAACAAGTTCGGCATGACGGGCAGTTTTAGCGTTAAAGTACTTAGCGTCTTTGCCTGTCAGAATTTCGCCTTTGTCTACTTGATCCAGCAATTCCAGCAGTTTCTCATCGTTTTCGAGCAATGCTAATTCCTGCTCTGGTGGCATTTCCGGCTCTTTGGCTTTGCTTAGTTGTACCACAGGCTTGAACTGCTTCGGCTGAGTCATCAGCTTTTGTTCTGCTTCTGTTACTACTAAAGCAATGGGCTTTTTACTGCCATGGCGTGGGTCTTTAGAGCTTTTGCCTGAGTGTTGTTGCTTGTCTTCGGCTGACGGAGAATGGCGACTACCGGATTTTAAGCCCGCACCTTTCTTTTTGGTTTCAGGCGCGCGGGTGCGATCCTGACGGGCTTCTTCAGCCGGTCTGTGCCTGGTACCAAGTGGGCCTGAGGTGCGAGTTTTTTTAATCCGGGTCATATGTGTTACCTACGAAAAAGGGCGCGTATTTTAACCAGTTTATGTCAGAAAACCTAGGTATTTCGCTTTTTAAATAGAACTACGTCATCGGCAGGAAATTCAAGCCCAAGCTGATCGCGCTGCGCCAGAAATTCAAAGGTGCGCTGATGGAAAAAACTGATATGGGTTGGGTCGTTTTTATAATGCCAGTTGTTGAAGCTGTTTTCGTCTGTATAACGTTTGGTCATTACCGCCAAAATGCCTTGAGGTAGCAGTAAATTCAGCCACAAACTCCACTCTTTCGCCGGGTTGATAAAATGTTCTATGGCTTCAGTACAGCTGACAAAATGATATTTTTGCTGCAGAACTTGTGGCTCTGGCGCATAAAATGGGTCCCAGACCTGCATCTGTTTGCCTGCTTCAGTCAGCATTTGCGCCAATAAGGGCCCGGGCCCACAACCAAAATCCAGTCCGGTGTTTTGTTCTGCCGTCAGGGCCGTCAGTAAAGGCAACGACAAGCGGGATAAAAATTTGCGATAACCCTGATCATCCAGTTGGTTCTGATGCAAATCGTATTGGGCTTTTTCCTGCTGTGCAGTCAACAAAGTGTTACGGTCAGCAAATACCAAAAAACACTGCTGGCACTGGAAATAGGCACGTTTTTTATCGCTGCAAAAAGGCTGGGTTTGTGACTCTAAACAAAGTGGGCATACTGAATTCATAGTGAGGATAAATAAAAAGGGCGGTATAAGATGTTACCGCCCTCTATATAAGGTGTCTAGCGCGACACATAATCTGCTTGAAGTCGTCCTGACGGGAGTTCAACACCCTGTCTGCACAAGTTCCTTATATTTTTACGCAAATTCCCTATGGAAATAATTATTCGCGATCATCCTGATACTTAGTGATCCGTCCTTGCGCTGTGTAAAATACACACTGTCATCATGGTGATGCTGTAAAAAACGTACTGATGCACTGCTGCTTTCCGTGCCTGCTTTCCGTGTTTTCAATCGTTACTAAATGTAACGGACTTCAATCTACTCCAATTTTTCAGAATGGCAATACAAGGGTATAAAAAAATACAAAAAAAATGAACTTTTTTGCAATGTCATTAAAAATCAAATGGTTATGTTGTGGCTTGCGCTGGTGTGGCACGTTGTGAGTGATGTCTTACAGCGCTGTGAGATATATCTCACAAATAATGACAGAGCTTCACTATTTAGCGAAATAGTGAGCCAGGGCATGAGTGCCAGGGAAGGTGGTGAATAAAACAAAAAACCAGGCATAAAGCCTGGTTTTCCTGTCGGGAAAAGTGTTGTTAGTGCAAACCACCCACATACTTAGACAGCACTTCAATATCTTCGTCAGTCAGCTTTTTCGCAATGTCACGCATCATGCCGTTCATATCATTGGCACGAGCACCACTACGGAAAGCTTCCAGCTGAGCTTTAGTGTAAGCCGCGTGCTGGAATGAAATTTTCGGGAAGCCAGCTAAACTGTGGCCTACACCTCGTGGGCCGTGACAAGCTATACAAGCCGCGATACCACGTTCCATATCACCGGCACGAAATAACTTTTCGCCTTGAGCAACTACATCTTCGGGTGTACTGCCTTCTTTCATTTTCTGGCTGGCATAAAAAGCCGCCAAATCTTTCATATCCTGTTCGGATAAAGCGGCAACCATAGGAGCCATCAGGGCGTTGTGACGACCTTCTTTACCACCAGTTTTGCCACCTAATTGAAATTCTTTTAACTGTTTAAATAAATAACCAGCATGTTGACCAGCAATTTTGGGGTATAAGTCGGTAGGGCTATTCCCGTCCATGCCATGACAGGCAGCACAAGTAGCGGATTTAGCTTTACCTGCTTCAGCATCCCCATCGAATGCATAAGCTGTACTGATTAACCCTAAAAAGAGCGTGAGTGGAAGTGCGAATTTTTTCATTTTTTTTCCGTCTCTGTCCGCGTTGAACCGCCAGAAATCTGGCAACCAAGTTGAATAACCCTATATTTTATGTCTATTTTACACGAATCTTGCACAGATAGAATCCCATAAATCACAGTAAAGCTTCTGTGGATCTTCAGGATCCGTTACACTATAGCCAAATTTACAGCCGGAGCTGACAGTGTACAAAGCGATCATCAATTATCAGAAAGCAACTTTTCTGACCAGTGCCCCTGATATTAAGGCTCTGCCCGCAGATACAGGTATCGAAGTTGCCTTTGCTGGTCGTTCTAACGCCGGCAAGTCCAGTGCATTAAATACGCTGACGCGGCAAAATGGTTTAGCCCGAACCAGTAAGACGCCAGGTCGTACTCAGTTAATTAATACGTTTTCTTTATCTGAGAATCAACGTCTGATCGATTTACCTGGTTATGGCTTTGCCAAAGTGCCTTTAGCGGTCAAAGAAAAATGGCAAAAAGCTCTGAGTGAATATCTGATTAAACGCGAAAGTTTAAAAGGAATCGTCATCTTAATGGATATCCGTCATCCGCTAAAAGATTTGGATCAGGATTTAATTCATTGGGCTGTGCAAAGCAATCTGCAGGTTTTATTGCTGTTAACCAAAGCAGACAAGTTAAGCCCTGGACCGCGTAAAAAAGTACTGATGGAAGTCACTGAAGCCTCTATGGCGTTTATGGGTGATGTTACAGTGCAGCTATTCAGTTCATTGACTAAATTAGGTTTGCCTGAGTTAGAACAAAAGCTGGACCAATGGTATAGCGCAGAACCAGAATAAATTGTTACGACATACTGAAAAGCAGAGCATAGTCTCTGCTTTTTTTTTTTGCGTGCGCCAGGCATGGCGCGTTGCGCGTAAGCGCAACCAGATTGACTGTGGTAGTCAAACTGGTGACTTGGAGGTGCAAGTCCTCTGCACACCCGGCAAGGGGAAGTGTTAGCTGAACGGCAAGGGTGTTCA
>JAHKAA010000069.1 GCA_018825965.1 Gammaproteobacteria bacterium
ATTGTTTACCCTCCCCCCTGGCCTGGTTCGACCTCCTCCTCCTTGACCACGGCAGCCTTTCCCAGCCTCCACACCGCTCCAAAGCAATCGGGGCAAAGCATTACCGGTCTCAGATATCGGGGCTGAGTGTCCCGGTTGCACCCCTCGCAGTGATATGTCGGCGCCGGTCGTGGCTCTATCGGGACTGACGGTGGCGTCTGCTCCTCGATACCCTTCATCTCGGCCAGGACGTTATCAATGAATTGCCGCAGCTCTCCGACCTTAAAGCCGAATGTCTGCTGTTTTGCCACCATCTCCTCCTGCTGGACAGGGTGCGGCAGCCGTGATATCTCGTAAGCCGCACCCACTCCGATGATGCCCCGGTCAAGAGCCTTGAGGACCTCCGGGCTGGCCGTGGAGATCTTGAGCAGCCGCTCGATATAGTCCCTGGTCAGCTTGGTCTGCTCCTCGATCTTAACCGAGTCAAGGTGGTAGTCCTCCGATAGAGACCTGATAACCCTGATCATGTCGCTGACGTTGTGGCGCCCGCGGAGGTGGTCCAGGAATATATTGCGGGTAAGGACCTGAACCATGTCCCCCTCTCGAACTACCACGTCAACGCTGGGAGTTCCCTGGGCGATCACTTCGTCCAGACGGTTTTTGCCGTCTACCAGGACCAGCTCGCCCTCTACCTCGAAGCAGAGGATCGGGGTCTCGATACCCCATTCCCTCACCGCGGCTTCAAACTGCTGGCGGGTGTCCTCATCGAACTGGCTTGTGACTCTTACCTCGGGGACCTTTATCTTCCTCGGGTCCACCTTCCTCAGTTGCAACTTCGGTCTCCTCCTTTGTCGAGATTTCCACCGGCTGCTCGATCTTCCTGGTCGGCGCCGGCTCCCGGGGTGCATCGACCTTGACGGCGATCCTGGCCTCGAAACTCACCGGCAGAGATACCTTGACCTCGATATCCTTGCCAAAATTCTCCCGGATGATTTTCTCGACCTCCTGCAGGCTGTCAACCTCGTTGAGCGCCCACAGGTCCTGATAGATTTCCCTGGTCCATACCTGGTACATAGTCTACCTCCTTTTTTGAATTCGATACTATATATTGTATGTCAACACCGGAGATCTGCGGCGGTTACCCCCTATATATTGTGTCTTGACGGGTCACAAAAAAAGAGCTAGAGTAGTCAGTGGCGCCTATTTGCACGACACCGGCGACTACTCTAGCCAGGAGGCTGATCATGGAACCAATCAACCTATCCTCTACTTTAGAACAACCGTTCGACCCTGTCAAGTCCCCTATCAACACTCAGCTCCCCCTATTCCCAGACTCGATGATACACCATAAGGAGCCCTTACTACGTAATAGGATAATAGTATCGTATGGTAATATATATCAGGGGAGACGTTATGGTGTATCACAGTCTCGACGAGTCCTCTCACCGCAGCTCCTTTTTAAGAAATACGACTGTATTCGAGAATGCCTTGCGCAACTTCTCGGCCTCACGACGGCACAACGAGAGGTAACGCTTCGACTGCTTCGTCTCTGGGCGTATTATGGACAGGTCTACCCTAAAGAAGCCCAAATTACAGGGGAGCCAGGGTGTACTAAGGCGACGTACTGGCGTACCATCCGCATCCTTAGTGACCTTCACCTTATACAGGTGATTAACCGTTATGTAATCCGGCCTCATGCTCAAATCTCCAATCTCTATCGACTCGATAGATTAGTTCTGCTGCTGGCCAGGTATCTTGCCGAGCACGGCGTCGGCTTCCTGGAGAAGTGGCTGACTCCAGCTCTGACCATGCCTGGTCGATTGTTTTGGAGTCAGGTACTCGAAACCCCGGGAGGTCGAGCTGGCCCATGGCCCGGAGCCGGGCTGGATCCCTGGTCCTCCACAGCTTAGGCTCTCGCTCTTTTACCGCGACCATTACCTTTGTCCTCCCCTCGAGCTGCCTGTCTCGACCTGGCAGCAGCCCGAGCTGTATGAGCTGACGGTCCTTCGGTATTTCCATTTTGAACCCCCGGGGGGGCTTTACCGTTCTCCTTTTCGAGGATAACGACTTCAGCCTTTATCTCCGGTACTCTATTCCAGGTCGCTCCGCAGTCCCGGCACCGGACTCCCCGGTCGTCGGGCTCCATATTTCTGGATCCGCAGCTCCAGCACTTCCTCTCGAATTTATGAGTCATCTATTCCTCCTCTGCCGGCTTAGTCTCCCCGATCGGGAACGCCCTTCTCATAGCTTGCCACTCGGCCCTCTTTTGGGCGAGCTGCCATGGGTGAGCTGCTACCACCGGCGACCTGAGTTTAGCCGTGTCCTTTGAGCTGGTGGCTGTCATTTCAGCCCTGGTCACGATACCCAGGCCGGTAAACTCCCCACCGACTCCCAGGATCTCCACCTTAGAGATCCAGGCATGGTCCCCGTTGTCGACCTGGTATGTTTTACGCTCGTCCTCAGTCAACGGCCGGCTGGTGAGCCGGTACGGCTTCCCTGTCCTGTCGGCATGGTAGCAGTAACCGTCCAGTCCGATATATGGAGCTCCGTACATGAGGACCACGTGGCCCCGGTCGGCGTCCAGGCCGTAGGACCTGGCATAGCTCCGGAGAGCCTTGATCACGTCGGGAGCCAGGATCTCCCCGGTCCCCAGGTCCTTGGTAGCAATCAGGCTGAACGTCTTATCGACCGGCTGTAATTTACCCTGCCTGAACTGCCTGGTCGGGGTCGGCGTCTCGACAGCCTCCTCCGGGTAGTGACCGGCTCCACACCGGATCACGTAAAAGCCGTCCTGGTGCCAGGCTACCACCAGCTCCTTGTCCGGGTGATCCGGGCAGTGTAGCTTCTTGACGTACTGGTCCAGCTCCTCCTTTTTACCTGTGATCATGTCTGCCTCCTTCTGTTTTACTATTGGGCCTGAATGTCCTGGCTATGTAGTAGCTGATAACCCCCAGGGCCAGTAAGGATAGAGCCAGGAGGCTTACGACGATTGTAATTTCTGCCATGGCTCTACCTCCTGCTCCCGGCGCTGAGTGTAGCTGCCTGGGTGATATTCTGGAGCGTCGTCACCAGCTTATCGTGGGCCTCCATGCACGCGACGACGACGCAGTGGGCGGACTTCTTGCTCCACCAGGCGCACTCCTCCTCGAGACAGTCACCGTGGACTGGTGTCAGCTTCTCGTCTGCCTTAACAACTGTTATATCTCTTAGTGGGCATATCATAGTTCAACCTCCTTTAACCTTTATGGGTCATAGTCTCGCTCGGTGGCCGGGGAGACTTGAGGTAGTGGCTGCCAGGTAGGGCCTCAGCGACTCCGACAATGGTCCGGTAGGTCCTGAGGATCCTCTCGATAACCTGGCTGAACGTCTCCCTGGGCTGGAGCAGCCCCTCGAGCTCCTGGTAGATCTCGTCCGATACTTTAAGCGTCTTGCTCATACCCCTATTACCTCCTTGAACCTTTTTAATTGCCATTCTCGCTCAGCCGACCTGGCAGCGTCAGCAGCCGCCCTGGCAGCGTCAGCAGCCGCCCAGGCAGCGTAAGCAGCCGCCCAGGCAGCGTAAGCAGCCGCCCTGGCAGCGTAAGCAGCCGACCTGGCAGCGTAAGCAGCCGACCTGGCAGCGTAAGCAGCCGACCAGGCAGCGTCAGCAGCCGCCCCTAGGTCACATTCCTCTCCGGTATCAAGCCAGTGTTTAATAAGCACTATGGTGCTTCGTGGTCTGGAGTCGTCAGGGAATTGACTCTCGAAAGCAGGAAGTACGTGCTCGGCGTAGTCGGCAGCCA
The DNA here is from genome assembly GCA_018825965.1 of Gammaproteobacteria bacterium. Classification (GTDB taxonomy): domain Bacteria; phylum Pseudomonadota; class Gammaproteobacteria; order Enterobacterales; family Alteromonadaceae; genus Pararheinheimera. The sequence continues at coordinate 3,762 of JAHKAA010000069.1, forward strand.
GCAATCGACTCAACCTCTCCGCTTCCTCCGTCTGCTGAGTGATACGGAGACACCACAGGGCATCGTCTAACCCCAGGACATCGGCTACCTCGGTCAGGGGTATCGGGATATCCCTGCCGTACTTCCTCACTCCCCCGACGTGCCTGGCAAACCTCTTGTATCTCGCCTGGCACGCTTTGGCCTCTTTAGCCAGTCTGAATGTAGTGGTTAACATGTTCACCTCCTTTTACCTCTTAGTGGCCAGGGTCTCGTAGACCTCCAGCCACTTGACCTTGACCTCGTCCCCCCAGTTCTCGGAAAACGGCGGCAGCGGCGGCAGATGATTGTCTCGCTTCGGTATGGCTGCTGGCGATGGAGGGACGAGACGACGGTATTCCTTACTCGCTTTGATATGGCTGATGAGCTGGGGTTTTACTGGCCAGCGTTTCAGGAATACGGCGTTACCTCCCTCGGCTAGTTCTTTTGCCATTTCCTCGAGGTTGGTTTTGTACCACTCTTTGCGTCGGACAGGATTGTCGACCTCGAGGGCGCAGCTGGTGCATTTTATCACGCCGTCGACCATCTGGATACTTCCGCCGCACTTGGCGCATTTACCATGCCATTGTCCCATGTCTACCTCCTTTTTAGTAGTAACCTGTCGTGCTCAGGCTCCGTTATAGAGTATACCACATAGTTTACTCGGTGTCAAGGGTTTACTTGGTTACGGGCACAGCAAGGGCGCACTATAAAGGTTATGGACAGATTTAGGGTAACTGCGGCAGGCGTGAGGGGGTGAATACTAAACCATTCAAAAGTCAGTTTAGGGGCCTTGAAATCGACTACAGCCCGCCAAAACCTAGCTCGGCCTGGGGGGGCCTGAAGGGGCTGGCATGATAACCGCCGGGCGGGCCAGCAGGTGGACCATGAGGTTCAGGGAACAGCCGGCTATTATTTGATGTCGCGTTGTCCCGACGAGCTGCCCGGGCTTGGCTAACGGCATTTGCTGCCACAGCTCGCACCTCTCCCGGATACAGTCCTGCTTTAGCAGCGGACAATGATGACCTGGTTCCATCTATATCTCCTCTCCGTCGTCCTCGGCTTCGTCCTCGTCCTTGTAGTCGTCATCGGGCGGCATTGTTTACTCCGGCAGCGACTGCTCATACTCGGCACGGAGCCCGTTATACCGGCTGTGGGCCTCCTCCCGAGAAGCCAGGGCGCGGTTCCGCTTGACCTCCAGCTCCTCGAGCCTCTCGGTGGCCTCGTTCTCAAGCTCATCGCCAGGGATGATTTTATCCCGCAGCTCCTGGATTTCTTTTTCCAGGGCCTCGACCTGGCTGGTCAGCTCGACGACCTCGGCAGCGGCCAGCTTCAGCTCCTCGGGTAAAGGTACCGCTTCTTGTCCCACTGCTCGCCTCCATTTGGTAGTCAGGTCCTTGAACTCCTCGAACGTCTCGGGGCTGCCTTCCAACACCCCGACGTTAATGTCAACCAGGTACTCGGCCTCGGCCCGGCCGTAGTTAAGGTCCATCAGCAGCTCCACTCCCTCCTCCCGGGTCAGGAAGCCCTGTTTGACTCCCTTGTATATCTCGGACTTGGTGAGCGCCTTCCCTTCCTCCACCCTGGCCGCCTCCTGGACCTTGACCTTCTCCTGGATCATCTCCTGAACCAGGTCTGCCGGCATGCCCAGCTGGATCAACCGCTGGCGGACATCCTCCTCGGTAATCCACCCGTTGGTCCACCTGGCCATGAGCAGCGGGAAGTCGGTATATACCTTGGTCCAGAGGACATAGTTCTCGAGATCCTTGCCCTTGTAGCCCTGCCGGTGGTAGATCGAGTACAGCTCCTGCTCGGATATCACCCTCATGTCCCAGAAGCGCCTGACATCGACCCTGGTGGGAACGTTGAACAGCGACTCGGTGAGCATGTCCCTCCAGTGGGGCGGTACCTCGACCAGGCGGTACCACTCGTACACCTCCTTGATCCCCTCCTGGTCCCGCTGCGCCCACTCCTCCGGAGTCATCGGATCCGCCGGTATATCTCCGGATCTGGTGAGCAGTCCACGGATCAGCAGCTCCCGCATCTGCATAAACGAGGGGTGCTGCCAGTGAGCTCTCCAGTAGTTCAGGGCCTGGTCATCACTGATACCGGCCTTCTCAAACAGCGAGAAGTCGATGAGGTCGGCCTCGTCGTCCAGGCCGTACTTCTCCCTGGCGTCCGGTTCGAATACCTCGCGGGCCAGCCAGGTCACCAGGTCCTGGGCCTGAGGGTAGAACAGCGTGGCGTCCATGAGGGCTTCCATGTGCTTATCATCGAAACCCAGGTCCTCGAGGTCGTCGCGGATCCAGGGGTACTTGTCGGTAAACCGGCGTATGAGATTGACCACCACACCGGGGTCGAAGCGGTAGGTATTGAACAACCGCTCCTGCTTGTAGTTGAGCACCCTCCCCAGGGGCTGGACGATGCTGGTCAGGGTCGGTATAAACAAGATCAGGGCGAGAGGGATAACTACCAGCAGAGGGAGAGGGTGACCTGGCGCCGTTAGCTTGTTTATCAGGTCCCGTATATTCTCAGGGGTGTCAGGGTCATCGCGGATCTGGTGTAGTATCGACTCAACTCCCAGGCTGGCACCCGGCTGGATCTCATCGATGGTGGAGTTGATGCCGCGGGATATCGTCCCCAGCAGGAAGTTGCCCAGGGCTTCACCCCAGGCCCTCCGCCGGTCCTCCACCCAGTCATTGATACGATCCGATATTCCCATGATGTCACCAGAACCTCTCTATTATACGGTCTACGGCCCGGTAAAGGAAGTCCTCCGGGTCGTCGATAAAACTTTTTATCATCTCGAGCCAGGACGCGTTCCTGTTGACACCCTGGCGGACCGGGTCAAGCTTGGCCTCCGTCTCGTCGGAGATCAGGCCGCGGGCCCAGCTCCACCAGCTCTCAAAGGGAGTGCTGCCCTGCCCCCACCAGCTGCGGAACCAGGTAAGGTCGACCAGACTGGGAAGGGTATCACTCCGGAACCTCTCCCAGGCCGAGCTGAGATTG
>JAHKAA010000033.1 GCA_018825965.1 Gammaproteobacteria bacterium
ACCACTCCCGCGCCAGGTACATTTTGAATTGGGTCATTAGCTCAGCTGGTAGAGCAGCGGACTTTTAATCCGTTGGTCGATGGTTCGAATCCATCATGACCCACCAATTCAAAACCTACTCTGGGTCATTAGCTCAGCTGGTAGAGCAGCGGACTTTTAATCCGTTGGTCGATGGTTCGAATCCATCATGACCCACCACTTTTTCGATTCTCCTTGCATGGGTCATTAGCTCAGCTGGTAGAGCAGCGGACTTTTAATCCGTTGGTCGATGGTTCGAATCCATCATGACCCACCATGCAATCATCGCCTTCTTTATGTTTCCAGCTACACTTTTTGTGTATAATGCCGCACTTTTTAAAACCGGGTGGCCGTTATGGATCAAGCACTGCACTTCAACGAACTTGACTTTGTATTCCCGAAAAAACCTTTGCCGTTAAATGCGGATCAAAAAGCTGCCTACAAAGAACGTATCAAGCTTTTATTACAGCAACGTGATGCTGTGCTGGTTGCACACTATTACACTGATCCTGAAATTCAGGCTTTAGCTGAAGAGACGGGCGGTTGTGTTTCTGACTCATTGGAAATGGCGCGTTTTGGTAATAAACATCCGGCGAAAACCCTGATTGTCGCCGGAGTGAAGTTTATGGGCGAAACCGCCAAAATTCTGAACCCGGAAAAAACTGTTTTAATGCCTACGCTCGATGCGACTTGCTCATTGGATTTAGGCTGCCCTGCAGATGCGTTCAGCGCTTTTTGTGACGAGCATCCTGACCGTGTGGTTGTGGTCTATGCCAATACCTCTGCTGCGGTAAAAGCCCGTGCTGACTGGGTGGTGACTTCATCTATCGCATTAGACGTCGTAGAGCACTTAGACAGCGAAGGCAAAAAGATTTTATGGGGCCCGGATCGTCATTTGGGTGCTTATGTACAAAAACAAACCGGAGCCGACATGCTGTTATGGCAAGGTGCTTGTATTGTGCATGATGAGTTTAAAGCCAAGGCGCTGGTGGAGCTGAAAAAGCAGTATCCAAATGCCGCTGTGCTGGTTCACCCTGAATCCCCGGCCAATGTGGTGGATTTAGCTGACGCTGTAGGTTCTACCAGTCAGTTGATCAAAGCCAGCCAGACCATGCCAAACGACACCTTTATCGTGGCAACAGACCGTGGCATTTTCTACAAGATGCAACAAGCTATGCCAGATAAGACCTTTATCGAAGCTCCAACGGGCGGTAACGGCGCAACGTGCCGCAGCTGTGCACATTGCCCATGGATGGCCATGAACGGTCTGAAGGCGATTGAGGACGCTTTACTGCAGTCTGAAGGTCACGAAATTTTTGTGGATGCAGATTTACGTGAACAGGCGTTAATCCCGCTGGATCGGATGCTGAACTTTGCAAAATCGGCGCAAATGCCGGTAAAAGGCAACGCCTGAGTCTTTGGTGGGAAGAGTTGCTGAAAATTCCAGCAAAAGAACAGGCTTATGTATTTAACTGTTGCACGGCGCGGTGATTTTCAATAGGATAGCCGCGCTTGCTGTAGCAAGCCCCGGAGAGATGGCTGAGTGGCTGAAGGCGCACGCCTGGAAAGTGTGTTTAGGTTAATCCCTAACGAGGGTTCGAATCCCTCTCTCTCCGCCAGATTAAAACAAAAAGGCCCACGCTTTTAGCGTGGGCCTTTTTGTTTTAAACCGGAGAGCGAGGTCTTGGTTCGAACCCTTAGTTCGACCGGTTTGCCGGGAGCAAACCGGAACGCGCTTTAGCGCGGCCCAGAAGGGGTGGAGGGCAGGATGCCCGGAATAATCCCTTGGTGCTGCTGTCGCGCAGGAAAGTTCGGGGCTTTTTCATTTAATCCGGAGAGCGAGGATTTGGTTCGAACCCTTAGTTCGACAAATTCGCCGGGAGCGAATTTGGACGCGCTTTAGCGCGGCCCGCAGGGCCAGCATCACGGATGGTGCTGGCAATCCCTCTTTGAGCCAGTTTCGTTCGCTCCCTGAGTTTTGCCAAACCCATCACTCCGACCAATACCAACTAGTCACGTTATAGCGATACGCAGTGGCGCCTTCGCTAGTCACAGCCTTTACCCAGTGCTCAGAGCCCTCTGATGACGGATCAAACAATACGCAGCGGTTGTATAAAGGCGCGATAGTCACGGCTTTATCATCCTTCCCCATAAATACCAGTTCGCCGCCGTTATCGTGCTGCCAGTCTTTATTTAAATAAAGCAGCATACAAATTTCTCTGCCTGGTGAGTCATCTGCGTGTTGATTGACAAAATCGCTGGCACTTAAGCGAAAATAATTGGTATTAATCTCTGGCTTCGCCACGTTTATATCTGTTATCTGCACACGAAATATACGTGATAACAAAGACATAAACTCATCGCCACGTAAATATGACAAAAACTCATAAGCTACAGCTGAAGGACTTTTGTCCGCACCTGGCGCGGAGCGGTCCCAAAGATCTCTCTGCACAAAACGTTGGGTGTTGGGAGTTTTTTGCCATTTTTCATCATTCACATATAAAGCAGAGTAGCTATGTTTTTGGGTTTTCCAATGCTGTTCTTGCTGCAAAACATGAATTACTTCAGCGAGTTTGTTGTGATCAAATAAATGATCAATCACTATATGATTGGGACTGGAGTGCAATAAAGTCTTTCGATAAGCGCGGATCGCAGTACTGGTTATTTGCTGTTCATTCAGCCACATTGAGACGGTTCACTTGTAGAGTTAAATAATGCTTTAAAGGAGCGATGATACAATATTTTGAGTCGTGTTTATTCACTTAACATCGCTGTAGGGCATCTGGTTTGTGCTGAGCCCTTATCCAAACATCTGCCCAACAACGCCATTGAAATAAATCAGCTTTTTTACTACTTTAAAACAAGTTAGTTCATTCGGAACTGACACTGATCCCAATCTTGCTTTAGCAAAGGTCGCTGGAATTCTGGGATAACATATAAATAAAAGGACTTCGTAATGAAAAACATATTCTTCTTTGATTCCATGTTAACGCCAAAAATTATTACTGTGGTGTATTGGATCTTATTGGCTGTTGCCGTATTCAGTGGTTTAGGTGCGATGTTTTCCGATTATGGTGGTGGCTTTCTGGCAGGATTAGGTATTTTGATTGGTGGTGCTGTGGGTGCTCGTATTTGGTGTGAGCTGCTGATTGTTTTATTTAAGATCAATGCCAACCTGCAGAAAATTGCAGAGAAGAATGATCAATAAGGATTCTGTCTCGCTCTTTGTGTAATGACGATCAGCAGGCCACTCATTGGCTTGCTGATCTTTGCCGCAGCACAGCTTCAACCCACACGCCATTCCAGGCCATAATGTGCAAATAGTTCAGCATCTTTAGCAAACCACAATTCAAAAGCATGAACATCAAAACCTTCTTGTCTGGCCAGCCTGAATATTCTGACGGACAGCTCAAGTAAATCACGATAGCCCCAGGCTTTGCCCTGATAAATTACAGTTAAATCAGGGTGTTCAGCCAATATCTCTATGGCTTTCATCGTCTGATTTAATCGCCGTAATTGCTCTGTGCGCCATGTTGTGTTCATTGTTCAGCTCCTTGGGTCAAAATACTGTCAGTATCTGTTGAGTTCAGAATGCTGTTCAATATTTGTGCCATGGTTTTAGCTGGCAGAAGAATTTAGCGCAGCGCCCGGCCCAGCAAAGAAAAATAGCCAAGCCAGTGGTGGGCCAATAAGGAAGACAACGCAGGATCCGGGTATAAACCCGTTTTGGCCGCTTTGCTTTTTAAGGTGCCGCTGACCAGAAAGCTGTTTTTAAGCTGTTGTTGTTGCAGCATATGCTCAAAAGCCCGCGCAGCCAGCTCTTCCGGCCTGGCGTAATAATAAATGCCATGAGTCTGATCAAAGGCAGCACAAGTTTTGACATAGCTGTTGGATCCTGTTCCGTCGGCGGATAAAAATAATGCGGCAAAGCTTTGATCCAAATACTGATTCAGCGGATGAGGGGATAGAGTGGCATTATTCAGCCAACTGGAACTGGCAAAAGCCGAAGATGGAAGCTCATCGCTGAATAATTTACTGCAAATGTAATGGTCAAAGGCGTGGAACCATTCATGGGCTAAACTGCCGCCACCGGCGTTTTTCGCCAAAGCCAGTAATCGACCCTGAGGTTGATAAAAAGCACAACTGCCTTGTTGACCACCAATACCAAAATTCAGACTCAGGCTTTGATTTAATGAAATCACTTGCTTGGGTACTTGTAACAGCAACATCAAATCAGATAACGCATCAAAAAACAGGTTAGCCGCCAGTTGTTGCTCTGCTGCAGTGACCCAGCGGCCGATTTTAATACTTTGGAAACCAAAAACTTTGACTATGTCCAAAAAGCTGACGTCGGCACCGGATCTGTGCTCCGGACCGTTTCGAAAATAGGCCTGCTGAATGCGTGGTACTAAATCAGCCATAGGGTAACTGGTTCAAATTTAAACATTTTTTGAGTGCTTATGCTGGGAAAACAGAGTTTAAGTCGTATACTGACAAGCGGTATAGTGGTTTTCAACCGAACTTGACGGCTTTTCTGTGTCAATCTGCGCCAAAACCAATTTAACAAGAGTGATTTTTATGTCCCTGCTAGAAAATTTACTGATTATGTTGCTGCTGATCAGTGCCAGCGCCTTCTTTTCCATGTCTGAAATAGCTTTAGCTGCTTCACGCAAAATTCGTTTAAAGCAATTGGCGTCAGACGGTGAACCCCGTGCAGCTTTAGTGTTGCAGCTGCAGTCGAACCCCGGCAGTTTTTTCACCATAGCCCAGATTGGCCTCAATGCTGTGGCTATATTAGGTGGTATTTTAGGTGAAGCTGCTTTTACCCCTTATATCTTAAGTTTGCTGAATTTAATTTTTGAAAACCCGGCCAACGAAGGCATAGCTTTTGGTTTGTCGGTGTTTTTTGTTACGGCCTTATTTATTTTGTTTGCCGATTTAATGCCAAAACGGCTGGCGATGTTATCACCGGAAAAAGTGGCGATATCTTTAGTCAATCTGGTATTGCTGATGCTGGTTATTTTTAAACCTTTGGTGTGGTTTTTTAACAGCTTAGCCAATCTGGTATTTAAACTCTTTAACGTGCCAATGCAGCGTATCGATCAAATTACGCCCGAAGATATAGTGGCCATGATGGATGAAGGGGCTCAGGCTGGTGTATTGCAACAGCAGGAACGCACCTTGCTTGAAAACGTTTTTGATATGGACTCCCGCACTGTCACATCGGCTATGACAGCACGCGAAAGCTTAATTTACTTTAACTTAAAAGAAACCGCAGACAGTATCAAAAACAAAATTGCTGAACATCCTCATGCCAAATTTATTGTCTGTGATGATAGCCTGGATAAAGTAGTAGGTTATGTCGACAGCCGCGATATTCTGATGCAAGTCTTGCATCAGCAGCCTATTAACTTACTCAAAGAAGGCATGATCCACACGCCTTTAATAGTGCCGGATTCCTTGTCCTTGTACGAAGTGCTGGCGCATTTTAAATCCAGTGGCATCGACTTTGCCGTAGTGCTGAATGAATACGCCTTAACAGTGGGCATGGTCACGCTGAAAGATGTGATGAGTATAGTGATGGGTGAGCTGGTCAATTCGGACGAAGAACAAATAGTACAGCGTGATGAAGCCTCCTGGCTGGTTGAGGGCTTAACACCGCTGGATGATGTGATGCGGGTTTTTGATATCGACAGTTTCCCGGATGACGAAAACTACGAAACTATTGCCGGTTTTATGATGTATATGCTGCGTAAAATCCCAAAACGCACCGACTTTGTTATTTTCCAGGGTTACAAGTTTGAAGTGGTTGATATCGACAGCTACAAAATTGACCAATTGTTAGTGACTAAGGTGAAAGTTGCAGAAGATGGATCAGAGCTGAAGCTCTGATCCTCCATGACTGAACTCACAGTCGTTGTGAATGCTGATTCAGGGTCAGGATTTTGAACCTGAACTCTGACCCGCTACCCAGTTTTTCACTTTCGTATCCAGCACCGACATAGGCACAGCGCCACCAAGCAGCACTAAATCGTGGAAAGCTTTGATATCAAAGTTGTCACCTAACTGCTCTTTGGCGTAAGCACGCAGCTCAACAATTTTCAGCATACCCAGCTTGTAACCTAACGCCTGACCAGGCCATGCCATATAACGTTCAATTTCAGACACTACATCAGTTTCTGTGGTGCCTGTAGTTTCGGCCATGTAAGTAATCGCCTGTTCACGGGTCCATTTTTTCGCATGCAGGCCTGTGTCGACCACTAAACGCACAGAGCGGAATAACTCGGCTTTCAGGCGGCCTAAATCACCAAAAGGGTCGTCCTGGTACATGCCCATTTCTTTGGCAACCAGCTCTGAATACAAAGCCCAGCCTTCGACATAGCTATTGTAAGGCGCAACACGGCGCAGCAGAGGCAAATGCTCCTGAGCTAAATTTAATGCCACTTGCCAGTGATGGCCCGGATTGGCTTCATGGTAAGTCAGGGTTTTTAAATCAAACTTCGCATTGGCTTTAATGTCGCGCAGGTTAATCCAATAAATGCCAGGTTTGCTGCCATCAATAGCGGGGGAGCTGTATTGGCCACCAGCAGCGCTGTCCTGAATTTCCACCGGAATACGGCGCACTTCCACCGGATAAGGTGGCTTAGTCGCAAAGAGCTCTGGCATACGCTGGTTAATTTCGGCTATGTATGTGTTTAAGTCATCCAGCACCTGCTGACGGCCCGCATCTGAGTCTTCGTATAAGAACCGTGCTTCGCCATTCAGTGCTGTCATTCGTGCACCTACAGTGCCTTCTGCATAGCCCTGGGCTTTTAAGATGCTGTCCATTTCCTGGCTTATACGGGCCACCTCATCCAAACCTGTCTGGTGAATTTGCTCTGGTGTAAGCTCGGTATCACCGAGTTGTTTGACTGACCAGGCGTAAAACTTCTCGCCGTTCGGCTGAGCCCAAATACCGGATTCAGTTCTGGCTTTGGGCAGTTCTGCGCGCACTGTTGCTGCTAATTGTCGATAACCGGCCTGCACTTGCTGCTCAACCAAAAGGGCGGCTGAGGTCAGGTACTGCTGTTTTGCTTCTGCTGACAGCTCTTTCAGCTGATCCAGTTTTTTCGCAAAATCTTTGTACAGCACATGCTCTGTGACGTCGCCGCTGGCATAACCATCTAAAATAGGAAGGGATTTTTCCAGCAGTACTTTAGGGGCTATCCAGCCGCTGGCAGCGTCAGAGACAAAACGCTGTTCAACAGCTTTTAACGCGGCGCCAAATTTCTCCAGCCGGCTTAAATAGTTTTTGGCATCCTGCTCATTGCTGATTGGATGCGAATTCTGCAAAGCGCCAGCCATATCAATAGTGGGGCCGTTGATCTGATTGACCACAAAAGCCGAGAGTCCCATCCAGGAGTCGATATAACCCTGAGGGAAATCTTTGCTACCCGCGTAGTACTGCATAATATTTAGCATTACGGCCTGGTTTTCTGCCTCAACAGCATCTGCCGGTACAGGCAAAGCTGCAAGCTGACTGATCACTGCATTCAGTTGTTTACGTAGTTGTGCTTCCGCCTCTGCGCTGTAGTTTTCCAGTTCCGTATGAAAAGCTTTACCTACCACTTCTTCAGATAAACCTAAAGCCGATGCATTTAAAGCACGGGCCTGAAACAGCAGTTGAGTGCCTTGCTGATACAGCTGTTCTGCACTCTGAGTGGCAGAAGCAACAGCAGCCGGTGGCGTTGTTGCAGTGGATTGTGCTGTTGAAGGTGCATCCTTACAAGCTGTTAGCACCAAGCCGCTGATGGCTATTGTGAGCAAAGATAAACGCATATTTTTTTCCTTCTGGTTTGGGTGCGTAAACTAGGGCTTATCTTACGCTTTGATTTGTGTCAGTGCAGCAGACATTTGCGTTAAAACAAAGTAAAAACAACCGGAAGCGCTGTATACTGCTTCATCTTTTTCGAGCCTGGATCTCTGGCTCAGTTGTGTTGATGATGGCCTTATGATTGAAAAAAACACACCCGCTTTTTATGCCGCCAGTTTTGCGCTTTGTCTGGCCGCTGTATTTGTGTTTGCCAACCTGCATATGCTGCAACCTTTGTTGCCTTTGTTAAGCCGTGAGTTTCAACTGACGCCATTACAAACCAGCTGGAGCTACGCCATAGGTACTCTGGCTTTAGGTTTGTCATTATTAGTGTATGGGGCTTTGTCAGACGCCTACGGTCGCCGCGCTCTGTTGCTCTGGAGTCTGGGTGGTATGGCGCTGAGCACTCTGGCTTTAACTCAGGTGGAGTCTTATCAGTCACTTTTAATACTTCGGGCTTTGCAGGGCTTTTGTTTAGGTGGTCTGCCCGCTATTGCCATTGCATATATGGGTGAAGAATTCAGTAAAACAGCCATGGTGGTGGCTGTGGGCTATTACATCAGCGCCAATTCGTTAGGCGGCATTAGCGGCAGATTGATGTCAGGCTGGTTTGGTGAAATGGATCACTGGCAATGGGCATTCTGGCCTATGGGGCTGGGTAGTGTGCTTTGCACTTATCTGGTCTGGCGCTATTTACCCAAATCCAGCCATTTTCAGAAACAGCCTTTTAAACTAAAACAAGCCATGTCAGACAACTGGTTTCATTTACGTCAGAAAACTCTGTTGCTGACCTATCTGATTGGGGGCCTTAACTTTTTTATCTTTTTAAATCAGTACACTTTTGTGGCTTTCCGCTTGTCCGACAGCCCTTATTTATTATCAAGCGGCTGGATAGGTTTGTTATTTATCACCTATTTAACCGGCACTGTAGGTTCAGCGTTATCCGGCAAAGTAGGGCAGCGTATTCATCCCTCTTTAGGTATGGCGCTGGGCATTGTCATTATGATGCTGGGCACCATGCTGACGATAGTGAATGCCTTGCCTTTGATTGTCTCTGGATTTTTTATCAGCGCCTTTGGGTTTTTCCTCTGCCATTCGCTCGCCAGCAGTTGGGTCAATCAGCAGGCGGTGAAAGCCAAGGCCAGCGCCAGCGCTTTGTATCTGGTGTTTTATTATCTGGGCGCCAGTTCAGGTGGTTTGTATTTATCGCCCTTCTGGCAGCAGTGGGGCTGGAACGGCGTGGTGTTTGGCTCTTTGCTGATGTTTATGCTGACTTTGTTGTTAAGCCTGTACTTAAAACGTTGTGCTTTAAAAACGCATTAAAATAACTTGCCATCATTTTGTCTGGCTTGTTAGCATAAGGCCACTTCCACCATGAGTACCGCTGAAATGAACAACTAAATTCCCGAAAATTTGTAGTCGTTTTTTACAAATCATCAGGAATGCTGTTGTTTAACAGGTTGTTGTCGCTTTTGTCTTTTTGTCTGTGAACACAGTCGACCTGTATTTCAGGAGTCTGTATGTCTGAATTATCTGCCGTATTGTTATGTCGCCAATTCCATTGGACCCATGCCGGTCTGGAGTTATTACACCCTGCTATTGATCTGCAACTGGAAGCAAAAGCTCAGGCTTTGGTGGGTTTCAATGGCTGTGGTAAGTCTTTGTTACTGCGTTGTTTAGCGGGTCTGGGCACTCAGCTGAGTTACAGTGGCGAACTGCATTGGCAGCAGCCATTTTATTATGTGTCACAACAAGAACCTGATCTTAGCCAAAGCATCAGCCGCTATCTGGGGGTACAGGCGTTGTTCGACGCCTTAGACAGGGTGGAAGCGGGTGCTGTGATCCAAGCCGATTTTGATTGCATTGGCGATCGCTGGCTGGCGAAAGCTGAGCTTAGGCAGTGGTTATTGGATTTAAACTTGCCCGCAGATCCCACTTTGCCGCTGCGGGCTTTAAGTGGTGGTCAGTTGATGAAATTACGGCTGGCAAAGGCCTTTGCAACAAAGCAGTTTTTACTGCTCGATGAAGTATCAAATCATTTGGATCAACACAGTCGTTTATGGCTGCATCAGCAGTTAAAGCGCTACAAAGCAGGGTATTTGCTGGTCAGCCATGATGTGGAGTTATTATCGACAGTCGACTGTATCTACCAGCTCTCCCCTTTAGGGCTGGAGAAATATCAGGGCAACTACCAGGACTTTTTGCAGCAAAGCCTTAGGCAACAGCAGCAGTTGCAGCAGCAAAATGACAAGCTAAAACAACAACAAAAAAGCCAGCAACAGCAACAACAGCGTTTGCTTGAACAGCAACAGCAAAAACATCAGCAGGCGAAAAAAAATAAAGCACATACCAATCAGGCACCGATTTTACTGGGCAGAAAAGCGCAGCAGGCAGAACAAAGTCAGGGGCGTTTGCAGCTTCAGGTGCAGGCTCAGCAGCAGGAGTTAAGCGCTTTACGTCAACAACTGCAACGACAACTGGATTACCGGGAATTGCCTAAATTGCCGCATCTTACCAAAGTGAAAGCCTGCAGCGGGCCAGTGCTGTATTGCAACGGCCTGGTGTTGCCTTCTGGCTCAAAGGCAGAGTTGTCTTTTCAGCTGGGTATGCAGCAGCGCTGTTTAGTCACAGGAAAGAATGGCAGTGGTAAATCGACTTTACTTAAAGTACTGGCGGGTTTTATTCAGCCGAAATCTGGCGCGGTGCAGGTTAAACAACAGCCCTGGTATCTGGATCAGCATGTGTCTTTATTGGATGCTTTTCAGAATGGTGTAGAGGCCATCAAAGGCCTGACTGAACTGCGGCAGGAAGCGCAGATCCGTAGCTTGTTATCTGGCATTGGCCTTACAGCACAGCGCTTTGCCGTACCTACGCAGCAACTCAGTGGAGGAGAGCGGATGAAGCTGCTGTTGCTTAGTCTGGCATTGCAGCCTTATGCCCCTTTTTTGCTGTTGGACGAGCCGGATAATCACCTGGATCTTCAGGCTCTGGCTATGCTCAAAAGCTTTTTACAGAGGTATCCGGCTGGTTTTATGCTGGTGACTCATCAGGAAGCACAGTGGCAGCAGCTGGAGTTTTCGGTTTTGGTGCGACTGGATTAATCCAGTCTTAGCCAGGCTAATCCAGTCTTACCCAGACCTCTTCAATTTTCATTCCATCTTCCATACCGCTATGCAGCCAGAGATTGTCTTTCAGTTCAGCTTTAAATTCGTAGGTTTTATTCAGCATGCTGGCGACTGAACCTGTTTGTGGAGTTTCGTGATAGTCATTGCCTTTCAACTGGTAAGTGCCTGTTAAGGCACTGCTGAAACTGCCGTCTTTATTAACAGTGACAAAACTAAAATGTCCTTTAGATAAAATTTTAACGGACTTCAGATCGTCAGCTGACAGTTTGATCACAGTGCCATCGGCCTTGGTGTAAACCGCAGATTGAAGTGTCCAGCTGCCCTGGAGTGAGGTGGCTTCTGTGGCCTGCGATGGCGTGGCTGCACAGCAGAATATAATAAAAACCCAGAGGGCTAAGTGCTTCATTTTGTGTCCTTTTAGTAGTTTTTTAACCAGCCTTACTCTACAACACAAAATGGAAATTGATAACCCGCTTTAGTCAGCGCTCAGGCTGACGGTTTGAAAACAACCTTCAGCTAAGTCAGCAAGGCAAAACTCTGCCAGTTGAATACGTTTGAGCTGCAGCACTTTGAAGCCTTGAGTGCGGCACATATAGCGGATTTGGCGGTTTAAACCCTGGGTCAGCACAATTTGAAAGCGATCAGCGCTAAGTTGAGTCACCTGACAAGGGCGGGATTGATAACTGTGAGGGCCAACAGTCCAACTAACACCGGACGCCAATTGCTCTAAAGCCTGAGTTGTCAGTGTTTTATCCACTGTCACCTGATAGGTTTTTTCATGGTAAAAGTCAGGGTGTAACAAACGTTGTGCCAGTTCGCCATCATTGGTTAGCAGTACTAAGCCACAGGAGTCTTTATCCAGTCGTCCGACCGGAAATAGCCGCATTGGAAATTGCTGCAGCAAGTGATACAGGCTATCGGTTTTATCTGGATTGAGGTTGCAGTCTATGCCTACAGGTTTGTGGTACAACAGATAATGTTTTTCAGTGATGGCAGCAAAAGCTTGTTCATCGACCAGAATAAGGTCGTCAGCGTCGACATGGTCAATGTGATTGGCGGGTCTGTGATTTACCAGAACCCGGCCTTCGTCAATCAGCCTTGAGGCGGCTCGTCTTGAACAAAGGCCATGGTCGGCCAGGTATTTGGCTAAACGAATTTTCATCCGCCTTTCTACCTGATAAACAGCTTAAACCGCTGTGGTGGCTTTAGGCTTTGGTTTAAAACGGCGACGTTGACCGTTGCCGTTATTGTGCTCAGCCGCAGCTGTGGCCATATGACCTGCTGCTTGTGTCTGAATACCAGGTGTTTTTGGTGCTTCAAAACGGCGTGGTGGTTTTTGACCCGCAGGCTTTTGACCTGAGGCTGCTTTTTGTCCGCCATTGGTTCTTGGTTTAGTGCTGTTTGCACTTTCACCTTGTGGCTTACGCACAGGACGAGGCGGGCGTGGAGCTTTAGCAATAGCTGTAACTGCATCCGGCAATGGATCCGGATTCATGCTTTGACTTGGCAGCTTGATACCAATTAAACGCTCGACTTGTCTTAATTGTGGTACTTCGTCCGGTGCGACAAAAGACACGGCTAAACCCGATTTACCGGCACGACCGGTACGACCTATACGGTGCACATAATCTGCAGGCGATCGTGGTAATGCAAAATTCACTACATAAGGTAGTTGGGAAATATCAATACCCCGGGCTGCAACGTCAGTCGCTACTAACACCTGCAGCTCATTGGCTTTAAAATCGGCCAGAGCTTTAGTGCGGGCGTTCTGGCTTTTATTGCCATGCAAAGCAGCAGAGGGAATACCTGCAAAAGTCAGCTGTTCGCTTAAACGGTTGGCTTCGTGTTTGGTTGGCATAAATACCAGCACCTGTTGCCATTTGTTTTCAGTAATTAACTGGCACAAAGCTGCAGTTTTCTGGCCTTTACCCAGCAAATACACCTGCTGTTCAATTTTTTCAACAGTAGTGTTTTCCGGTGTGACCTGGATCATCAGCGGGTTTTGCAATAATCCCTGAGTTAAGCCTTTAATTTCATTGCTGAAGGTGGCAGAAAACAGCAGGTTTTGACGAACTTTTGGCAGCAAAGCCAGAATTTTTTTCAAATCACGGATAAAGCCCATATCCAGCATACGGTCGGCTTCATCCAGTACCAGCATTTGCACCTGGTCCAGTTTTAAGGCGTTTTGGCTTAACAGATCCAATAAACGGCCAGGAGTGGCGGTTAATATATCCACGCCACCCCGTAAAGCCATCATTTGTGGGTTAATGCTAACGCCACCAAAGACAACATGGTGTTTTAATTTAGGGCTTAACTCTTTACCGTATTTCTGAATTTGTTCTTCAATCTGCGCCGCCAGTTCACGGGTCGGCGTTAAAATCAGCGCTTTGACCGGACGAGGTTTCTGGATAGGTTGTGCTGATAAAATTTGCAGTATAGGCAATACAAAGCTGGCCGTTTTACCTGTGCCGGTTTGAGCGGCAGCCAACAGATCACGACGCTGTAACACAGCAGGAATGGCCTGTTGTTGAATAGGGGTAGGTTGGGTATAACCGGCCTGATGTACGGCCTCAACCAAAGCAGGGTTTAAACCCAAAGCAGAAAATGACATTAAATTTCTCAAATAAAAGCGCGAACCCCAATTGGCCCACGCAAAAAGCCGCGCATTGTAACGGGAAAGCACTGGCGCGACCAGCGCTATTGTTGGTTTTTTGTGCAGTTTAGTGAATTGAGTGGAATTAAAGCTACATTAATCGCCAAAACGAAGCGAAGCCAGTTTACTTAAGCCCATAGCGACAGAACCAAACTGATCACCGCGGATCACCGGCACATCCGGCAATAACTGCTGCAGCATTTGTTGCACGCCAGGCACGGCTGAAGCACCACCGGTAACAAAAATACTGTCAGGTTTTACGCCTGCGCTTTGCAGGCACTGCTGGATCAGCTTACTGATACCGGATAACTCCTGATACAAGGCGTCCATCAGCTGTTGTTGCGACAGGTTTTGCGAAAGGCCCTGATCAATACGCTCCAGCACCACATCCACTGCTGCATCTTCGGTCAGTCCAATTTTGGCTTGTTCGGCTTTTTGATTCAGGTAATAACTTAAATGCTGCTGATACAGCTGCACAAAACGATTTAACAGTTGTGGTTCAGCCGCCAACTCTTTTAAATCCAGCAACTCGTCATAGGTTTTTTCGGCATAAAACCGCTCCTGTGCATGAATATCGATAATATTCACTGCATCGCTGAACAAAGCACCTGGCAAAGGTTTGCCATCCAGCGCCAGACTCTGGCGGCCAAAAAGTTTCATTAAGCCATAAATAGTCAGCTTGATATCCATATCCACGCCACCTATACGTTTACCGCTGTGGCCTAATAAATCGCCGCTGCGATCAAATTTCTGGCTATGCTCTGGCCCAAGCCGGATCAGGCTGATATCGCTGGTACCGCCACCAATATCCACTACCAGCACCAGTTGCTCCTGAGTTAAATGCCTCTCGTACTCAATGGCAGCTGCTACCGGCTCGTAGGCAAAATCGACTTCTTTAAAGCCAACTCTGCTTGCGGCCTGATTTAAAATTGCCAAAGCCCGTTCATCACCCAAAGCTAAATCTATGCCCTGAAAATGGATAGGGCGGCCAATCAGCACCCGTTCAACGGGATGCCCCAGTTTTTGCTCAGCGCCTTGTTTGATCCGGCCCAGCAATAAGGTCGCCACCTGGGTATAAATTTCAGTTTGAGCTGGCGTTAAACGGCTTCCCAGCATCGACTTTGGCGAGCGGATAAAGACGCCGCCTAAGGGGTCCATGCTGTAACGTTCGTGCGCGGCTTTACCGACCAGCACTGTACTGTTTTGCGCTAATAAACGGGTCAGGCTGGCCGACAGGTAGGCGTCTTCGTCTTCCGGATCACGTTGGCGTTCGATATACAAAGCTGAGCTTAAATAACGGCTGCCGTCCTGCTCCAAGGCTAATAAATGCGGCTGTTGCTCCAGCATAAAACCGGCGGCACAGTTGGATGTACCAAAATCAACAGCAAGATAAGGGGCAGACATAAGATCACCTGTCAGAAAAAAGGGCGGCGAGTATAGCCTTAATCAGGGCGCTTGTCAGGCGCCAGAGGCAGGATTTTGGCCTCTCCGGCAGGTTGCCTGAACACTTGCAGTAAAAACTCAATAGCCTGAGGAGACTGATAAGAGTTATGGCGCGATGGCACTATAACTTCCTGTACAGCCTGGTTTTGATGAGCACTAAAAAATGGCACCACGCCATCAGTGATTTGACTGCAGCTTTTTTCGTCCTTGCAGGATAAAGCGCCATCGCTGCCAATCACTGAATACACAGGTCGTTGATAATTCAGTTTATTTAAACCCTGCAACAATGGATGTCGGGGCGACAGCACCTGCACTGAGTGAGGGCCGCCGCCGTCCAGATATTCACGCATAGGTAAAGTCACTTTGTCCGGGCCCAGTTTTTGGATAAAGTCGCTCATTAATGAAGTAAAGTTTTTCGGTAAATTAATAAACCAGCCTGCCATTTTTGCCAGTACAGATTCAGAAGAGCCTGAGCCGCCATGTGGAGTATCCAGAAACACCACTTTGTCGATATAAGGCCTGGTGTTGAAAATAAAAATATCCTGCACTTTATCCAGTTCCTGCTGTGCATACCCAAGTTGCTCAGGCCGCTCTGTAAAACTTAAATCCCACAGCAAATAGCCGGTATTTTGGATCAGGGTTTTACTGATAATACCGCCCATGCTATGACCCACCACCAGCAGTTGATCCAACTCTGTTGTACCGCCATTGGCTGTGAGCATGGCATGCAGCTCATCGAGTTTTTTGCGTAGCCGCATCGAATTGTAAAAAGGCGGAGGGCCTGAAGGGTAATAAGCATGCCAAATCTGATAGCGTTGTTTTAATTCTTCATCCAACAATACCGCCATGGTTAATTCGTACCAAATCAGTGGGCTGGAATTTAAACCATGGATCATCAGCAACGGCTGTTTGTTATTTTGCAGCGGCGTCACGCTGTAAATGCCCAGTTTATTGTCAGCTAATTCGGCATTAAACAAACCCGGCAGTTCCAAATCCACCAGCCTGGCCTGCTGCATCAACCATAAATAGCTGCTGGCGGCGTCGTACAACAGTGGATAAGAGGCTGAGGCCAGTTGAAGTTGCATTGCACCTTGCATCAGATGGCCCTGCAGTGTCAGTTGAACCTGCATTTCTTTGGTAAATTTCAGCTCTTTGAGGCTGACAGTGACAGAGCGGAAGACTCCCTCTGGCGGATAATTTTTGTCCCAGCCTTTGCCTGTATTTTCCCGCCCGCCCACCAGGCTGACACCTAAACCAGCGCCAGAAACTTTTTGATGATGGCTTTTAATAGCCCTGAATTCGCTGGCTAAAACGAAGTGTTCAAAAGGCAATCCGGCTTCATCCAGAGGGGGTTCCAGGACGATACGAAGCGCCGGATGACGGTATTTTTGTTTGGGCAGCATCAGCTGTAAAAAGCGGGTCAGGCTCTGGTTATATAAGGTGGTTGCTTGCTGCAGCTCTGAGCCTGCAAGCTGGGAAGAGGATAACCAAAGCTGGGCACAACTGAGTTGCAACAGACTTTTATTGGCGGTGTCGTCCGGCACGCTTAATAAATCAGGGCAATACAAAGCCAGCTCTTCTGCGCTCATTTGCTGCATACGGGCATATTGATAACTAAACAGCTGATTGGCTTCTAAAGCCCTTTTCGTTGATGGCAATAGTTTTAAAAAGTGGGGGCTGCTGCACCCCGCAAACAGAAAGAGGCAAAAAAACAGCACGCTTTTTTGAAGCTTTGTCTGCACCTGCAGCTCCTGTTTGTCTGTGGATATGGCGTTAGTCTGTCAGATTATCCTGTCTGATACCAAACAAAATTTATATTAAAAATCAGTCACTCAGCTATAGTATGGGCAGTATTGTCCGGCAGTTTAAAAGTTTTTTATCAGTGTATTTAAACCTTTTGCCACTGTGCATGCGACTAAACAGATAACAACAGCAATAAAACAACAGGAACAGGATGTTAAGGTCTGAATGTCCGGAACAGAACGTGTTGCCCATGGATGATCTGGTGCGCTTATCACAGCAGGGCGACCGCGTAGCGTTCAGGCAATTGTATCAGCAGCATTGTGGCCGGGTTTATGCGGTTTGTATGCGGCTGCTGGCCGATCGCAGCAAAGCGGAAGATGCCTGTCAGGAAGTATTTGTAAAGGTCTGGCAACAACTGTCAGTGTTTCGTGGGGACAGTAGTTTCAGTACCTGGCTGCATAGCATTGCAAGTCGCACCGCAATCGACTTATGGCGCCAGGACAAACTACTGCGGCTGGCTACGGAAGAGCTGCCCGAAGTGGCAGGCGCTGAATTAGGCCAGAGTCGTGAGTTAGAGCAATTAATTTTACGCTTGCCCCATCAGGCAAGAGCTGTGTTTGTGTTGTTTGCTTTAGAAGGCTATCAGCATCAGGAAATTGCAGAATTGTTGGGCATAGCCGAAGGCAGTTCAAAATCGCAATACCACAGAGCACGGCAGTTATTACGGGAGTGGTTAGATGAAAACTGAACATGAATTGGATGTGTTGATCGCCGGGTTAGCGTCGGAGTTAAAACCAGCCCGCGATTTATGGCCAGAGCTGGAACAGCGCTTAACTGACCCTGAAGCAATGACGAAAAAAGTGGTGCAGTTAAAACCAAATCGCTGGTTGTCTGTGCCTTTTGCCAGCGCTTATGTGGCCAGTGCTGCTTCGGTTTTATTCGCTGTGACCTTATTTTGGCAACCAGCTGCACCAGTGCAACCACAGGTGTTTAACCCTCAGATGCTGGATGCAGAAACCGCTATAGTGTACAGCTTTGAGCAAGCCAAAGCAGAGCAACTGGCCAGCATGAAAACAGTAGATCCGGCCTATGCCGACTGGCAGCAACAACTGGCGCAGTGGCAACAGGCGATAACCCTGGTGCAACTGGCGTTGAAATACAATCCGAATGAAGCGCTGTTATTAAAACAATTAAAACAATTGTATAGCCAACAGCAGAATTACTTACAAAAAGTGGTCCAATCGGGCCTGGTTTAATCTGGAGTAGCATGATGAAACAACAACTGATTTTAGGCCTCGCCTTCTCTGTATTCAGTCCGTTTTTGTGGGCAGCAGAGTCTGTAAACGAAAATCTGCAGGTGGCCAATAATGAAAAGATTTTTATTGAAAATATGCGTGGAGATGTTGAAATAATAGCCACAGCTGAGAACCGCTTTAAAGTATCAGGCACTTTAGATGAAAAGGCGGATGGCTATAGCCTGGAATCAAAAAATGGCTTTACCAGCTTTAAAGTAAAAATGCCCAATATGCGTAATTACGGTGGCTGGGACTGGGACGATAAAGATAACCAGGGCTCACGTTTGAAAATTGAAGTACCGCTGGGGGCTGAGCTGGAGTTCCAGGGCGTGAACTCTGGTGTACGTGTTTCAGGTGTTCAGGGCAGCACCAAAATCAGTACTGTGAATGGTTCTGTGTACGGCGAAAAGCTGCAAAAGTTTATTCAGCTCGAAACCGTCAACGGCGAAGTGACCAGCGTCAATAACAATGGCCGTATTACGCTGAGCACAGTCAATGGTGAAGTTGAAGACAGTGGCTCCCAGGGCCGGCTGAGCATAGAGGCGGTGAATGGCAGTATTGACAGCAAATCGTCAGCCTCTGAGGTCTCGGTGTCAGTGGTGAATGGTGAAGCCGACCTGGAGCTGACCAATGTGCAGCAACTGGAAATGAGTTCGGTGAATGGTTCTTTAGATGCTGAACTCAAAGGTAGCCTGACACCCCGCATAGAAGTCAGCACTGTCAGTGGTGATGCTAAATTGAAGCTGGATAAAGGCATCAACGCTAAATTTAATCTGGTCGCTAATGCCGGAGGTTCTATTAAAAATGAGCTAACCAGTCAGAAAGCGGAAAAAGCAAAATATGGCCCACGTCGCAGTCTTGAATTCAGCACAGGCAAAGGTGAAGGCCGTGTAGAAATGAGTACTGTCAGTGGTTCACTGAAGCTGCAATCAAACTAAATCAAAATGGGGCAGGCCTTGAGCCTGCCGCCTTCATTTAGATCATACTCTTTACATCACTTTGCAATAGTCCAGCAGTGCTCAGTTTTATTTGATTTGTTAAAGGCTGTTATTAACTGTTGGTGTTGGTAAAAATGCTAGGTTTTTCATAAGGCTATACATAATCTCTTGGCCAACTAACAACCAAGTTACAGGATAGCTTTATGAATATGATACAGCGCGCCAGTCGTCTGGCTTTGCCTTTGTTTTCGCTGATCGCTTTGGCCGCCTGCGGTGGCAGCTCAGAGGATAAAGCGGAAGAAGGCTTTAATCAGGGTTATGTGCAGTTTTACAATGGCGCGGCCAATAGCGCAAACAGTGCTTTGACGGTAAACGACAAAGCTGCGGGTTCTGCCACTTTTGGTGATGCGTCTAATATGTTTGCTATTGATCCTGGTAGTTACAAATATCAGCTGAAAAACGCAACCAGCAGCGCTTTGATCAAAGAAGCGGATGTCACGCTGAATAAAGGTGAAAAAACACTGTTGTTGATGGCGGGTGATGCGGCCAATCCAGGCATTTTGACCTTAACTCACAAACGTGAAGAAAAGTTTGATGACGAGTTCCGGGTTTTTGTTGCTAACTTATCGTCCAATTACGACAAAGTAGATATTTACACTGCTGCAGAAACTGATGATTTCAGCAAAGCGACTTTGTTAGAGTCTGTCGCTACAAACACAATCACCAGCAGCGGTAAAATGCTCAAGCGGGGTAAATACAAACTTTTTCTGACCACTGCCGGCGGCAACACCCCATTTTTTGAAGCTGCAGCTTATAACTTCCAGTACACCACCAGTTATGTGATGGTGGTGCGTGACAAATTAGGTCCAATGCAACAGCAAGTGTCGTTAGACCTGGTTGGCAACTCCAGCACAGTTGAAGCGTTAGAGCATCGTCTGGCCAAAGGACAGGTGCGTATTTACAACAGTCTGGACAACCAGCAAGGTCAGATTGCCATCAACAATTTACCTGTGGCTGACTTAGTGCAGGATACGCTGACAGATTATATCCAGTTAGATAAAAACGATTACAGCATCGCTGTGTTAGATGAAAACAATCAGTTGTTATTAAACAATGTGTTACTGACTATTAATGCGGGTCAAAGCAAATCTGTGTTGTTGTTCCGTGATGCAGAGCAAAAAGTAGGTTTAGTGAATTTCACTGAAAAGAATCTGCCACAAGTGCACGAACATGAAATCAACGTGGCGAACCTGGTGCCTGATTTTAAAAATCTGCATTTCTATTTTGTCCGTCAGAACGAAACTATTGAAAGCGCCAAGTTTCATGTCAAAGCACTGGAATTTAAAAAGTACGCCAGTTTAGTTTTGCCAAAAGATTTCTATTCTATTTCTCTGGTTCATGTGGCAGATAACGGCACTATCAGCCTGTTGGATAAAACAGAGACATTGCAACTGGAAGCTGGAAAAAACTATATTCTGGCCGCAGAACCCTCTGCTGCAGCGCCAAGTGGTTACAAAATCACGCTGGTAAAATAATTCACTGGCAGGTGATAGGTTGTAAAACAAAAAATGGCCACAGGAGATGGCCATTTTTTGTGTCTTCGTTCTTTATGTGGGTATGGCGCACTGCTCTACAGTATGACCAGTAATGGATTTCACCAATCCTGCCATAGCTGGCGCTAAATCCTGAGACGGAATAACCACTTCGACTAAAGCTGGTTTGTCCTTTTGCGTCATGATGTGCTCCAAAGCCTGCAGCAATTCTTCACCGCTTTGAACTCTGTACCCTTCTACAGAAAATGCCTTGGCTAAGCTCAGGTAATCCCATGTCGGCAACAGGTCAAAAGGCGCAAACTGGCCGCCTTTGGCAAAAGCACAGATATCGACAAAAGACTGCTCAATCGCATACACCTTGTTGCTGATCACAAAAACCACAGAGTTCAGTTGATGACGGCTGATGGTCGATAAAGACTGACACATCATCATAAAACCACCGTCTCCTGCTATGGCCATAGCGCGTTTATCACTGGCATAAGCAATGCCTGTCACACAACCTGTTTCATGGCCCAGTGAACCCCAGGCTGCGTCAGCAATAAAGCTGTCCTGTGGCAAACCATAAAGCCTGGCTGACATATACAGTGACGAGCTTTCCCCTAAAATCAGCGAGATTTTGTCCAGCAGTTGATGCTGTAGCAGGTAGCCGTAGAACAAGTCAAAAAAGTTCTGGTAGCTTAATTGCTGTTGCAGCAAAGCCGGAGTGATTTGCGGTTGAGGCGGTAACAGCGGCAGCGCACTATTCTGTCGTGGATACAAAGAGGATTTTTTAATCTCATCCGTTAACTGCAGAATAAAATCAGCCAGATACAGCTGATGGTAATACGCATGGCCCAGCCGTGAGGTTTCATCGTTATTGACGACAATCATCTGGTCAAACTGTTTGCTTAACATTGTCAGGTAATCGTCGGTAAAAATAACCCCCAGCGCCAGCACACAATCGGCTTTTTCGACATAGTCCAACGTAGCCGGAAAAGATGCGCCATCAGCATAGGTGCCAACAAAAATGCCTTCGTTTTCACTGATCACTGTTTTAGCCAGGCTGGTGGTGCTGTAGGGTAGACCACTGGCGTTTAACAAATCAAGCACAGCATCCTGCAAATCAAATCTGTTGATTTCCACACCCAGCAACACCAGCGGTTGTCTGGCTGAATTCAGCAGTTTCAGCGAGTCAGCAAGCATGGCTTTCAGTGCTCCTTCTTCACTGATCAACGGCAAAGCTTTGAGTTTGCCTTCGGGTTTTTCGCAGGCTAAGCCCCAGACGTCCTGCCAGGCTTCCAGGTAAATGGGGCGGCGATAGGTTATAGCCAAAGTCAGGGCTTTATCTATTTGCTGCCTGGCCTCTGAGGGATCACTTAGTACTTCTGCTGCTACTGTGACATTGGCAAATACCTTGCTGTCAGCCAATAAATCACCTGTGCTGTGATGAAACAATACACCAGTTTCTTTGATGGTTTTCCTGTTGTCAGTGCTTGGGCTTGCTGTAATCACAACCACAGGATTGCGTTCAACATAAGAGCCGGCTATAGCGTTCAGCACACTAAAAGTGCCAACACCAAACTGTACAGACACGGCGCCAATGCCCGTTAAACGGGCATAGCCATCGGCAGCATAACCAGCGCCCAGTTCAGTCAGATCGCCCACTGCTTCTATACCGTCAAACTGTTCCAGCGCATCCATAAAGTTGGCGACATAATCGCCTGGCACCTGAAATACTTTACGCAGGCCCAGTTGATGCAAGCGGGTTAACAAATAGTCGGCCACAGTAAAAGAATTAATGCTCGACATTGTTGATGCCCTCATATGCAAATTCTGTTACTTCATTGAGTACTTCAGAGCAATCGCCGCAGACACAGCTGTTGCTGTTAGAGTGAAGATCAGGCGCAGGGCAGGTGGTCGGCAGGAAATTGTAATCAGGATTGTCCTGCAGAATTTTGGCAAAGGCCGGATCCTTTAACAACCACTGGGGTTTACTCAGGGCAAAAAACTGTTCCAGCATAGACTCAGCTGTATTGAGTGCACCTTCTACCCAACCTTGTTCGTAGGAATAAGCTTCGCCGACAATATAAATTTCCTGATCCGCGACAGGATGGCGCATCCGGCACATGATTTGATCCAGGCGGTAATTCGCTTTCCATTCGTGCCAGCCGCCGCCATAAGGATCATCACCCCATTCCTGATAAACCGCAGAATAAGGCGGTGGCAGTTGCTGCTGATTATGCAGTGTGGTGACCTGCTGATGAGCTGTTGTTACCATATCTTCGGTGATTTGGAATTCATGTTTTAGTACCACTTGTTCCGGAGCGCAGGATAAAGACTGTGGCACATAACCGGTAAAGGCTTTGCCCTCTTCCAGACCTTTCCAGAACGGCACTGTGCCTATATCGTTGTAAGAAGCCATCAACAAGGAATGCAAGCTGGATTCGCCGCCTGGCTGTTCGCATTCAGTGCCCATATAGTAGGTCTGGCGTATGGGTAAATCTGTCACAGAGCGGCCTGCCACTAAGCCAAGGCTGCGCCACCAGGGCTTTTCGTAGGCTAAAAACATTTTAAAGGCAGATTGGATCAACACAGATTTAATGTTTTGTTTTAACCAGGGATCATCAAAAAAGGGCGAAGAAATTAATTCCAGAGAGCGTCGCGGCATAGCCAGAATGATCTGTTTTGCCAGTACTTCTGTTGGTGCACAGTCAGGCTTGTCCGTGGTTTTTCCAGCTTCATTGGTTTCTGTGGTCTGAAATATCAGGCTGTAACGGTAGTCAGCGTCTGGGTTGTAGCGAATTTCTGTCAAACGTTGGTTCATTTGCACCCGACCTGATGACGCAAGCTGACCCGGCATATCGGCAAATTGTTGTGCCAGCGTCAGTGGCAAACTTTGAAAACCATCTTTTAAAGTTAAAAATTTGGTGTCATCTTTGTATTCGGTGGCGGGCAACTGAGTCACAGCGTTGGCGTTAGCCACGTTCGCTTCGTAACCGCCAGCATCTTTCATAAACTGGTAACCTTCGTTACTCAGTACTTTGTACAGTAAATCCCAGAAACCATAACGCCAGATCTCCTTGCCAAAAAATTTCACCTGCATTTGCTGGTTGAGGCTCATATCGGCAAAACCCGGACAAATTAAATTCATCACTTTGACCTGCATATTTTCCGGACCATAACCACGCTCTGACCAGTTCAGGTTATAGGGAATACGGTCCGGATGCTCGGCGAAATCCCGGTAACGGAAGTACTGACCGCGCAGATAAAACAAATTGTTGTCTGCACCTGCAGCTTTGCCGCCTGGTTCTATAGGCAAAGCTGAACCCATAGGGAATTCTTTGGTAGGCAGTTGCAGCTCTGTCACCAGGTTTTTCACCATCAAATGGGAACCAGGGATATACCTCATACCGCCGAGCTCAGCCACCACATTGGGCAAACCAGGCAATTTACGGCTGTATAAGCGGCCACCAATTCTGTTGCTGTATTCATATAACGCAATAGCGCTGTTGTGGCCTCTGTCCTGTTGCAGACGCCAGGCGCTGTAACAGCCCGATACTCCGCCGCCTATAATGGCAATATCCAGTTGAATAGGTTGAGTCATAAACTTCTCCTTAAGTAGTCAGCCAAAGGCTGCAGATGAATTGCCGTATAACTCAACAGCTTTGGCTTTAGCAGCAGGTAAAGCTGCGTTTTCCTTAAGTTAACGGTGAGTCGTACATCAGGGCAGGGAAAAAGATGGCTAACACCAGTCCCTTTGATGTAAACAGTATGATGTCTCAGACTAAAGTGTTTGTCACTAGATTGACTACGGAATTATGCAGTTTTTATCAAAGATGAAAATTTGAATAAAAACCGGGAAGGGTCTTGTTGCAGGCGAATTAAAAAACCACCGTAAAAACCGGTGGTTTTGATAAGCGGGTTTAAGGCTGTTTTGGCTTTAGAACTTATAGTTCCACTGTGCCGCCAGCACCTGGGCATTGTTGCGGTAGTTCGCTTGTACACCTGAGTTATAAATACGGTCGCCATTGGCATTGTATTCATGCTCATCAATGCTGACTTTATTCATCCACATATAACCATAAGCAAAGTCGACACTTTGAGCTGCACTCAGATCCCAGGTTGCACCCCAGGTCCACCAAATCCGGTCCGCTGTGGGCACCCGTGCTGTTTTATGGCTGGTGGAGATAGGGTTTTCATCATAAGCCAGACCAGTTCTTAAGCTCAGCTCGTCGTTGTAGTGCACTGTAGTACCTAAAGAAAATGACCAGGTATCATTCCAATGCTCTGGGATATAGCCAATGTAACCTGCTTTATTCAGGTTTTGTGGCATCTGAGTGCTTAAAGAAATACTTGGTGTGCTGTCATCGCTGACAATATCAATAGATTCGAAGCTGCTCCAGCCTGTCCAGGTTACACTGGCTTGCACAGAGAACAGCTCTGTGACTTTCTGATCCGCACTAAAAGCCAGGCTGGCAGGAGTGGTTAAATCCAGTTTGCTTTGCTCTGACAGATAGCTGTTCGCAGCCAGTTTGCCTGTAGCTACACTGACGGCCGGCAGCTCTGGACGAGCTATTATAAAATTAGGGTTGCCAGCCACATTTGCGCCGGTAATAGGAGTGTTGGTGATTTCTGAGTCTCCTTTTAAGTTGTATTTCACTTCGGAGTGGTATACCAAAGCCAGTTTGGTTGAACCTAAGTCAGCATGAATACCAAAGTTGTAACCGGCTGCCAGATCATCGCCATTTACCTGGTAGTGGCTGCCACAATAAGCTGCGTTGTACACATCTGCGCCATATAAAGCATTTATATTGGTGCCCAGTTCACATAAACCTGAGTGGTCTTTGTATTTGGATAAGGTGCCTTCGGCGTAATTGATGTTGATACCCAGGCCAACAGACCAGGCCTCATTTAATTTATAAGCCACAGTAGGTTGCATGGCGACCACTTTGATGGCGGTTTCATCAGCAAAATACCGGCCAACCCAATCGTCATGGTAGTCAGACGACAAACCAAAAGGCGCATAGACACCAATACCCCAGCTTAAGTTATCGCTGATATGGTCAGTGTAAAAGGCAAAAGGCACTAGCTCGGACAAGGTCAGCTTGCCGGAATCACGGCCAGAAACTGCCATACCATTGGCGCTTTGGGCTGACGCGTCACTGTAACGGCTGGTTGCATAGATCAGGTTTACACCACCGGAGAAATTCGCGCCCTCTAATTCAGTTAATGCAGCAGGGTTGGAATACAGCAAAGAAGCGTCAGTGATCTGTGCGCCACGACCGGCATAAGCGTTACCTGCAGCGCTGACAGATTGTTCAAACAGTTTGTAGCCTTCAGCGAACGCGGACTGACTGAGCAAGGCAAGGCTGATTGTTAAAGGGAATGAAGCTTTTCGTAACATTATTTTTGTACCCTGTAATGAATTTCGCGGCATTATAGGGGGACAAGGTCTTAGAGTACATGCTCTAAGTCTGGCAAAATCCGCTACTGGTCTGATCTTTTGTTGACTAAAAAGTAGTGAAATTTGCCAAAGGTTAAAAATGAACTCAGGCTGATTTTATGTTTTATTATTTTATCTAGTTGTTTTTAAACGGATTTATTAGTATTTTTTCGAAATGGCACAGGGGATGCACTCCTTCTGCAACTGATTCGATTTTATTTATTCAAGGATTAATTATGAAAACCCGCTCATTGCTTGCGACTGCTGTAACCACTGCCTTATTAGCCAGTTCTTTAGTGTTAACCGGATGTGGTAGCGCTGAAGGAAGTCCTGATGCTGCTAAAGTGGAAACCGTCATTAGCATTCCTGTTGAGGCCGCTGTCGTCAGTCGCGGCGGGATCAGCAGCTTGTACCGCACCACCAGCACACTGGAAGCCAAAGAGGATGCTGAAGTAAACAGCAAGTCCACAGGCATAGTGCAGCAGTTGTTTGTGGAAGAAGGTGATGTGGTCAAAGCCGGGCAGGTGCTGGCGATTTTAGACACTGAACGTCAGCAACTGAATTTAGCCAAAGGCAAAGCTGAATTAGGCCAGTTAAAAAGTGAGCTGGCGCGTTTAGAGGCTATGTATCAGAAAAAACTGGTCAGCTTTGACTTGTATGACAAGTTAAAATGGCAGGTTGAATCTTTATCTGCTTCAGTGGCTTTGTCCGAGCTGGCATTAAAAGAAACTCAGATCATTGCGCCTATCAGTGGTGTCATTGCCCGTCGTCATGTCAAAGTGGGTCAGTTGATCACTGAGTACTCATCCAAAGCTTTGTTTGAAATTGTGTCACAAGAGCGTTTAGAAGCTGTGATCAATTTACCTGAGCATCAGTTGCCTAACGCTAAAGTGGGTCAGGTAGCACACCTGCACTTTGCCGCTATGCCGGTTAAACAGGCCAAAATTATCCGTATCTCTCCTGTGGTCGATGCTGCTACTGGAACAGCCCGTGTCACAGTGGCTGTGGAGAACAGTGATCTGACCTTAAAAGCCGGTATGTTTGCTCAGGTTGAAGTGCAATACGATGCAAAAGATGCGGCTTTATTAGTGCCAAAACGCGCTGTGATGGCGATGGACAACAGCAGCTCAGTTTTTGTAGTGAACAAAGACGGTAAAGTTGAACGCAAAACGATCACGACGGGCTATGAGTCCGACACTATGTTTGAAGTAGTGGAAGGTTTAGCTGAAGGTGATCAGGTGGTCACTGCAGGTCAGGCTAGTTTAAAAGAGCAAAGCCCTGTTCAGGTCATTGCGAAGAGCTAATCAATTCTCCCTTAATGGCAGGACGAAAGTCCTGTCATTACTAACTATAAAAAAAATTTAGGGATCTTCTATGAAACTAGTGGATATAGCCGTTGCACGTCCTGTCACCATGTGGATGTTCACTTTAGGCATTATGTTATTTGGTTTGGTTGCTATGGGGCGACTGGCCGTCAATTTACTTCCTGACTTGTCTTACCCCACTTTAACCATCCGTACTGAATACCAGGGGGCAGCTCCGGCTGAAGTAGAGCAACTGGTCAGCAAGCCCATTGAAGAAGCGGTTGGCATTGTCAAAGGCATTCGTAAAGTGCATTCCGTATCCAGAGCGGGTCGTTCTGATGTGATTATGGAATTTGAATGGGGCTCAGATATGGATCTGGCAGGCCTTGAAGTGCGCGAAAAAATCGACGTGCTTTATCTGCCGTTAGATGTGAAAAAGCCTTTGTTGCTGCGGTTTAACCCAAATTTAGATCCTGTGGTTCGTTTAGCGTTAAGCCGTGATGAAAAAACTGAGTTAACGCCGGCTCAACTGGTGAGCTTGCGTACTTTTGCTGAAGAAGATTTACGTCGTCGTTTAGAGTCTTTGCCTGGCGTGGCTGCAGTACGGCCTGACGGTGGTTTAACTCAGGAAATTCAAATTCTGGTTAACAATGAAAAATTAAGCCAGCTGAAACTGGATATCAATACGGTAAACCAGCGTTTAAAAGAGCAAAATATTAATCAGGCTGGAGGTCGTTTAGAAACAGGTAGTCATGATTATTTAGTCCGCACTATTAATCAGTTTTCGAATTTAGATGAAATCCGCAATTTGTATATCGCCAAAGTGGGTGAAAGCCAAATCCGCTTGTCAGATATAGCCGAAGTGCGCGACTCCTTTGTGGACCGTCAGAGCATTACTTATGTGCATGGCAAAGAAGCTATTGAAATTTCGATCTATAAAGAAGGCGATGCCAATACAGTTCAGGTGGCAAAAACAGTGACTGCAAAACTGGCCGATCTGCAAAAAAATCTGCCAGCCGGTTATCAGCTGACTTTAGTCTATGACCAGTCTACTTTTATTAAACAAGCCATAGATGAAGTGAAATCAGCTGCTTTTGCCGGTGGTATTCTGGCTATGCTGGTGTTGTATTTGTTCTTGCGTAATGTCTGGACCACTTTAGTGATCTCTGTGTCTATTCCCTTGTCGGTAATTGCCACTTTTAATCTGATGTATGCACAGGATATCAGCTTAAATATTATGAGCTTAGGAGGTATTGCCCTGGCCATAGGTATGCTGGTGGACAACGCTATAGTGGTGCTCGAAAACATTGCCCGTTACAAAGAACAGGGCATGGCGCCTATGGAAGCGGCGAAAAAAGGGGCCAGTGAGGTATCGATGGCGATAACGGCTTCTACGTTAACCACAGTAGCGGTGTTTTTCCCGCTGGTGTTTGTGGAAGGTGTGGCGGGACAGTTATTTAAAGATCAGGCTTTAACTGTCACTTATGCCTTGTTGGCCTCATTACTGGTGGCTTTAACACTTATTCCGGCTATGGCGGCCCGTGAGCGCACTGGTTCAGCTTCAGCTTCAGCTCTGGCTTCTGCTGGGGAGACAAGCAAAAT
This sequence comes from Gammaproteobacteria bacterium, assembly GCA_018825965.1. Lineage (GTDB taxonomy): Bacteria > Pseudomonadota > Gammaproteobacteria > Enterobacterales > Alteromonadaceae > Pararheinheimera. The sequence goes on from JAHKAA010000033.1 coordinate 28,949, forward strand.
AACTATTAAGCCTTCCCGTTGGTATTTATGGCCGCTGGTGCCTTTTCATCTGCTGTATCTGGCTGTACGTTTTTTATTTTTAGGCCTGTTTACCTTGCTGACCATTCTGTTTCGTCTGGTGGCTAAAGCCTTAAGTTTTGTGTTTAAACCACTGCTTCATCTGGTGCAGGCTTTTTTAGCAGCGTTGGAATCGGGCTACCGTGTGGTATTAACGGCAGCTCTGAAAGTAAAAGCTTTGGTGGTGGCAGCGACTCTGGGCATCACAGCACTGATTTATTCACTGATCCCGGGTTTAGGTTTTGATGTGATCCCAAGTATGAGTCAGGGCGAGTTTTATGTTGAAGTGCAGCTTCCTGTGGGCAGCGCCATTGAACGAACCGACAGAGTATTAAAACAGCTGGCTGCTGTGGCTTCGCTGCAACCTGAAATTGACCGCAGTTATGCTCAGGCTGGTACTGGACAGCAGATGACTGTGGATCCGAATGTGGGCGGCAGTCACTGGGGCCGTTTAAATATTATTTTAAAAGACAGCGCCACTACGGCGGACGAGGAACGTTTAATTCAATTGTTCCGCGATAGCGTAAGTTCAATGCCGGACCTGACTGCAAAAATTGACAGACCAGAGCTGTTCAGTTTCAGCACTCCAATGGAGATTGAATTGTCAGGCCATGATTTAAGCAGCTTAAAAGCCACGTCCGATCAACTGGCAAAACTGTTAGCTGCCAATAACAGATTTACTGATATCAAAAGCTCTCTGCGCTCAGGGCAACCGGAATTGACCTTGCATTTCCATCACGACAGATTATCTCAGCTGGGTTTAACAGCAGCTGATGTGTCCAGACGTGTGGCCAATTATATTGGGGGTGAAGTGGCAGGCCAGTATTCGATTAACGATCGTAAAGTGGATATCCGCGTGCGTCTGGCGGAAAACTTCCGCAACTCAGAGCAGCAGCTGTCGCAAATTATCATCAATCCAAATAGCCAAAACCCACTGCCTTTGTCCGCTGTGGCCGATATTAAACGTGAAATAGGCCCAAGTGAAATTACCCGTATTGGTCAGCAGCGGGTGGCTTTGGTTAGCGCGAATCTGGCTTATGGCGATTTGGAGCAAGGCACAGCAGCGGCCAAAGCTGTGTTGGCAGAGCTGACTCTGCCTTATGGTGTAGGGGCCACTATAGTGGGCCAAAGTGAAGAAATGGAACGTTCATTTAATTCCCTGATGATGGCCTTGTTGCTGGCGGTATTTCTGGTGTATCTGGTGATGGCGTCCCAGTTTGAAAATCTGCTGCAACCTTTGCTGATTTTATTTACTGTGCCTTTGGCTGGTGCCGGTGCTGTGTTGGGTTTATGGCTGACCGGTACCCGGGTTTCTGTGATCGTCTTTATTGGTCTGATTATGCTGGCCGGTATAGTGGTGAATAACGCCATAGTACTGATTGACCGTATCAATCAGTTACGTGCTGAAGGCGCGCCGATCAATGACGCCATAGTGCAGGCTGGCGCTACCCGTTTGCGTCCGGTATTAATGACCACTTTAACCACAGTGCTGGGTTTATTACCTATGGTGCTTGGCAGCAGCGATGGCGCAGAAATCCGCTCTCCTATGGCTATTACTGTGATTTGGGGCTTGAGCCTTTCAACGTTGCTGACACTGGTATTTATCCCTGTGTTGTATCGCCTGACTGCACCTGATGTGCAAGCGGCTAAGGAGTAAGGCAATGGATCATAAACCTTTAGCCATTACCCGTTTTGCCTTAACCAGGCCCGTCACTTTATGTATGTTGTTTTTGTCCTTGCTGGTATTTGGGTTAATCGCCAGCCGCATGTTGCCACTGGAGAAGTTTCCCGGTATCGACATTCCTGAAATTTATGTGGATGTGCCTTATCCAAACGCGACTCCCAGTGAAATAGAGCGCTTAATCACCAGACCAGTGGAAGAAGCGCTGGCCACAGTCACTGGTATTAAAAAAATGCGTAGTTTCTCCAGAGAAGACAGCGCTGGTGTTTCGCTGGAATTTAACTGGGAAGAAGACATCAATACCAAAAGTATTGAAGTGCGCGAGCGTTTAGACAATATGCGCCATTTGTTGCCACGCGATGTGGAGCGGGTGATGGTGTATCAGTTTAATACCGCCGATATGCCTATTTTCCAGCTGCGTATTTCCAGTGAACGTGATCTGGCGATGGCTTATGACTTAATTGAACGTGTGATAAAGCGTCCGCTGGAACGGGTGCCTGGTGTATCCCGGGTTGAGCTCTATGGTGTGGACAAACGTCAGGTGACTATTCGCCTCGACCCACAACGTATGCGTAATTTGCAGGTAGACCCTGTGCAACTGGTGCAGTTGCTGCAGGAAAGCAACTTTGCGATGACAGCAGGGGAGCTGCGTAATCCAAACGAAAGCATTCTGGTCAAACCCGTTGGTGAATTTGCCAGCCTGGATGAAATTCGCGCTTTGCCTATACGGGCAGGTTTAACCTTAGGTGCAGTGGCTGATGTGGTCCTGGAATTGCCAAAGCGTACTGAAGGCCGGCATTTACATCAAACTTATGCTGTAGGTATGAACGTCTTTAAAGAGTCGAATGCCAATCTGGTGGATGTCTCCCGCGCCGCTATAGCTGTGGTGGATGCTGCAGGTAAAGACCCGGCCTTTAACGGCATTAACTTATTCCTGATGGATGATACAGCCAAAGGGGTAACGGATTCTTTATCTAACCTGTTAAGTTCAGGCGCTATTGGTGCTTTGTTATCTTTTGGCGTCTTGTATTTGTTTTTACGCCATATCCCAACCACTTTAGTGGTGGTGTTGTCTGTACCAGTCTCCTTGGCTATTACGCTGGGCGCTATGTATTTCCTCGGTTACAGCTTAAATATACTGAGTATGATGGGCTTGATGCTGGCCGTAGGTATGCTGGTGGATAACTCTGTGGTGGTCACTGAAAGTATCTTCCGCGAACGCGCTGCCGACCCGGATACCAAAAGAGCGACTGAACGGGGTGTGCACCGCGTCAGTCTGGCTGTGCTGGCAGGTACTGCCACTACAGCTATCGTATTTTTGCCTAATATCATTGGTCAGAAAGTGGATGTGACTGTGTTTTTAGAACACGTTGCTATTGCCATTACCATAGCTTTGGCTGTGTCTTTGTTCATGGCGTTAACCTTAATTCCATTTTTGACCACCAAAATTAAGCAAATCCACAGCAGTGATAACGCAGCGCCTGGCAAACTGGAGCTGTTTTATAGCCGCTGTTTACATTGGGTGATGCGCTCCCCAAAAGCGGCCACTGGCATCGCCTTTTTATTGTTATTCAGTATCGCCATTCCTATAGGCGCTGTTTCTGGTGGTGATGAAGATGGCGGAGACAGTGGCAGGGCTTTTCTGAACTACAACGTGCAAGGCAATTACAGTCTGGCCGAGGTAGAGCAGGAAGTGGATCGGATGGAAGCTTATTTGTATCAGCATAAAGAAGAGTATGAAATTGAGTCTGTGTACAGTTATTACACGGCCAATCATGCGATCTCTATCATTATGTTTAACGATCCGCTGATCAAACCCGTGGCTGAAATTAAAGAAACTATTCGTAAAAACTGGCCGCAACTGGTGCGCTCTCAGCCTACCTTTGGCTGGAGTGACAGTGGTGGGGGTATGCAGGTGCATTTATCCGGCCCATCCACTGATATGCTGACCACATTAGCGGCAGATATAGTGCCACTTATTTCGCAAATTAAAGGGCTGGAAGATGTGCGCTCTGAGATATCAGATGGTCAGTTTGAAATGCAAATTCTGTTGAATAATGAAGAGTTACAGCGTCAGGGGTTAGATGCGGGTTCAGTAGCTCAGTCTGTGAGTCTGGCACTGCGTGGCACCAACTTACGCACCTTCCGTTCTGACGATCAGGGCGAAGTGCAGCTTAGGGTCTTGTATGACGAAAAAGTCAGTCACTCGCCTGCAGAGTTGGCTGCTATTCCTGTGATGGTGAAAGACAATGTGGTGATCACTTTAGCTCAGGTGGCTGAATTGAAAGTAGCGCCACTGCTTTCGGAAATCCGCCGTTTTAATCGTCAGACCACCCTTGCCATAGGTATGAATATGGGCAAAGAGCTGACGATGGACAAAGCCAAAGAAGAGCTGAAAACCCGTTTAGATCAGCTGCAATTACCAGCAGGTTATGCCTGGTCTTTTGAAGGCAGCTTTCAGTATCAGGATGAAGCTCAGGGCATAATGCAAATTAATATGTTGCTGGCTGTGGCTATGATTTATCTGGTGATGGCGGCTTTGTTTGAATCTTTGATTATGCCAACAGCTGTTATAGGTTCTTTGTTGTTCTCTTTTGTGGGTGTGTTTTGGGCCTTTTTATTCACCGGTACTTCTATGGGTATTATGGGCATGATAGGGATGCTGGTGCTGATGGGTATAGTAGTGAATAACGGTATAGTACTGGTGGACCGTATCAATCAGTTACGCCATGAAAGCCCGGATGCAGAGCTGGTGCCTTTAATTATCCAAGCCTGTGAAGCACGGTTACGACCTATTCTGATGACGGTATCGACCACTGTGTTGGGTTTATTACCTCTGGCATTTGGCGATGCCGCTATAGGTGGCGACGGCCCGGGTTATGCGCCTATGGCCATCGCTATTATCGGTGGATTAGTGTTCTCGACTTTAACCAGTTTATTGCTGGTGCCTTTAACTTACTGGGGGTTAATTCGCTTTAACATCCGCTGGTCTGGCTTTTTAGGCAAAGCCAGAGGGCTGGCGAATAAGGTGATTACGGCGGGTTAGTTGCGCTTTAGTTAGGGGTAAAAAGCAGGCAAAACAGCCTGCTTTTTACTTTAAGCTTATGTCTAATCCGCAGCAGCTTGTGTTTGAGTAAATCAAAGAACAACCAGCGTACTGCCTGCACAGATTTTGTCGGTCATAATTTTAGTGATTTCAGAAAAGCCTGTTGAAATATAGGCACGTCAGCGTTAGTTTGGTATAAGTAAAAATCATAAAAGAAGGCGGGAAAATGTTCGACTAGCGGGCGGAAGGCCTTTGAAAAAGCAGTGTTATAAGCCATAGGATAGATCGGTGATGAAATCGTTAGTCGGGAAACTTGATGTACTCAGCGTTTTTATTGCATGGTTGCTTCTTATCGCTTTTTTTCTAGCGCTGGGTTACGTTAAGTTTTTCTCTCCGCCGGAGTCTGGTGCGAGTCATTTGATATGCATCTTCGGTGCGTTTTTTTGCGCCGTAGTTGTACATATTGTTTTGGCATTTTTTAATCGTTGCCCTCATTGCAATAAGTGTTTAACTGTTCAAGGGGTTAAATCGCCGCATCCAGCATCAAGTGGAGATTGGTCTAAAGTTGTTTGGCATTGGTTTTAAGGTTCAATCGTTTGTATTCATTGCGGTAACAGGATCAACACAAATGGCTTATAACAAGTTGCTTAATTTCGTTCCGGTCACAAATAGCGTGGCCTCCGCTGGACTGCCTGCGCTGCGCTGCGGCAGCCCATTAGCAAATAGTTAACTGGATTTTTAGAGTTGAGTGACAAGTTAAGTCGGAATCATAAATTGATAGCATTTTTGAGAATACACTTTCACATGTTACTTACTCATTTAGGCGTTGCTTTATTTTCAGGAACCATAATTAGTTGGGCTAAAGGTTTAGATAAAGGATTACTGTTTGGCGCGCTTTATTTCATATTTATGTTTATTGTGCATCTCTATCTATTTTGCAAACATATGCCAAAGTATGGAAAAAACCTTATTGAATAGGCTGTATGCTGGTTACTATTGCGCTTGTGAAACTCCAAGTACAACCAGTTAACAAGTTGCTTAATTTCGTTCCGGCCACAAGCAGCGTGGCCTCCACTGGACTGCCTACGCTATGCTGCGGCAGCCCATTAGCAAAGCGTTAAGTGTCACAAGGAAAAATGGAGTGATTGAGTTTCAAGAAGATTTTAAACGCTATCTCAGTGAAGACCGCAATCTTAAAGATGGAAGCATATACAACTACCTGACTTATATCAGGGAGGCTCCAAAGCAACTCAACTTCATTGTGTCACCACAAACCGTAACAAAGGCAACAGTTGGTGGCATCATTCAAAAATTGAAAGATCTCGGCATTGATTGGAGCAATACGCAGTCTGCGTTGCGAGCATATGCTGATTATGTTGAAAAATATCATTGCAATGCTCTTTACCCAGATGAATTGACAGCTTTTAATGAAGGAACTTCGGTTAGAGTTAGTGTAAATGTCTATGAACGTAGTCGCAAAGCCAGGGCCCTATGCATTCAATACTATGGCGCTATTTGCAATGTTTGTGGAATGGATTTTGAGTCAACATACGGTGATATTGGCAAAGGATTCATTCATGTGCACCACATAACACCCTTAGCAAGTATCGGTGTTAGCTATGAGTTAGACCCTATAAATGACCTTGTTCCGGTTTGCCCTAACTGTCACGCTATGCTCCATAAAAAAGAACCGCCATACCTTGTTGGAGAATTAAAAGCTTCAATCAAAAGTGGTACTTAGCGAGTCAATCAACTTCGCAAAGAGACATACAGAGTCAGGTCTCGAATGTTACGTGCATTGCTTTGAATCGTTTATGGAATAGGCAAGACCATGAGGTACAAGCTTCGCATGGGCTGCGACGGTAAAAGGGGAGTTCAGCTTCAAATTCAATACAGACTAATAAAAGGAGAAAGTTGTGGAACCAGAGTTCGTGAGTTTTTTCCCTTTGTTATAGTGCAGGTGGTCTTGGCCGTATTCGCTGCACAGATTGCACAAAGGACAAGCAGAAGCGCTCCACTGTTTGTTGCTTTTACCCTAATTCCGCTTCTAGGTCTGTTTTTCTTCATTTATGTGATGTGGTCGATCATTTTATTTGTGCAGGACAGACTGAATGAACTGAAAATGCAAATAGAGGTTTCGCGTGATACTGGCACTGCAAAAAATCAACGCAAAGCTTGGGGGATTTTATCGATGGTGACGACGAGGCCGGATAGAAATAATGTACGTAACGCACTGAGCCAAGTTTTAAATGTTGCACGTATTGCGTTGAATCATTTATGGAAAAATTCATAAATGAGTTGTGATACACCATGCAAGCCACTAAGGAATTCTGCAATCTGACTTGATAAAACTGGAAGCAAAATGACTCATAGTTGCTTCCAGTTTGTTCTCAACATAGCTGTTATTCAGGCAAAGTTATTTGGCAGGATTTTGTATTTAATTTCGCTACATCTGTCCATCACAAATAATCAGCATACCCCCACGCATACATACTTGCTCTAGTGATGGGGTAATGGTTTTTGATGTGTCGGTAACATGTCCATGATTATCAGTGACTCGTAACCTGACGTGAGTAGGTTCATACACATCAATATGGTGGTCGGTCACACTTACTCCATTAACCCATTTTTCAACCTGGGTAATATGTCCATCCCGATCTGAGTACTCAAAAGCAGCAACTGCTATTCCAGCCTGATAATAGGTGGTGTCAGTTCTGCTGTCGTAACTCTCCTGAACATAATGCTGACGAATTACGGCTCTTGGAGTGTACTGACAATTTTCAACAGTACGCTGATCATAGCCTGTTTGTGATAAAAAATCGGAACATTGATAGGTCACGTAATTGTTCCCAACCCAATGACGTTCAGTAAGCGTCACCCACTGTACGGCGCTTCTGGATATATGTGACGACAAGGAGCGCCCGCGGTCGGTGCAACTTGCCCAACCATAATAATATGGGGTAGACACGGTGCTGGTGGTACAGTTTACTTTTGCATCGCCGTTAGGAGAGTTTTGAGCATAGCTTTGGATGCTGGTACAAGACAGTAACAAGGCTGGTATTAACAACTTTAATTTCATATACACCTCTTTTTTATTATGCTTTTATAAGCAGTTTTCTGCTTAGTCGCGTTATCAAAGAAACAAGAAAAGCTAAACCCCCTTATTTCGTTATCATATAAATAACATTTATCAGTATAAATTTACAATAGTTTCTGTTTTTGGGGCGTTATTAACTTCAAGTTTTGAATGTTGTATAGATTGCTGAATGGAGCTACGGGGTCATGTCTTGCAGTGGCGTTATTTTTGCTTTTGTCTGTCCATCAAAAGGCCAACTACTGGTACGAAATACCTGTAAGGCCTCTGTTTTATACGCATTTCGTTTGACCGCTTCGGCATCAGCTAAAGCGGTTCGACACCAACCTGGTGATTCTGACCAAGGGCAAACTAGCACCGCTTTACTCTTGCCCAGGCCATTTTTCCGTCCTTTTATCCCAGTCCGATAGCGCAGGATAACTGCCTGGTGTTTACTTCCGGTTGCACGATGATTAACCAGGCATATTGTTAATGTTGGGCGGTGTTTAACCGCCCTTTTTTATTGGGGTCGTGGTATGAAACTATTCACAACAGTAGTTTGGCTGCTCAGTTTTTTGTGCTGGCACATTCAGGCTGAGCAGGTATTAAGCCCAGAGCAGCAACAGGTATTTGCTGCCGAACGTGCATTTGCTAAATCTATGGCCGACCGGGATTTAAAGGCTTTTGAGCAGCATTTGTCGGATGACGCTATCTTTTTTGGTGAGGTAGTGCTTAAGGGGAAGGCTGCTGTTGTTGAAGGCTGGAAAACCTTTTATCAGCACAAAACAGCACCATTTTCCTGGGAGCCGACACAGGTTGAAGTGTTGCAGGATGGCACTCTGGCGTTAAGCTCGGGGCCTGTCAAAGACCCGTCCGGCAAAGTGATAGCGACCTTTTCATCTGTCTGGCGCCAGGAACAACCCGGGGTCTGGAAAGTGGTGTTTGATAAAGGTTGTGGTGTTTGTCACTGCGATAAAAAGACATAAAACAAAGCCACTATCATTTTGCTCCGGTGACTTGGTTTGTTGCACTTTTTGATAGTGTTGCCATAACGGCAATAGGCAATTAAACGCACAGGAACACATAGGGTTACCTATAGGTTATGTGATATGACGCAGCGGATCCTTGCGGCCATGCAGCACTCGAATAATTTCAATCTGTCTGGTTGTCAGCCGGTAAAAGAGGGTGTGGCTTTGAATGGTTAAGCTTCTGATCTCAGGTGAAAGTTCTGCACGCTCGACGCCGATGAATGGTTGTTCTGAGAGTAACCAAAGTTGATTTTTAATGGCAGACAAGTCGCTTTCTGATTGAGCTTGTCCCCATTTTCTGATTCCGTACTGGTAGATATCTTTGAGGTCATTTTTGGCAGCAGGCGCAACAATCAGCTTGTAAGCTGTCATGTATTTAGCCTTTTATGTCGTCAAATAGTGAATCCAGCATAGCTTTGGATCCAATCGCAATACCTTCACCATTGTCCAATTGATCAGTGCCAATTTTCAGTTGATCGCGCAGCAAAGCGAGTTTCACCTGGTGGACCCAGTCTTCGTGAGTATCCATAAAACGTAATGCTTCGCGGATCACTTCGCTGGCATTATTGTATAACCCGCTTTCAACTTTGGCTTTGATCCGGGCCTCTAATTCTGTCGTCAGGGATATGTGCATGATGATCTCAACAGGGAAAAATGACTATCTATCATGCCAGACATGGCTACAAAGATTGTCAATCTGTGTAGCCATGTCGGTGGGAGCTATCAGTTTTAAGCGCTACTTTGTTGTTTCAGCCTGCAATTTTTCCAGCTGAGCCCACAACTCTTCGGCTTCTGCGGTTAAATCAGCAAATAAGCGCATATCGCCTTTTCGCTGTGCCAACATGGCTTGTTCAGCTTTGGCATCGTAGTGCTGACGTAATTTTTTTACAGGGTCGCGCTTTAAAAAACTAAACATAGCTGGCTCTTAGGATAAAAAAGGACTGTGTGCAGTATCTACGCTCAGTCCTGTTCGTTAGCCCACTAAAAACTGCAATTAAAAACTACAGTGCTTTTAAAATCGCATCCACAGTGGCTTTGGCATCACCAAAACACATTTGCGTATTGTCTTTATAAAACAGTGGGTTATTTACACCAGAATAACCTGTGTTCATGGACCTCTTAAACACTATCACGTTGTGAGCTTTCCAGACTTCCAGTACAGGCATACCTGCTATAGGGCTGGTTGGATCTTCAGCTGCAGCGGGGTTGACTGTATCGTTGGCACCTATCACCAGCACAGTATCTGTGCCGGACAAATCTTCATTAATTTCATCCATTTCCAGCACTATGTCATAAGGCACTTTGGCTTCGGCCAGCAGCACATTCATGTGACCTGGCATACGACCAGCCACAGGGTGAATACCAAAACGCACTTTGATACCACGGGCTTTGAGCTTCTGGCAAATCTCCGCTACCGGGTACTGCGCCTGTGCCACCGCCATACCATAACCTGGGGTGATGACCACAGAGCTTGAGTTTCTCAGTAAATCCGCTACATCTTCCGGGCTGATTTCCCTGTATTCGCCTTGCTCTTCGTCGCCTGAACTTTGCCTGGCATCGACCTGACCAAAACCACCTGCGATGACGGAGATAAAAGAGCGGTTCATGGCCTTACACATAATGTACGACAAGATAGCGCCTGACGATCCGACTAATGCACCTGTGACTATCAGCAAGTCGTTGGACAGCATAAAGCCAGCAGCTGCAGCGGCCCAGCCTGAGTAGGAGTTCAACATAGACACCACGACCGGCATATCTGCACCGCCAATGGAGGCCACCAGATGCAGGCCAAATACCAAAGCAATCAATGTCATCACCAAGAGGGCAGGTTCGGCGCCATCAAAACTGACAAAATAAACCAGCAATACAGCAGATGCTATTAGCGCCAGTAAATTCAGTTTGTGTTTATGCGGAATACTCAAAGGTTTAGAGCTGGCTATACCCCGTAACTTAGCAAAAGCCACCACAGAGCCTGAAAAGGTGACAGCACCGATAAATACTCCCAAAAACACTTCGGTTAAATGTACGGTAAGTTCTGCACCTGTGCTGGTTGCGAACTCAAAAAAGCTGTTGTAACCGACCAGCACAGCAGCCAAACCCACAAAGCTGTGCAAAATAGCCACCAGCTCCGGCATTTGCGTCATTTCAACTTTAAGCGCGAGTCTAAGGCCTATGGCAGCTCCTATAGCCAAAGCAATCAGCAAAGGCAACATGGCATCCATACTGACGCCTGCAATGGTGGCGAGTAGGGCGATGGTCATGCCCAAAATACCCAGCCAGTTACCGCGACGGGCAGTTTCCTGCTGAGATAAACCGGCTAAACTCGCGATAAAAAATGCGGCTGCCACTATATAAGATGCTGTGATTAATCCTTGTGTCATGGCTGTTACTCCCCGCCTTTACTAAACATTTTCAGCATGCGCTGCGTCACGGTAAAACCACCCACTATATTGATGCTGGCAATAAGCACGGCAAAAAATGCCAGTACCTGCACCAGCAGTGAATCGCTGCTGATTTGTAGCAAAGCCCCTAAAATGATAATGCCGGAGATGGCATTGGTAACCGACATCAATGGCGTATGTAAAGCATGAGTCACGTTCCAGACCAGATAAAAACCCACCACGCAGGACAATAAAAACACCGTAAAATGCGCTAAAAAATCACTGGGCGCGGAGTACCCTATCCAGAGTAATAACAAGGCAGCTATGCCTATAAACCAGTTGGAATGAATAGATTTTTTCGGTGTTGCTACCGCCGCCGTTGTGCTGGTCGCTGCCGGTTTAGCTGTGGCTGTGACACTAATGGTGGGTGGTGGAAAAGTGACTTCTCCCTGATGCACCACAGACATATTGCGGATAACTACATCCTGCATATCCAGCAGTATCTGACCGTCTTTGGTTTTGCATAACAGTTTGGCTAAGTTCACCAGGTTAGTGCCATACAACTGTGATGACTGAGCGGCTAAGCGGCCTGGTAAGTCGGTGTAGCCAATCACTTTGACGCCTGAGCTGGTTTGGAAAATCTCACCCGCCTCAGTGTATTCACAGTTGCCGCCCGTTGCTGCGGCTAAATCCACAATGACAGAGCCGGGTTTCATGGAATCAACCATGGCTTTGGTGATGAGCTTTGGAGCGGGTCTACCGGGAATTAGCGCTGTAGTGATAATAATGTCGACTTCTTTGGCCTGAGCGGCAAAAAGCGCCATTTCAGCGGCAATAAATTCATCCGACATCACTTTGGCATAACCACTGGAGGAAGAGCCATCTTCGGCAAATTCCAGTTTTAAAAATTCACCGCCCAAAGATTCAATTTGTTCTGCCACTTCAAGCCTGGTATCAAAAGCCCGCACTATAGAACCCAAAGAACGTGCAGCGCCAATAGCGGCAAGACCTGCCACACCAGCGCCAATCACCAGCACTTTGGCGGGCTGTACTTTACCTGCTGCTGTAATCTGGCCACTTAAAAAACGGCCAAAACTATGAGCCGCTTCAATCACGGCGCGGTAGCCGGCGATATTCGACATAGACGATAAGGCATCCAGCGACTGAGCCCGTGAAATCCGCGGCACCATATCCATCGCCAATACATTAATGCCCTGGGTGGCGAGGCGTGCCACTAAATCCGGGTTTTGTGCCGGCCAGATAAAACTTACTAAGGTACTGCCTTTTTGCAGTTGGCTGATTTCCTGCTCTGAAGGGGCATTGACCTTATAAATCAGCTCACTGGCCCAGAGTTGAGGGCCGTCTGCTATATTGGCACCGGCCTGAATATAAGCTTCATCGGTAAAGCCTGCGGCGCTACCAGCGCCAGTTTCTACCAGCACAGTAAAACCTAATTTACGCAGTTGCTCTGTGGTAGCTGGGGTAGCCGCCACCCTGGTTTCATCTTGAAGTGTCTCTTTGGGGATAGCAATAAACATCCTGACCTCGTCCTTTTTTGTCGGGCCAGTCATTTTCCGGCCCCTTATGGTTTTGATTTTGCACACATTTGCTTATCGTACCTGCACTAAGCAATTTTATTCGCGTTAGTTTGCGTTAAAAAAACACACTAACCTGCAGCCATTAATCCGGTCATGTCACTGCTTAAGTCATCATCTTCAGCTGCAGAAAAAGCAGGCCCTTGAATATGATAAACAGTAGGCTCTTTCGTGAAATAATCCTGTAAGCCCTCCATAAATACCTGATGATCTTCACTCGCCTCGAACCCGGGTCTATGGTCTTCCAATGATTGCCATCGCACTATAAGGTTAAACATCTGAGGTGTTTCAATTCCCTGAGCGAGGAAATGACCCCGGTAACCTTTAGCGCGTTTGAGCAAAGGCGCGACTTTAGCAAAGGCACTGCGGAACATTGCAACCCGTTCACTGTGAACAGGAAGTAAAGCAATCTCGTAAATCATAGTCGTCTCCCAACAATAGAGCTAAAAATCAATAATTTGAATTTCTGTTATAAAATCAAAGTCGGATCAACAGCGATTGCAATTTTGCCTTTCAGACCGTTGTTAGGCGTCTCCAATAAGGCATGGGCGAGTGGGATATCTTCAAGCGAATAAGTAGCTCCAACGTAGGGTTTTAACTGACCGCGTTCAACTAAACGGCTCAATTCATCAAGCTTTCCGCGATTTTGTCTTGTGAATACAAAGTGATAACTCGCATTTTTCCCCCAGGCTTCAATTAAATTCTGAGGTTTAGCTATGTCTACTATGCTGACCACCCGACCCAGCTGAGCTAGCGTATGTGGGCTATGCGACAAGGTATCTCCGCCAATGGTGTCGAGCACTACATCAACTCCCTGGCCAGCAGTTTCGCGCATAATGATGTCGGCATAATCCTCGGTTTTGTAGTCGATAGTGACATCTGCTCCCAAACTTTTTGCAAACTCAAAGTTTGTTTTGCGTACTGTTGTGAATACCCGTGCCCCCATTGCCTTCGCAAGCTGAATTGCAATATGTCCAACACCTCCTGCGCCACCGTGGATCAGAATACTTTCGCCCACTTTTAACGCGGCTCGCTCTACCAGTGCTTCCCACACAGTTCCGCCCACCAGGGACAGACTTGCGGCCTCCAGATGGTTTAATGCCGCAGGTTTTTTTCCGATAATTTTTTCATCAGCAACGTGATATTCAGCATAACTGCCTTGTCCATCAAATATCTGTGCGGTATACCAAACTTCATCGCCAGGAGCGAAACTTGTTACACCTGGGCCAACGGCCTCGACTACTCCTGAAATGTCGTGACCGGTAATGGCAGGTAGTGGCACCAGATCAGGATAATCCCCGCGGCGGACTTGATAATCCAACGGATTGATAGAGGTCGCATACACCTTCACCAAGACTTGTCCTGCTTGCGGTAGGGGTTTGGTCAGATCACAAAGTTCAAATGCGTCCGGGCCACCAAATGATTTAAGTACTATCGCTTTCATATTACATCTCGATTCGGAAAAAAGGGATATCGATATTTCTCGATATGTGTTTGTAAAAAATTACAGTTCTCTGCCTATAAGCTCGGCAAGAGCACTGATGGTTGCTTCGTTTCGTTTGTAGTAGGTCCACTGGCCAATACGTCTGACTTCAACCAGGCCTGCACGTTGCAGAGTGGCAAGATAGTCAGATACGGTTGACTGTGACAGACCAACACCTTCCTGAATACTACTTACACAAACACCCACAATATTTACATCACCTTCATCCTGAGGAGGAAAGTTTTTTGCGGGGTCCTTCAAACCTTTCACGATGTCGAGTCGTGTACGATTTGACAGGGCTTTGAATATGTCTAGTAGTTCCATGCCGATATCATATCGAGATTTACCGATATGTCAATGGTAAGATAGCAATTAAAAATTTAAATATATTAAAGGCCCCATTTTCAGGCGGGCCAAAACAAAGCCACCTCTTATGGAGATGGCTTTTTACTTAAGGTGGCTGGGTAGTTATTTAGTTGTTGCCTGAGCCGCTTCAACAATCAGCTTTGCAACCTGCTCCGGGTTTGATGTCATCACCACATGGGAGGCGTTTTTGACTTCAACAATCTTTTTAGCTCCAGCACGCTCTGCCATAAATTTCATGGCAGCGGCCGGAATGTTTTTATCGGCGGTACCATAAATGGCCCATGACGGAATTTTTTTCCAGGCTGGATTTCCTGAAGCTTCATGCAATGCAGCTTCAGTCACTGGGCGCTGAGTGGCGGCCATTAAGGCTGCTTCAGCTGCAGGCACATCTGCTGCAAACTGAGCAGCGAACTTATCCTGTTGGATATACAAATCTTTGTTGCCATCTTTTAATAGCACTGGAGCAGCCAGAGTTGGGCCTAAAGTTCCACCTGGGTAACGTCCAGATAATTCTGCAATATTTTCGCCTTGTTCCGGAGCAAAAGCTGCGACATAGACTAAGGCTTTAATTTTTTCCTGATCGGCAGCTTGATTGCTGATCACAGAGCCGCCATAAGAATGTCCAACCAAAATGACCGGGCCTTTGGTATTGGCTACTACATCGGCCAGATAAGCTGCATCGCTTTTTACGCTGCGTAGTGGGTTGGCGACAGCGATCACCGGGTAATCTTGTTCCTGTAGTTCAGCCACTACAGCATTCCAACTGGATGATTCAGCAAAAGCGCCATGTACTAATAACACTGTTGGTTTTTCAGCGGCAAAGGCGGCAGCGCCAAAGGCCAGGCCTAATGTTGCTATAGCTGTGGTTAATAAACCTGATTTGAAATGAGTCATGTTAGTTTCCTTCCGGGGTTGAAGTTTGGTTGTCTGGCTGCAATCTGCTGACCACGATCAGCTGTTTAAATGTTCGCTCGCTTCATACGGGAGAAGTTTTGTTTTCTCCCTGCTTGGTAGCGGCTGTGACTATAGTAGGGAGTCTGAGTTTTCTTTTGGGTTCAAATAGTCTAAGTTATGCAACAGATCGTCTAATTTGGTTTTGTTTAATACAGAAGGATAGTGATGGATAGGTTATCAACCTTGTTGGCTCAATTTGGCATGCACGCCACCACTATCTTTGGTGGTGTGCTCAGGACTGAAATTGGTTTTGCTGCCACAGACAGAACAGCCAAGCTGCATTTGTTGCGTTCTGGTGATGCGGTATTGCAACTGGATCAACAAAAACCGCTGCAAATCACAGAACCAAGTTTGTTGTTTCTGCCCAGGCCTTGTCACCATAGCCTGAGTGCTGTGCCCGGTCAGAAGTCAGATCCGCAGGTGGAGCTGGTATCGGCGTCTTTGAGTTTTGATGGCGGGCTGGATAACCCACTGACCACCGCCTTGCCCGCTTATGTGCTGATGCCTTTGGCTGAAATCTCTATGCTCAGTGGCAATCTGGATTGGTTGTTTGATGAAGCTTTTGCTCAGCATTGTGGCAAAAATGCTGTACTCAATCGCTTGTTTGAACTGGTGGTGATCCAATTGCTACGTTATATGATGGCTAACAGTAGTGTGTCGACCGGCATGATGGCCGGGCTGGCAGATTTGCGGTTGTCAAAAGCCGTAACTTTAATGCATGACCAGCCAGCTAAAGCCTGGACAGTGGCTGAACTGGCCACGGCCGCCAGTATGTCCAGAGCAAGTTTTGCCGCCAAATTTCATAAAGTGGTGGGCATAACACCAGCCGATTATCTGGTGAGCTGGCGGGTCAGCCTGGCACAAAAATTGTTGCGTGAAGGTCGCCCTATAGCTCTGATTGCCGACGAAGTAGGTTATGAAAGCCCGTCAGCTCTGGCCCGCACTTTCAGGCGGAAAACCGGCAATAGCCCAAGAGAGTGGCTGCAGTTGCAGACTCATTAATAGCGTTGCAACCAGGCAGTTGGCACTAAATAGCTATGAAAAAGCCCATGTTGATCATGGGCTTGCTTTATGATTACGCCTGTTTAAAAAGCGAAAGGGCAGCGATCAGATTGATTCTGAGCAGGCTGCAGCTTGTTCCTGCTCTTTGTGTTTCTCTTTGTATTTCTGTGCAAAAGTTAAAATGACCATACTAATGCAGCTAAAAATGAAGAAACCAGCTGTTACAGGGATCACAGTGCCGTTATACATCTGACCTATCACTGTGCCTATGCTCATCGACATAATAGAGGAAGTTGAGCCAATAATAGCTGCAGCTATGCCCGCCACATGGCCCATAGGTTCCATCGCCATGGCGTTGATATTGCCAAACACCAGACCAAAGCAGAAAAACAGCACTGAAGCGTAGACCACAAAAGTCCACAGCTGTATTTCAATCACTAAATGCAGTGCTAAAAATAAAGCTGAGCTACTAATAATGCCCCAGACAGCGCGGTTGGATAAATGCTGCATGCCCCATTTTTGTACCAGACGCGAATTCACCAGAGAGGCCGCACCAAACACAATAGCCAGTAAACCAAAGTACAAGGTAAACAGCTCACCTGTTTTAAATAAATCCTGGAAAATTTGTTGTGACGAGTTCAGATAGCCAATAAAACTGCCAAAAAACAACCCCATACATACCATGTAGCACACCGTTGGCACATTGCTGATCACTTCTTTAAAACCTTCAGAAAAACCCTTTGTGCTCATGGCAATACGGTGCTCTTTTGGTAGGGTTTCTTCTAAGCGCATAAAAATCCACACCACAATAAGCAGTGCATAAAACACATAAAGCACAAAAATATCACGCCATGAGCCTACCCATAACACAGCCTGGCCCAGGCTTGGCGCTAAAGCCGGCACCATGACAAAAATCATCATCACCAGCGACATAATACGCGCCATATCATTGCCGGAATATTTGTCCCGCACTATAGAAATAGCCGACACATAAGGGCCAGATACGCCCAAGCCCTGTACAAAACGGCCTAACAATAAGGTGTTGATATCTGTGGCGAAATAACAAATGACAGTGCCGACTAAAAACAGCGCTATACCACCGTTTAATACTTTTTTACGGCCAGTGGCATCCGACAGAGGCCCACAAATCAGCTGGCCTATCGCCATACCAAAAAACAAAGCACTGATCACCAGTTGAGCCTGATTCGGGTGACTCATGGCAATATCAGCACGAATAGCATCCAGCGCTGGCAATAAGGCATCAATAGAGATGGCAACAATAGACATCAACAGCGCCACCAGCAACGTAAATTCGCCGGTAGAAATGCGCGACTTTGGCGCATGAGTGGAGTAATCAGACATGTACAGCATTCCTTGTTTAAAACAGCCCAAAAAAGGCGTGGCTAGTTTAACGCTTTTAGCTGACTAAAAGTGTCGGCAAATGTAAACAAATTTGAGGGTAGTCGGTTGGGGTTGCGTTTAATCGACAGGAAACAGGGATCTATTTAAGCAGGACTTACAAGATGTTTTGTAAAGCAAGGCACCAATGCCAGCCTCAGTGCTTTGAAGCACCCAGGCTGGCTTACAATAAACACAGCCACTTAGTTATTGCTGATTAACTGCAGTACAGGTTGTACCCGACGACCAAAATAAATTTGTATTGTGGTTTGCTGACCAGCCGCCAGACTCAGCTCAAAGGCTTGTGGAAAGATACGGCTGCAGTCTGCCATCAAAGCCACTAAATGTTCCTGATTAAACATACGCTGACCACCAGCGCCATTGGTCACTGTGATAATAGCAACACGTTCGCCGTTATCAGCGGCCAGCAAAGCATAGTTATCCAGAAGCAGATCACTGCGTCTGGGTACAATGTTTTTGTCACGCTGACAATTGAGCTGCACATCTTTAAATGGTGTTGGTTCAAACCGCAGCACCTGATCTCTGTCCGGCTCATAGGCATGCACAGCAGTGCTCAGCAGAGCCAACAACAACCACTTATTCATCACTACCTCAAAAGATATAAAAAGTTGCAAAAAAGTTACATTAGCTGATTTGTGTACCTTTGCCAATCACTGGCGATATTTTTGAATACTTTGTTGCGCCTGTTCACTGTGTTGCATACACAACTATTCACTGCGTTGAAAATCATCCGCTAAGCGGGTGAGTTCTTGTAGTTGTGTTGCTTTTTGCTGTTTTTTTTGCTGCAAGCGCAGCATCATCAAAAGACAAAGCGGGCAGACCACCAGACAGTAAAACAGCAGCAGCTCTGTGGGGATCTCTGCAAGTTTCCACCACTCCAGCAGCCACAACAAACCGGAGAATAAGATCATGGCAACACAGGACAACTGGGTATAGAGGTAGTAACGCAGTGTGAGCTGACAGGCCCGGGCGCGAAATTGCACTAAACCGCTGCTGCTCCAGTTGTCATAAGCCAGTATAGGTTTGTGTACTGTCCAGCCGATATAAGCTGTGCTAAGGGCCCCTGATGTAAGGAACACTGCAGCCAGATACCCCAGCCATCCCGGCATAGTAAAGACTAACCAGCAAGCTGTGGTCAGCATCACGACTGCACTAAGCCATTCGCCGTACATCAGCCATTTTTGTTGGCGTTGACGCTGTGTGGCTTGTGCCAGATCCGTCTTGTTGGGCAACTGTTCGGTTGGGGTTTTCTGTTGTTGCCAGCTTTTTGTCAGGGCGGCAAAATCAAAATTATCTGCCATTTTGCATGATCTCCATCAGTTCTGTTTTAGCGCGATTTAACCGCACTCTTACCGCGCCCTGGCTTAACTGCAGAATTTCTGCGATCTCAGGGGCATCCAAATCTTCCATTGCCAATAAAATAACCTGACGGTTGGCGGGGGATAAGCGCCGTACTGCCTGCATTAACTGCTGGCTTTGCTGTTGCTCATCCACTTCTGCTGAAGGGCAATCCTGAACTAACAGCTGTTGATGGTCTTCATCCAGTGTCTGCCACTGCCGGCGTTTTGCTTTGGTTATGTGATCCACTGTCACGTTGTGCACAATACGGAACAGGTAAGCGCGTGGCAGCTCTGCGCTCTGAATGCGCGCAGCCGACTGATGCAGCGCCAGAAAAATATCCTGCTTTAAATCCTGCCGCGCAGCCGGATCGGCCTCGGATGCCATCAGGGTTCGGCTGATCGCAGCCTGATTTTGTTGCCATAGCTCCAGTAAAAACTGCTCCGGCGCTACAAGACTGCTGGTGGATAGAGTCAAAAAAACCTCCCTGTTCAATATCTTATAGTTTTTATCGAAGTTATCACTCTGTTCTTAGTAAGTCTGCCTCTGTTGGCAAAGTGTTACAAAAATAAATAAAAAAATTTTTGTAACAGCTGGCAAGAAGGGTACGACTTCTTAAGCAAACAGAATAAGTCTGTTCGATATGAAAGCTGAAGCTTTTACAAAACTGACCTGATGATCAACAACGAGGATTATTTGATGGAAACTTTAACCTACTGTGCCTCAGCACTGACGACTGATCTGCACTCCAGCGATGCTGAATTTATGGTGCTGTTTATTGTGTTATGGCTGGTGGCCTCTGTACTGCAAAACAAATTTGAAACCAACAACGAGGAGTAAGAGATGGAAACTTTACAACAATTTTTAGCGGCTTTTACCGAAGCATGGCAACAAGCGGATCTGGTTTTTTTAGCGGTTTTTGGTCTGTTGTTTTTGGTGGTCTGGTTTTTGCCAAGCCTGCTGGCTTTGGCATTCAACCGCCAACATGCAGCTAAAATTGCCTTGCTTAATATACCTGCAGGTTTTTCCTGGATAGCCTGGGTGGCCTTAGTGGTCTGGGCTGTAACAGGCAAGCTGGGCGATAAACTGGCTGAAAAAGCCAGTTTAAAGCCAGTCGCCTGATAGTCAGGGGTTTACAACTGCCCGCTATCACCCTCATTCAAAATCAGCAGCGGCATCTGGCTATCCAGTTGCTGCTGCATATCTCATCACTCAGCTTTACAACTAAAGGTACAGCGTCGTATGTTAGGCATGAACTTTAAGCTTAATTTTGTAAAGTTTGGCCATGTTTACCATTTCGCTGCATTTCATCATTAAGGACAGATCATGAATGTTCTGAAAGATAAAACCGCACTGATCGCCATCTCAGCCGCAGCTGCATTATTGCTAATGGGCTACGCCAACCTGCAGCAGGCAAACTCCAATAAACAACTAAGTGTTCAGGTTGAAAAGTTAAGCACTCAGCTTGAACAACTTAACGGCAAATCGGCTGAGTTGCAGGAACAAGTTGATGATCTGGCACAGCAGTGAACAGCCAAACCACGGCAGTTGGTGGCTGGTAGGTAGTTTGTTTAACAACTGACTCTATATCGTAAAAAAAAGAGGACATAGTGCAGTTATTCAAGTATTTACATCCTGATCGTATAGATGTTCTTGAAAATAAATCTATACGGTTTTCCTAGAGCGTGTTGATCTTTACGGTATGAAAAATAGGCGGCAAATGAGTGCGTTATAATGGTTTCGCCAAAAAACAAAACAAAGCACTCAAATGCCAAGACAAATGTTATCAGATAAAGCCTGGAAATTACTATCACGGGCC
>JAHKAA010000034.1 GCA_018825965.1 Gammaproteobacteria bacterium
ATCACTCTCACATCTTACAAATTAAAGGAGAAAGCTATCGGATCAAAGAAAAGAAACAAGCCGGATTAATGGATAAACCCAAGGAGTAGTGGATCACTTTTAGATTGTTGCTGTGGATCACTTTTAGACTGTTGTTGACATTTATTATTATCAGCAGCCAAAACCTTATACTTCAGTGGCGCAAATTCCGGATGGAACTGTAGTAGGCGTTATTTTGGGTTATGAATACGGCGATCTATATGAGCAGCATAAACACAGGTTTAAACGGGTTGAAGTCTCGACTCATGGCCAACTCATTGGCTTGCTAAATAGCAATAAGCTGGATTTGGCGATTTTTTTTGATGATGTATTGCATTATTACCTGCAGCATGAAGGCATTAAGGCGCAGAATATTCAACGTGGCCAGTTGAACTACAGCAGCGAAATTTATCTGGCTTTTACCAAAGACAACCCTCATAGCATCAGAAGGGCTGAAGCTTTGGATGCTGGTCTACAGCAGCTTAAAAAGTCCGGAGTTTATCAGCAACTGCTGAACAGAGTCAGGCCTTAACTGCTGTCTGAAATTCAAAATGACCAAGTAACCTGAACCCGGGATAAGCAGCGCCACTGAATGGGCATCTTTTCGGGCCTCTCTGCGTTGCTCTGTCTAACCATAGCTCGCTATGGCGTACGACAAAGCGCCTTGATAGACGCAAAAATCTGCACATTCAGTCAGGAAATAGATTTTTCTTTTCAAACAAATTGTCTTATCTTATTGATTATATTCATTAAATTCAGGTCGTTCGACACTCATTATCCCGGGTTCAGGTTAAGTAGGTAACATATAATAAAAGTTGAAAATTTGTCAGATGCCGTGAAAAGTGCAGGAAAGTATCGGGATAAAGTCTGTTGTTAATACCATACTCAATGCCATGAGTGGTCGGGTCAAAACACCGCAGGTTCTGATAACAATTCAGCTGATAAGGCGTCATGGTGATGACAAACTACATACTTTTTGCGTTGATTGTGTGTTTCCGTAGTGGCGTTTTTATTGCTGTGGCAGGTCTGAGCTTCGTGACTATGGCCACTGAAAACGATCTCAAAGCCGATCATGAAAGCAAGCTTGAGCATATTCTGGTGACAGCGCAACGGCGAGTCCAGAATGCTCAGGATGTGCCGGTTTCTATAGCCACCTTAAATGGTGAAAAACTGGATGCTTTGTTTTCCTCAGGTGATGATATTCAGGCGTTAACCACCAGGATCCCAGGTTTATATATCGAATCATCGAATGGCCGTATAGCGCCACGTTTTTACATCAGAGGTTTAGGCAATACAGACTTCGATTTAGCGGCGTCTCAGCCTGTTTCTGTGATCATGGATGAAGTGGTGATGGAAAATGTGGTGCTGAAAAGTTTTCCGCTATTTGATACAGAACAAATTGAAGTGCTGCGGGGGCCACAAGGATCCTTATTTGGCCGCAATACCACAGCAGGCATAGTGAAAATTACGTCAGCCAAACCTGAACAGGACTTTTCTGCTTACACCAGGATGGCCGCAGGTAGTTTAGGTACTCTGGATCTGGAAGCTGCAGCGGGGGGAGGTTTGACTGAAAGCTTGTCCGGACGTATTTCCTTATTGTCGCAACAGCGCTCTGACTATATAGACAATGCGTTTACCGAAGAGCCTGATTTTACCGGAGGGCATAAAGAAAAGGCCGGACGTTTGCAATTGCTCTATGAAGGCTCAGACTTTCAGACCTTATTGAATATTCACAGCCGGGATTTGGATGCTTCTTCCTCGGTTTTCCGCGCCAATGTATTAACTAAAGGCAGTAATCAACTGAACGAAAATTACCAGCGAGACCGGGTCTGGCATGACAGTGGTGATGGTAACTTCAGGCTTTATAAGGGTTTTGGCGCATCCTTGGCTTTTGAGTTTATAGTGCCAGAGATGAGTCTTACCCTGATTTCGGCGTTGGAAAAAGCAGATGGCCGGGGTAAAAGTGATGTGGATGGTGGCTACCGTATTGATGCTGATTTTGACGGTGTACCAGAGCAAATGGGGCCAGGCTTTATTCCTTTTAGTGCAGTGACTGAAGATCAGTTAAATAACCTGCAGCAAGTCACACAGGAAATTCGTTTAGCCAGTGACACTGATAAGGCAGTGCAGTGGCAAATAGGCGCATTTTATTTTGATTCTTCTTTTGGCGTCACCAGTATCGATGGCTTTTATGGTTCCACTTCTGTGTACCACAGCAATCAGAGTTGGGCTTTATTTGCTCAGACAAGTTATGAGCTGACTGAGGCATGGACGCTGAGCGGTGGTATTCGTTATACCTTCGATGAAAAATCTTTTTGGGTAGGTGAGCAAAATGCAGGAGGTGCAGCTTTGGCTGTGGGGGCAGCCCGTATTCAGCACTACGACCCAATCTTTCAGGATGACGGACAATAGAGCTGGGATTTTAGTTCGGACTACCAGTTCACAAACAACGTCAGCGGCTTTGCACGCCTTGCCAAAGGCTTTCGCGCTCCGTCCATTCAGGGCCGTAATCTGGCTTTTGAACGGGATCCAACCACTGCAGAGTCTGAAACTATTCATTCTGCTGAAGTGGGGATAAAATCGGATCTGCTGGATGATTCTCTGCGACTGAATGCGGCGCTGTTTTATTACCATATTGACGATATGCAGCTGTCTGCCATAGGTGGTGAAAGCAACAGCAATACTTTGCTAAATGCTGACAAGGGCACTGGCTATGGTTTTGAAGTGGATCTGACCTGGCATGCAACAAAAAGTTTAGTGATAGCAGGGGGGTTTAGTTACAACCACACAACACTCAAAGATGACGATTTATTGGTCGGAACCTGTGCCGCTTGTACTCTGACCAGTCCTTCTGTCAATTTGCCAGGAGCTGGCAGTCAGAGGTTTGCTTATGTAGATGGCCATTCGTTCCCACAGGCCCCTGAAACCATTCTGACGCTGAATGCCCGCTACGGTATTCCGCTTAAAAGTGGCGAGTTGTATTTTTATGGAGATATAGCAGTACAAGGTAAAACCAAGCTGTTTTTGTACCAATCGGAAGAGTTTAATTCCAGCGGTAACTTCGAAGCGGGTTTGCGGATAGGCTACCTGAACTTCGCCGGGCATTATGAAGCGGCTTTGTTTGGTCGTAATATTACCGATGAACATAACCTCAAAGGTGCGATCGACTTTAATAATCTGGCTGGTTTTGTCAACGACCCCCGTGTTATAGGTGTTGAGTTTAAAAAGAGTTTTTTCTGAGTCTTGGATCTGAAACTGCCTGAATGGCTCTGAATGATGCCCTCCGGCACTGGTTTATCATTGTGCTGCTGTTGCCAGTCAACATCTTATGCTAAAAGAGTGTTCGGCCAGCCATGTTCAGGCAATAGTTGACTCAATACGGGCTTTTTTTAAATTCTGTTTCAAAGGACAGTGTGATGACTCCTTCTACGCACCCATTATTCTGGCGTCACAGGTGTTTGCCTTACGTGGAGTTACGCCTGGTTCTGGATGGACGCAAAGTCACTTATGCACCGCACTCTCATCAGCAGTGGTCAGTGGGCGCTATTCTGGCCGGACAAAGTGAGTTTTTTTGTGCCGACCGATTGCATCATGTGGAACAGGGGGCTTTGGTGATCATGAACCCGGATCAGGTGCATGCTTGTAACCCACGACAAGGATCTCCCTGGTCTTATTACATGATGCATCTGGATAAAAACTGGCTAGCTGACTTTTTAAAGCAAGCAGGTGTCAGAACCCTTACTGCGTGGTGTGATACTCAAAGCGATACACTTTACGAAGCAAAGCTGTTTCAGAGTTTTGTTGGTATGGCAGAGTATTTGATGGTAGCCCGGCACAAAGTTGATGAAAAAGAACAGAAGCTAAAGACCTGCCTGGTTGAGTTGTTTTTACAGTTGGATAAGTACAGCCAGACGGCTGCTGATTTGTTGCCAGCTAATCCTTTGTATCAGGTGGCCGCTTATCTGAATAAACACTGTGATGAAGACAGAGCTATCGACAGCATCAGTGCTGAGTTTGGTTACAGTGCCGGGTATTTGGTTCGATCCTTTAAACGTCTTTTTAATATGACGCCTCACGCTTACCGCTTAAACCGACGGGTGCAGCTGGCTCAGCAGGCATTAAAACAAGGGGAAGCTATCTCTGCAGTGGCTCAGAGTACAGGCTTTAGTGATCAATCCCACTTTCAACGTGCCTTTAAACAAAGAGTAGCAGCGACACCGGATCAGTATCGCCGTTCCGTATCAGAGCAGGATCAGGATGCAGCTGGCTGCAAGTAACAGCGCCAGGGTTTTATTCAGCACACGCATTCTGGCCGGGCTCTGTAAATAATGACCCAGCACAATACCGGCCCAAAGCCATGCCGCCAGTGAAAACCAACAGATAGGCAGATAAAGGCTGGCAAATATAAGTAACTGCTCAGTACTGGCCTCCGGAATATAAGCCGCAATACCGGACAAAGATGCCAGCCAGGCTTTGGGATTCAGCCATTGCATTAAGGCTCCGGTGATAAAATCCGGCGCTTTAGCTTCTGAGTTATTATTCAGTTCTCCGCTGTCGCTGAACAACTGGTAGCTCAGATACAACAAAAAAGCGATGCCAAGCCATTGCAGAACTATAGTCAGCACTGGTAAAGCGGTCAGAATATGATGCAAACCAAAACCAATGATTAAAAACAACAGGATAAAACCCAGGGTTGCGCCTGTAATAAAGCTCAGGCCTTTAACTACGCCATAACGGGCACCATTGCTGACCGAGACCAGATTAACAGGGCCAGGTGAAAATGATGCTGCAAAAGCAAATAAAGCCATAGAAGTAACAAGGGATAAGGTCATAGTGATGCTCCTGTAATAAGTCAACAAGGTGCTGACTATGAGCTTTCATGTCACTTAGGTATTGAACAAAACTGACCTTTGGTTTCATTTTTAACTGCCAGCGGCAGAAAAATCTGCAGTTTACAACTAAGCTGCCGAAACAGGATAAAGCAGCATGTTGCTGCTAAGGAAAACAAATGGCGTTGATTGCGGATCTGGTGATACTTCTGGTGGCTTTGCTGCACTTGTACTTTCTGGTACTGGAAATGTTTTTATGGGACAAACCCAAGGGCATGAAAGCCTTTGGTCTGACGCCACAAAAGGCAGCGGATACCAAAGTTCTTGCTGCCAATCAGGGCTTATACAATGGTTTTCTGGCGGCTGGTTTAGTGTGGGGCTTATTTCAGGGCATTATGCATCAGGGCGCTGCAGGCCTCGATTTTAAAGTGTTTTTTCTACTTTGTGTGGTTGTGGCAGGTGTGTATGGCGCTATGACGGTCAGTAGGAAAATTTTGTATATTCAGGCTATGCCGGCAGCAGTGGCTTTAGCCTTGTTGTTCGTTTTGGGTTGAGGCAAAATGGGCGCGCAGGTTTTCGGCTCAACTCTGTTGAGTCATTCAATTTAAAAACCGGATCTGACTTTAATTCAAAGGATTATAATGATGAATTTTCTGATCGCAGCTTTATTGACAGCTGCTCTGGTGTTAACTGGTTGTACTTCTTCTACCTACGGCAAAACATTTGAGGCGCTTGAGACCAATCAGTCTGCCACAAAAAATCATTATAAATTAAAGGTGTATACCGGTGGTTTTGCTGGGCCGGAATTCGCGAAGAAAGATTTGGATGTTGAAGCTAAAAAATTTATGACAAACAATCCCAGATACAAATCCTACAAGATCCTTTCTGAGGAATTTGAGTTGGTGCCATCAGGTGTTACTTTTGTGGTTGAATTTATAGAATAAACATCCCTTTATTTATACCCTTTATCCAGTGCCAGCTGTATCACAGCTGGCTGGAAAGCTTTCTCAACTAATACGATTGTGGTGTCGATCACTCCCTGAAAAAACTGCAGGCGAATTTGAAGGGCTAGCGTTTCACACAAACGAACAACGCGTTGCCTGAACCAGTATCCCAAGCTGCGATTTTTTCGTAGTTATGCTCAAGCACATGCACTTCAAACCAGGGGCAAAGCAGTTGTTCCAGCTCGGCAAAACTGATGGCTACCATAGGGTGCTGGTCTTGCCAGAGTTGTTTCAGCTCGGCCGTGGTTTTTTCAATACTGAGGTTCAGCGACTGTTTTTCACCTGCACCGCTGTAGTTCCAGCCTGATTCAAACACAAAATGGCTGTCGTTAAACACAGCGCTGTGTCGTACATAGGAGTTATTGTCGATTTTGTCTTTATCTACCGCGTTAAAACAAAACACACCACCTGATTTTAAAGCGTTAAACACGCTGGCGATACAAGCTTTAAGGTTTTTTATACTGGCACTGTAATGAATGGAGTATAAAAAACAGGTGATCAGATCCACAGGATCTTCCAACTGAAAATCACACATATTCTGTTGCATAAAGCGGGCTTCAGGACAACGTTGCTGAGCTTTATCCAGCATAGGCTGATTTAAATCCAAACCGCTGCTTTGATAACCAGCGTCCAGAAAATGCCGGATATGTGGCCCTGTACCACAAGCTAAATCCAGATGTGTTTTGCCTTCACCACCAAAAAACTGATGCAACCTGCGCGCACTCTGGCTTTGCGCCTGATAGTCGATATCAGCACACATCAGGTCGTAATAACCAGAAAGATCAGTGTAAAGCGCGTTGGATGAGTGCATATACCCTTCTTACTTGAAGCTGCAGCTGTGTTGATCATGTTCACTCGCCCAATCACATAGTGTTCCTATGCTCATGGGGACTCGTTCGCTTGTCGCCTTGCCGCAACTCCAATTAATTTGGTTAGAAGGCGAACTGATGTGCTCAAATTTTCGGCCGCGCATCATATATCAGTTCGGTAATTTTGCGAAGTGGCTTTGAGCTGTTCATAGAAAGCAGGCTCTGGGTTTATGCAAAAATAGCCTGGATCCTAAAAAACACTTGCCAAGCAGGGGGAAATAACGAGACCCTATAGCACTTATATTCTGCTGTTGGCTGAATGTCCGGCCATTGCACCAAGGAGATCCCATGTCTAAACCTAAAAGCCGTCGTTTACAGAAAAAGCTCTATTTGGGCGAATTTACTGAATACGGTTTTATGTTGTCCTGTTCATTAGGCCTGGAGTCTGATCAGGATTTCAGCAAATTACTCGACCAATTTATCAGTCTGATCGAAAGCCGTGATTTAGTGATGGCCGGTGGTGGCGATAAAACTCAGTTTGAAGCCTTTATCTGGTCTGCACACCGTTATGGTTCTGCCACAGAGGAAGATATTGCTGTGATCACAGCATGGTTTAAAGCTCTGCCTTCAGTTGACCAATTAAAGGTCAGCGAGTTAGTGGATGCTAACTATGGCGTAAGTTTTTAACAGATAAATTTGCTCTGAGCTTTAGCATCAGGATCCGGCTGCCAGGCCGGATTTTTTATAGGTTTAAATTCCATTAAATTTTTATGATGACCTCATGCTGTCATGTACCGGATCTTAGACTGTTGTTTCTGATTTCGCTTTTTTTCTAAAAGGCGGAGTTGAGTTCACACAACAACAATGATCAACCGGAGGTCCAACCCGTGTTCAGTAGATTCAAATTAATGATCTTAACGACAGTAAAAAGCTGTTTAGTTTTGTTGGCTTTTTTTAACCTCAATACAGCTAATGCGGATGAATTCCCAAGCTGGGATGCGGCCATTACCGCTTATAACCAAGGCCAGGTCAGAAAATTTCACCCCACTTTTGATTTTGACTCAGATGGCTGTTATCCGGGCACCCCATTTCACCGCTATGGATCCTTACGCCAAAACCCGGGTTTAGCAGCAACGTCCAGTTATTATGGTGGCTGTCGTGATGCAGGCTGGGGCAATACCGCCAATACCATTCACAGACAGTTATGCCAGCAAGGAGCGGATGGCTGGGAGCGTTGTGCACATTTTTATGAGCTGTATTTTGAGAAAGATCAGGCGGTGCATTTCACCTTTTTAGGCGGCCATCGTCATGATGTGGAGACTGTGATTGTCTGGACTCTGAAAGGTCATAATCAGGAATTTGTCAGCCATGTATCCACCAGCGCTCATGGTAACTTTGATACCCGCGCTATGAACACCTTAGAGCAACACAATGGTCATCCGCTGGTGGTGTATCACAAACACGGCATCCGCACCCATGCCTTCCGGTTTGCCAATGCCACTGATAAAGCCAATGTGGAGTTTCTGGGCAACTGGGGCGAGTTTTATGCGCCTGATATTATCAGCCACTACAGTGCTGTAGCTGTGTGGGATTCGAATGAGCGCAGCCGCCATGAGCTTAATACGCAATACCGCATCGCGCTGGAGCAATCGAATTTTGGTTCAGCCAGCTTTAAAACCCGGAATGATGCGTTGATCATGGAGCAGGCGAATAACAATGTGCCGCGTTCTGACGCCTTGTGGGCCAACATCTGGTTTAACTGGGATGATATTGCCGCCACTAAAGCCAAAGAGTTACAGGCAAACTACCCTGGTATTTATCAGGAGATTAAAGACAGCTACTGATGATCCGTCCTATTCTGCGTGCTGCAGCAAAGTGTGGCAAGCAGAGCTGGATGGCAAACAAGATAAAGTGTTGAAATACCGTAAAAAGCTGGAAGAAACCAGCAGCGAGATCAAAAGATTAAAAGAGCAGTTAAGCCATCTGGAACAACTGCTGCGCTGACCCGGGCGCTAAGGCGCCTGGGTATTGTTCAACGACGTTAATTCGCCTGTTTGCATATTCAGCATAAAATCACCATTCGGCTGGCCTTGTAAAAACCCATGGATGATCTGAAATAAGCCGGCAAATTTGTTGTGGCAATACTGGGGCAGGGTCCAGTTTGCCCAGTTCTGAACTTCTGTTGTTTTCGCTGGTTGCTGCAACAGCGCGGTAAAAAAGCCATAGTGCTGCAGGCGCTGTGCAGAAATATCAGCTAAAGCCAGTTCTCCGGCATTTTGTAAGCGGTAAAAATCCAGCACCAAATCAAAGCCTGTCCAGTGGGCTAAGTCTTCCAGCTTTAAACCTGCTGTGGCAGCCTTAGTTTGTGCTTTTTGCCTGGCCTGTTGCCATTCAGGGCTTTGACTCAATTGCTGCAACCTGGCTGGGGAAAACTCCTTCAAAGTGACACTGCTGTTGAGCTCTAAGAGCACTAACATTTGTTCGCCATTTAAAGCCAGCAGTAACTGCCTCAGTTCGTCCGGCCAATCGTTTGGCAAAAAGCGTAAGCGGGTCAGTTCACGTAAATGGCCATTGGCAAAATCACGATAGCTTTTCGACTGCAAAATGCTGAGATCCCATAATGGCATTTTGTCCTGCTTTAACTGTTGCCACTCTTTTTGGTAATGCTCAAACAGTTGATCAAAACCCGGCACCTGCTCCAGTACTATGGTTTGCACCTTGATCTGCTTTTTGCTGGTCAGTGTCAGCAATTTATAGGCGGGCACATAAGCGGCTAAAGAAGGGGCCTGTATATTGATTAAGCTATTGCCGCTGTCTGATTTAATCACTGCCGTATTATTTAAATGCATATGACCCCCTACATGCAGCTGTACGCCCAAATCAGCTAATTGATGGCTGATTTGCTGCTGTGGGCTACGTGATAATTGGCCACGATTTTCACCTAATAATGTGGCTATCTGCGTTGTTTGACCCTGATAAAACTCAATCATCGGATAATGGCTAAAAGTGATCAGGGTTTTTCCCTGAGCTTTGGCACGTTCAGCGACCTGTTTCACCCACTGCATCACTGCAGCTTTATAGTCAAACATAGCGTTGTAACCGGCATTACCTGAGCCTTCAAAAGCTGCGGCTTGATGGCCTTTGCCCTGATCATTTGTTTTAGGTTTGTACACATTGGCATCTATGGCCAGCAACCAGAGGCCCTGAACAGGCTCCACCAGATAACTGGCATCGGGAATAAAGTGGCAGTGGCTGTACTCTGGTTTTTTAAAAATGCCGCCTGCACCTTGCAAACAAATTTCAAACTGACGTTTGGTTAAATCTGATTGGGCCAAAGCCTGGCTGTAACTGTAATTCGTGTTTGAATAGCGGCTAAAAGGGGTTTCCCAATACAGATCATCTGCTTTGGGGTAAAAGCCAAAATCTGACAGCTCTGTCATGATCTCAAGGTACCCCAGCTCTTTGACCTCTTCAGTGCAAATCACGTTTTTATCTTTGCCTGCACAAGGTTCAGAGCCTGGGCTATAAATAGCTAAAGGCCTGCCATCAGCACCTAAGTAGTCAGGTTTACCTGCGCTTTGGGCATAAGGCCGCACCGGGTCGTGATTGCC
Source organism: Gammaproteobacteria bacterium (assembly GCA_018825965.1). Taxonomy (GTDB): domain Bacteria; phylum Pseudomonadota; class Gammaproteobacteria; order Enterobacterales; family Alteromonadaceae; genus Pararheinheimera. The sequence goes on from JAHKAA010000034.1 coordinate 10,272, forward strand.
CAAAGTCAGTAAAAACTTCAGGCCATGAGTGCTGCTGTAATGCTGCAGGATCTGTTTTAGCCCTCGTATATGGGCAGTCTGGCCGTCGTCGCTGAAATCACCAGGCAGCACCACTAGTTTGACATGACGGCGTACCAGATCGTCTAACGCAGCACGCAACGCAAAGTAGTTTTCGTTAAATAACCGGGTGGATTTCAATTGAGCGGCCATAGTGCGGATAGTGGCTGCTTTGCCTGTGGCTTGGCTGTGCAGCCCTTTAAAACTGCCGTCAGGGAATTTGGCATACACATCGTGAAAGTGCACATCAGGTAAAAAGGCGATTTGTACTGGCGCGCTTATCGGAGTTGCCAGCGCTGGTAAACCAAACAAAGCTAATACCAAGCCAAAACAAAGGGTTTTCATCAGTGGTGCTTTCCTTAAAATGCTAATAAAAAAGCCACAGCGATACTGTGGCCTCTTGCCTATACCCAAAGTAATTGGAGTTGCAGTTAGGCGACAAGTGCGTGAGACCCCAGGAGCATAGTTTACCTATGTGACTGGGGCGAGGGCACGCAGGTAACAACGCTGCAGCTTCAAGAACGAAGGGTAAATCCCCTAAGTTTAAAAGTCAGCACGCAGACCTAAGCTTAGTCTTCTGCCTGAAAACTCATTCATCACAGGGAAAGCCGGGCTCATGGTGTAACCGCTGGTTTCTTCGTCTGTGATATTGATGCCTTTTAAGCTCAGTTTGACGTTATCTGTCAGCTGATAACCTAAAGCTATGTCGGTTTGGCCATAAGCGTCACGGTACACAGGGTACATATTCAGGTGAATGTACTCGACGTACTTGTCTTTGTAGTTATAAGACAGACGGGCATCAAAAATATCGTTTTCGTAATAGAGTGTAAAGTTGTAGGTGGTATCTGCTAACCCTTCTGGCGGCGTTGGAATATCTAAATCAGAAGCACCGGTTAAGCTGTTATCCAGCATAGTGTAGTTGGCGTTGATACCAAAACCTTCCAGTGAGTCGCTGAGCATAGTTAAAGGCAACTGGGCTATCAGCTCCAGACCTGTTACTTTGTATGAACCTTCAGCATTCACTGGCTGGAACACTTCAAAATCGTAGTAACCGTCTAATGAACCGTCGGCATTACGTTTTTCTACATCTGCCACTACGCCGGTCAGCTCTTCACGTACTACACCTTCAATATCTTTCCAGAAATAAGAGGCTGCCAGAATACCGCCGTTTTCCATATACCATTCAACACCGGTTTCCCATTGTTTTGCCTTGGTAGGCTTCAGGCCAGGGTTGCCGTCTTTAAAGCGGAACTCATTCCAACTGACTGTACGTTTGTAGGCAATATCACCCAGGGCAGGGCGCATTAAGGTTTCTGATGCAGCTGTACGCCAAATCACATCTTCAGCCACTTCAACTGTCAGGTTAAAGCTGGGTAACAGGTCGTTGTAGCTACCGTCTGCAGAGACTGGATCTTCAGTGTAACCTGTAGTGCCATCTTCATTTTGAACCGGGTGGTAACCAAAAGAGGTCACTGCAGTGTCTACTGCCCGTACACCAGCGTTTAATCTGGCTGGTAAGTGACCCAACTCAAAATCAAAGTTCGTCATGGCATACAAAGCTGTCACTTCTTCATCAACACGGTAGTACTGATTATCCTGAAACGGAGTGAAGAAACCGGCATAACGGAAGGTGCTGCGGGCATACTCGTTGGACACCTGCATCCAGTTCAGATCTTTGGCTTTGTAACCACCGCCAGAGGCGATATCAGTGACATAACCCAGTTCACTGTCCTGCAATGTGCGTTTGTTCACGTATGAGCTATCGCCTGCTGAAGGGCCCTGAATTTTTATTTCGCCAAAGTTACGCTCTTTGGATTTGTCGGTGTAACGCACACCAAACTGCACGCTGCTCAGCGCTGGCAGCATGGATAATTCCAGCTCTTTTTTGAAGTCGAGCTGAGCGGCATATTTGTCGTCCTGCACTTCTTCCAGTTGGGTTTCATAAGCTTCAAACAGGTATTTGTCGGGGGCGTTGTACATGTCTATGCTGTTTGGGTTGGCGCTTTTGACGGTTTCACCGCCATTGGCAGTCCAGCGGCTGCGCGATGGAGCATAAGCCACATGCTTCAGGTTGGCGTAGTCCGCTGTTTTTTCTGCGCCTGAGTAACCCACTAAAGCATTGATATCCCAGCCATTGACCAGCCAGTCCATAGTGGCACTGTACTGAGTGAAATCAGTTTCGTTGACCCGTTCTTTGCTTAAGAATTCGTGCTGAGTGGCGGTGTAAGACACATCGGTCAGAACCACCATACCGTAATCAGCCAGGGTGCTATCGTCGTAGGCATGAATAGTTTCCAGCGTACTGCGACTTGATGCTGTGTAAGCTGCTGCATCGTATTCATCTTCAGTGTTGTCATAACCACCTAACATGGCATCAAAAGTCAGGCTGAAGCTTGAACCTGGTTTGTATTGGATGGAGGCTGTGCTGCCCCATTTATCCTGTTCGCTCTGGAAAACACGATCGCCGACCTTATCCTGGAAAATAATACGGCTGGTTTGGTTTTTATCTTTGAAATCGCTGACAATCACGCCAGCATCACGTTCCAGAACCTCTGCAGCCTGAGTTGAGCGTGGTGCTGAAGCTTCAAGGAAACGACCCATAGGACGGAAATTGATCCCCGAGTTAGAATCTGTTCTGTTACTGCGCTCTGCTTTAGAAAACGAGACTAAAGCGCCCCAGTCACCAAAAGTGTCGCTGGCGAGAAAGGAGAATTTAGGATCGGTTTTTTCTGAAATCGAGTTATGAGCGCCTTCTGCTGACACCACAAATTGTGCTGAGCTGTAATCAAAAGGTTTGGCTGTACCAATTTGCACTGAGCCTGCAATACCCCCTTCTTCATCGGCAGCAGTAGGAGATTTTTGCACAGTCACACTCTGGATAATTTCAGAGGCAAAAATATCAAACTCAACATCGCGGCCACCACTGCCTGAGGCCGTGGCCAGGTTATTGATCGACACATGAGTAAATTCAGAAGGCAGGCTGCGTACATTCACTTTACTGCCCAAACCTTTGTTCCGTTCGATAGTGACACCAGGCATACGTTGCAGTGCTTCTGCCAGGTTTTGTTCAGGGAAATCGGCAATGTCGGTGGCTACAATAGAATCAGAGAAACCAATGTTCTCTTTTTTCATATCAACAGCTTGCTCCAGGCTTTTACTGTAGGTGCCTTTAACTGCGATCACTTCTACTTTTTGCTCGCTTTCCGCCATTTGTGCGTAGGCAGGTAAGCTGATGGCTGAACCCAACAGCAACTGACCGACAGCCAGACTTAAAGCTGTGCGTTTTGATACAAGATGATGACGGTATTGATTCTGATGTTTCATTCCCAAACCCTTAGCTGAAGTTATTGTTTTTTCGCCACTACACTAATTTTCTGGCATGCGGTGGCAGCGCTCAACGACGGGCGAGGTTACAGAGCGACCATGATGTTTTTATTTCAGTTTTAATCAGGCGCTAAGCTGGCATTGTGAATAAAAAGAGAGAAAAAGGTGGCGGAGCCTGATGGATAGCAATTGTGAAATGTAACCGATTTCATTTGGTTTTTCTTTGTATTTAGGTTGGAAGTTATTTTAAATCATAGGCTTATGCTAAATTTCTTTGTTTTTTTCTGAGCGTTGACCTGATGAGCTGTTTTGTGGTTTTCGGTGGCACTAAGGCTGCAGCAAATGCCGTTGTTGGTGTTGAGAAAAGGCGATAAAACAGCGTTTTTTTGCGATTAAGTTTGCAACTTTATTTGTGCAGTGCTGTTTCCTTTTCAGGCCGCCCTGTTAACAAATGAAAGGTTGTGCCTGTAGCGTTGTCTGGTGCAGTATGTAAAGAGACAAAGAAACAGAGCGTTTTTTGAGAAGCGCCTGCAGCGTTTTTTAATTAACCGGAGAGCTGCATTCCATGAATTATCAGGCCATTAATTTTAAAGACAAGTTTGCTAAGTTTGACAACCACTGGTCGCCGCGGGTGATTGCAAAAATGAATCGTTATACCCAAGTGACCTCAAGATACGAGTTTCAGAGCCGCTGGGCGCTTGCAATGCAAGGCGGTCTGGCGAAACAATGTCGACTACCTTGTGAGGCAGGCTAACACCGCAGTGCAATCGTTCAGCGACTCCCTAAGGGCGGGTCTAAAAGACCTTTATGCCGCGTTAACTGTTGTCGCTTTAGAACCACTAAAGCTTCCAACAGCTGCCTTGCCTAAAGGGCTTTTATCTCCCGCTGAATTCTGTATCTTGAAGTTACTTGGGTATATGAGTTTAAGCTGGTGAAGGTGCAGGGGGAGTTTGTCTGGCACCATCATCCGGATACAGATGAAGTGTTTATTGTGATAAGCGGTGTGCTGGATATTGAGTTTGAAGATGGAAAAGTGACCTTACAAGCCGGAGAGATGTTTGTCGTGCCCAAAGGCGTCAAACATAAACCAGTGGCAAAAGCAGAGTGTCAGATCCTGTTGGTAGAACCTGAAGGAGTGGTGAATACAGGGGATTCCCAAAGTACACTGACAGCTCAAAATGATGTATGGATTTAAACGGGCCGGATTTTACCAAACAGTGACAAAAGCAGCTCTTTTCTAAGGCCACTGTTTGGTAGAGCGCCGGAGTTTTGGATCAGCGCTTTAACGCCTCTTCAATCACCTGACCATTTTGTTTATAAATCACGCCGTCTTTCATCACTAAGTCGACATGGCGCAGCAGGTTCATGTATTTCAGCACATCACCCCGTACTGTAATAATGTCGGCCACTTTGCCCGGTGTGACTGAACCATATTTATCTTCAACACCCATCATGACGGCTGGCCAGTAGGTGGCAGCCCTGATCGTCTCTATGGGATCAAAACCAAAATCATCTACCCACACCGCCATTTCGTGCCAGGTGGTCTGGCAATGAAATTTCATCGGAATGCCAACGTCCGTACCTATCAGCATCACTACACCAGTTTCTTTTAACTGCTCAATTTTACGTTTTAAGGTGGGTTTACGCAGAGGCACCAGTTGGGTATAGCCTAAATGGCCTGGTTTTTTAATAGATTGCTGAATATCGGCAATAGTGTCGGGTTTTAAGCCTCTGTGCCAGCAGCTGTTGTCCAGATGTTCAGGATTTTTTACTGTGTCCTGATAACTCCACAAGCCTTCGACGGTCGGAGTCCAGAATAACAAGCCTTTAAACATCCCAGTACCTGTGCGCTCTTTAATAGCCGTCAGCACATCCTCCGGATAACCAGGTGCAGTAGTCAGGCCTGTGTGTTCAAAGTTATCAACGCCAATTTCTATGCCCCGACGAATTTCGTTGGGTTTATGCGAATGCGCGACCACTTTTAAGCCCCTTTTGTGCGCTTGCACTACTATGGCTTGTGCCACTTCAAGTGGCATATCGTCCTGATCAATGAGTTTGATGATGTCCATACCGGCGTCGGCCAGTTGATTGACCTTTTTCATCGCATCAGCTTTGTCTTTAACGGTCCAGCGGTAACTTTTCTCCCAATCCCTGACTTGCCACTGCAAAAAGGGGCCTGAAGCATACAAAGTGGGGCCTGGAATTTGATTGGCGGCCAGTTTAGCTTTAATAATTTGAGTGTCTTCCAGCGGAGCGCCTAAATCACGCACGCTGGTAATACCTGCCAGCAGCAACTGTACTAAGCTTGCCGGCATAATTTCGTCGGCAAAACGGTGTTTATACTTCGCTTGCCAATGCACATAATTGGCGTGCCCTGTCAGTTGGATATGTGCATGATTTTCCCACAAGCCAGGCAGCACATCCTGACCTTCGGTAGATACGATGTTGTAGTCTGGTGGCACCTGTAGTGTATCCACTGAGCCCACCTGCTGAATGATGCCTTTGTCCACCAGGATCACGCTGTTGTGGATCAGGTTTTCGGCTGTGCCATCTATTAAACGGCCTCCAACCAGTGCAATTTTTTCTGCAGAAGCACTCAGACTTACGCCAGATAAAATGACGCTAACTAACAGTGAAGTAACAGTTTTTTTCATAGGGACGCCGGATTGTTGTAATTATAGTCCATTGAAAGTAACTGCTGGTTTGGGGGATTGCAATGCAGCTTAACCTGTATTGCTGGACGTTGAACTGCGCGTTAATTTTTTTCTGGTAAGGCATAGGCAGGTGCCTACATCTTTTCCTCACCGCTTTAGATACTGTGTTATTTCAAGCAAGAGGCCCGCAGCTTTGAGTTGTGATTGAAATGCTGCGTTTTGTCTCATGATCTGTGTGATCCGCTGCATTTGTAGCTGGGTAACTGAGCAATGCATTATAAATTCTTCTTTAATAAGACTTTTTATACACAGGCTTTTCGATAAAAGGCGTTTTGATGAACAGGATGATGGGCATGAAAAACAAAATGACAGCTCTGGCTTTAGCCGCCTTAGTTACTATTCCCACTGCTTTTGCTACTGAGTTTACACAAGGCAGGCAGTTGCAGTCGGCGAATGACTTTTCTGTTTTGACGTCGCGTGAACGGGTGGGTATTGAAAATCGAATTCTGACTGAACGGCTGGAGCAGTTGTTGCCACAGCTGATGACCGAAACCCAACTGGATATGTGGCTGGTGATCAACCGCGAGTACAGCGAAGACCCTGTGTATTTTACCTTAGTGCCACAGCCCACTTTTGCTGCCCGACGCACCACCATGCTGGTGTTTTACCGTAAAGCCGATGGCTCTGTCGAACTGTTGTCTGTCAATCGTTATCCCTTTGGTGCACCTTATAGCTCAGCCTGGTCAGGTGGTGATTTAACAGAGCAGTGGCAGGCCTTAGCTAAGGTTATTACAGAACGCAACCCAAAACGTATTGGCATCAACCTGTCTACAGACTGGGCTGTGGCCGATGGTTTAACCAAAGCCATGCATCAGTTGTTGCTGGAAGTGTTGCCAACAGACTATGCCAGTCGTTTAGTCAGTGCAGAGTCTTTAGTGGTGCGCTGGATGGAGCAGCGTACAGCTTCTGAATTGGAGCTTTATCCTCATATTGTCAGTCTGGCCCGTGCTGTTATTGCCGAAGCCTTTAGCGCCAAAGTTATTACTCCGGGTGTGACCAGCACAGACGATGTGGCCTGGTATATTCGCCAGCGTTTTGAAGCTTTAGGTTTGCCCATCTGGTTTATGCCTGATGTAAATAGCCAGCGTCCTGGCGATGACTGTAAAGCGGATTCACCTTTTTGTGGTCAAAGCAGGGTGATCCACAGAGGAGATGTGCTGCACACAGATGTGGGCATTTGTTACCTGAAACTCTGCACCGACACCCAGGAAATGGCTTATGTACTCAAAGCCGATGAACAGGATGCACCCGCAGGTCTTATCAAAGCGCTGGCCACAGGCAATCAGTGGCAGGATAACTTAACCCGTCAGTTTAAAACGGGCCGCACTGGTAACGAAATTCTTGCCGCTACCATCAAAGAGAGCAAAAAGCAGGGCATCATCAGCAGCACTTATACCCATCCTTTAGGTTTTGTCGGCCATGCGCCAGGGCCAACTATTGGCATGTGGGACAATCAGGGGCCTGATGCAGACGGTGGCAACTGGCCTTTGTATGCCAATACTGCTTATGCCATTGAAGGGAATATCAAACAGCAGCTTGCTGAATGGAATGGGCACTATGTGCAAATTAAGCTGGAGCAAAGCGCTTATTTTGATGGCAAAGAGGTGATTTATCTGGCCGGTCGCCAAACCAAATGGCATCTGGTGCGTTAGTCAAGGCCGCTGGTCTATCGACTAACGGCTAATGTCCAACTGACCGCGCTCATGTTATGGTAAAAACTGCCTATACCAGAGCGCTGCGCTGACGGCTGCCACTGCGCCTGTAAGATTAAAAGGAACCTGTCCCTATGCTTATCTTTTTTGTCAGTATTGCCATACTTATTCTTGGCTACAAATTTTATAGCCCCTTTGTTGAAAAGCAGGCGGGTATCAATCCACATGCTGTTACACCACAGGAACGTTTTAGCGAAGGCGTGGATTACGTGGCTATCAGCCCGGTAAAAGCCTTTTTAATTCAGTTTTTAAATGTGGCAGGGGTTGGTCCTATTTTTGGACCTATACTCGGCGCAGTGTATGGCCCTGTCGCCTTGGTGTGGATTGTTATAGGGAATATTATCGGTGGTGCAGTGCACGACTACTTTTCCGGTGTGATGAGTATCAAAGAAGACGGTAAAAGTTTACCTGAAATAGCAGGCCATTATTACAACCTGGTGTTTAAAGGCGTGATGCTGGTATTTACCGCTATGCTGCTGTTTTTTGTTGGTGTGGTCTTTATTATGAGCCCGGCCGGGCTTTTAAGTAATTTATCCTACTTTGAGGGGACTTTTTTAGCTGGTAATACCTTTTGGGTGCTGGTCATTTTAGCCTACTACTTTTTAGCGACTTTGCTGCCCATCGACAAAATCATTACTAAGTTATATCCGGCTTTTGGTGTACTGATGATCGTCATGACCACCTTAATAGCAGGGGCTTTATTGCTTGAAGCACCTAACTTACCGCAGGTTGCTGATATTTTTGCTTATTTTAATGGCCACCATGAACATGATTTTTTAACACCTAATCCTGATGGCGCCCCAATCTGGCCTTTGCTGTTTTTAACTATTACCTGTGGTGCTATCAGTGGTTTTCATTCTACTCAGGCTCCTATTATTGCCCGCTGTTTAACCAATGAAAAATACGTCAGGCCTGTGTATTACGGTGCCATGATGTGTGAAGGCATAGTAGCTTGTGTCTGGGCTTTGGCTGGTATAGCCGCTTTTCCGGGCGGTTATGTTGAATTAAAAGCTATGCTGGCTCAGGGTGGGCCAGGTTTGGTGGTGAATCATATTGCCACTGGTTATCTGGGCGTGTTTGGTGGTGTGATGGCCATTCTGGCTGTTGCAGTATTCCCCATTACTTCAGGGGATACCGCCTTCCGCTCTTTACGTTTAACCATAGTGGACGCTTTTAATATTCCGCAAAGTCTGCGTAACAGATTGTTATTGTCGGTGCCAATTCTGACGATAGCTTATTTTATGACGCTGTTAGATTTCTCCTTGATTTGGCGCTATTTTGCTTTCTCCAATATGTTGTTATCCACCAGCGTATTGTGGCTGGCTACCAAATACTTATTTGACCGTGGCACTTTACACTGGATTGCCAGCATTCCGGCTGTGATTGGTACCAGCATGACTGTGGCTTATATAGCAACAGCAGGCATTGGTCTGAACTTACCGGCCGAATACAGCAAACCTATAGGGGTGATAGTGGCGGTCATAGGTTTGATTGGACTGGTGACAGCGCATAACAAACGAAGATTGATCAGAGCAAATAGTTAGTCAGGCTCACAGTGAACCCGGGCAACCGGGTTCACTACTTCAGTTGTTTTTCCCCTTTGGTTAAGTTCTGATTTTATCAATTGAAACACTAACTTCAGCTAAGGTTCAGGCTGGCGCAGCTAATACTGTGATCAGGCAGGGCTTTGCCGCAGTATGTTTTTAGTGGTTAGCCCGTTGTTTTTTCATCAAATACAGAGGGACTACCTATGGCTAATGGAACAAATTCGTTATTAAAACTGGTTGGTTTGGTTTTGCTGGTGCTGGGCGTTGGTTTGGCGTATTGGGGCTTTCAATTATCAGATTCAGTGCAATCGCAACTGACAGAAGTAGTGACTGGTGCCGAAACCGACAAAGTCATGCAGTTTTATATAGGCGGTGCCATCAGTTTTGTGGCCGGTCTTTTTTTAACTCTGAAACGCTAAACAATTGAAAGGACTAACCATGAGCTTAACCGGATTATTAGTATTTCTTGCCATTGGTGCCACAGCAGGCTGGCTTGGTGGCCTTATTATGAAAGGCAGTGGCTTTGGTCTGCTTGGCAATATCATAGTAGGCATAATTGGCGCCGTATTAGGTGGCTTCTTATTTGCAGCCCTTGGGATCAGCACCAGCGGTTTATTGGGTTCTATAGTGACAGCAACAGCTGGTGCTGTGGTGTTGCTTTTTATTGCGAGCCTTGTCCGACGAGCCTGAGGCTCGTTGTTTTTTTACCCCCGGTTTTCCTCTGGTTCTTCTGCGTTAGATTCGATATATTTTAAACAAATACAACTCCTTAGCTTTGGTTTTTATGCATATCCAACTTGATGACCTGACTGGCTCTGAAATCGCTGCTTTGCTGCAAGAGCATTTAACAGACATGAATGCAGTATCACCACCAGAAAGTAAACATGCGCTGGATCTGGCGGGTTTAAAAGCCAGAGACATCAGTTTCTGGACTTTATGGCAACAGCAGCAACTGGCGGGTTGTGTTGCGCTGAAACAACTGGACTCAGGGCAGGGCGAAATTAAGTCGATGCGAAGTGCCCATGCTTTTCGTGGCCAGGGCATAGGGAAGTTATTGCTGCAGCATGTGATCAACGAAGCGAAAAACCGTGGTTATCAGCAGTTGTATCTGGAGACAGGTACTATGGATTATTTCGCCCCAGCCCGTTTTTTATATAGCAGTTTTGGTTTTGAAGTTTGTGGTCCTTTTGCACAGTATAAGGAGGATCCTAACTCTGTTTTTATGCGGCTACAGTTATAAGTGATAGTGTTATTTGCCCGCTAAACAGCCAAATAAATAGCTTTTTATTTTGTATAAATCTATAGGTACGCTGGCACAGAGACGCCTGTTCTTCTTTATGAGAAAACCTGTATAAGCTGAATGTAATGAACACCTCAGCTTTAACCTGAGACAATTTTTTTGGAAAAGAAGAATCTATTTTTTGACTGAATATGCAGATTTTTCTACCCGTCAAGGCATACTGTCTTACGCCATAGCCAGCTATGGCCAGGCAGATCAACGCAGAGAAGCGGCAATGACCTGATTTCTTCCTGCCGCCTTGGCCTGATACAAAGCCTTATCTGCTCTTTGCATCAAATGACTGAAACTGCTGTCCGCCGGATCTTGTAACGCAACTCCTATAGAAACCGTTAATGGCACTACCAGATCAGCTGCTATAAAAGCTTCTGCCGCTATTCCCTGACGTAAACGCTCGGCTGCGGCCCGCATTTCTTCTGCAGAAACATTCTGCAATAACACCACAAACTCTTCTCCGCCCTGACGGGCAGGTAGTTCTGTACTGCGGCAATGGGCTACTAACTTCGCTGCCACATACTGCAAAGCAAGATCGCCTGTGTCATGGCCATAACGGTCATTTACAGTTTTGAAATGATCGATATCAATCACGGCAACAGCTAATGGCCTTTGTGTTTTTTTTGCCTGTTCGAACCACAACAACCCTTGTTCTGTCAGTGTTCTGCGGTTTGCCAGGCCTGTTAAATAATCCGTCGCCGCGGCTTTTTCCCATTGCCGGCGAATACGTTCAGAGCACATCAGCAGGAAAGTGGTGGTACCTATGACCGGCAAAATAGCGATCACCATAGGAGAGACCAGGTTAAGCCAATGCTGTTGATCAATGACCCGAAAATCTGCATGCACCTCTGTCCAGGCAAAATAGCCAGCGCGAAACAGCACAAAAGCGCAGACAAAACTGAATATGCCCGCCATCACTTTTCGACTGATGGCCTGATCATGGCGTTGTTCTGACAACAAGACTTTTACAGTGCCGGGCAGAATAAGTAACCACACAGCTGACACTATCAAAATCCGGATACCTGTGTCCGGCATCACAGTGGCAAACCAAAGTACTCCTGCCGTGCCTATACAAGCGGGGAGTATCAGCCAGACGGAAGAAGGCTGAGCATAAAACTGACGTAAACTGTACCAGTATCCGGTGAAACCAAACATCACCAGCCCATTGGCCAGAGGTAACACCAAAGCGACAGGAATAAACTGTTGTGCAGCAAAAAGCAAACAACCACAGGCATGCAATAAGGTGGCTATACGCCAACTGACGGCTGCCGGTCGCAATGACTCGGGCAAATCCTGATGCATCAGGCCCAGCACACCGCCGTTGGCTAACATCATCAGACTTCCAAGAATAAAAACTGTGGTGGGTTCCATACCCAAAAACTCTTTGACCTGAGGCCGCATGCTAAGTGGTTCATTATGCTGCCAAAGAGCAGGTTTAAATGCAAGTCATGGCGAACTGTGAACCCAGTGCCTGTTGTGTTACAGACACCGGACGAGGGGTTCAGATTTTATAGCGGCACACTTCTGCATTCAGTTGATCGGATAAATGCATCAGTTCTTTACTGATAGCGGCAGACTGGGAGGTATCACTTGATGTTTCCTGTGCTATCACCACAATTTGATGCACATTTCGGTTAATCATCTCTGACACTGTGGTTTGTTCTTCTGCAGCGCTGGCGATCTGATTATTCATATTATTGATCGTAGACACAGAATGCTGGATTTCCTGCAGTGCGGCGTCTACCTGCTGTGCCTGCTGCACTGTATTCTGGCTATGGTGTTTGATTTCATTGATGGCCTGAACCGCCTGATCTGCACCTTGTTGTAAGGACACTATCATTTGGTTAATTTCATCTGTGCTTTTGGAGGTTCTGGCTGCCAGAGTTCGTACTTCATCAGCCACTACCGCAAAACCCCTGCCATGTTCACCAGCCCGCGCTGCTTCAATAGCAGCATTTAAGGCCAATAAGTTGGTTTGGTCAGCAATAGAGCGGATCACATCCAATACAGCGCCAATGTTTCTGGAATCATCTCCGACTTTATCTATGACGGATACACCCACTTGCACTTGTTGCTCCAGACCACCGATCACAGCTATGGCTCTGTGTAACCTGGCGTTGGCTTCATGCACCTGAGTTTCGGCGTGATTGGCGGCCTGGGCAGCCTGACTGGCGCTTTTGGCCACATCTTCTGCTGTGGCTGACATCTCATTAATAGCGGTGGCGACCTGATCACTTTCGCTATGCTGCTGTGCAACACCTGCTTCTGTTTTTTGCATTAAGGCCGCCAAGTGTTCTGCCGATTGGCCCAGGCTTCGCATTGAGCTTTGTACCTGACCGACCAAAGTGGCGACTTTACCGGAGAACTGATTAAAAGCCTGAGCTAAAGCGCCCAATTCATGGCCTATGGAGGCATCCAGTCGTTTGGTTAAATCGGCTTCACCCGAGCCTATATCCTGCATGGCCTGAACGACATTCAGCAGAGGTTTTAAAATAGCTTTGGCAAATAAAGTACCACTAAAAATAACCAAAACCACCAGCACCAGGGTGATCAGCGCATCCGACAGTAAATCGGCGTAAATTTGTTGTTCTGTCACTTCACGTTGCTTTTGGATCATCAGTTCCAAATCGTCAATATAAAAACCGGTTGCCAGCACCCACTCATCCAGCAGTATAGCTTTAGCCAGTTTAGGCGCTGCTACTGTGCTGCCGGGTTTAGGCCAGTTATAGTTAATGTAACCACCGCCTTTTCTGGCTGCGTCTATGTATTCTTTGACTAAAAAACGGCCTTCAGGCGATTTGCTGTCGAGAAAGTTTTTGCCTTCACGTTCAGGCTGATCAGCACTGACCACCTGCACCCCCTGAAGGTCGTAGACAAAAAAATAGTTTTTGCCATTTTCATAACGCAGGCTACGCAAAATGGCTTTTTTGCTGTTGTCATCCGTTGCTGAACTAATGGCTGTGCCGGCCATTTCCAGCAAAGTATCCAGTTGCTGTTTACGTTCTGCATATAAAGAATCGCGCAAGTGCATGACTCTGCTTTGTGCTTCCTGCTGAGCGGAGAAATAGGCTTTGCTGATCAGCACCAAAGCAAGAATAAATACAGGGAAAAAAGCTAATAAAATCAGTTTGGTTCTTAAGGATACAGAAGTCATGTTGGCCTCTTGTTAAAAATGCCACTTCAGCAGCAGGTTCAGGTTGTATTCGTTGCTGCGTAAGTTGGGCTGGTTTTTGACACCAAATTTGTTCAGCCAGAACACATATTCAAAACCAAGATAGATTTTGTCTTCAATATTCAATGGTTTGCTTAACAGCCATTTAAATTGCGAGGTCATATTCAGATTGGCATTGTGATCCTCTGTGGCGCTGGCCCAGTCGAGAAAACCGTCGTAGAGAAACTCCTGATTAGCCAGTTCAAAAGGCAGACTCCAGGTGATGGTGGTTTGCCAGTTGTCGCTGCGTTTTTCATTGTTGCGTCGGTACAGATTCACCTGAAAATAGCGAAAAGCCGGGACATCCAGATTAAAGCCAACACCATACAACAGATGGGTGGCCTGACTGGACATTTCGACTGTCGTGGCAAAAGTCATATCACTGATCAAACCCCATTTCACTTCGGCCAGCCCCAGTTTGCTGAAGCTCCAGCGGGGGGCCCATTCGGCATAATTAGTTAAATCACCGCTATCAGGCCTGATGTGATCGAGGAAAAAAAAGCTGTCGCCCCAACTGGTAGCCGCTGCATGTTCGAAGGTATAGATATCGCGTTTATTGTCACCTAAGCGGTAATTGTTCCCCGTTAAGTAGCTGACTCTGAAATCTTGCCAAAGCACAGCGGAATGAGCCTGGATGGAGCACAACAGTGTAGCCAGTAGCAGAGCTTTTTTCATAAAGAACTTATGGCAACAGGGCAGGATGTTTTAATACTGGCAGCAAATTGCAGAAGATCAATTTTATTGCAATCAGAAAATTTTGATGAGAGCTTTTCTGAGTCTTAAACTCTAAGGCTGTAATCGCTGACAAAATCTGTTCGGCAGAAAACGTTGTGATGTTCATAATATGACTTTTGTAGTTTTTGAATCATGCCCAAATTCATCGTAGCTGTGAATCTTTTTATTAGGAGACTGTAACTATTTAGTCAAATTGTAAATTTAGATTAGTAAAATTCTAATTTGAGGGTGAAAACCGATGGAGGTTTTCAATTGAGTATTTTTTGTACCTAAAGTGTGTTTGTGTTGGTGGTCAAAAAAGCAACAATCATATATGTGATTGATTTTTGCGCTTGGTAAACAAATCTAAGAGATTGATTACCAAACCTTGCAAATTGTAAAATCCAAATTTTTAATGATTTTTTGAAGAGTGAGAAGCTAAAAATCTGTTTTTTGCATGTCATTGAACAGCAATTTGTTCAGCACAGCCCTTTTTCCTTCAATATTCGAATTAATGTAGTTTTCAGTTAACTCTAGTATTAAGTTGTAATCATCCTCTTGGTAAATGTGATATCCAACAGACCGTAATTCTTCAATTAATTCGTTATCTTCAGATGTTTTTTCAAGCAAGGAATAGAGGAAAAAACGCTCTGAATCGGAAATGTTCATAGAGGTTATATTGTCTTTTATGTAGTTTTCGCTTTCCTTGTCCCAAGTGGACGCCATCATCATGTGAATTGTGCTTTCCCTATATTTTATAGGGTGTAGTCTTGCCAGTATATATTCGTATTTGAAGTCATCTGTGTATTTTTTTTTGTATTTTGAATGCAATTCATCTATCGTTGTTCCGTTGCAGGCTTCAATGCTTTCATATCGAAGTTGGCATTCTAAAGATTGGTGCAGCTCACTATTGTA
The DNA here is from genome assembly GCA_018825965.1 of Gammaproteobacteria bacterium. Lineage (GTDB taxonomy): Bacteria > Pseudomonadota > Gammaproteobacteria > Enterobacterales > Alteromonadaceae > Pararheinheimera. The sequence continues at coordinate 25,757 of JAHKAA010000034.1, forward strand.
TGTGTTTCTGTCAATATCAAACTCTGATTCAATATTTGAATGGTTTTGTTTGTTTTTATCATTGGGTTTTAATTGAGTGGTGGGGGTCATGGCTATGGAATTATTATTTTTCTTACTGTTGTAAGGTAATGGCGAGGCTTTTTGTTTAATTTGCTCTTGTTCCATGCTGAACGAGTTGATTATATAAGCAAAAATGGCGATTGCGAAAAGCAATGAAAATTTTGCATTGTTGATTTTTTTCTTTTTTGGTGTGTTTTTTTTCATAAGCTGTTAATTGTAAAGTCGCATCGTAGAGTGGTTTTATATTTGTTATTCAACATAATTTATATGTCATGGTCTCAAGTCCTGCATTTTTTGATGGACAGGTAGGTAAGTCTCCCGTGCACCTGTCCCAATTATTTAATATTTCACCCTACCATATTTTTGTGTGGCTATAGTCGGATGTATAAATATTTTCAACATTAGTTACTGTATGCTTAGCTGCCTTGTCACCGTCACTGATAATTACCTCGACAGTAACTATTTCATCAGCTAAATCAGTATCCCATTTAGCCGTAGGGTTTGCGCTGTAAAGTGTGTTACCATTTTTTGTAACCGCTTTCCAAGAAGCTGTAAGGTATTCTGTGCTTGTCTCTTTGTCTTCCCCCCAAAATCCAGCGTGATAATATACATGTTCAAGGTGGTCACCATAAGTAGCTTTAAGTATTCTTACTTGCGAAACAGTAGGAGCTGTGTTGCCGACTACTTTTACCTTGTATACATCGCAGTGAGACAAAACCAGCCCCTTACCAGTACCTACCTTAAAGCTTTGTTTTGTGTCAATAGGCAATGATTGTGAATCCAAACTACCGCTAATTCCAATAGAAATGTTCCATTCTTCAGATAGCACTGTATTTAGCACTAATATATCGTTTCCTAAAATTGGCTTAGAGAATTTATATGGTGTGTACGCATCATCTTTCTTTGTGTTTTGTATTATTGTGGCTTTTCCAAAACTGCCTTCTGAAATGACCCAATTGAACCAATGTGACCTTAATCTTTCAGAACCGCGCTTGCTCAGATCTCTTTGTGCAAGTATATAGTTCGAGTTCTCAGCTACAGTGAAAACTTTAATTCCCTTCGAATCGTTAAATGCTGGTATCTTTGCACCATCTATCCAAGCTGGGTTGTTACTGGCCCTTTTGCAAGCTTGTTCATCAGCAACAAGATGGTTGCGATACTCACTCTGAAAAGCGTTGTAATTCATTTCATAAATGACATTTACATCCTCAGGTTTTTTAGCTTTTTTATATATTTGCTTTAGCATCAAATTTGAAAAATAATCCATGTTCCAATTGTTTGGATCCAATAAATCTAGATAGCCAGCATGTGCGGTGGGATGAATTAGTAAAAGCGATGAAAGTATAACAAGATGTCTCAAAGGTGCACTCCATGTTTTAAATTTAATTAGTCAATCTGTGATACAGATGAAACGTATTTAGTAGAGACGTATACGGATTGATTTTTTTGTGAGTGAAGCTCACCATGTATATTTTATGTTTATTTTTAACTGCGTCAAGTTATTTTATTGTTGCATGTTGTCGTGTTTTTTCTAGAAGAGCTCTCAAAGACTTGCGACTTAAAAGGGTTTGAATGTATTTTTAAAGTTTAAATGTTTATTATGGAATTTTATTGTGCTAAGTGTTTGTAGTGTTTATGTTGCTACATTATTTGATGTGTTTTACTGTGTGCTCTCGCGCTATGAGTTATTTGTTTGAGTCGGAACGCTCGAATATTCTGATAAAACGCACATTTTGTGTGTTTTATTTTTGGATATTTATTAGGTGAAAATGCCTAGTGATGTTTAATTGTTTTTTCCAAACTACACAGTTTAAAGGCCCCAAGCAAAGATTTTCATCATGTTGATGGGGCCTAATTTGTTTACTATACCAAGTATGTTGTAACTATTAGAAACGGTAGCGGGCACCCACTTCAAAAGAACGCTCAGGGCCTACATAAATACCCTGACGGAGACCACTGATATAGCGTTTATCAGTCAGGTTTTTTACCGAACCAGATACACTTAGGTTTTCACTGATCTGATATTGGCTTAGTAAATCCACCACTGTATAAGCAGGTAATAGACCACCCCAAATATCGTTTGGTTTGCCGGCCGGATGCTCAATAGCAATCGTATTGGCTTCATTACCAAACTGTTCACCGCGGTGATGCAGGTTCAGCGACAGGTTTAATTGTTCCAACTGATAGTTCAGGCCTAAATTAGCCAGTATTTTAGGAGCGTAAGGAATACGATTGCCTTGATTTGTGCCTGCTTCAAACTCGGATTCTGGTACCCAGGTGGCGTTGGCATCCAGGTTTAAACCTGCCATCAGCGGCTGGCTTACACTAAACTCCATGCCATAATGACTGGTTTCACCGGCATTAGAGGAGGGGGTGCCTGTATTACTGTTTCCGCTGACCACCTGATTGCTGAAGTCCATGATAAAAGCAGCCACTTCGTAACTGGTGGAGCCCGCTACACCACGAACACCCACTTCATAATTGACAGAACGTTCGCCATCCAATTGCTGATCGGTCAGACCATCCAAGGCCAAACTGTTAGAAGCTGGAGAGAAAGCCCGGTATACACCAGCGTAAAGCTGTGCAGCATCAGTTAACTCATAAGTTAAACCAACGCCAGGTAAATATTCGGTATTTGAGGTTTTGGCAAGGGCGTTGCTTTGCAAATTCAGGCGTTCTTGCTGATAAGATTCAATACGCAGGCCTGGTGTTAATGCCAGCTTTTCGCTCAGCACTATACGGCTTTGCACATAACCAGCAACGCTGTCCGCGCTGTCCTGCAGATGGCCTGCAATAGTGCCGGTGCGATCTGCGGCGCGGGTAGTGGTGATGCGTAAATCGTTTGATTTTTCATGCATCAAACGCAAACCCAATTCAGTGCTGGCTTCAAGGCCAAACAATGGTTGCTCAAGGGTTAAACGGCTTTCGGCCCCTGTGCGCTCAAAGGATCTGTTGTTGCCTGTCAGAGCGTCAGTGTAGACCCAACGACCAGCAGCAACTGATGCATTGGTATCTACCGCATAACGCCAGTAATCACGGGTGACATCACTCCAGTACAGCAATGTGTTTAAAGTTGCAGTGTCACTGAGTTGCCATTCGTGGTTGATATCAAAAGCCACACGGTCGGCCAGGAAATCATCATCCGGAGCCGGATTATAGTCAGCACCCGCCTTGTAATCATTTAACAATAAACCACGGTACGACATATTGACGTCATTTTCGTACCAAGACAGCTTAACGCCTAATTTCTGGTTGTTAGCAAACTCAACACCGGCTTTGGCCATCACATCGTTCATGGTGTAGCCTTTGTCCATAAAACCATCGCTGGTTGCATGAGTGGCAACAATACCGGCAAAAGCATCACCAGCGGCATTTTTATTGCCAGCTTCAATACCTACTTCTTGCATATTAAAAGAACCAGCGCGGGCCGACAGTTCAACACCATCATCCGGTGTTTTGGTCTGGTAATTGACCACACCGCCTATAGTAGAAGGGCCATAACGCAATGAGGATGAGCCTTTGAGTACTTCAACCCTTTCAACCCGTTGAATACGAGGGTTAAAGTAGCGGTCGTTACCGATAAATAAACCAGGAGCCACTGGTACGCCATCTTCGAGTAATAAAGATTTGGATTCGCTGGCGGATAAACCACGGATGCCAAAGTTGGCTATGACAGAGGTTTCTTCTTCGCTTTTAATATTAATGCCTGGGATGCGGCGTAATACATCTTCTGTGGACAGAGGTTGCACCCGCTGAATGTCTTCCAGTTCCACCAGATTGACTGAACCTGTTGCTTCAAAACGATGGTCTTCTTTTTGACCTACCACTTTCACCACTTCCATAGCCGGCATCACCGTTTTTTTTGCCGTAGCAGTTTCTTCTGCACTGCTGCTGCAGGCATAACCTGTAGCGGCCACAGCAACAGCCAGAGCTAAGCGTGACGGGCGAAAGTTGTGTGTGAAAAACATCGCAGACATCTTGGGTTCCTTATATAAAATTCGGCGTTCAGATCACCACAGTGATCAGAGAAAACAGATTTACCACAATTGCGTCGCAATAAAGGGGGCTGGCAATTTTTCGAGCGCGAGTTTAACTATGAATAACAATTATTGTCAATTGGGTTGGGTATCGGGAATCATTCTTATTTTTGATGATGAGCTAATATAATACTGCAGGCCTTGCCGGTACTGGCTTTTAGTTTTTTAGTAAAAAATGATTTAAGTGCTTCTGATAGCGCTTTCTTGCTGGCTTAGGGGCTGAAAATTAACTAATCTCAAGCCAGTGTTCTTTTGGATCTGTGGTTATGTGGTTTAGATTTTGTTTTTTGTTACTGAGTTTTAGTTTGATAACAAATGGCTATGCAGCGCCAAAACAGCAGGTGTTATTGCTGACTTATCATCTGAAAGCCCCTTATGTGATTGATTGGGGGGAGCAAAGGGGGTTGTATTTTGATTTGGCCTCTTATTTAAACCACAAAACAGACAAGTACCAATTTAAAACTGAGTTAATGCCAAGAAAGCGATTGGATCTGTTATTGGCAGAACCTTTTACCGATGTAGTGGTTGGGGTTCAGCCAGCCTGGTTTAAGTCTCTGGCTGATAAAATGCTGTTTACCGCTCCTTTTCTGCACGACAAGGATGTGTTTGTCTCTGATGCCAGAAAACCGGTGCGGGATCAGGACCTGGCTGATTTAACAGGTAAAACCTTTATTGGTTCACAAGGCTATAGATACAAAGGTATAGATGAGATTGTTGCGTCCGGCATTCTGGAGCGGGTAGATACCTTACAGGAAGATTATGTGCTGGATATGCTCAGGTTAGGGCGTGGTGATTTTACTATTATCAGCGCTTCCACTTTGTCTTATAAATTTAGCCATGGTGAGCAAGCCCGGTATTTTTATGTCGCCAACACACCTCATGACCTGATCCAACGCGGTTTTATGCTCAGTAACACTGATCCAGAGTTGCATCAGTTTTTACAGCAGGTGATCAAACAGATGCCTGCCGATCAGGAGTGGCAACTCTTGTTAGCTAAATACCAGATCCAGCACTCTATGGTAAAACCCTGATTTATATCTGATTTCATCAAAGCTTCGCCCTGCTGTCACATTTTTGCAAAGCGTAAACGGCATGCTGAGCTGGCTTAAACTTGTTGCATGCATCACTGTTCCTGGTGATTTCAGGGTCCTTCACGGACCCTTTTTTACATGGTTAATGCCCGGTATCTGCCAACCACTGCTTTAGAAACTCAACGAAAATCCGTACTTTGACCGGGCGGAAATTACCTGGTGGGTAGACTGCGTAGATCCCCCCTTCAGGCAATTGCCACTGAGGCAAAACCCGCTCAAATTCACCTTGTTGTATCCATTGCTTTGCGCTGTAGTCTGTAATCACACCCAATCCTGCGCCTGCCTGGATTAAAGCGGTCACTGAAGCTGTTGACCCCGCTTTGATCTGGCTACGCATTTGCACCTGCACAACCTCTTTCCCTTTGCTAAAGCTCCATTGCAGGGCGGAAGCTAATAAGGTAAAACAGATAAAATGATGTTGTGGCAGATCGCTAGGGTCTTTGGGCTGACCATATCGCTGCAGATAAGCAGGAGAAGCGACTAACCATTGTTCAAAATGGCCCAATGAAATAGCTTTTTGACTGGAGTCTTTTAACCAGCCGGCTCTGATGGATAAATCTATACCTTCTTTGACTAAATCTTTGATCTGATCGCTGCTTTTTAATTCAAAAGCCAAAGCCGGGTGCTGCTGACGGAATGCCTGTATGGCCGGCACCAGTATTTGCTGAGTGTAATCCTCAGGAGCACTGATCACTAAAGTGCCGCTCAGGTTTTGTTCTGAGCCTTGCACCTCTGTCAATTGCTGAGCTAATTGCTGCATTAAAGGTAAAACATGCTGGTATAGCTGCTCTCCGGCCTGAGTCAGGCTCACCAGACGGGTAGTGCGGCGAAATAAGGCGATACCAAGCCTGGACTCCAGCGCTTTAATTTGCAGACTGACTTTGGTTTTAGTGCAGCCCATTCGTTCAGCCGCAGCGGTAAAACTGCGTTCCTGCGCCAATACCAGAAAAACGGGCACAGCGTTTAAATCAATGTCTGACAGCTGCATAAGTTTCATTGTTATTTAATTAGTAACAGTGAATTATGTATTGGCGTGTTTTTCAAATCAATACCAGCCGGGATAATAGCGGCCATTCAGTCAAACGGAGAATATGGTATGAAGATAGTTATTATTGGTGCTTCAGGTTTTATTGGGTCAGCTTTAACGGCAGAAGCCTTAAGCAGAGGCCATCAGGTGACAGCCCTTGTCAGTCGTCCTGAACGCCTGGAAGCTGCTGATGGGTTAACAACAAACAAAGTGGATGTGCTGGATACTCAGGCCTTAACTTTAGCTCTTGCTGAGGCTGAACTGGTGATCAGTGCTTTTAGTGGCCATAAAGAAGCAGATGTAGCCTCGTATTACCTGCAAGGTTTCCAGTCGATTTTAGCGGCCAGTATCAAGGCACAAGTGCCACGTTTACTGGTGGTAGGGGGAGCAGCGTCGCTGGAGTATGCGCCGGGCCAGATTTTACTCCATAGTCCGGATTTCCCGGCAGCTTATCTGGGCACAGCACAGGGGGCCTATCAGGCTTTGCAACTACTTAAAGCACAAAACCAGCAGCACTGGAGTTACTTATCACCAGCAGCAGATATTTTTCCCGGAGGCAAAACAGGCCGTTTCCGCTTAGGTCAGGATCAACTGATCACTGACACTGAAGGAAAAAGTCGTATTTCTGTAGCGGACTATGCGGTTGCTATGCTGGACGAAGCAGACCAAAACCGGCACAGTAATCAACGTTTTTGTGTGGCCTATTAAGTCGTAGGAGCCCGCCCGGGCTCCTTTTTAAGAAGATCTCATCTCTTCAGACCTAGCTGTTAAAGGCTGCAGTTCTGTCAGTTGAACCAGCTTCACTTCACTGAAAACACTACTTTTTTTCTTCATCACAATACAATTTCAATCACTACTACTATACTGAGCGCGTACAATCCAGACTTCATGGCGGCACTTTTCACAAACTCTCTTGCAGCCATTGACTAGCTGTACCCAAAGGTTGTGCAACGATCCGGGTATATAGTGAGGAATCACATAGACGTGAATATCAAGTTTGTCGTTGCTGGCTTTGCGCTTTGGGCATGTTCTGCCTTTGCTACCGAAGTCGTAACTCATCCTGCTGTAGCTATGGACCAGTTGACTGTCACTCAGCTGCGCGCCATTTATTCGATGCGGCAACAAAACTGGCCTGATGGTACAACCATCAGGGTTTTTGTATTGTCTGCAAAAAATCCGGTACACCAGAGTTTTGCCAAAGAAAAACTACAAATGTTTCCCTATCAGCTGGACAGGATCTGGCAAAAAATTACGTATTCAGGTTTAGGTTCAGCCCCTGTGGTGCTGGCTTCAGAGCAACAAATGCGTGAAGTGGTCGCAAATACCGAAGGTGCTATAGGTTATATTGAGAATTCAGATGAACTATCCAAGCTTAAAGTCATTCATGTTACGCAGTAAGCTGTGTCTTTTACTGCTGCTGGGCTGTTCATTGCAGTTACCGGCAGATGAACTGCAATGGCATGGTTTTATTTCACAGGGGCTGATTCAGGCACCGGAAACTAATTTTGTTAATCTGGATGACAGTATTTCGGCTGAGTTAACGGACATAGGTGTAAATATGTCATGGGCTTTGTCGGATAAACTGCGCCTGGCAGGGCAGCTGGTGTATCTGGATGGTGGTCGCCGTTATACCAAAGGCACCCGACTGGATTATTTGTTTTTAGACTGGACTTTGTACAGCGATTTTGACTGGCGGCTGAATATGTTTGTTGGCCGTTTTAAGAACCAGCATTGGCTCTATTCTGCCACCCGTGATGTGCCTTTTACCCGTAATGCCATAGTGTTACCACAATCTGTCTATTTTGATTCTTTTCGTGATATTGCAGTGGGTAGTGATGGTCTGGCGTTAAAAAGCACTCACAATACCCGCATAGGGGAAATAGAACTGAACTGGAGCTGGGGAGCGACGAACTTAAGTAAAGAACAAAGCCAGATCCTGTTAAGTACCCAAGCTCAGGGAAACGCAGATCAGGACTATGTTCATCAGGCCAGTCTGTTTTGGCGACCTGATCAATCCGCCTGGCAACTGGGTGTTTCATTACTCGACTCAGATTTTAGCTACAAAAAAGCAGAAGCGGATTTATACAGTGATGGTGCCATGACAGTACAGCGAGTGATGTTCAATGGCCGTTACGCTGCTGAACACTGGGAGCTGAGTGGTGAGTGGGTGCAGGAGCGGCTGGATATCAGTGATTTTTATGTGCCGGGTTTTAAACGCAATAGTTTTAGTCAGGGCTGGTATGTTCAGGGCCGCTACAACCTGATGCCCCGTACCTGGGCTTTGTTGAGTCTGGATAGCTTTGATTTGGACAAAGATGATCGCAGTGGCGTTAAGTTTTCACAAAGTACAGGCGGTATGGTACCGGCTTATTTTGGTTATCAGGATGATGTAACGTTTGGATTAACTTATGATTTTAAAGACAATCTGCGTTTGACTATGGAACACCACTGGGTGAAAGGCACGGCACGTTTAGCTTACCCTGTAATGCCTGACGTCCAGAATAACAAATCAGAATACTGGCAAATGTGGGCGCTGCAACTTATGTATTGGTTTTAAGCTTTATGCGGCCTTTTGTGTTCAGTTTACCCTGGAAAATTTTGCTGGCGACCATCAGCGCTTTGCTTTGTATGACAGTGCTGCAAACCAGCCTGGGCCTGATGAGGATGAGTGAGGAGTTTGATCGGCAGCAGCAGGTAAAACGCGAGTCGGCACGGCAGCAGTATCTGCAACAAAATACCATGATAGAGCAGCAACTGCGGGTGTGGCTGGAGAGTTTTTCTGATTTGGTGCAATTAAGCCAACATCCTGATTTTTCAGCTTTTATTCAGCATTTGGCCGAACAAAGCGCCAATATGCAGTTGCATCTGAATATAGAACAAATCTGGTTGCATAATAGTGAGATGAAACTGCTGTTTAGCAGTGGTCAACAGACCCCTTATTTTTCTCCCGCTCTGGTGCAGGATGTACTGAAAAAACAAAGTCCGTCGACTATCAATTTATGTATACAGTTTTGTGTCAAACAGCTTAGCTTGCCTGTGCTGAACAGCTCTGGTGAAGTGGCTGTCATGACAGTCACCACAACGCTGGTCGACATTTTATCGGCACTGCACCAAAGCTTAAATTCTGACGTGGCTTTGATCCGGGCCAGCAGAACTGCAACAGGGAAAGTCAACCGCGGGCTGATATCCAGTTCCAATCCGCAGTTAGTGAATGCCTTGTTGCAGAAAGTCTCTGATCCTGAAGCGGATTTGGCCTTAAGTGAGGGGCTGGAGCTGCACCACAACGGGCAGCAGTACCTGATCTCTGCTTTTGAAATGCAAAGTAAAGGTGTGTACCTGACAGTGGTGGACAATATCAGTGATTTTGTTGCCACTAATAATGGCTATCGCCGCCAGTTACTCATTACTTCAGCTTTTTTATTTGGTGGTATGGTGCTGCTGGTGTACCTGATCATGCGCCGCATCAGCCTGAGGTTAAAAAAACTCAGTCAGGCTTTGCCTTTGTTATCACAAAAACAATATGCAGGTTTTCGTCAGCAAAGCCAGTGTGATGCCAGCACCTGGCCTGATGAAGTGGATTTATTACGTCAGGCAGCCGATGAGTTAAGTGTTGAACTGGAGCAACTGAACCATAAAGTAGAGCAGCATACCAGTGAGCTGGAAAAAGTAGCGATGTACGATTTACTGACGACCTTGCCAAACCGCAATATGTTGCAGTATCAACTTGACCGTATGCTGAGCAGTCAGGTTGCGGATCAAAAGTTTCTGGCTGTACTTTTTGTTGATCTGGATGACTTTAAACGCATTAACGACAGCTTAGGGCATGCTCAGGGCGATAAGTTACTTAAACTGGTCGCGCTGAGGTTAAAAGACTGTTGTGGAGTCAAGGATTTGCTGTGCCGTTTTGGTGGTGATGAGTTTGTTTTTGTGCTGCCTCAACTTGCCGATGTGGATGCACCTTTTCGCTTAGCCAGTCAGATTTTGCAGCGTATTCAGCAGCCTTTGACTATTGATCAGCAAAACTTTGTTATGACGGCCAGCCTAGGTTTAACCATGAGCATGGCTACGCCGACAGATGCTGATGATTTGATACGCCAGGCTGATTTAGCTATGCATGAAGTGAAGCTTAATGGTGGTAACGGGGCTCAGGCTTATAATCTGGATATGTATCAGCGGGTGCAGCAGCGCGTGCTGTTGGAGCAGGACTTAAAAGAAGCTTTGTTACTGAACCAGTTCAGCATTAGTTTTCAGCCCCAAATGATCATAGCCACAGGGGCTTTGTATGGTTTTGAAGCGCTGATCCGCTGGCGTCATCCGATCAGGGGTATGGTGCCCCCTGATGAATTTATTCCCGTTTTGGAGCAATCCAGACAAATAGTGCCACTGGGCTATTGGATCATCGAACAATGTATGCAGCAATGTTTGAGCTTATTGCACAGTGGCTGGCATCATTTCCGTATTGCTATTAACTTGTCGGCTGAACAGTTTGTTGACCCTGAATTGATCCCAACACTAAAACGACTGCTGGATAAATACGAGTTGCAGGGATCTTATTTTGAACTGGAACTGACGGAGCGTACTTTGGTGCAGAGCATAGAAACTATGTTGAACATCATGTTGCAAATTAAAGCCATGGGCATTCATTTTGCCATCGACGATTTTGGTACAGGCTATTCGTCCTTGAGTTATCTGAAAAAAATGCCGATGGACTGTATCAAAATTGATAAAAGCTTTTTGTCAGGCATGCTGGAAAATGCCGCAGATTTTCAAATCATTGCTTCAACCATTGCCATGGTACAAAAGCTGCAGCTTCAGGTGGTAGCCGAAGGGGTGGAGACGCGTGAGCAACTGGAGCTGTTGCGTCAGCAAGGTTGTGATATAGCCCAGGGTTATCTGATTGCCCGACCCATACCACAACCCGAACTGGCAGGCTTTCTGGAAGAACATTTCCCTAAAGGATTTTGGCGGGGTCAGAATCTTTGACGCTGACCCTTGATCAACGGCACAGTTGACCTTGCTGGATATAAGGACTCAGTATAGGCGCCATGCCTTTGAGTACTTGCAGCGGTAAGGCTGAAGTAAAGCTAAAATCTTCAGCGCCTTTACCAGGAACAAAAGCGGTCAGAGTGCCGAAATGATTGTCTCCCAGATAAAACACAAAAGTTGCAGTGCGGTTGATGGTGGTGGACTGCACAGTGCGGCCACGGATCACCTGAGTTGCCATTTTGTTGTCCCCTGTGCCTGTTTTACCACCTATGACTAATGGCGAACCATCAGTATTGGTAAAGGAACCCTGTAAACGACGGGCCGTACCACCGTCTGCCACTTGCGACAAAGCAAAACGCAGAGCTCTGGCAACTTCAGGTTTCATCACACGTTGGGCTTCATTCGGCTGATACTTTAACTTCACTTCATAAGGTGTATTAGCGGCAAAATGCAGCTGATCCACTCTGACAGTCGGCAGTAACATACCGTCGTTCTGAATAATACCAATCAGTTCAGCCAAAGAAGCGGGTCTGTCGCCTGAGCTGCCTAAGGCTGTACCCAATGACGGCACCAGGTGATCAAAAGCATAACCCAGTCGTTTCCAGCGCTGGTGGATATCCAGAAAGGCTTCTGCTTCCAGCATAATGCGGATACGGGTATCTCTGGCGCTGCGGTTTGAGGTTTTAAATAACCAGCGGTACACCTGCTGACGTTGTTCTGCAGAAGCATTCACAGCTTCTGTTAAGGTCGCCTGCGGGTTTTGTTGCATAAAACTCAGTAGCCATAATTCCAGCGGGTGAACCCTGGCTATATAGCCTTGATCCATCAGACTGAATTTACCAGGGCCGTATTTGTTATACAGCTCATCAATATCTTTGACTGTCAGGTTTTCTTCCGGCAAACGTTGCTGCAAAAAGGCGCTGAATTTGGCAAAGTCAGACTCAGGCAACAAATAACGGTGCACTGCAGCTAAACGATCCGGCGTTTGTTTTAAACCTTCAAAAAAGGTGTTTAAACGGTCTTCTTCGGTTTTTTTCTGGTACTTACGCCAGAATCGTTGCAGGAAAGAGCTGCCTTCTTTGTCGGCAAAACGGCGCAAATACTCTTCACGACGGGGGTCTTTGTCGTTTTTCAGTAATAACGAAGTACTGCCTGCCGTCTGGTAACTGCTGCTGTAGGAGACGATGTCGCGCATAATACGGACAAAAGGCAGGTTGATGGATTCTTTTAACGACTCCAGTACAGTAGGAACTCTGCTGTCTTCTTTTTTCTGGAAGTTGTTAAACACCTGCAAACCACCTCCGGTAAAAAAGCGTTCGGCAGGAGAGGCTGAATAAGTGCGTTGTAAAGCGGCATCCAGCATTTTTGATAAATCACGATCGGCGGTATGCGCCATGTAAGTGGCAGCCCAGCGGGTTAAATGATCGTTGGGGGCTATCTCCAGGTTCAGCAGATTTTCTGGCAGCTCATCAATAAAAGAATCATTCAGCTCGGCCACTATTTCCAGATAAGTGGTCAGCACCCGCAGTTTAGCCGTGGAGCCCAGCTCCAGTTTACTGCCTTCGTTTAAATCAAAAGGCTGATCGGTGTTATCTGTTTGCACCCTGACTCTGTTGCCGCCAGGCGTTTTTTCAAACAAAGTAAAACTGTAAGTGACTTTGCCGGTATTGCTGGCACTTAATAATTTTTCACCCAACAAGCCTACCTTTTCGGCGACCACAGGGGAGGCCAGGCTATTAAGGTAATGGCTGACTTTTTGTTGCAATTCATGATGCAAAGACACTTTGGCAGTTAAATCCAGCCTGTCTAAATCATAAAGCTGTTGATTCAGCAGAGTACCCAACCGACCACGGGCTACGTTAATGCCTTTGAGAGTTTGCGCATCCTGTTTAATGCCTGGTGCTTTACCCCCTTTAAACAATAAACGCTGCGACATGGCTGAATCGGCAAGATCTTTATCTATCACTTTTGCATTGGCCAACACCCGCAAATGGCTGTTGGTCAGTTGTTCTAAATCATCATGGCCTTGTAATAAATAATAAGAGGGGCGACGCTGGGCTATCATCAGTGCCAGCACCTGACGCAAAGCCAGGCCTTTTAAGCTTTTGTTTTGCTCTGTAGGTTCAGCATTTAATACCTGATTAAAACGGCTAAAGTCGGTACCAAACCAGGCCCATAACGCATCACCCACACCATGCACTTCACCAAAACCCGGGGCAGATGAAAGAGGCACTGAGTTTAAATAATCCAGTACGACTTCATGCCGGGTTAATGAGGTGTCGGCGCCATACCTGTAAGCCCGCACTGAGCCTGACACCATTTGCAAAAACTTGTCGGTAAAGTTTTGAGTTAAACCCTGAGGGGAATGGCGGTATTTTTCAATCTGAGTGGCGAGTGTGCTGCCGCCGGCAGATTGGCCTTCTAAATTTAAGACTTTAGTCACCTGAGACACTGCAGCCATCATAAAACGGGGCCAGTCGACAGCCGGGTTAGCACGGGCCGGAGAGGTTAATAACTTACGGTTTTCTATAAACAGCAGGCTGTCACGCACTACGGCAGGAACCTCAGCCGGGTGTGTATACACTCTCTGTGGATGAGAAAAAGAAAACAGCTCTTCATTACGGCAGTCGCCAATGAGTAATCCACCCTGAGCTTTTTCGCGGTAAGGCGGAAAAAAACCTAACTGAGTGTAAAACAACAGTTCAGGTGAAAAAGCGGCTTGTTGCTCCACCACAAAATTACGTTCAGTTAAAGCCGGAATAAATGTGGCTAATTTTGAGTAGCCTAAACGTTGATCAAAAGGCCCGGCTACAGGGTAGGACACTTGTTCTGTCGGGCCAGATTGCAGCTGATAAGTCAGCTTTTTTGCATAAGCACTGATTTCAGTGGATTGGTAATGGGCAGTATGCAGTTCGTAAGCCACCAGTGCTGCGCCAGAAAGCAGCAGTAAAATAAATAACCAGGGGATCAGGCTACGACGACGCGGCTGCTGAATGACGGGTGCGGCTTGCTCTGACGGTCTTTCGTCACGGTAGTTATCAAATTGCATTTGATTAAAATCTGGTGGGGATGACAAGTTCTTATCCATGAGTTCAGGCATCTGCCATTTCGTCCGATTTTAACTGGTATAAGCAGGCTTTGCAGCTGAATTTTGTTGAAGTTTTTCGATCAAACATACTGATTTATCTCCATTTACCGCTCAGGCATGATTTTGGGTTCCAAAGGTGCTGTCAAAACTCTGCTCTGACACCATAACTGAAAACGCAGGCAAAGGCCCGCTTAGCCGGAAGATTGGCGTTAAATGTGTGAATAGCGGGTATTTTTTGCGTATGGCTCTCTGTTGCAGATGCATCAGATCTATTGAACCAGCCATATCATTGAAGGGTAAAACTCTGGAACCTGATGGAGTCAGAGCGGGAAGGAGCAGCAATTGCTGCCCTCAGGATCCGTCTGGCGGCGCTTTGTTTCTGCTCACTTGTTGCTCATTCAGACGCACTGAACTTCACCCCTTGTGACACTATCAAAGCGACGCCAACCCAGACTGATTTTTAATGGTGGTGGTGACCACCTACGCCATGGGCATGACCGTGTTCAATTTCTTCTGCGGAAGCAGCACGAACATCAATTACATCAATATCAAAACTTAAGGTCTTGCCGGCTAATGGATGGTTCGTATCCACTTCAGCTTTGAACATGCCCACTTTAACCACAGTGACCTGACGTTGACCTTGTTCTGTATTGATCACAGCCACCATACCAGGTTTCCATTTTTTAGCGCCCATCAGGTGTTTCACCTGAACACTTTGAACAGAATCTTCTGCGCGTTCGCCGTAGGCATCTGCAGGCGCTAAAGTGACGGTAAATTGATCACCGGCCTGATGGCCTTCCATTGATTTTTCCAGACCTTCAATCAGGTTGCCATGACCTTGCAGGTATAAAACCGGTTCCTGACTTCTGGAGTTTTCTAATACACCAGTGTCGTCTGATAAGGTGTAGTGAAACTGAACCACTGTATCTTTGGTGATTTGCATTCTTTGTGTATCCGCTGCTTGCTAAAAAAATGGCGGTTATTATTACGCAATGCTGTTATCGGGTCGACTTTTTTCTATGGATTATGGTGATTTACAGGGTGAGTCTGCACCCAACTCAGCGGATCCAGCGCGTAAAAAGATCTTAATTGTTGATACAAAGCCGGATGCTGAGCGGCAAATAAATCAGGTTGTTCAAAAAACACTTCAGAGATCACCGCAAAAAATTCGGCTGGGTTAGTGGCAGCATAAAAGTCAAACAAGGTAGGTAAACCCTGAGCCAACTGGCGCTGCAGCTGGTCAAACTCACGGGATAATACCTCTGACCACTCTTGATAAGCTTCTGTACTTCTGAGCAAAGGTGCACCTGTGGCCTGACCTTTGAGTTGATCGAGCTGATGAGCAAATTCATGGATCACCAGATTATGGCCATCGTTGCAGATGGCGGCAGAGTGCAAAGTATCGACCCATGACAACACAATCTGGCCGCTTTGCCAGGATTCACCCAAACGTACCTGTGCGCTTTCACTGACGACCCCTGCTGCATCAGATTGCTGAGCTGGCACCACAAAAGCCGCAGGGTAAATCAGGATTTGCTTCAATTTAGGGTAATAATGGGCCTCTTTATTCAGCAGCAGCAAACAAGCCTGAGCCGCTATAGTGACTTTCATTTCGTCAGTGACAGTTAAACCTGCACAGCCGACAAATTGTTTTTCGGCAACAAAAACCTGAATAAGCTTTTTCAGTTGTAACTGCAAATCGGCAGGCAAAGCGCGGAAGTAGGGCATACGCTGTTTAAGGATCTGACGCCAGGCCGCAGGAAAAGGCTGCTGCTGAATTTTTTTCCGGCTATGGCGCCGCCAGGCAGAAGGTAAAAACACCGCAGCCAACACCACTAAGGTCAGTAAAGTTAACAGCAACAAAGGCACAATAAGTGCTCCAAATTAAGCCAGATAATGCTGTTATGGCGCCGCTATGGATAAAATCAAGGTCATCTGTTCAGAACAGGTTGCGTCCTGACGGAAAAAAACTATACCCTTTGAATCATACTCAGTGACCGAGCTTTTTTATGAACCTGTTTCAGTTGAATTTATCTCCGGGTTTAGTGCACCCGATCTTGTTACAACTGCGTGACCCGGCTATTCAAAAAGACCGGCTGCGGTTTAAGTTTAACTTAGAGCGTTTAGGTTTTTTACTGGCAGCAGAACTGGCAAAAACTCTGCCGGTGCAAAAGGTTGAAGTGCACACAGTGCTGGGGAAAACCGAGATCCCAGTGCCACAGCGGCCTCCTGTGTTAGTGACTGTGTTAAGGGCGGGTCTGGCATTTTATCAGGGTTTTGCCAATGCCTTTGACGACGCTGACAGCGGTTTTATTGGTGCTTACCGGGTCGAAGGCGAAAGCGCTGAACAACTTGAAATCCGGATGAATTATGCTGCTTTGCCTGATTTAACAGGCCGCGATTTAATTTTAATTGACCCTATGCTGGCCACAGGCGGCTCTTTGCTTAAAGTCTGGCAGCTGATTGCAAGTCAGGCCACACCCCGTTCAGTGCACGTCGCTGCAGCCATCGCTGCACCTGAAGGCGTTGCAGCTTTGCAACAGCATTTACCTGAAAACAGTTATTTATGGTTAGGCGCTTTGGATCAGCAACTGAATGAACAGGCTTATATAGTGCCGGGTTTGGGGGATGCCGGGGATTTGTGTTTTGGACCTAAACTCTGATGCTGAAAAGACTAAGGGCTTTGAGCTGCTAAAGGCTGGCGGATCATCCATTGCTGTTTTGGCGCTATGATCTGCTGTAAGGACAACAGCTTTATGTTGTGCTGATCCAAAATCCGTATTTGCGGGCTGACTTGTCTGGCGTAAGCTTGTTTTTCCAGAATACGCAAAGCTAAATCTATACTGATACGGGCCTGGATCACTGGGGAATCTGTAGCTGCAGCCAGTAGTTGGCCTTCCTGGATCAGCCTGATGACTTCAGGGTTAGCGTAATAAGCCATGACAGCAATTTTTGTCAGGCGTTCAGCAGAGAGAAAGTTCTGAGCAACGGCAGCGGCCACAGCATTGGCCAGTACATAATGGGGTTGGTCACGGCTAAATAGTTGCCGAACTAAAGTGGCCTGCGAAAAATTGTCCGTAGCGCCATAACCACCATGTAAAAGTGTCACCTCTGAGCCTTGCACTCTTTGTTTTAATCCCCGCTCTGCGTCCTGTACCCATGCCGCCTGGGCTGGTCCTGGAAACCAGGCCAAATCAATAGTCCGTTGTTGGCTGTGCTGCAGCAAATACAACATACTTTGGGACGCCATATCAGCAAAAGACACAGAAGAACGGGCTGAAATGGCGTCACTATTGATGCCATTAATTAAATCAATAACAGGAATACCAGCTTCTTTTAGCTGCAAAATTAAGTCGTTTAAACCTTCACTGGAAATAGCAGAAATAATCAGTGCGTCGGCTTTGTTGCTGACACAGTCCAGCAGTTGCTGGCGTTGGCGCGGCAGGTTTTCATAACCTCCGGCTTCATAAATTCCAAGTTGTACTCCCTGACGTTTAGCTTCTTCTGCTAAGCCCCAGGACACGCCCCACCAGTAGTGATCTTTGCCATGGGGCAATAAGGCACAGAGTCGCCATGCTTTACTGGTTTTTTCTAATGGCTGGTACTCCAGTGCCAGCCCGTCTGCTTGTACTTCAACCGGAAACCAGTGTTGCTCTGCAGATAAAGAGGTACTCAGTGCTGAACAGAGCACCAGGCTGATCAGAAAAAACGCTTTGAACATGAAACCTCCTGTTATACCCGCTTCAAACTATAGAAGATTTCATAGTGTCGCGATTTGTCTTTTAATGTTGTGCCAGTTTTTTCCGCAAATGCCAGAAATACCAAAGCACCATAGAGACCACCACTGGAATACTGACAGATTCAATAGTTTTGGCTGGCCATTGTGGGATCCAATGCACTATAGCCTCCTGAGCTTTGGTTAAGAGTTGCAGTGAATAGTAGCTGATGGCTACCACAGACAAACGTTCGACTGCACTTTGTAATTTCAGCTGCAAGTGGGCTCTTTTATCCATAGAGGACAACAAGGTCTGATTTTGCCATGCCAGTTTTAAATTGATTTGAGTGCGTAGTAACTCAGTGGAGCGGCCTAAACGTTCTGCCAGTTGTTGCTGGCGCTTTAATACAGATTGAGCAGTACGCCAGGCCGGAGTTAAGCGTCGTTCGGTAAAATGCTGCAACGACATTAGCCCTTCAACAGGTTCTTCATCCAGACTTTTTAATCTGTCCAGCGTCAGTTGGTAGTAGGCATGACTGGCCTGTAATCTGCTGCTGTTTTCCGAGATCTGATGTTCTGTCTGAGCCGCCAGTTGGATCAGTTCATCCAGCAGTTGTTCATCATTACCTTGTTTTTGTTCTATGCGTGAGGTGATCACCGCCAGTTGCTGCTCCTGTTGCGGCAACTGATGCAAGGCCAGTTTGCAGTAAGGCCAGGCCAGCAGGGCCAGTTTACGGTAGTTGCCTAAATCAAACAGCTGCTGTACCAAAGCACCCAAAGCACTGCGGCTTAATCCTTTGTCCAGCAGCAGCATTCGGCCAGCACCTTCATTGTGTTTACGAAAATCCGTCCAGATCCGCGCTTTGCCGTTAAACACCATACTGCTGATCAGGTGCTCACTAACAAAAAGCTCTGCCGGGTCCTTTGCGACCAGTTGAGCGGGTTGCACTATGCTCAGCTGCACCACCCGGAATAGCTGGCCTGGTAAGCTGGCAAACCAGTGTGGATCCGGCACTAAATCCTCTGGATCACAAAACAGACTGGACGCAGCACCAGGGCGGATAAAGGTGTAAGTGGAAAACTCATTGTGCCGCTCCCAACGTAGCCAACTGCTGCCAAGTTGCAGGTTGCAGTCTTGCTCATGAGGCTGCAGATCTTTGCCATGTTGCTGAGCCAGTTGCTGCATGGCCTGATATTCAGCACTGCGTGAGGTGCCTGACAGCGTCAGCACAAACTGGCAAAGCTGACAAGGAGAGTCCAGAGCCGGAAAAAAGCGTTGCTGTAATTCCTGTTCCAGCACATCACGTTGCGGGTGTTGGCGTAAATAAAGCTGAACCATAACAGACTCCAAAAGGAATAGATAAACCAGCCACAGAACAGAAGCAGTATCTATACCTATGCATGACAGCCTGATGTCAATTGATTGATTTTATTAGTGAATTTATTATTTCCAGACCAGGTTTATCATAAAAAACAACAGCTTGATGTTCTCTTAGTGCACAAGAGGGCACTAAAAAAGTGCATTTTAGTTAACATTTTATTTTCAAATAAAACGAGGCTACAGTTAAAATGGAGACACAACAAAGAGGATAAACAAATGCGAATTTTGTATTTATCGCTGTGTTGTACGGCCATGCTGACAACGGCACCGGCTTTTGCTTTAAGCAGCTTACCCCAGTTACAACTGGCTCAGTTATATCAGCAGCACCAAGCCATCTCTGCGTTTTGGATCAGCGAAAAGCTCGATGGTGTCAGAGCCTTTTGGGATGGCAGGCAACTGCGTAGTCGCAGTGGGCAGTGGATAAAGTTGCCTGATCATTTAGCGAAACAATTGCCTGACTTTGCGTTGGATGCTGAGTTATGGGCGGGCAGGGGCCAGTTCCAGCAAGTGATGCAGGCGTTGCAGCACGATGCCGGCAGTGCAGACTGGCAAAACATCCGGCTGATGGTATTTGACGCGCCAACACAGCAGGGCACTTTTACAGAGCGTTTGCAGTTTTTACAGCGGCAACTACCAAAGAGTGCTTTTGTGCAGTTGCTGGAGCAGAAACAAGTGCAAACTAAAGCTGAACTGAATGAGTGGTTGCATCAAGTGGTAGCCGCAGGCGGCGAAGGATTGATGTTGCATCGCGCCGATGCGTTTTATCAAAGCGGGCGGGTCAGTCATTTGCAGAAATTAAAACTGGCGCAAGACGCCGAAGCCAGAGTCGTAGCGCATTTACCGGGCAAAGGTCAGTTCAGTGGCATGTTAGGTGCGTTATTGGTGGAATTGCCAGATGGCAGGCGTTTTAAGTTGGGCTCAGGTTTTAGTGTGGAAGAGCGAAAAAATCCGCCACAAATAGGGCGTCTGGTGACTTTTCAGTACCATGGTCTGACGCATAAAGGCACACCGCGTTTTGCCGTTTTTGTGCGGGAGCGACCAGAGCAGTAAAAAGCCAGTTGGCACTACTTGCCAGTATCAGTGTTCAGAGCCAGAATAGCCATCTTCAGTTGATGAGGTAGTTATGGTTAATCTGGCCTTGATGGGCGCTTTTATTCCGACTTTTTTATTTGTTTCAGTCACACCTGGTATGTGTATGACCCTGGCTATGACGCTTGGAATGACGCAGGGTGTGCGCCGCACTTTATGGATGATGTGGGGCGAAATGTTAGGTGTGGCTTTGGTTGCCATTTTGGCTGTCTGTGGCGTTGCCGCTATGATGCTGCAATTTCCAACAGTTTTTCAGTGGTTTAAAATTGCTGGTGCTTTATTTTTGGCGTACATCGGCTGGCAAATGTGGTGGGCCAAAGGCAAATTAGCTATTCCGCAAGCTGGTATTAGCCGGGAGTTATTGCCACGACGCACTTTATTTAGTCAGGGGTTTGTCACTGCGGTGTCTAATCCGAAAGGCTGGGCTTTTCATATGGCCTTGTTACCGCCTTTTATCGACAGCCAACTGGCGTTCTGGCCGCAACTGCTGATATTGGTCTTTCTTATTGTGTTCATGGAGTTTCTGTCTATGCTGCTGTACGCAAGTGGTGGCAAAGCCTTAGGCGCATTTTTTCAGCAACAAAACAAAGTACAGTGGCTTAACCGTATTGCCGCCAGTTTAATGTTTGCAGTGGCGCTTTGGATGCTGTTGGGTTAACAACAGCTTCGTATACAGTGTTTCTTACCAGCGATAGCCCAAAATCAGGCTGCTGGAGCGCTGTTTTGCATGCGCTTGCCAGCCCACCCATTGAGTTCTGTTTGGTTGAAAACTGCTTAAAGTGCTGTGTTCCAGCGCCAGATTTAAATGCGCTGTCAGCTGATAAGTCCAGTTAAAAGTCCAGCTATGGCCTTTACCATTGTTGTCATCGGTTAAGCTTTGATCTTGATCTGTCACTTCAAAATGATCGTAGCGGGCGCTGATGCTGTGGTGTTCCAATTGATAATTCAGCATCAGGTAACTGCTTTGATAGTCTGCAACTACTATCTGTTCACCCATTGCTGTGTCGCCTTTCAGAACCTGCGCCAGCACTCGCCATTCTTCTGTTAGTTGATGTTGAAAAGCAAGGCTGAAGAAACGGGTATCCCAGACATATTGCCCATCTTTAAAGGTCGTAGGTTCGCCTCTGTTGTCGTACCAATAGAGCCGCATTTCGGTCTGATCTTTATGCAACCAGTGCAGTCCCGTGTAATAACCTGTTTTATGATCCAGCTCGCGGTTAGGTTCAACCCAGGCGGGTTGCAGTTCAATTTCGCCACCCGCAGCTATGCTGGGGTAATTGGCAAAGTGCACCCGCTCACCTATGCCGGTTTGCAGGTTATGCAAGGCAAAACCACGCCAGGTTAAAATGGAACCCGCCGGATCATTACCCTGAAACAAAGCGCCTACCCACTGAACACTGTGTTCTGATTTGAAAAAACGCCCGGGCCTGCTGACAGAGAATTCAACAGCTCTGGTTTTAATTTCTTCAGCTATCCAGCTGTTAATGGCGGAAAATGAATTGGTATAAGGCGAAGTCCAGGCTAAATCGGTGTTTTCCAACGACATAGCAGGATAAAAAATCCCGGCTCTGCCGCGCACTCTGTAGCCGGAAACAGGTAAAGGGCTCCAGTTGATCCAGGCTTCAGTGACACCAAAACCAGCTTCAGGTGCTCTGTGCCACTGAGCATGCACTGTGGCTGAAAAGTCGGAATCGGTTTCCAGCTGGGCCACCAGATACGCAGGGCCAAGCCCTGCTTCGGTATGACTGCCAAACTGACCTGTGCCTTGTTGCCACCATGGTTTTAAATAATGGGCTGTATCATTTTGTTTATTCAGGTAAAATTCACCACGGCCTTGCAGGCTTAGCTGTTCAGACGCTACTGCTGCAGTGCTCAAAAATAACGCAGGGATCAGCTTGACAAAAAGGTGAGCAAAACGGGCAGTGGACATCCTGTGTTCCTTATTGAGTATTTTGTCTTGAGAATAGCAGTTTGCAGCAAATGATAAAAACAGCCAGCACCACAAAGTTTCAGCCGCTTTAGCTGGCATAAGATGACAAGAGGATTAAACTGCTTTAGTTTAATCAGACTTTTGTCTGCTCTGGCACCGGAGAACTAGTGAATGATTACTTTATCCCGTTTTTTTTCTGCTTGTCTATTGTTGTGTTATAGCCTTGGAGCTGCGGCTGCAGTTCAAATTACTGTAACCGATCAGCTGGGCCAACCTCTTGAAGATGCGGTTGTAGAGCTGCTGGATCCGGCTAACCTTCAGTTTGCACAAAAAAAAGCTGAAGTGAAGCAACAGGACCTGACATTTATTCCTTTTGTTTCGGCTTATCAGACAGGCACCTCCGTTGATTTTCCTAATCTGGATAAAACCCGCCATCATGTCTATTCGTTTTCTCCAGCCAAGGTGTTTGAGCTAAAACTCTATGCCAACAAACCTGAAGCCCCTGTGGTCGTCGATCAGGCTGGAATTATTGCCTTGGGCTGTAATATTCATGACTATATGCAGGCTTATATTTATGTAGGTGACAGTCCGTTTCTGCAGGTAACAGATGATAAAGGGCTGGCGAACTTTACCGCTGTGCCAGATGGCAATTACCAGTTAAAACTCTGGCATCCATGGCAAAATGCCGATTGGGTGACTCAGCAAGTACAAATCAAAGATGGCCAGATGATGAATTATCAACTGGCTATTACCGCTCAGGAGAAACCAAAGAAACCGAAAAAAGGTTTTGGTGCATCCTATACCCCTTAAATTATTAACCTCAAGGAGCCGATTTATGGCCACAGTAACGTTAAAAGGTAATCCAATTCAGACCATAGGCGATTTGCCGGCAGTGGGCAGCAAAGCTCCTGATTTCACTTTAACTGGTGCAGGTTTGGCTGATTTAAAACTGGCAGATTTTGCTGGTCAGCGTGTGGTGCTGAATATTTTTCCAAGTGTGGATACCCCAACTTGTGCGACCTCTGTCCGTACTTTTAACAAAGCTTTATCTGGTTTAAGTGACACTGCAGTTGTCTGTGTTTCTGCAGATTTACCTTTTGCTCAGGCGCGTTTTTGTGGTGCTGAAGGTTTAGAGCAAGTGAAAAACGGTTCAAGTTTCCGCAGTTCATTTGGCAAAGATTATGGCGTGGAATTTTCTACTGGTCCTCTGACCGGTTTATTGTCCCGTGCTGTTGTAGTGATAGGCACTGATGGTACGGTGTTATACACAGAGCAAGTGGCTGAAACTGCAGATGAACCTTCGTATGAAGGCGCATTGGCCGTATTAAATTAAGGTGATGGGATCAGAGTGTCTGACTCTGATCCCCTTATTTGTACCTTCAACAGAATTTTATGATGCTTATTAAACCTCTTGATCCCTTAGCTGCTCCGGCTGCACATCTATTAGCTTTATCTGACGCTTATATGGCCTCTTTATACCCTGCTGAAAGTAATCATATGGAAAGCCCGGATGCGCTTGCTTTGCCTAATGTACTGTTTTTAGGGGCTTATCTGGATGATGAATTAGCAGGCTGTGGCGCTGTTAAACTCATGTCTGATGATGGTTTTTATGGCGAAATTAAACGGCTTTACGTACTGGAAGCCTACAGAGGCCGTGGTGTGTCGAAACTGCTGATGCAGGCGCTGGAAGCTTATCTTCTTCAGCAAAAGATCCCGCTGGCACGGCTTGAAACCGGTATTTCCCAGCCTGAAGCTCTGGGCTTGTATGAAAAGCTGGGCTACCGGTACAGAGCACCTTTTGCGTCTTATCAGTTGGATCCTCTGAGCGTTTTTATGGAAAAAACGCTGTAATTCTTAGATTATTTATCCGTCCCCAAAATAGTTCTGGTGATAATCGCATTTTTTCGGCTAAGCTCCTTGTGCCTGATTGGTGTACATCTATTCAGGCTTGTTACTCAAAATTCACTACAACAAGGAGTTTGCTTTATGCATTTTTATTCACCACAGTTATGGATACTGCTGGCGGCCTCATTGCTGGCAGGTTGCAGCACTTTACCTTCCTCCACGCCACCAGAACCAATACAAACAGTTCACACTACTGATCAGACAACAGAATGTGTGGGCAGCATTCAGGCACCTGCTGTTGGTTTAGAGGCCATCTCAGATCCGGAGCTGTTGCAATCCGCTTTAGGGCAGCCGGACAAAGGCCAGCTTTGTATGGGGCAGGTGTTTGTAGCTACAGCTCCAGTCAAGGTGTATAGAGTCTGGGATCAGGCCAAAAGCTATACGCTGTATGGGCGCTGGTGGTCATTTATGTTACCCAAGGGCCCAACGGATCAGTACAGAGAAGCCAATGCTATTTGTCCCAGTTGGAGTGTACTCAACCAAATGAGCAGTTGTACCTTAAAAATCGGCAGTAAAATTGTGGTAGGGCCAGGTCAAAGCGCAGATTGTGGGGATGGGCTGGTTTATCCTCAGTCTGCTGTCAATCAGGTCTATATCAATAACGATTCCCGTAACAATGTGCTATGGGTTGAAAACTGTGATGCTGGTAGCAACTGGCCGCAGTAAAAGCCTGAGTTGTCATTCCTCACTCTGGTGTTGCTGTAACAGCCGTTTTGTCTGAAGACTGACGGCTTGTGTTCAGGGTTTCCTCTATTTTCCTTTTCAAATAAGTAAAGATTACATCTGTTCACTCAAATCTGTTTTTTTTGTTCATTTTTGTGATTTATAAATCTGTTTTAATTCATGGTCTTGAAGTTATTCTTATGTATTTTCATATCTTGGAAGTGGAGTTTAACTTATTTTTAGTGTACAAATGTGCGCTGAAATTAAGTGGAAGGACCAGTGTGAGCAAAACGATCTCTTTATGGGGCCAAAGCCTCTGTCGCCAATTTAGTTTAATGCTGGTCAATCAGCCGAAGCTGAGTTATTACCTGCATCCTCTGCTGCGTTGGAGTAAGCCCGGGGTGCATCCGGATTATCACAGTGCCCGTATTGTTGATTTTCGCTGGGAAACCGATCAGATGTTAAGTGTCTGGTTAGAGCCTGTATCGTCCTGGGCAGGTTTTACCCCAGGTCAGCATCTTCTGGTGACCATGATGCATCAGGGCCGTTATATCAGCCGCAGTTTTAGTATCAGTTCTTCTGCTGCTTTGTTTACACAACAAAAGCAAATCCGCATCAGTTGTCGAATTCAGCCACAAGGTGAGTTTACCCAGGCTTTGGCGGCTGGCATTGCCACATTACCGCATTTGAGTATCAGTGACGCTATGGGCGATTTTGTGCTGGTGCCTCAAGCTGATACTGCGCCTGAAGAGAGCATAGTGATGGTGGCGGCGGGTTCTGGCATTACACCTCTCTGGTCCATATTAAGCAGTATACGCTGCTGGACTTTGCCTGTTGTGTTGTTTTATTGCGTCAAAAATGCAGCTCAGGCCGCCTTTTTGGCTGAGCTAAAACTACTGTCGGCAAAACAACCTTTGTTTGATTTGCAGCTGATTGAAACCCAGCAGACAGGGCGGCTGAATTTAGTGCAGCAGCTACAAGACAGAACTAACTTTTCAGTACACAAAGCTCATTACTATTTGTGTGGCCCTGCGGTAATGAGTCGTCAGTACAGCGAGGACTTGACCCAACAGGGGGTGGCTGCAGCGGCCATTCACACAGAACTGTTTGGATTACCTGTAGCCGCATCTGAAGGTCCGGTTAAACAAGCGTTGATGATACAGCAAGGCAAAGTGATTAGCGTGGAAGCTGCTGCTGGTGTGCCTTTGTTGCAGGCTGCGGAACAACAAGGACTTAGTCCTCGTTTTGGTTGCCGGATCGGGGTTTGTTATCAGTGTGTCTGTCAGAAAAAATCAGGTCAGGTGCTGAATTTACGCACAGGGCAAATCTCAGGTGATGGCCCTGAACAAATTCAGTTGTGTATCAGCGCAGCGTACAGCGATCTTCAAATAGAGTTATAGGATCATGATGAGACTTACAGAACAACAATTGTCTGAACTGGCCTCTGAACTGGACCAGGTCAAAGCAGGTGTCATGAACCAACTGGGTGATAAAGAAGCCCGTTATATTCGTCGTATGCTGTTGACTCAACGATTAAGCGCCATTTCTGGCCGCATTCTGATGGTGCTGGGTTTTCTTACACCATGGCTGTGGGCTTTAGGTGTGGCGCTTTTAGCGCTGGCAAAAATTCTCGACAATATGGAAATTGGCCACAATGTGCTGCATGGCCAATACGACTGGATGAATGACCCTGTGCTGCACTCACAGCGTTTTGAGTGGGATATCGCCTGTGATGCGGGGTCCTGGAAACGCACTCATAACTTTGAGCATCACACTTACACCAATATTATCGGTAAGGACCGTGACTTTGGTTATGGCTTATTGCGCCTGAGTAATGATTTCCGCTGGCGGCTACGTAATTTATGGCAGTTTGTCACTTATCTGGTTTTAAGTACCTTGTTTCAATGGGGCGTGTCTTACCACGAGCTGGCTGGCGAACGGGTGTTTTTTGGTAAAAAGAAGCCTGACCGCATCAACAGTGTCAGCCACAGCGATCTGAAAAAAGCTTTTTTTGGCAAAGGTGCACGGCAGTTGTTTAAAGATTATGTATTTTTCCCTTTGATTGCCGGACCTATGTGGTTATGGGTGTTAGCTGGTAATTTACTGGCGAATATGATCCGTAATTTATGGACATCCACTGTAATTTTTTGTGGTCATTTTACCGCTGATGTTCATACCTTTACCCAAGAGCAATGCGAAGGCGAAAGCCGTGGCCACTGGTACTACCGGCAAATTCTGGGCTCGTCTAATTTTACCGGTCCACGCTGGTTCCATAGGTTAACCGGTCATTTAAGCTGCCAGATTGAACATCACTTATTTCCGGATATGCCAGCACTGCATTATCTGACGGTAGCTCCCCAGGTACGCGCTATTGCGAAAAAATATGGCATTGCTTATAACAGCGGCAGTTTTTTACGCCAGTACGCCACTGTAGTGGCCCGGATCATCAGATATTCTTTTCCCGGTGGCCTTGCCACCAGAGCATAAAATAAGGACTGAGCTATGTTATTTGCCGATGTACTACAACAGTTTAAAGCCGGACAGCCAGATGAGCTTCAGATTGAAGTGCCAGAGCAGTGGGGGCAGGGTCGGGCTGTGTTTGGTGGTATGGCCTCGGCTTTAGCTTTGGCGCATTTAGTCACAGAGCTGCCTGCACAAATTCCGCTGCGCTCTGTGTCCGTGTCTTTTGTTGCGCCTTTAAATGCAGGGCCAGCAACAGTATCCAGGCGTATATTGCGTCAGGGCAAGTCGGTCATTCAGACCATGGTGGAAATTACGCAGCAGGGACAGGTGGCTTTAGTGCTGCTCGCCAGCTTTGGCGTTGAACGTCCTTCTGCTTACAAGATCGCCAGCGAAACAGCTCCGGCTTTTGCTGAAAAAGCTCTGGTGATGCCCAAACAAGGCCCTGTGCCTGAATTTACCCGACATTTTGATTATCAGATCAAACGAGGTGTGATGCCGTTTTCAGGTGGCAGCAGCACAGAGCTGGGCGGTTTAATACGTTTTGCTGAGGGGCACGGCACTTCAGCAGGCGTACTGGAGTTATTGGCTTTAGTGGATGCCTGGCCGCCGGTCAGTTTAACTTTATTAAACCAGCCTGCTCCTGCCAGTTCTTTAACCTGGACTATAGAGTTTATTCAGCCACATCAGGGCGCTGAAACTAAAGCTTTGACGACTGACTGGTGGTCTTACCTGGCCAGTATTGAACATGGAGCTGATGGTTATCATCATATTGAGGCCAGGTTATGGCAACCTGATGGCCAACTGGCAGCCATCAGTCGTCAGACAGTGACAGTTTTTGCCTGATGCTTACTCAGTTAAGGTGGTTAAAATTTATACTCGCTCAGCGATGGGGCTTCTGTTATAGTGCGCGCCCTTTTTCCTGTGCCAATTTCAGTATAAATAGAGAGTACCCATTTTTTGAGCAACGCCACTTTTACCAGTCTGCCTTTGGCAGAACATTTATTACAAAGCCTTGAAAGCCTTGGCTATAGTCAGATGACACCTATTCAACAACAGGCCCTGCCTGCTTTGTTGGAAGGCAAAGATATTCTGGCCAAAGCCCGTACCGGCAGCGGCAAGACAGTGGCTTTTGCCTTGACCTTGTTGCATAAACTGGCGGTCAAACGTTTCCGCATTCAGTCTTTAGTGCTTTGTCCTACCCGTGAACTGGCTGAGCAGGTTGCACAGGAAATCCGTCGTTTAGCCCGCAGTCAGCACAATATTAAAGTACTGACGCTGGTAGGTGGTGTTTCTGTTGGTCCACAAATTGGATCCCTGGAACATGGCGCTCATATTATTGTTGGCACACCGGGCCGTATCCTTGAGATGATCGACCGCAATCTGCTGAACCTGTCTGATGTAGAAACCCTTGTGCTGGATGAAGCCGACCGTATGCTGGATATGGGTTTCTCTGATGATATAGGCGTTATTTTGAAAGCTTTACCAGCAGATCGCCAAACCTTGTTGTTTTCAGCCACTTACCCGGACAAAGTGAACGATTTAAAACGTCATTTAAAAGCCGATGCTGTGCAGGTGTTTGTTGAAGATGCCGAACAAACGGAAATAGAGCAGAAATTTATTGAAGTGGAAGCACAGGATAAAATTGCGGCTTTAAAGCAAATCTTGTCCTGGCATGGCGCTAAGCCAACACTGATTTTCTCCAATATGCGCAAAGACACTCAGGATATTTGTGATGAACTATCCGATGCCGGTTATAGCGTCATGTCATTGCACGGCGATTTAGAACAACGTGACCGTGAACGTGTGCTGATGCAGTTTACCAACCAAAGTTGCCTGATTATGGTGGCAACAGATGTGGCAGCCCGTGGTCTGGATATCAGTGCTTTGCCTTTGGTTATTAACTACGATTTATCCAACGACCCTGAAGTGCATGTACACAGGGTAGGGCGTACTGGCCGTGCTGGTGCTGAAGGTTTAGCTTTAACTTTAGTCACAGCTTCACAAATGGGCCGTTTAGCTGCACTGGAAGATCAACTGGGCTTAACAGCTCAGTGGACAGAGTTAACGGCTTATCCGGCCAAAGACGCTGTACCAGCCCGTGCGCCAATGCGTACTGTGATGATCGATGGCGGTAAAAAAGACAAAGTACGGCCTGGCGATATAGTAGGCGCCTTAACAGGTGAACTGGGGTTGTCCTTTGATCAACTAGGTAAAATAAATGTGTTGCCTATGGTCAGTTTTGTCGCTGTTCGCAACGACGTGGCAAGTGCTGCACTGAAACGCTTAAGCGAAGGTAAAATCAAAGGCCGTCAGTTCCGCTGCCGTTTTGTCTGAACAAAAACAAGGGGCGGGTCTTGTACCCGCCCGCCTCATGATACCGAGGTGCCAATGGAAGGGCCGGGACAAGCCACGGCCCCTGGATTTCATTATGAATTGATCGCAAAAAGTATCTGATGTAAGAGGAAAAATTACCCGGATGCACTAAGCTCAAAGCGGATAGATACTAAAAAATAAAGAGGCCGCTTATGAATCTTCAACACCTCCTGTGCAGCGCCGTAGTTTGTCTGCTGTTATCTGGCTGTAAACCAGCTGAAACTCCTGCTCCTGATGTAAAACCTGAAGCCGTCACAACAGTGGCTCAAACACAACCAGAACCTAAAGCCGCTGCGTGCGAGTTAAAACTGGGCTTTGAATCCTGGGAACCTTATCAATATATTGGCCTGGAACAACAAGCCAGCGGGCTGGACATTGAAATTATGCAGGCCGTTGCCAACAGAATGAACTGTACTTTAGTGATGCAGCATGGCACCTGGCAGGACCTGTTGGGGCAGTTGAAACTAGGTAAGGTTGATTTGTTGTTGGGTGCTTCTAAAACGCCGGCACGGGAAGAATTTGCGCTGTTTTCTGAGCCCTACAGAGCTGAACAGTTTCAATTGTTTGTACGCAAAGACGAAGCCGACCAATACAACTTTGCTTCAGTGGCTGAAATGGTGGCTGCCAAACATAAAGTGGGGCTGATCAGTGACTATTACTACGGTGAGCAAATCAGCACTTTGTATAGCGACGAACATATGCGGCCACAGTTTGTTGAATCTTCGATGAGTGAACTGAATATAGCTGTATTGTTAGACGACCAGGTGGATGCAGTGCTCGAAGACAGTTTTGTCGGAGCTGCTATTATCCGGCGTAAAGGATTAGAGCAACAAATTCAGCCACATCAGGTCAAGCTGCCAGAAAGCCCTATTTATGTGATGTTCAGCAAAGTCACAGTGCAGCCGGAAAAAGTCAGCTCTTTTAATCAGGCGCTGCAACAATTAAAAGACAGTGGGGATTATCAACAACTGTTGAGTAAATACCAGAGTTAAGCACCAAACTGGCGGGCCAGCAAAGAAGCAGTAAAGCTGGCCTTTAAATAAAAACCCCGTGGCAGAGTTTGAATAGGTTGGCCATCAGCGCCAATAGCTGAAGTCAGGGCTTTGCTGTTGGCCGCTTTAGGGCGCAGTTGCAACACTTTGCCATGCGCGCCTTTAATCTGATCGATGCCACCTAATACAATCAGCTCCATCAGTTCTTCCCAATCCTGTTGCAGCAAGGCGTGTTGCTCTGCATCCGGGCTCCATAAAAAAGCTGTACCTATCTGCCGCTCTGCCAGTGGAATAGTACGTTCGGCCAGTATGGGTACAAACAACACCTTGCTGAGTTTGCGACAGACCCAGGAGTCCTGCCAATGCAAACCTGCCACGTCAGTTAAAGGTGCAACACAGACATAAGTACTTTCCAGCGGTTTATCAAAACGATCCACAGGCAAGGTTTTCAGTTCTATGCCCAGATGTGGAAAATCAGGTTCAGCTTTACTGCCACTGCTGGCGCCAAGCACCAGTTCGAGCAATTGGCCCACAGTACCTTTTTCCCGTTGCAGATTGGCGGGCAGCTGCAACTGGCATTGTTCT
Organism: Gammaproteobacteria bacterium; assembly: GCA_018825965.1. Classification (GTDB taxonomy): domain Bacteria; phylum Pseudomonadota; class Gammaproteobacteria; order Enterobacterales; family Alteromonadaceae; genus Pararheinheimera. The sequence goes on from JAHKAA010000034.1 coordinate 57,142, forward strand.
GCCAGTTGGCCTAAGGTCAGGCCTGCGATCAGATAACAACGTTCGAGTAATTCTGCTGTATTTTCCGGCGGGTGGCTCATAAAAACGTCATTGAAGCGGCAGTGATTCAGGTCTTTCAAAACATTAGCATTTTTTGACTTATTTTGCTGCTCAAAAAGCAACCAAAGCAAGTTATGCACAGTTGTAACACTGGTTAAATAGCAGTCTTACCAATCTAACCTAATGTTTTTTATGGTTATTTTTTTAGTTTTGGTTGAGTGTTATTCCAGCGTTTCAGAGTTATTCAAGAACAAAAACACCCTTATGCACAGCTTTATGTACAGAGCCTGTGTAGAAGTGCACAGTGCGTGCTAATTAATCAGTTAAATTGTGGATAACTCTGTAGAAAATACAATTTGCCGAAGTCGTGACTTTATGAAAGAATCGATGAAACAACAGCTGGAACCAAGCTAGAGGTTTTTGTGATCGACGCTGAAGGCTTTAGAGCCAACGTCGGCATTGTAATATACAACCACCATGGACAGGTGTTTTGGGCAAGGAGATACGGTCAACATTCCTGGCAGTACCCACAGGGCGGCATTGACGAAGGGGAAACCCCAGAGCAAGCCATGTACCGCGAGTTAAACGAAGAAGTTGGTTTACAGCCTGAAGATGTAGAAATTATTGCTGTAACCAAACACTGGCTAAGGTACAAATTACCTAAGCGTTTAATTCGACGGGACAGTAATCCGGTGTGTATAGGGCAAAAACAAAAATGGTTTTTGTTGCGCCTGACCTGTAAGGATGAAGACGTAAATCTGTTAAAAACTACACATCCGGAGTTTGATGACTGGCGTTGGGTCAGCTATTGGTATCCGGTGCGTCAGGTCGTCGCCTTTAAACGGGAAGTGTACCGTAAGGTGATGAAAGAGTTTGCCCCTATTGCTTTGCCGTATCTTCGTAGAGATGGAAAAAATGACAAGTTAATCAGAAGGGGTTAAGAATGCTGAGCCAGTTAAGGCGCATAGTGCAGGATGTGGCGCAAGAGCCGGTACTGAATAACGCACTGGCTGGCTTAGTCTCGAATGTAAAAAATGCTCTGAAGACAGAGTGTTGCTCTGTTTATTTAGCCAACTATGAACAGCAGCATTTTATGTTGATGGCCACAGATGGCTTAAATCCTGAAGCCGTAGGCCAAATTTCTATTGGTTTCTCCGAAGGCTTAATTGGTTGGGTGGGGCAGCGTGAAGAGCCGATCAACCTGGCACAGGCTCATTTACACCCCCGTTTTAAAGTCACCCCTGAAGTCAGTGAAGACCGTTTTTCGGCCTTTTTAGGCTGCCCTATTATTCATCACCGTAAAGTGCTGGGTGTCTTAACCATACAGCAGGGTGAATCACGGGTCTTCAGTGAAGACGAAGAATCCTTTTTAGTGACTTTAGGAGTGCAGCTGGCTTCTGTACTGGTGCATGCTGAAATGCGTCAGGCGGCCAGCCAGAATTCAAAGCAGCAAAAAAGTACGGGCCAGTTGCAGGGTTTACCCGGCGCTCCTGGTATTGCCATAGGTGAAGGTTTTGTATTAGAGCCGTCCAGTGACTTTGATGCGATATCGCTGAAAAAAGTCGACGATCCGGAAAAAGAGCTGTCCCGTTTTTATAAAGCCGTCAAAATTACCAAAGCCGAATTCAACCGATTAGCCGAACGTATGGCCGGGCATTTGCCTCCGGACGCTTTGGCCATTTTTGATGTCTACCATCAGTTGTTAGATGCGGCCAGTCTTGGCAATGAAATTGAAAAACAAATCCACGAAGGCTGGTGTGCCAAAAGTGCGCTGAAACGTGTGGTTGAAAAGTTTGCCCGCCAGTTTGACGATATGGACGATCCTTATCTGAGAGAGCGGGGCACAGATATCCGTGATTTAGGCCAGAGGGTACTGAATCATTTGCTCGACACTGAGCAGCGCCATCATAAGTTGCCGGAAAAAGTCGTGTTGGTGGCTGATAACGTCACGGCCACTATGCTGGCTGAAATTCCACGCGCTCAGCTGGTGGCTATTGTTTCGCTGAAAGGCTCAGTGAATTCACACGCTGCTATTATGGCGCGGGCTTTAGGTATTCCGGCCGTGATGGGCTTGGACGAACTGCCGTTGTTTCACTGGCAAAGTAAACGTCTGATCGTAGACGGCTACCGTGGGCAGATTTTAGTGGCTCCTGCTGAAGCTATAGTGGCCGAGTATCAGGCGCTGATCAGTGAAGATGCTCAGTTGAGTGCCCGTTATCAATCCGAGATGCATTTAAAGGCCCAGAGCGCCTGTGGTGCGCCTTTTAGCTTAATGGTTAATGCGGGTCTGGCGATAGAGCTGGAAAGCACTCAGCCTTCTTATACAGACGGCATAGGTTTATACCGTACTGAATTCCCTTTTATTATGCGTAACCGCTTTCCAACCGAAGCGGAGCAGATAGAACTCTATAAAAAAGTATTAGCGTCGCACCCTACCAAAGCTGTAGTGATGCGTACTTTGGATGTGGGTGGTGATAAAGCGCTGCCTTATTTCAGCATTATCGAAGAAAACCCCTTTTTAGGCTGGCGGGGTATTCGTTTAACCCTGGATCACCCTGAAATTTTTCTGGTGCAAATTCGCGCCATGCTGAAGGCCAATATAGGTCAGGGTAATTTGCATATATTGCTGCCGATGATTTCAGACCTGGCTGAAGTGGATGAATCGCTGCGTTTAATTAAACAAGCTACTTTTGAACTGACCGATGAATTAGCCGGTACTGAAGTGCAGTTGCCTAAAGCTAAAGTCGGCGTGATGATTGAAGTGCCGTCCATTATGTATCAGTTGCCTGAACTGGCCCGTAAAATTGATTTCTGTTCAGTGGGGACCAACGACTTAACCCAGTATTTATTGGCCGTTGATCGCAACAACCCAAGAGTAGCGGCTTTGTATGATGCGATGCATCCTGCGGTATTACGTGCTTTGCACCAGATGTCCTTGCAGGCCCAGGGGTTACAGCTGCCGATGAGCATTTGTGGTGAGCTGGCGGGTGAACCTGCTGGTGTGCTGATTTTAGCCGCCATGGGCTATGACAAGTTCAGTATGAACAGCAGTAATCTGGCAAAAATTAAATGGCTATTACGCAGGGTTCATCTATCTGAACTGCAATTACTGCTGCCGGAAATTCTGGCCTGTCAGTCGCCAAAACAAGTTCGTCTGCAAGTTCAGCGTTTCCTCGATCAAAAACAGCTATTGAACCAATTACGTGCTTAACAGCACCAAGGGCTGTTACAATGTTTGACCTTATCAGGCTCTGTGCATCAGCTCTGGTGCCTTACTGCTTTATTGCTTAGAACAGGATTTTTTATAGTGGACTCTTATTTTTTATTCCCGCAAATTGACCCGGTGATCTTTAGTATCGGGCCAGTGGCCGTGCGTTGGTATGGCCTGATGTATGTGATCGCTTTTTTACTGGCCAACTGGCTGGCCAACCGTCAGGCCGATAAACCAGGTTCTGGCTGGACCCGTGATCAGGTCAGCGATTTACTATTTTTCGGTTTTTTAGGTGTGATTGTCGGTGGCCGGGTTGGTTATGTATTGTTTTACAGTTTCAGTAACTTTATTGCAGACCCACTGTATTTATTCCGCACCTGGGAAGGCGGCATGTCTTTCCATGGGGGTGTGTTGGGTGTGATGGCTGCTATGGCCTGGTTTGCCTGGCGCAACAACAAAAAGTACCTTGAGCTTGGCGATTTTGTGGTGCCGCTGTTGCCTTTAGGTCTGGCCTTTGGCCGTTTAGGTAACTTTATCAACGGCGAGTTATGGGGCCGTACTACAGACGTACCCTGGGCTGTGTTATTTCCAAACTCCGGTATGTTGCCACGTCATCCGTCTCAGCTTTATGAAATGCTGGCTGAAGGCATCATCCTGTTTATTTTGCTGCAATGGTACAAAGGCAAGAATCCACCTGCAGGTAATGTCGCTGGTTTATTCTTGCTGGGCTACGGTACGGCACGTTTTATTATTGAATTCTTCCGGGAGCCGGACGCGCATTTAGGATTATTGTCTCTGGGCATGTCGATGGGACAGTGGCTTTGTATTCCAATGATAGCCGCAGGTCTGGGATTGATGGTCTGGGGCTATAGTCGTGAAGCGAAATCAGGCATCAAGACTAAACAGAGTGCGGAAAAAGCAGTGAAGAAAGAGAGCAAGGCATGAAGCAGTATTTAGACTTAATGCGCCATGTGCTGGAGCATGGTCATAAAAAATCGGACCGCACAGGCACAGGCACCATCAGTGTATTTGGTTATCAGATGCGGTTTGATTTAAGTCAGGGCTTTCCTCTGGTGACCACCAAAAAGTGCCACTTACGCTCCATTATTCATGAGCTGTTGTGGTTTCTGAAAGGCGACACCAATATTCAGTATCTGAAAGACAATAAAGTGTCGATTTGGGATGAGTGGGCCACAGAACAAGGCGATTTAGGACCTGTTTATGGTGCCCAGTGGCGTAGCTGGCAAACGCCGGATGGCCGTACTATCGACCAGATCAGTCAACTTATTCATGACATTAAAACCAATCCGGATTCACGGCGTTTAATCGTCAGCGGCTGGAACCCTGCAGTGTTACCTGATACCAAATTCAGCCCTAAAGACAATGCAGCTATGGGGAAACAGGCTTTACCGCCTTGCCATACTTTATTTCAGTTTTATGTGCATGACGGCAAATTATCCTGTCAGTTATACCAGCGCAGCGCCGACATTTTTCTTGGTGTGCCTTTTAATATCGCAAGTTATGCTTTGCTGACCATGATGGTGGCTCAGGTTTGTGATTTAACACCAGGCGATTTTGTTCATACATTTGGGGATGCCCATTTGTACAGCAATCACTTGAAACAAGTGAATGAGCAGCTAAGCCGTACACCTCATCCTTTACCTCAGATGAAATTAAATCCGGCGATCAAAGATATTTTTGCTTTTAGTATCGAGGATTTTGAGCTGGTCAATTATTTGGCGCATTCAGCTATTAAAGCCCCGATAGCGATATAAACAGGCAGATAGAACAGGGCTATACTGGTTAAAGATCGAAGTGTCGGAGAGAACAGTATGCGGTTAAGTACTGAACAACAAAAAAGCATTCGGGATGTCATCAGCCGGTTTTTTGGCGCTCAATCCCGTGTCATATTATTTGGTTCACGAGTACATGATCTGGAGGCCGGCGGAGATATTGATCTTTATATTGAGCCTGAAATTACAGATGCGACATTAGTAGTGGATGCAAAAATTGACTCTTTGGTGGAGTTGCACAAAGTGTTAGGTGAGCAAAAAATTGATTTGGTCATCAATCGCAAAAATGGCTTCGATTTACCTATTTACACTATTGCAAAAGAAACAGGAGTTTTGCTTTGAATCCTCAGGTATTTGAAGGTATTCAGGCTATTTGTAATACCCATGCCAGGCATTTATCCTGGGCTATGCAGCAGTTGGAACAGCTGAAACCTTTTACTCCTGAGTTGTTGAGTGGGCTGGAGCCTGTTCAATTAGCTATCTTCGACCAGTTTATTATCCGCTTTTCCAAATTGCAGGATGCAATGGGGATGAAATTACTTCCTGCGGTTCTTGAATTAAGTTTTGACGACAGTAGTCCGGCTTTTATTGATCAACTCAATAAGTTAGAGAAATTAGGAGCCTTGAGTTCAACAACCCAATGGTTAAAATTCAGGGAGATGCGTAACCAGTTTTCACATGATTACCCTGATGATCCGCAAATACAATGTGCTTTATTGATCAAAGCTTTTGCGATGGCTGCTGATTTGCTGGCCGAACTTCGCAGGGTGGAAAGTTACAGTTCTAAATATTTATAAAGCTTCAATACAAAAACCGTTGTAGGGAACGAGGGCTTGTTCCCGCCCGTCTCAAATTCCGAACCTGTCTTTTACGGGATTGTCCGCCCATCCTGTCCTTCGCTCGCTGGGATCAGGAAAACCGTCAAAATTTTCTGGCATCAATTTTGCTGTATATCTGACATAGATAAACAAGCGACACCAACGCCGGGGGCCACAGTGCGAATATTCGGGTTAGTCATCACAGTTCTGCTGTTATGCAGCTGCAGTTCTTTGCCACAAGGGCAAGATATTGCCGATCCTGCTGAGCTCTCAACAGCCTCAGCACACCCCCCTTTGTTATTTTATACTGAACGTCTTGCTGACCAACTTTTCCATAAATTGCAACCTCTGGAATCCGGTGCCATAGCCGTAACCACTTTTGCTGATGTGCAATTGATGGCGCCTGATACCAGCCGTAATTCCAGCTATAACGTGGCTTTGCAGTTGCAGGAAAGTATGCAGACTGTGGCTACTCAGTTGGGCTATCAGGTGAGCGAGTTACGCCTCAATGATGCGGTTTTAGTGCATGCTGGCTATGAAAACTCATTAGGAAGAAATGTAAACAGTTTGGTGCAAAACCAACAGGCACGTTATCTAATCACCGGAACCCTGACCGAAGGTGAGGAGCATATTACCGTCAATGCCAAATTAATCGACCTGAGAAGTCAGCACGTAGTAGCTGCCGCTTCCAGTGTTATTCCTGTAGATGTGTTATGGCCAAACGAACAGTTGCAGTTGCGTCATAATAAGTTGTATCGCAATTCGGAGTCTTAACCGATGATCAGACTAAACCGTCGTTACATGACTTTTGCCAGCCTTATGCTGGTCGCCATCACCTCAGCTTGTACACCGCTGATCCAGGTAGATGAAGCAGGCTCTGCGGCTGCAACTACCCATCAGGTTGGTTTAAAGCAGGGCCGGGCTCCGGGGAAAAAGCAGCATAAATTGACCCATTTATATATGACTGACTATGACAGCGCCACAGCACAAAACGCCCGAATGGCCGGTATGCTTCACAGTGGTTACAAACCGGAAGTTGCTATCACGGTCAACCATTATGTACAAAGCCTGATGCATGATTTAGCGGCTAATCTGGAAGTGTTAAGCACGACGTTTAGCGTAGGAGTGACCAGCTTTGTGTATCTGGATAGCGATTACCAGCAGGGCGATTTACTTGGCAATCAGCTGTCGGAAGCTTTTATGCATGAAGCCACTCAGTTTGGTATGGCAGTAACAGATTTTAAAACCACAGACTATATCCGCGTGACTCCAACCGGTGATTTTACCTTTAGCCGTGATTTCCTGGAATTGACGCAGCAATACCCTATCAGTGTGGTGCTGGGCGGAACTTTGGTTCGTCATCAGGGCGGCGTGATGGTCAATGCCAGAATGGTGAATGTGAATGACAAAAAAGTACTGGCTTCGGCTCAGGCTTTTATCCCACAACAGGTTGTTCAGAGTCTGAAGGGCACTCAGAGTGCGCCTTTGTTGCAGTTAAAAGCGGCAGGAGTGCAATAAATGGCAAACTGGCAGCAAGAAGATTCTTTATGGCGTTCTGTGATCCTATACGGCACAGCGGCCTTGATTATATTAAGTTTGTTGCCTGGTTGTTCGATGTTGTCCAGTGAACCTCAAAAGGTTGAAGCTGAATTGACTCAGGTTGAGAAAGTCGCGGTGTTAAAAAAACGCTTACTGGAAACACATCACAAGCTGCATATGCAGAGAGCTCAGTTGCAGAAATTGATTAACAATGATGCGGATTTAGAGCAATTGATCCGCTTAATGCATATCAGGCAACAACAAACGCAATTGAGCGGGGATGCTGTCGGCCAGACTAAAGAAGTCACAGTGGATTATTTACAGGTAATGGCTGCAAATCAGCAAACACTGAAATCAGATCTTGCGCGTTTGGTGTCTGAGTTGAATACCTTAAAAGCAGCTCCCGGTAATTAACCTGTGTTAAATGGAACCTATGAACATGAAACCAATCACTAAAGACTCCGTAAATAACAGGTGTATTTTCCGTAGCGCTTTCGCCTGGCTGTTGCTGATTTCCTTATTACAGGGCTGTGCTTTAATGGAGTCAGGATCAACAGATCCGGATCTGGGTGCTTCGACGGAGGGCGTGAGCAATACGGATACAGTGTCTGATGAAGCTAAGTCGCCTGAACTGACTCAGGCTGAAAATCAGGTCAAAGCGTTAGAGCAGCAACTGGAAAGTTTAAAAATTGAATGGGAACAGCAAAAACCTGCATTGGAACGTCTGGTCAGTAATGAAGCTGATCTTGAGTTTTTGGTTCAGGCTCTGGCCGACATGTCCCAGTTGGCGGATGAACCTTCACGCAGCCAGTATTTAGGTCAGGACGAGCTTACCGCTGAAAAAAGAGAACAAAGTTTACAGGCATTGCAATCGTTGGTCAGCACGCAGGAAGAGTTGAATACACTTCTGGTTGATTTAAGTACAGTAGTCTCTGATGTTGCAGCAAACCGGCAGGAGCTGACCGGGCAACAAAACTTCACTCAACCTGATTCTGCACAGCAAGCACCTGAACCTTCATCAGTGCAAAATAGTGAAAACTCAGGATCTGAGATGGCTTCAACTCAAAGTGCTGATCTGACAGCTCAGAGTCCGGATGGTGGCAACTCCACCAGTGTTCAGACACAAAGTTCTTATACCCAGACTTCAGCAGATTGCAATTGCACAGACTCAGAAACTTCATCGCCTGCAAGTTCCGCCCCGGCCAAATCCCGTGACCCAAGCTGGTTTGGGATGACTACTCCCTATGCCGAAGCCGCACCAGCGACAAGCATTGCCCCGGCATCTCAACTGGACACTGAAGCTGCATCAGGCCAACCAATCCCGGGTTTGCAGGTAAAAACCTTTAAACGCCGTACTTTACCTTCTGAACTGGCAGCAGCTGGCGCAGATTTACAGCAGTATGCAATGGCGCCACAATTTCATATGAGCCGCAAATCTTTGAGTGATTATGTCTCTCAGCTGGCATTTAAACTTGCCGGCAATCAACAGTTGGCCGGCAACAAAATAGGTGTAGCCAGTTTTGTGTTTTTTGACGAGCAGTTAGAAAAAACCAGTGCTGTAGGAAATCAATTGGCGGAAGAACTCAGTACTGTATTGCCTGCTTATGGCGCCAGGGTGATTGAATACAAACTGACGCGTGAAATTACAGTAGGCCCGAGCGGAGATTTATCTTTGTCACGTAACACCAGAAAACTGCGTGATTCACAGGGGATGGACTACGTGCTGACCGGCACTATGGTGCCCACCCGCCGCGGCTTACAGATCCATAGCAGGGTGGTTTCCACCAGAGACAATGTGGTGATTGCATCAGCCACTACGTTAATTCCTGCTATGGTATTACAACAGCTCTGAAACAGATTGATTTAATACGTAGTTAAATTATAAATTTACAGCCGTTGTTCAGCTGTTTATTGTAGATGTTGAATAATAAAAAATTGTTCAGATGTAGCGCCTTTTCGGTTTAGATTGTTTAGTGGCTGCAATGTTTCATTAGTATTGTTTTTGTCAGTTTTACGATTGTGTCAGCCTTCCTTTTGTCCCTTTAATTAGCTTAATCTGATGCTTGTTAAAGGATGAAAAATAAGGCATTTATGCGTTTTTTTATCAATTTTTTCTTTCCATAAGTGCAATCTGCGAAAGAATGAAAAAAAAGCAAAATTTGTATAAAGTTTTTTGATTCAGGGTCGATACATATATACGCTTAGTGTGAAACATCAAATGTTACCTGAGCGGGTTCATTGTAACTATTTGATCAATATAGGAAAGATGATTATGAAACACGAAACGAAACATAAAGTCGCAGCAGCAGTAGGCATGGCGATGATTGGCTCTGCAGCCATTGTTAGTCCGATTGCTAACGCAATCGATGTAACACCATCAGTAACTGTTAAAAACGCTATTACTTTAACTTTAAACTCCGAGTTAAGCTTTGGTACCATCAGGGCCAACTACAACAACGGCAGTACAGTTGCAACTTTAAATTTATCAGCTAACCCTGCTACAGCAACTGTTGTCGCCCAAGGTAACTCAGGCTCAACTATTAATGAAATCGTTAAAGGTGCTCCTGCTTCTTTAAGCATTGCTGATGCCGGTCCTTTCTCCAGCATTTTCATCCAAATGCCTGCAACAGCCATCAGTTTAACTGCAGCTGTAGGTGGTGGTGCTCCTGCTGAATTTTCAATTCCTGCTGATACCTGGAAGTTGCGTAAAACATCAGGTACTGCAGCAGATCTTACCTTCACCGCTGCGAATGATCAGGCGACTATTCAGGTTGATGGTGCAGGTGCTGCGACCTTTACTGTCGGTGCAACTTTATCCACAGACCCTGCGGTAACAGGTGGTAAAGATAACTATGTACTAGATGAAACTACGTACGAAGGGACATTTGCTGTAACAGTGTCTTACTAAATGCAATGTGTTAAGCTACCTTAACTTCATGTTAAGGTAGCTTTTTTTATGAAAAGTCTATTTATCGCTTGTATTGCTTTGTTTTTCTCAACAAATTTGTACGCTAATTTAATCGTGCATCGGGAGCTAAGTTTCGGCTCTATAGTGGTTCGCGGTAACGATGTTGTCAGTTCTGTTGTTATTCCCCGCGTTGGTGCGCCTTATGCTACAAATAAAATTATAATTTTAGAAAAAGGTCATCCGGGTGAATACACCTTAACCGGTTTTTTGCCCAGCACTCCGGTACAGCTGATGACAAATTTACCCGCTTTGTTAGGCCAAGCTGGAGTTTCAGCTCAGTTTCACGTTACTTCTGCTGATTTACCTGTCAATACTGCAGCCAATGGCTTAGGCGAATTGCATTTGAAGGTTGGCGGAGTATTACAAACCTCAGGTAACTCTATGAGTTATGAAGATGGTGTTTACAGTGGTTCATTTGATATTCAAGTTAACTTTTAAGCAGGAGATCTTATGCCGTTATTTAAGAAAATGATTCCTATCCTGGCAGTATTATTGTGTTTTTCAACACATGCCAGCTTAATGCTTTCGCCGCTTCGGGTCGTGTTTAATGATCAAGACCGATCACAAGAAATTTCTCTGATCAACAGCTCCAATGAAGAAATGGTCTATCGAATAGAGTGGGTTGAGCAACAAGCTGCCGAAGGTGGTGGATATAAAATTTTAGATAAAAACAATTTGCCTGATTACTATAAGGCGGCCAGTACCTTTATTCGTTTTAGCCCCCGTCAAGTCAGATTGAAACCTGGTGAACGGCAAACCGTGAAACTTTCTGCACGCAAGCCTGCTAACTTAGCCAAAGGCGAATATCGCTCACATTTATTATTAAAGGCTATTCCTAAACCACCAGAGCAAGCCGCTGGTTTAGTGATGAGAGCTATTGTCAGCTACACCCTGCCTATCATGATCCGTCATGGAGAACCTTCTTTTGATGTTAGCGTCACTTCTGCCAGCCTTGCATTGGATAAAACTGGCACAAATGGTGCATTGACTGTAATGCTGAACAAAAAAGGTGATTACTCCTCCATAGGTAATTTGGTTGCCTACTGGAAACCAACCGGTTCAGCCAAAGAGATACAAATTGCACGACTGAATGACTTGAGTATCTACCGGGAAGTGACGCAGGCTAAACCCACCCTCCAGTGGTTGGGAACAACACCTATAGCGAAAACGAACGGTGCATTACGAATAGAGTATACAGGCGTCAAGGAATACAGAAATAAAAAAGTCCTTGCAGAACAGATATTTCAAATCAGCAGTGGGGACATTAAACCAATGTAAAACAAAAGGCGGCCAGTATGGGACTGAGATTTAAGCAGCATAGCTTTCGCAAAAGCATTATTCATTCCTGTGTCGCCTTAAGTATTTGCCAATATCCTGTGTATGCTCAGGCTCAGGATAGTTCGGTTCAGGAAGAGAAACTGTTATCTATTATTCAGCGGATTAAAAAACGCTATGATGGATTTGAACAACCAAAAATTTCTCAGCAGTCAGAGTCAGTCCCTTCATCAGAGCAAGTAATTTCAACGGTCGCTCCACCTAAACAGCATTCAGCAACAATACCTCACTCAGGTGCTTTTGGCTTCACTAAAGAGCCAGAACTTGGAGAACGCCAAAATAATGACGGTCTGACTAACGCCTGGGCTTCTGATGAAGAAGAACCATCAGAAGATGACTCTCGTTTTATGGAAGGAGAGGAGCTGGTAGTTACGCTTTTTGTCAAAGATATCCGAATCAGTGACGTTATTATCATCAAATCTAAAACGGGATTCTTAATTGACCTTATCGCATTAATTCAACAGCTTGACTTTTCAATGGAAATGTCTAAAAACGGAAGAATTTTGAAAGGTTGGTTTATTAAAGAAACGAATCAGTTTGACATCAACTTACCTGCAAAGCAGGGAGACAAAACAGACTCCATGATCAGAGGAAAACCCTATCAATTAACTGAGCAACACTATCAGTTAATTGATGATGCGTTCTATATTGAATTAGATATGGTGCAACAGTGGTTTGATTTTCAGTTTGCGTTGGAAGAAACCGACTTGAAATTGGTGCTTACATCAATGCAGCCATTACCCATTGAATTGAAAAAGCAACGTGAAGCTACAAAAATAAGTAGTTCCAAAGCAGAAACTGCCGTATTGCCATTTAGAGAAGAAGGATATAAGGCCTTTTCAATTCCACTATTTGATACACAAGTTAACCAGCAATTTAATCGTAGCGGCAAAAACACATTTAACAGCAGCTCTTATTCTCTAATAGGTTCAGGTGATCTGTCATACTTTACCAGCCAGTTTTATTTAAATGGTAGTAAAGAAGACGCATTGTCTGATGCCCGTCTAAGCCTACTCAGGGAATCAAATAAAAGTGATATTGGTGGTCCACTGAAGCTGACGTCTTTTGAATTTGGTGACATCGTACCAATCAATGCAGGTCAACGATTGACTCAAGGCTTGAGCCTTGGGGTTAGGGCATCGAGTTTATCGTCAGGAGAAACGGGCAACAATAAAACAGTAAATTTAGTTGGTGAAATTCAAGACGGCTGGGATCTTGAATTATATCGCAATAGCATATTAATTGATCGGATCAACAATAGCTCAGGCGGTAGGTACGAATTTAATGATATCGAACTGCTGTTTGGCGATAACAACTTTGAAATAATATTTTATGGCCCGCAAGGACAAGTCGAAACCAGACAAGAGAATTATAGGATCACAGGAAACTCACTTGCTGCAGGTGATAGTAGTTACTCTGTGTCTTTATCAAAAAATAACACCAGATTATTTAATGTTGCAGAAAACCCTGATCTGGATCAAGGTGACTTCTTTAGCTCAATTTATCGTTATGGTTTTACCTCTTGGTGGTCGGGGCAAGTGGGTCTGACTTATTTGAGGCCTGAACAAGAAGAAGATGACGGAACAGTTAATATTGGGCAAAGTTTTGCATTGGGGAACATATTACTTGGCTTGGATTACGCCACAGACAAACAAAAAAATAAATTTTTCTCAGGCAATGCAAGAACTCAGTTGTCAGGTATTAACTTAGGCCTCAATTACCAGCAAGCTAATACAGCTAATGACGAAAATGGATTAAATACTGACAAACAGTATTCATTGACGATGTCTGGAGCTTTGCCTTTTAGCACTCCTGTTAGTTATCAGAATAATTTTTCTGTGACCGAATCTGCGGATGGCTCAAAGCTAAGCCGTTTCGGTAATGCTCTGTCTGCCCGGACAGACTTAGGTTATTTTTCCAATTCACTGCAGATGCTCAGAAATAAATCCAAAAGTACAATTACAACTAACTTTGGGGTCCATCAAACAGATGGATTTAGCAATGATGACCCGAACAATAATCTTGAAACTATAAGCTATACAACAAACGACATAATTAATGGCAGTGCTAGATATACAACGACCTTTGGGCGTGTTTTTGCTGGCTTAAGTGCGAACTATAGTGTGAAGCCTGAATTTGAACTTGATAGTGTGGTCAGCAACTTTTCGTATCGGCTTAGCGAATCTATATCCAGTACTTTCGCCCTAAACTACAAATTTGAACAGTCGCAAATAGGTGGACGAATTGGTTTGGGGTGGCAAGGTGATTCGTTGGCGATAGACAGTTATTTTAATTATTCGAAAAAGGACAGCTATAGTGCAGGCATTACTGCAAGATTTAGTTTTGGCTATGAAAAAGATACAGGTCAGCTATTTACAGACAAACGATCATTAACCAATGGTGGCGCTTTGGCTGTGCGGGTATTTGAAGATAAAAACCTGAATCAGAAATATGATAAGGGTGAGCCTTTATTGGAAAACGCTACAGTGAGAGCTGCTCAGGGATATCGCAGTGCTGATACCAATGAGTACGGGGTTGCTATTTTAACAGCACTACAACCTGGCTATATTACCGATATCGTGGTTGAACGCTCTAGTTTTGATGATCCTTTCTTAATCCCTTCTTCTCAGGGTATTTCTGTTCAACCCAGACGAGGCTATGTGTCTTCGTACGACTTGCCTGTCAGCTCTACAGGTGAAATTGAAGGTAAGGTGTACATCACTGAAATAGATGGTCAAAACACACCTGCAGCTTATATCAACTTAAGTTTAGTGAATGATGCAGGCGAGGAAGTGACTACATCTATCACTGAATATGATGGCTACTATGTCTTTTCTGATATTTTGCCTGGTAAATATAAAATTTATTTAGATCCAAGTTATGCCAAACGGAAAAAACTGCGTAAAGCGGCTGCAATGCCTGTAAAAATTAAAGGAGGCGGTGAACTCTTTAATGCTTCAGATGTGATACTTGCCCAATTAGAATTTAAAGATGGGTATGCTGCAGACTTGGGTACTTTCAGTTCCTTATTAAATTTAAAGGCTTATTGGGCTTTGATTAAAAATACTGGCATGAATACTGCTAAATTCAGACCATTCTATGCATTAAATGACGAAAATAAGTATGAGTTGAAGGCCGCGTTTTATCCAACTCAAAAGCAGATTGAAGAGATTTGCGCCCGATTCAATGCGAGAAAAATTGCCTGTGAAGTGAAAACTCAAGGGTTTGATTTATAAGGGGATAACGTTATGGTTAAGTACATTGCTGTTGTAATTAGCATGCTTGGTATTACTGGGTGCTCCAATACCCCGGAACCAACCGCATTATCGGCAACAGAATTGGCTGAATGGCAACAGCTTAAGCCGTCAATAAAACGTCTGGCTGCGATTGAAGGTGATTTAAAAGAACTTATTGTTGCATTAGACGATATGGGAAAACAGCAAGTTGCCCGTCAAAAGTCTACACTTGGGAACGATAACGTAGAAGTATATACAACAGAGCGGGTTGATTTTGACGAACAACTTGCGATAAATCCGGCCTTGCCCGAAGACAAGCAAATACCCGAAGACAAAGCTGTGGTAGAACAACCTCAATCAGCTTCTGTAGCACATCTAAGTGAGCAGGAGCCTGTTGAGCCTTCGCCGGATCCGATAGCCTTATCGAAGCATCCTGTCGAACCACTCTATCCGACAGGCTATTCCATTCAACTGGCGTCACTTAAAGACGTTGCTTCAACAAAAAGTGTTTGGTTAACCCTGCAAAAAAGGCATCCGGCTTTACTTGGTGATGTTGACGCTTTGGTTGAGCAGGCTATGGTAAAAAACACCCACTATTTTCGATTAAAAGCTGCAGGTTTTGAAACGAGAAAACAAGCGTCGGATCTTTGTGAAAAGCTTCGCCTTGAAGGTGCCAGTTGTATTGTGACGCGCTCTATTGGTGAACCTATAGAGCAGCTGATAGCTAAAATTTAAGGAATTAGATGTAATGAATTCTGTGACTGATGATAAAGCACAAGGTTCAGCAGTGGTTGACCAAAAATGTCTCCATGAGCTGGGCAGATTAGAAGTATGTTTGAATTCAGGAGAAAAGATATTTTTCGCAGAAATGTTCGATTTTTTTGAACTTTTTACCAAAAACTTTGATTTTGCTTCTGTCACTGAAAACAAACATATTGAGCCTCATTTAATTCAGTTATATACCAGAGTTTGCATGTTGTTTACGTCATGGCTCGCATATGAGGATTATGAACTTGACTTTGATTCCTTGTATAAACTCTCACTTAGGCAGTCAGGCTTTTACAGTTTATTTTGTGCCTCGGGTTTTCGCGGCACCGCACATCTGACGAACTATGCTGCCTCCCTTAATCAAGACGGAACCATCAATATCGGTGGACCGCAATTGGTTTATTTGTTAGCAATGATGCCTCTTGATGAATTAACGGAACAGTTATTTGAAGGAGCCATGCGATTAGATGATAAATCAAGAACACTAATAACCCTTGGTTGGCTACAAACGAAGAATGTGTTTACGTCTTCTGGTGAGAAGTATAGAAGTCAACTTTTTGAAAATATTGAAGTTTTAACCAGGGTGACACCGAATTACACAATGCTGATTTCATTTATAAACTCCTGGATGCACTGCAGCTACGCAGCCAGTACACGTAAACATGAGCTCAAATTTTTTCTTAATAAGATGATAAGAAATTACCTTTCCTCCGAGGGTATTGTTCCTGCATGTAATGAGTATAAGTTGGTGATTAAACCCAAGATGTTAATACTCCATGAACGCTTTACAACTAACCATGCAATGTATAGGTGTTATTCATTATTGATTAAATCACTTCGACCTCATTTTGAATTAATTTCAATGGGAGAAAAGGATAAAGTTGATGACGAATTCCCCGGACTCTTTGATCAACACATTGTATTGGATGAAACCAGCAATACTAAAGCTTTGGTCGACATGATAGGGGGAATCCGGCCAGATGTTATTTATTATCCTAGTCTTGGGATGTCGCATTGGACTATATGTTTGGCGAACCTAAAATTGGCACCAGTTCAGATAGCTAGTCCAGGTCATCCAGCAACAACTCGTTCTGATGTTATTGATTATATGTTTGTGGGTGACATGCCTAAGGAACTGTACCATACACATTCAGAGCGTTTATTATTAATTAAGAACCAAGGACTGTTTACGGCGGCACATCGAGAGTTACCACAAGTTAAATTTATAAAAGAAAAGTGGGATGGAGATTTCTTTCATATAGCAGTTAACGCTTCTATTATGAAATTGAATGGTAACGTCATTGAAATGTGCCGTGTTATTGAGCGCTCATCAAGTCGACCAGTGAAGTTCCACTTTTTCCCGGCAGTAACAGGCTTAGAGTATGATTCTGTGAAAAACAGACTGGCTAAGTTACTTTCGTCATTTGAAATCTATTTGCCTGTGACCTATCCCGACTTATTAACAATGCTGCAAAAATGTCATTTGTCCATGTCTCCATTTCCTTTTGGAAATGCCAATAGCTTGTGTGATGCATTGATTGCGGGCTTACCTGTTGTTGCATTGAGAGGTGGCGATGTTGCTGGTTTAACTGACGAAATAACCCTAAGGCAATTTGGTTTAGAGAACGATTTTGTCTGTGATACATTAGGTGATTACAATGACAGAATTCATTTATTGATTAATGATGAAGAATACTATTCAAATGCCGTGAAAAAAATTAAGGCCGCCAAAGTTTATGAAACGATACTTTCTACGCTTGACGAAGCTGCAAACCCAAGTGTAAATGATTACGCTAATAAATTTGGTAGGCTAATGAGATTCACATATGATTACCATCAACAAATCCAATCTGGAAATGCAAAAGCTATAATATATGAAGAAATTTGCAATGCCAGATTGTTTTCAGAGAGTATGAATAACGACGTGGTGAAGTAAAGAAATGGTGTTCTCAATAATGGTTGGGAACACCATGGTTTTTTATTTTTTTTACTCTATGTTTGTGTATTCACTCCGCAATAAGAAAGTTTGTTTTTTATTGTAGGTCTGTTATTTTTTCATTCGGTTACACAATAAAAATATGCTTGAACACAATTCAGGATACACCTGCCCAAGTTGATAACACCCTTCAAGATACTCCTTTGAAATAATGTCAGTTTGCAACAATCTGTCCCACTGAAAATTCGCTAGCGCTTTAAAGAAAATACCTGTGCGCAGCACAACATTTAGTCCGGCACCTCTTGCATCCCGCTCCAAAGTATCCAGAGTATAAGTAATACGATGGCCATGTAGATCTTCAGCTTGTGTCACTGCCGAATTATGGCTGATTAAGCCCATTTTCACTGCAATTTGGCGGGAAGGTGCCATAGCATTAGGTGTGACGAGGAACAAATGACCTTCTTCTGTCAGCCATTCTTCCTGGATGCGACGTAAAACGGCAACCGGATCATCCAGGTGTTCCAGCACATGCGTCAGTATGATGTTGTCATATTTACGATCAAGTTGTGCGAGCTCAAAGGTTGAATTGATAAAGTGTATATGTGACGGTAACTGTTCACTTGCTTCAGTGATAGCCTCGGATGATGCTTCAACACAGGTAATATCACTGAAAAGTGGCAGTAGCCGCTGGGTAAAATTACCTTTGTACGACCCAAGTTCCAGTACATTGTTACCGCGGAAAAACGGTGTAAAGCTTTTGATCATAAAAGGGTGCATAACATCAAAATCAAAGCTGTATACATATTTTTCGCTTTCGGCGTTTGTCGAATCGTCCAGTTCTTTGTTGTAATCTCGTAATGTGCTCATTTGATTTTCCATCTAGCTAGTAAGGGGGGCGCTTTGCTCAAGCACTGCAAGACCAAAGCCATGCCGGCCAAATTCATTGCCGTTGTAAAGCATATAAACTTTGTCCTGCACCCGAAACACGTGCGGGTAGCACTGCATTTTTGAATCCCAGCCTTCGCCGGAGACATCAATACCAGCAAGACTGTCGTTGCGTGTCCAGCTCTTCAAATCAGCTGAGTAGGCGTAGCCGATACGGTATGCCAAATCACTATTTGTCCTGAAGCCATACGCATGGCGGTAGCAGAAATACATATGGTACAAATCGCCAATTTTAATCACAGTAGGCAGAGCCTGACATTCATCTTCGTTAACCCTGTCAGCGATTATTTGCTTACCGTCACGTTGCCAGTGCATACCGTCATTTGAGCTGGCGTAGGCAATTTTATAGACCCTGTCAGGAGGAGCATCTTCTGCAAATTTTTGCCACTTAGTGCCGTAGATGTACCACATGTGATAGCGATTAGCTTCATAGATCACAAAAGCATCGGCTACTAAAAATGGCTCTTTTAAAGATGCTGACAACACCGGGCCTTTCCCGACTTTTTCAAAACTTTTGCCATGGTCAGTGCTGATAGCCAAACCTATAGATGCGTCTGCCGAGACTGAAACTTTGCGGTTCCAGCCCGTGGTGTAAGCCAATACTTTGTCTTCGAGTTTGACGACGTTAATTGGGAAAATACCGTGTTCATCGAAGCAGCCCAGCCCACCCAATGCAATAACCGGCTGGTCAGACACTGCCAGAATAGTGTTCATCTGCAGATTAAAATCGACATAAGCTATATGACTTAAAAACTTACCTGTGTTGTCCTGTTCCCGGGTGGAGAAATACACTCTGACTCTGTCATCCAGCACCAGAGTTTGAGGAGACTGGGCAAAGCCAAAACAATTGCCGGGTAATTTGTGGTCTGTTGGGGTGAAAACCAGCCCTAATTTTTGCCATTTCATAAAGCGGTGCTCTCTTGTGGCTGCTCTAAAACTGCGAGTCCAAAGCCTGCCCGCCCCATTTCATTGCCCTGATACAACATATAGGTTTTTCCTCTGAGCTGAAACAGGTGAGGGTAGTTGACCATTTCTGAATCCCAGCCCGAATCGGAGGTGCTGATATCCACCAGATCATCATTACGCCGCCAGTG
The DNA here is from genome assembly GCA_018825965.1 of Gammaproteobacteria bacterium. GTDB lineage: Bacteria > Pseudomonadota > Gammaproteobacteria > Enterobacterales > Alteromonadaceae > Pararheinheimera. The sequence continues at coordinate 76,824 of JAHKAA010000034.1, forward strand.
TTTTAAATCGTCAGATACCGCATAGCCTATACGGTAACCTCCTTCTTTACTGCGGTAATTGACGATGTCCCTGTAGGAAAAAAACATATGGTACTGACCGTCAAAAAAACTAACGTCAGGGCAGGCCTGACATTCATGAACACCCAGTTTGTCGCTGATCAAATCCTGCCCGAATTTCACCCAGTCAATACCATTCTTTGATGTAGCCATACGGATTTTATATACAGGTTCGGGCTTTTCACCAGGCAACCAGTCTTTACCTGCCACATACCAGAGGTACCAGCTGTTATTAAAATAGCGAATGCGTGGGCTGCCCAATAAATAAGGTTCATCCGGACTGTAAGACAGTACAGGTCCATCGCCCAAACGTTGAAATGTTTCGCCTTGGTCCGTGCTGACAGCAAGTCCTATAGCGGCATTAAAAGGCACTGACTCACAACGGGTCCAGCCAGCGTAGTAAGCCCACAATTGCCCGTCGTTTCGGATCACTGAGACCGGGTAGGTACCAAACTCGTCAAAAGTGCCATAGTTGCCAAGGGGTAAAACAGGCTGCTGGCAAATACGGAGTACTTTTTGCAGGTCATTACTATCTAAGTCTATATAACTGATGTAGCTCAGATACAAACCATCCGCGCCGGGTGCAGGTCTGGAGCAAAAATACACCCGGACAAAGGTGTCAAATTGGATCACGGAAGGAGACTGTGCAAATTCATGCATCCAGCTCTGGGTTGTTAAATCTTTTGGGTCAAAAATTTTCCCAATTTTTTTCCATTTAAACATGTGCTTCCCAATGTTCTGCGACGGTTGCTATAGAGGAGTTGTAATTAGTCTTCCAGTCGTCTTAAGTTTCTGGCCCCTGTTTTCAGGCCACCATAGTAATAATCATTGAAGCCTGCGGCTTGCATTAAGTCGAAAACTTTTTGCATATCGTATGCCACTCTCATTAATGTAAAGGTAGAACCGTCAAAGACTGCGAAGGCGGCTCTGGGATCGCCGTCTCTGGGCTGACCTACAGAACCCGGGTTGCAGTACACTTTGTCACCATAGTGATCCAGCCTTTGCTGATGGGTATGGCCTGTGACAAAAAATTGACCTTCAACCCGCTCAAAGTACTCTGCGCTGGGCTTCAGATACTCGTCAATTGGGTCTCCCCAGCCGCCATGAACCATACGAACTTCGTCAATTTGCATTTGCAATGGCAAGGTTTTTAGCCAGGCAAGATGCTGCGGCTGAATGATTTTACGTTGGTACAGCAGGCAATCATTCACGCTTTTGGAGCGCGGACAAAATCCACCCCCTGCCATATACCAGTCATGATTTCCCATTACACTGGCAATACCTCTGTCTTGCAGCTCCTGGCAACATTCGTTGATCTGGCTGTAGTAACCTACTATGTCTCCTGCACAATAAATTCGCTGAATACCAAGCTTGTCAATTTCTGAGAGCACTGCCTTAAGCGCTTCATAGTTACCATGAATATCAGAGATAAAGGCTATCGTCATAAAAAATATGCTCGTCAGTGTAGCGAACGGCTTTGCCTCGCCTGATTTTAGGTTGATCCAAAGGTGTGTGCTCTAAGAAAAAATCCACAGCCATTGCATTTTCGTTATAACCAAACGCAGTTCTTATCGCTGTTGATGAGGATACTCTGGGGTTAATTTCCAGCAACTTCACAAGGCCTTCCGATTTTCTGAACTGAAAGTTGGTTGGGCCTACAGGTTTCAGTAGGGAACACAATTGTTTTAAGGTTGGATCAAAGTCTGTTGAATCCACTACTTCTGCTTTATCGGTAAAGCCATCTTTTGATAAAGTCCGGCGCAGAGTCATACGGGCATAGTATCCACCCATTCCATCACAAAATGCAGATGTGGTGTATTCCTCATCATCTGTACCTATAATGGGCTGCGCCATAAGTATGGCGCCTACTTCTGCTTTAACCAACTCAAACTGCTGTAACGAATGGATCCGTACTATGCCTTTTGAACCAAAACCCCGCCGGGGTTTGAGCAAAAAGGGCAGGCCCAATTGTGCGCTCAGCATCTCAAAATCGTTGCTTAAAGTGCTTGTGATAACGCAGTCAATATTTGCAGAGGCCAACGTCTGATAAAACAGCCATTTGTCTTTACAAAGCGCTATCAGGTTTGAGTTATTCAGCAGTGGAAGAGCTCCTGCATTTTGAATCGCTTCGCGGTGTTCCACCCAGCTGTACATGTCTGCTTCTATGCCGGCAATTAACATGTCAATGCGATGTTTTTTGATCATAGAGAGCAGCCAAGGAATATAACTGCTGTCGGTTGTTACCGGGGCTAACTCAAACTGGTCGCAAAAGGCGGGCGCTACAGAATCCGGATAAATAGATGTGCCCACCAGAAATAGCTTTTTGTCGCTTTGCCGCAAGGATCGTAAAATGCCATAACCGACAATACCACTTGCACCTGAAACAAGAACACGCTTCATTGCTGTTGCCTCCGGTATGCAGCTTCTTGTTCCATGCCAAGCTCCATTGAAATTTGAGGGAAGTAATTCAGTAGCTGAAACAGTAGGGGATCTGCGTCAATGGCATTGTGCTGAATATCGGGCTTGTCGTGCAAAAAACGGATTGAACTGCTACTTTGAAACGCTTTGATTGCAGCTTTGGCTATAGTGCTGTAGCTGATATTTTGCATCGCAACACAGTTGTAAGTGCCAGTAAGCTGATTTTTTACTGCCAACGCCACAATATGAGCTAAATCTTCGACATGGATATAGTTTCTGAGCGCGTCCTGCTTGCCGTAAAACTCAATAGGCTCGTTATGTTCTGCTTTGTCTGCAATCGAATACAAAAACGGCTGATGTTTCCTGAATGCCGGGCCTGTACCATAAAACTGGCCTGGCCGGATAATCGTCAGCTCAAGCTCTGCATTTTTACAATACAGCGCAAGGGTTTCCTCAGCATGGCGTTTTGATAAAGAATAGCTTGAGTAAAAGGGCGAATCTGCGGGTAACGTGGCAAAAATGGTCGAGATATAGACAAAGTGTTTTGTGCCAGCCTGTTTAGCTGCATGGCATAATCTTAAGGAACCCAGTACATTCAGTTGCTCTGCCGCCACTATAGAGGAAAAATCCTTACCACCAAAATGAGCGGCCAGCTGCACTACTGTTGTAATGTCTTGTGGCAGCTTAAACTCTGTGTCCAATAAATTGATTGGAACATCAGCGCCGCTGCGTCCTGCAGTAACCACTTGTGCAAATTGCTGCAATTCAGGAATAAGCTTTGAGGCAAGGGTAGACGATGAGCCTGCTACTAATACTTTCATTGCAATGTTCACTCCTCAGAGAAGTCGCAGTGTGCCAGCTCAGCGCAATGACACTTCAGCCAGTATGCCGCAACACAGCTCTGGGTAGTCAATGCCTAATTCACACAATGCATCCAACACTTTGTGATCCAGCTGCAGCGACAGCATTTGGCTGGTGGTAAAAGGTTTCAGGTAAATACCCTCCATCCGGTTCACTTTGTAACCGGCTGCAGTAATGTCCTGAGTAAATGAGCTGACTGAATAATAGCGTTTATGGCCCAGCATCTGATCGTTTTCAGACAGCAAGGTCATATCAGGCAACAAACCTGCCAAATGCCCTAGTTTACGATTCATTACTTCAGCGTTAGGCACTGCAAGAAACATTTTCCCGTTGGGATTCAGGAACGCTTTGTATTTTTTCAGAATTTCAATTGGGTTATCGACGTGTTCCAAAATAAAGCCCATGACAATGACATCAAACTTTTCGTCCGTGTCAAAGTGCTCAAAATAGGTTTCTTTGATTTCGGCTTTACATTCGCTGTGCTTCTTACGGAAGTTGTCAATGACAGCACTCGAGCCGTCCAGCACCAAATGGCGGGAAAACAATTCTGAAAAAATAGTGGTGGTGTAACCATGGCCGATTCCAAGTTCGAGTAACGAGCCCGAACCAGCTGAGTGTTTGATAATTCTCTTGGGATACCAGGTAAGCAGTATTTCATTGTCAAAGTCGTAAATATTATTGCCCTGATAAGCCGTAAGATAAGAATCCAGTTCGTTTTTCATTGTTTTTCCTCAGCTTTTAATTCTGGAGTTATTCAGGTCGTGGTATATAAAGATTTAAACTACAGACATAATTTTTCGGAGTAAACATATTCAAAACTATTTAGCGTGCTATTTACTCCGTCCACTCCAACCTGCATCAACAGATCAAGGATCGACAGATGAGAGACAAATTTGGGGCTCATTTGGGGGTAATGAGGGCATAGTGTATTCAAAAAGGATAATTGAACTCCATTTTTCTGAAATCGCACAGGATCATACAGGGATAACCCACCGATCGGGTTGATGTAGCTTGTTGCATTGAGCTTTTTACATAAAGCGATCACTTTTTCTTCAGCGCGCAAAGCATGGTCGATACCAATATCAGACGAGATGATGATCTGAGTATCAATCGACAGATGAGCTGTTATCCGGTCAATCGAATGTTTTATGAAACGGAACAAGTTTTTATCTGCAAAACGAAAGATGTCCTGAATCAAAGGAAACGTCTGCTCGAAAAATGGCGATTTTTTGTAGCTTTCAGCGATAACCCTCAAGGTTTTTTCTATCATTACATGGCTATCGTCAGCAAGGTGTCTCTCATCAACATTCAAAAAATCAGAGTCTTTTTTAAGCGGTAAACTAAACAAGCATTTCTGTCCTTTGGACAGCATATAGTTGCGGTTAAACCAGCCTTTTTTGGTGAACTGAATATTGTCATACACCACAAATATATCTACTACATTCAGGAGCTGCCAGTAACCCAGATAAGGTAAAAAATAAGGTTGCATAATTGCCACACGAGTCACTGCTCAGTTCCTTATTGCCCGCTTAGTGACTGGTTTTCTGGCGCACTCAACAATCACTGACATAACCTTTTCCAGTTCTGCTTCTTCCAGATGCGGATGTAGAGGTAAACAAATTACTCTCGAAGATATTTCCTTTGCATTGGGCAGTAATCTGGCTGTGGCCGAAGGCAATCCTCTGTACATAGGGAATTCGCTAATCAAAGGATAGAAGTAACGCCGAGCCATGATGTTTTTTTCTCTAAACTGGTTGTACAGTGCGTCTCTGGTGATTGGGTAGTCAGCATCGACCAGTATCGGGAAATAGGAATAATTTGATTCGTGAGTCAGATTATCCTGCAGTATGGATATTCCGCGGACAAATCTTAAACGTTCGTTGTAAAACTTACTGATTTGGGCTCTTTTGGCTATAGCTGCATCTATATGTTTGAGCTGCAACATACCAAAAGCCGCATTGATTTCACTCATTTTTCCGTTGATGCCTGCAGCGACAACAGTGGTTTCATCGACAAAGCCAAAGTTCTTTAAATGGTCAATATGAGCTTTAGTTTTAGCGTCCTGACAAATAATGGCGCCACCTTCAAAGGTATTAAATACTTTAGTTGCGTGAAAACTCACCACTGAAATATCACCAAAAGAGCACAGGCTTTGCCCATTCACTTTACAGCCAAAAGCGTGAGCTGCATCGTAAATCACTTTGAGGTTATAGTTCTCCGCTATACGCTGAATGGCTTCGACATCACAAGGTGTACCATACACATGAACCGGCATGATAGCGGTGGTCTGTGGTGTGATGGCTGCTTCAATAGCTGCTGGGTCTAAGTTGCAGGTTTTAGGATCTATATCGACAAAAATAGGTCGGATGCCGTTCCACTTTAACGAATGAGCTGTGGCTACGAAAGAGTAGGGAGTGGTAATCACATCGCCAGTAATTCGTAATGCCTGCAAGGCTGTTACCAGAGCAAGAGTCGCATTAGCAAACAAGCTGATGTATTTCACGCCCAAATACTCAGCAAGCGCCAATTCTAACTGTTGATGAAAAGGGCCACAGTTAGTCAGAATTTTGTTATCCCAAATTTGTTGCAGGTATGGGATAAATTCTTCCAGCGGTGGCAAAGCTGGTTGGGTAACATAAATGGGTTTATCCGTCATAGCAGCTCCGGTTCTATTTTTTTGAGCTTCAGCTCTTTCGATTTACTATATCTGTATATCGGCAGATGATTTCAGTTTATTAGTTATGTAACGATCTTTATCGTCATTCAACGCGACTCTGTACCTATTGGCTTCTTTATTTGTTTAATATCTAGACACTCACGCTTAGCATCATTTGAGTTTAGGTCGTTCTTTGTTATGCTGTCGGCGTTCGCTCCATAGTTAAATGGATATAACGGCCCCCTCCTAAGGGGCAGTTACAGGTTCGATTCCTGTTGGGGCGGCCATTTCAGCTGTATTAGCCGCTATTTTTAATTTTTGTCACTCACCAAAGTGGCGGCATCACCGACCTGTACATTGGCTAATAAATCCATATTTACGCTCTCTGCCCAGGCATTAGTGTGCGTCAGCTCTGTCACTTTCACTTTCAGCTCGCTGACGGTCAACTGATCTTGCAGCTGGCCAAGCCTGTCTTTGTGCTGACGACGAAACAGAATGGTCAGTTCATCCCCTGTTTTTAAGCCTTGTTTACTGCCAAGGTTAAGCAGTACTTTGTGCTGATTAACCAGCGTGATATCTGCCAGTATAGTTTCGCAGCGTAAGGCTTCTTCCACGTCTTGTGCCGCAGCATTTAATACCCGTTCTATAGATTTACCATAATCGGTTTGCCAGAAGCGCTGAGTCTTTGGGCTGATGACTGTGGTTTCACGAAAACCCCAAACGGCGGAAGTTTGGTATTTTTGACTTAATAAGACTTTTTGCTCCTGAATGTCGGATAGCTCCAGTTGCAACTGATAAAAGCGTTCACGGTCCGGATCGGACCAGAAGGTCCAGTTGTTGCCAACCCGCTCTCCTAAAGAGACATCCCCCAAACTGGCTTTCAGCAAATAACGACCACCATAATTGCGCTGTAAAGCACTGCGATCGGCATAACTTAATTCCTGCTGCCGGATGGATTGGGGCAGTAGCTTGATCAGGCTTGAACCTGAAGATTCTTCCAGTTTCTGCATAAACACAGTGGTACTGGCTTGATCCAGCTCGTATAGCTGTCCTACCACGGCCTGTTCCCGGTTTTCTATGATAAAGGGGCTTACCAGCAGTTGTTTTTTCAGTTGCAGATTAGCGCACTGGTTTTGGTCCGGGTAAATGTCAGCCCTGATGGTGACGTTGATATAGCCATTTTCTTCTGTCTCAGAGACAATTTGTACATTTTGTACTTCGCCCTGACTCTGTAAAAACATCGATTCCTGAGTCAATAATCCGTCGGTCACCTGTTGCACAGTGCGGATAGAAGCCCCTGAGTACAGCAGCGCTTTACGCACTGCATCTTCAGTGGCTAGCTTTCTTGCTGCAACTTTGTCGCCGGCTCTGAGTACAGCCTGACCTGTTGCTTCATACCAATCGGCCACTGCATAACCTGAAAGCAGCGGTAAAGCCATCAGTACCAAGCTAAGCGCAGATAGACGCATGACAAATCCTCTATAAAGTATCTGACAGGACAGAAGCAAAAGTTATGCCTGAATTTCAATTTTTATCAAACATAGTCAAAAATTATAGAAAAGGCACGGATTGTGCATTATTTGCTGTTATGAAAGAGATCAATAGATAGGCAGAGGCAGGCTATTATGAACAAACTAACCATCAGCGCGTTGTTGCTGACGTTATTACCCGGCTGCAGCATGGTTGCCGATCGGCATGTCGAATGGGAAACCGTGGAACCGCAGCGTTTTCCTGTGCTCAAAGCTGTGGGTTATGCCCCCTTAAGTCAGCAGCCCGGAGCCACCGAGCAGGAACGTATGCTGATGGCCATGAAAGCCTCTAAGCTGGAAGCCTACAGAGAGCTGGCAGAGCAGGTGTATGGCCAAAGAATTGACGCTAAAGCCAATATGCAGCAAATGATGCTTGGTAATGATCAACTGAACTCATCAGTCAGCGGCATTATTCGTGGTGCCAGGGTCGTTAAAACTTATCCTGTGGGTGATGTGTATGCTACAGAGCTTGAGCTGGATTTTAAACAGGTGTATGACTTGTATTTAAACAGTCAGCCAACCCGCCGTATCAAAAATGTGAAGTACTATTGATAGCCTGCTGCTTGCAGATCAAAAAAACCGTCAGATGACGGTTTTTTTGTTGGATAACTAAGCCTTTAGGCTTTAATGCCAGGGCCTTTATCTACCTGGGCCGCTTTGCCTTTATTGGTGTAGGTTAAACCTGCACGGCCACGGCTTTGTAATAATTCAGTTTTAAAGCGTTCAATCACCAGTTGGCTTTGCTCTACACTTTGGCTGTTCACCTGATTCTGGAATTTACATTGCGCCAGCTTTTCTTCAAGCCGACTTAAATGCTGCTGAAACCAGCTTTGCTCTTTGGCTTCAGCTAATTCTGGCAAAGCTGCTAATTGCTGATCGGCGGTCTGAACCAATTCAAGAAGACGGATTTTTTCGTCTGTGTTGTTTTTAAGTGCTTCAACATCACGGCTCCGGATGGCGTCCAGCTCCTTATGAAGCAACAAAAGCAGCACATCCAGGTGCTGCTCTTGCTCATTTAACAGGGTGAGGATAGAAGAGTAGGCGTTACTCATTTTTTACTGAAAAGCTCGCCTTCAAACTGGACGATACGACGTGCCAGTTGTTCTACATTCACTTTATATTTGCCTTCTGAAATCTCTTGTTTGATCTTATCGATTTTCTCTTGATCAACACCTGAGCTGGCTTTCGCTTTGTCCTGGGCTTTGCTGAATTGCTGCGCCTGAGATGTCAGCGATACTGAATCCTGTTTTTGTGCAGCTGTGCCTGTAGTAGCTTGCTGCTGAACGGCCTGTTGTTGCACAACCTGCTGTTTTTGAATATTTTGTTGTTCGGCTTTGTCAGCTTTCACTTGTTGAGTGACTGGCAGGCCTGTGTTTACATTGATCGCCATTTTTCTACCCTCTTTATCCGGTTTCGGATCCCTTACTTTGTATAACGGCAGCGCCCGGTAAAACTTTAGTCAGTATTTAAAATTTTATTGCAACTTTTTTCACTGCAACAACTTCTGCAACTATGGTTCTGTTGGACTGTCTGTTGGTCACCTGAATCTGGTCACCAAGAATGCCATCCACCTGAGCTATTCCGACCGCTCTGACTTCAAGACCGTTATTCAAACCACTAATTGTAACTATATCGCCTTTACATACAAGACAAAGATCCTGCAATGTCACAACTTGTCCTGCAGACAAGCTTCTTTTTACTCTGGCACCCAGCACTGAAGCCGGGTTTTTAATCAGAGAGCCTCGTGCCAGCCGCACATCGGCTTGCCCGAGCGTTAACATATCGGCAGTGATCAAAGAACCTAAAGCAATATTTCGCAAACTCACTACAGCTTCTGTTTGTTGGGTAAAACGCACTGCAACAAACAGCTGCCATTTTTGTGGGCTTTGACAACGAATTTGCACCGTAGCCTGATTACTGACAGGACCTGCAAAGCTAAAGTGTAAAGGCTGATTACATTTTTTATGCCCCAGACGCGAGTCCAGGGCTGAAATCTGACTCTGAGCACCTGCTGGTACTTCTTTTTGTAACTCCAGCCAGTTTTTTGCTTCAGCAGTCAATTGCTGCGGGCTGAAACTTGCCGCCTGCACTGAAAACGCGGCAGAAAAAACTGTCGCTAACACTGCACAATACAGGGAGGATTTCAAAAAATTATCGTACATTTTCATATGGTTTCAGCTATGCTTTATCGGCAAAGGGTTATAACATACTTAAGTATGTCAATTTTCAGTCATTTTTCATTCTAGAGTGACCTAAGCAAGAATCGTTCCCGATTTTCTAGGACCACTAATTCTTTCAGGCAGGGGAGTCTTCTATGGCGGGTATTCTGGATTCAGTCAATCAGCGCACTCAATTGGTAGGGCAGAACAGACTGGAGCTTTTATTATTCCGCTTAAATGGTCGTCAGCGTTTTGGTATTAACGTATTTAAAGTACGCGAAGTGCTGCAGTGTCCTCCTTTAACCGCCATCCCTAAACGCAATAAGTACGTCAGAGGCATAGCTCATATCCGTGGTCAGACTATTTCTGTGATTGATTTAAGTCTGGCAACGGGCGGCCGTGCTATCGAAAACACCAAAGACTGTTTTATTATCATTGCTGAATATAACCGCTCTGTGCAGGGTTTTTTAGTCCAGTCTGTTGAACGCATTATCAATATCAACTGGGCTTCTATTATGCCGCCGCCAAAAGGCACCGGGGGTAAACAGAGTTACCTGACGGCTATTACCGAAATAGATAAAGAATTGGTTGAAATTATCGATGTTGAAAAAATTCTGGAAGAAATTTCACCTTCGCCGACCAGCATCAGCAGCAATGTAATTACGTCGACCATCAGCGAAGATTTGGGCGACAGACTGATCCTGATTGCCGATGATTCTGCTGTAGCCAGGAATCAGGTAAAACGCGCTTTGGAAGGTTTAGGAGTGCAGATGCATCTGGTGAACAATGGCCGTGAAGCTTTAACTTATTTACAGGAAACGGCAGCTGCTTGTCAAAATTCGGTCACTGATAAAGTGGGGCTGTTGATTTCTGATATAGAAATGCCTGAAATGGATGGTTATACCCTGACCGCTGAAATTCGCCTCGATCCAAAACTGAAACCATTGCATGTGATTTTACATACCTCTCTGAGTGGTGTTTTTAACCAGCAGATGGTACAAAAAGTGGGCGCAGATGATTTTATTGCGAAGTTTAATCCCGATGAATTAGCCGAATCCGTGCGGAAATGGTTGCATACTGATTAGAGGTTTTATGTTAGTGGCAAACAAAGAACTGCAGGAAAGTGAATATCGTCTGTTTCGGGATTTTCTCGAGCAACAGTGCGGTATTGTGTTGGGCGACAACAAACAGTATCTGGTCAAAAGCCGTCTTGCGCCTTTGATGCAGCGCTTTGGCTTGTCGTCTTTGTCAGAGTTACTGAACAAAACCTTAAGCCCCTTTGAGCGGCAATTGCGTTCCGCTGTGATAGACGCTATGACCACAAACGAAACCTTGTGGTTTCGTGATAGTTACCCTTATGAGCTTCTGAAAAAACAAATTCTGCCTGAATTTGAGAAAACTCAGAAAACCGTCAAAATTTGGTCGGCTGCCAGTTCCTCTGGTCAGGAACCTTATTCAATTGCGATGACGGGTCTGGAATACCAGCAAGGCAGGCCTTCGGCTTTTCCAATGGGCCTGCATATTCTGGGCACTGATATCTCCAACGCCATGCTGGAGCATTGCCAGCGCGCTGAATATGACGGTTTGGCTTTATCCCGTGGCTTATCACCGGAGCGTCGCAGTAAATTTTTTGACGATTCCGGCAACGGCATGATGCGGCTAAAAGATGCCGTTCGAAAAAACGTTTCGTTCCGCCATTTAAACCTGTTAGACAGCTACACCCTGCTGGGCAAGTTTGATATTATTTTCTGTCGCAACGTACTGATCTATTTTTCCCCCGAAGTAAAAATGAAAATCATCAAACAGTTCTCGCAAGCGTTAAACCCGCGTGGTTACTTGTTTCTTGGTGCTTCAGAATCCCTTTCCAGCCTGAACAACGACTTTGATATGGTGCGTTGTAATCCGGGCATTGTGTACCGAAAAAAAGTCTGACAAAAAATCTGGCCTGAGTTTTGCTTAGTATTTGCCATCTCTGAAAAACAGGATGGCAATAATGGCAATCAGCTTTGAAAAAGCATTTGGGCTTCACCCTGATGCATTACTGATCCGCGACAAGCGTTCTCAGGTCCTGGCCGAAAATATCGCAAATGCCGATACTCCGGGTTACAAGGCAAAAGACATGGATTTTCAAACCGCTTTGGCAGGTGCTCAGTCGCGCCAATCGGGTTCGCTTGGCCGCACTGATCCGAAGCATTTTGAAATTTCCACAGCCCGCCATGCTGAGTCTCAGTATCGTATTCCCAATCAGCCTGACACAGGGGATGGCAATACGGTTGACATCCACGAAGAGCGAAATGCTTTTACCCGCAACAGTATGGAATATCAGACCACGCTGAATTTCCTGAATAGTCGGATCAGCGGCCTGAAAAAAGCCATTACCGGAGGATCTCAATAATGAGCCTACATAAAGTTTTTGATATTGCTGTTACTGGAGTATGTCAGTCATGAGTTTATATAACATTTTTGATATAGCCGGAAGCGGAATGTCAGCGCAACAAGTACGGCTGAATACCACCGCCAGTAATATGGCCAATGCCAACAGCGTCAGCAGCAGCATTGATCAAACGTACAGAGCCCGTCATCCGGTTTTTGCTACAGCACTTGAAAATGCTCAGCAAGGTCAGGCAGGTGCCAAGGTGCAGGTGTTAGGTATTGTTGAGTCTGATGCGCCACTGAATGTGGAATATGCGCCTCATCATCCTTTGTCTGACGAAAAAGGCTACATCTACAAGCCCAACGTGAACATTATGGAGGAAATGGCCAACATGATTTCAGCCTCACGCTCTTACGAAACCAATGTGCAGGTAGCAGATGCTGCCAAACAATTGGTCAGTCGGACGCTGATGATGGGCCAAAGGTAAGGGGTAAGGCATGAGTAATGTAACCAATGATAAAAGTGCTTTAGATGGTATGTATTGGGGGGAAAAACCCACTACGCCTGAATCTGAAGGCAATGGCGCTTTAACCCAGTCAGATTTTTTTGCGCTTTTAACGCAACAGCTGGCTTATCAGGATCCAACCAAGCCGGTTGAAAACGATCAGATGATAGCGCAGATGACTAACTTTACTATGGCCGATGGTATTTCCCAGATGAATACCAACTTTAAGGATTTCGCCACCTCCATGAACTCCAGCCAGGCTTTGCAGGCTTCATCTTTGGTGGGGCAGTATGTGTTGGTGAAGTCGGACAAAATCGAGTTCGATGGTGAAAATACTATGGTGGCCAGCGCTAATTTTCCTGAAAATGCCACTAACGTCAAAGTCCGGATTAAAAACGCTGATGGAGTGGTGGTGCGGTCGGTCAGTATCCCTGATTCGGATTCTGTTGCAGGGCGCTTACAACTGCCGTGGAACGGAGCTACAGATACTCAGGCATTAAATGAAGATGGCACTCCAAAGGTCAATGACAAAGGAGAACCTGTCATGGAGTTAGCTCCTAAAGGTGTGTACAGCATTGAAGTGGAGGGTTCTATTGCAGGTAAAAATGAAGCGATAGTGACCTCAGTTTACGCCCCTGTCACCAGTATTACTTTAGGCAACGGTACCACTCAGGGCCTGTTGTTAAATGTGCTTGGCCAAGGCCAGAAAAAATTATCTGATATTGAAGAAATTGCAACCTAGTCAATGAATGAATTGAGGTGATCTATGAGTTTTAATATAGCGTTAAGCGGTCTGGCTGCGGCTCAGAAGGATATTGATACTACAGCGAATAACATCGCCAACGTCAATACCACAGGTTTTAAAGAATCCCGTGCTGAGTTTGCAGATGTGTATGCTGCCTCGGTATTTAGTTCCAACAAAACAAAAGTAGGGGATGGTGTTACGACCTCTAAAGTGGCACAGCAGTTTTCTCAGGGCTCGTTAAGATTTACCAATAACTCGCTGGATATGGCGATTACAGGTGATGGCTTTTTTGCCATCTCTCCTGAAATTGGTGCCCGTGATTATTCTTACACCAGAGCCGGTGCTTTTAAACTGGATAAAAACAATTTTATCTCAGACAACAACGGTGGTTTCCTGCAGGGCTTTCCTGTGAATCCGGCCAATGGTAACACCACTTCAGTTAGTTTAAGTACCACTCAGCCTATTCAGATCCCAAATACAGCTGGTGCACCCCGGGCAACGTCCAACGTTTATGTGACAATGAACGTGGACTCCCGTAATACGCCACCCACTGTTGCTTTTAACCCAACAGATCAGGCCAGCTATAATGCCACCACTTCTACCACAATTTACGATAGTTTAGGTGAACCTCATATTCTGACTATGTATTTCCGTCGTGAGGCACCAACCTTGAATAACGATTGGGAGGTGTATGCGGTATTGGATGACAACAATACAGTTCCGGCATCTCCTGCCGGTGGCCCTTTGACACCCAACTCTGCTATTGGTCCTATCGTCATGGATTTTGATGCCACAGGTGTTCCATCTCTGCCTACTACAGCCTCTTTGCCTAACCTGGTCCTGCCAGCTGGTGTAGGTACAGGATTAAATGACCCTCTGAACGGCTATTTAACCAATGGCGCTCAGTTCAACAATGATATTACAGTCCAGTTCCGCGATGAAAGTGGTACTAAGTTACCGACTCAGTATGCCTCAAAATTTGAAGTGGGCGCTTTGGGCCAGGACGGTACTACAGTAGGTCGTTTAACCAGCGTGGATATTGACGCCGCAGGTAAAGTTATGGCGTCTTACTCTAATGGCGATCAAACTTATTTAGCTCAGGTGGCTATGGTGAAATTCGCCAATCCCCAGGGCTTAACTCAGGCTGGCAATACCTCATGGCGTGAAAGTTTATTGTCAGGGGAGGCTTTGGCTGGTGAAGCAAACTCAGGGACTTTTGGTTCTATTAATGCGTCAGCCCTTGAAGCCTCTAACGTCAATTTGACCAATGAGCTGGTTGATTTAATTGCAGCTCAGCGTAACTTCCAGGCCAACTCCAGAGCACTGGAAGTGAACAGTACATTACAAAACACAGTACTGCAGATCCGTTAATAACCTGATCAGAAAAACCCAAAGTCTTTTGCTTTGGGTTTTTTATTCGCTTAAATTTAGTTTTGTAACCAAAGCGGGTTCAGACAGAACTTCGTCAGCAGGATCCATATGATGGTACGGGGTGGTTATGAAGTTCCTGAATGCCTTTGTTTTTAGCCTGTTTGTGGCATTTTCATCCGGGGCGAAGGAAGACTCTGCCAAAGAGCGGGATCTGTTGGTAACCACTGATTTTGTGCTTAACGCAGGCGAGTCTCAAAGCCGCATCATTGATATTCAGAAGCCTGAACATGCCTCTCACTTTGTGATGCTTGGATTTAATCCGGTGAAGGTTTTGTCCGTCAGTTGTACTTTGCATTTGTATGGCCCATCCACTGTGCTGCTGGGGCGCTATAACTGCGCTGAACAGCAGGTTCACTATTTTAAAACACCTTTGCCGGCATCAGCTCAGTACAAAGCGCATATTGAAGTCACAAACTCAAATTTCACGAAGGCACGGACTGCATTTTCAGTGATCAACAGATTCAAATTTATAACCTCAGCTCCTTAGTCTGATCTGAACCCACTTTTTCTATTCTTTAACCTTCCTTTAAATACATGGACTTAGAGCTCATCTTCTTTATATGCCGCTTTGCATCCCTTTTCTTGGCATTAGTCTTGCTTTAATTAACTTATCTCAAGTGGAGGCCTGACTATGGACCATTTACTTTATATCGCAATGAGCGGTGCCAAAGAGAATATGAATGGCATCAGCATTAAAGCGAACAACCTTGCAAACAGCACTACAACAGGCTTTAAAGCTGATTTAGAGCAGGCCAGGGCTATGCAGGCATTTGGTGAAGGTTTACCTACCAGGGTGTTTTCACTGACTGAACGACCAGGTCAAAATTTTGACGATGGCGCTTTTATTATCACTGAGCGTGAACTGGATGTGGCAGTGCAGGGCAAAGGCTGGTTGTCAGTACAGGATGCTGAAGGCAATGAAGCGTATACCAGAGCAGGCAATTTGCAACTTAGCTCCACAGGTATGCTGCAAACCGCTTCAGGCCTAAGCGTGATAGGTGCTGATGGTCCGGTTCAGATCCCTCTGCCTATTAGCAAAATGGAAATTAATGAAGATGGCACCATTAGTGTCAGACCCGAAGGCGCACCTGCTAATGCGATGCAGGAAGTCGCACGGCTGAAGCTGGTCAAACCTGAATTTCAGGACATTGAAAAAGGCACAGACGGTTTGTTCCGGCGTAAAGATGGTGAAGTCGCAGAATTAGATGAAACGGTCAGAGTGCTGAGCGGTGCAGTGGAAGGCAGTAACGTCAATGCAGTGGGCGAAATGACCCAGATGATCAGTTTACAGCGTCAGTTTGAAGTTCAGATCAAAATGATGAAAACGGCCGAAGATATTGATCGGCAACATAACCAAATGATGAGAATAATCTAAGGCTTAAGCCTGGGAGGTTAGCATGCATCCAGCTTTATGGATCAGTAAAACCGGTTTGGACGCGAAGCAGCGTGATATTTCGGTGATTTCAAACAACCTGGCCAACGCCAGCACTATAGGTTTTAAAAAGAGCCGTGCTGTATTTGAAGACTTGTTGTATCAGAACATCAACCAGCCAGGCGGGCGCTCCTCGCAAAACTCAGAGTTGCCCAACGGCCTGATGTTAGGTGCAGGTACTAAAGTAGTGGCCACTCAGAAAAGCTTTACTCAAGGCAATATGATCACCACTGAAGGCAGCCTGGATGTGATGATC
This sequence comes from Gammaproteobacteria bacterium, assembly GCA_018825965.1. Lineage (GTDB taxonomy): Bacteria > Pseudomonadota > Gammaproteobacteria > Enterobacterales > Alteromonadaceae > Pararheinheimera. Next base: position 93,247 of record JAHKAA010000034.1, read on the forward strand.
CAGGGCCATGGCTTTTTTGAAGTTCTGATGCCGGATGGCACTATTTCTTACAGCCGCAATGGTCAGTTCACCACAGACAGTGAAGGCAACCTGGTCACTTCAGGCGCGGGTTACCAAATTCAACCGAATATAGTTATTCCTGAAGATGCACAAAGCATCACTATTTCTCAGGACGGTGAAGTCTCAGTGCGTTTACCTGGTCAGGTGGATCAGGCCGTGTTAGGCCAGCTGACAGTGACTAACTTTGTGAATCCGGCTGGTTTAGAGCCTGTTGGACAAAACTTATTTACGGCAACAGCAGCCAGTGGTGATCCGGTGCAAGGTATTCCGGGCCTGGAGGGCCGGGGTATTTTAGTCCAGGGCGCCCTGGAAACTTCAAACGTCAATGTGACCGAAGAGCTGGTCAGCCTGATTGAAAGTCAACGGGTTTATGAAATGAATTCCAAAGTCATTTCAACTGTTGATCAGATGCTGGGCACCATGATCCAGCAACTGTAGGAGTGAGTAGATGAACAAGTTAATTTTAGTGGTACTTACGCTGCAGCTGTGTGTTGGCTGTGCAGGCAGCTTCAATGAGCCTATGCCGGATGATCCTAATTTTGCGCCTCTGCCACCAGAGCCAGAAGCAGTTCCGCTGTCGAACAATGGCTCCTTGTTTGCTCAGGGCTTGTCCAATGGCCTGTACTCAGACAACAAAGCCCGTCGTCCGGGTGACATTATTACTGTAGTGCTGAAAGAAAATACTCAGGCTTCTAAAACGGCTAAAACAGAGTTTGGTAAAGACAGCTCCGCCAGTTTTGATCCTATGATAGGTTTAGCTGGCCGTGAGGTCAGTGCTCTTGGCAACACGCTGCAGTTTGGTGCCAGTTCCGCCTCTGATTTTAAAGGCGACTCCAAAGCTGACCAAAGCAACAGCTTAGTCGGTGATATTTCGGTGAACGTGTTGAGGGTGATGGCCAACGGTAATCTGGTGATCCGCGGTGAAAAATGGCTGACGCTGAATACAGGTAAAGAATTTATCCGTTTAACAGGTGTTATTCGTGCTGAGGATATTGATTCGCGGAACACTGTCCAGTCGACCAAAATTGCCAATGCCCGTATTGAATACAGTGGCACTGGCGCAACCCATGGTGGGCAGGGCCCGGGTTGGTTAACCCGCTTCTTTAATGGCGTGTTGTGGCCGTTTTAATACAGGTGAAATGATGAAACTAATCCAAAGCCTTTTGTTGGTTGTGTTGTCAGGAGCTTTGTCTTTTCCTGCTTCAGCGGCCCGCATTAAAGATTTAACCAGTGTACAAGGGGTACGCAGTAACCAATTGGTGGGTTATGGTCTGGTGGTAGGTTTACCTGGCACTGGCGAGCAAAGTCCTTTTACTGAACAAAGTTTCAGAACCATGCTAAGTAACTTTGGCATCAATATGCCGGCGGGCATGAAATCCCAGATCAAAAACGTCGCAGCTGTCGCAGTGCATGCTGAATTACCTGCCTTTAGTAAACCGGGTCAGACCATTGATATCACAGTCTCCTCTATGGGCAGTGCCAAAGGATTGCGGGGCGGGACTTTGTTGCAAACCTTCCTTAAAGGTTTGGATGGCAATGTGTATGCGGTAGCCCAGGGGTCGTTAATTGTCAGCGGTCTGGGCGCCGAAGGTGCAGATGGCTCCAGAATTTTAGTCAATACACCCACTGTAGGCCGTATCCCCAATGGGGCTACGGTAGAACGTGAAGTGCCTTCTCCTTTTGCTGATGGCGATTTTATTACCTTTAATCTCAATCGTTCAGATTTTACTACCGCCAAAACACTGGCTGAGACTATTAACAATTTTATTGGTCCCGGCACTGCTTTGTCGCTGGATGCGTCTTCAGTACAGGTCAGAGCGCCGCGGGATATGGATCAGCGGGTCTCCTATTTATCAACGCTGGAAAATTTAACGCTGGAGCCTGCCAGTCAGTCGGCAAAAATTATTATTAACTCCAGAACAGGCACCATAGTGATAGGCAAAGATGTCCGGCTTTTTCCGGCAGCTGTGACCCATGGTGGTTTAACTGTCACTATTGCTGAGAACCCTGTGGTAGTGCAGCCCAATCCGCTGGCAGGTGGCGATACCGCTGTGGAACAAAATACCCTTATTGATGTAAGGCCGGACCGTTCGCGTATGTTTAAGTTCGACCCGGGTACTACACTGGATGATTTAGTCAGCACCATCAATGCCGTTGGCGCAGCGCCGGGTGATTTGATGGCCATTTTAGAAGCCTTAAAAGAAGCGGGTGCCATTCATGGTGAGCTTGTGGTGATCTAAATGAGTAAAGTTGAGCAGAAAGTTAACTATCATGATTTAACCAGCTTACAGCAGTTGAAGCACAGCTCCGGTGGAGATGATGATAAAGCGCTGAAACAGGCGGCTAAACAGTTCGAATCTATTTTTATGGGCATGTTGCTGAGCAGTATGCGTAAAGCCAATGAAGTATTCGAAGATGATGGTGCGCTCAACTCTAGTGCAACCAAGTTTTATAAAGAGATGTATGACAAGCAGTTGGCAACGGATCTGTCAGAAAAAGGCAGTTTAGGTTTAGCTGATTTGCTGGTCCAGCAGTTAAGGCCAACCAAAGGCAAAACAACACCTGCTTCTATGCTGAAAGTGCCCACTGAAGCTGCTCCTGTGCGTGACGAAGCCACAAGGGCGGAAAATAAGAATAAGTTAGTTGGCGTCCTGGTAAAGAAACCACCAGAGTATGAAATGCCGGTTCTTCCTCAACCTCCAGCCACTCTGGGTGTCGCAAGTCCTGAACAGCCAAAACAGCAGCCGGATGACTGGAGTTTTAAAACACCAGGTGAGTTTATTGAAAAACTGATGCCAGCCGCCCGACAAGCGGCGCAGAAGCTGGGGTTAGAGCCCTTGGCTTTGTTAGCTCAGGCCGCTTTAGAAACCGGCTGGGGACAGCGCACTTTTAAAACAACAGAAGGTCATCAAAGTTTTAACTTCTTTGGCATCAAGGCACATAACAGCTGGCAAGGTGAGGTGGCTGTGGTGGATACCCTGGAGTACCGTCAGGGTGTAGCACAAAAAGAAAAAGCCAAGTTCCGTGCTTATGAGTCACCTGAGCAGGGACTGGGGGATTATGTCGACTTTATTAAGTCCAACCCCCGTTACCAGCAAGCTCTTAGTGTAGTAGACAACCCTAAAGCATATTTCCAGCAACTGCAGGCCGCAGGTTACGCCACAGATCCAAACTACGCTCAGAAAATTTTATCGGTATTTAATAGCGAAACTTTCAAACAGGCACGAAACCTGCTTACGAATAAAGAATAAAACACCAGATTAAAGAACTGACCGGTATAGCCGATTAACAGAGTGAAGATGCTTAGCGTCAATGGAGATGTAGATGTCGGATAACTTACTTCGGATTGGAACCTCAGCCATACTGGCCAGTACGGCTCTGCTTTCTACTACAAGTAATAACATCGCCAATCTGAATACTCCGGGTTACAGCAGACAACGCACCGAGTTTGAATCCAATATGCTGGGGCTTGGGGTCGGCCGGGGGACTACAGAACGTCTGGTGAATGACTTTGCACAAAAACAAATGTGGCGTGATACCTCGTCTGTCAGTTATGCCAACCAGTATTTGTCCGAAGCCAGTCGTGTGGACGCTTTGTTGTCTGATCAGTCCAACAGCATTTCTACCGGCATGTCCTCATTCTTCAGCCAGTTACAAACAGCCATTAATGATCCAACCAATGCGGCCTCACGTCAGTTGGTGATGGGCAGTGCTCAGACGTTATTAAATAAATTCAACACCTTGTCAAATCAGATGACAGAGCAGAATAAGTACATTAGCCAGCAACTGGAAACCGATGCCCAGTCTGCCAATGAAAAAATTACTGTGATAGCGCAGCTGAATCAGGAAATACTGGCCTATGGCAATAACCCCGGAAAACCACCCCCACTAGATTTACTTGATAAAAGAGACCAGGCCATTAAAGAATTGTCCGGTTTGGTGGATATCAATGTGCTGGACGCGGCCAATGGTGACAAACAAATTTTTCTCAGTAGCGGTCAGTCTCTGGTGATTGAAAACGGCAAATTCAGCTTGTTTAGTGTGGCTGGTAATCCTGATCCGAATCGCAAAACCTTGCAACTCAGAGCCGCCAGTAATCCAAATGTATTGATCAATGTCTCTGAAACTCAGTTAGGTGGAAAAATTGGCGGCTCCTTGCAGTTTCGTTCCGCTGTATTGGACCCGGCACAGAAAGAATTAGGTCAATTAGCTTTAGCTTTTACTGACGCCTTTAACACACAAAACAGGCTGGGGATGAATGCCGATGGTAACTTAGGCGGCGATTTATTTACCTTACCCACTTTTGCCGCCTGGCCTTTTAGTGGCAACACAGGGGCGGGGACAATTACTGCCTCAGTGGCCGCCGGGCAAGGCAAAAATATTCCTGCCAATGATGTGCGTATTACTTTTACGGCTGCAGATGCTTTTACTGTCGAAGCCGTTGACGCTTCAGGCAATGTGATACCAGGAACAGCTATCAGTCGCGCTGCTGTGGTTTTCCCTGTGACCGTCACTTCAGATGATACAAACGATTTTTTTGGCTTAAACATTACTTTAGCCAATGGCGCACCGGCTTTTGCTGCAGGCGACAGATTTGATTTAAAACCTTTAAGTAATGCCGCTCAAAACATCAGTCTGGCAACTAACCGCCCTGAAGCCCTGGCTTTTGCCTCACCACTCAAAGGCGAAAAAACACTGGAAAATTTGGGTAATGCCGAAATAGATAAGCTTTCGGTGAGCAGTGTAGGGCAGGCTGGCAACAGATTATCGCCACCTGCTAACTTTACTGACGGACCTGTTTCTGTCACTTATCTGGGCAACAATCAGTTCCTGATTGAAGACGCAGGTGCTCCTGTGGTCAGTGAAACTGTCACCTTCGCCGGCACTGATTATCAGAACTTATTAGGTACCTCTGTCAACTTTGCAGATGCTGGTTTTGATTTTTCTGTTAAAGGTGTGCCGCAAGTGGGCGATACCTTTAGTATTGATTACAACACAGGTGGTTTCGAGGACAACAGAAACGGCTTGTCGTTAGGTAATTTACAAAATGCGGATATGGTAAGAATTAATGCCGCAAGCACTGTCAATGCAGACAAATACCAGACCTTTAATCAGACCTATTCAGAATTAGTGGGTTTTGTCGGGACTCAAACCAGTCAGGCCCGGGTGACGGCTGCATCCTCCAAGTCTTTATTGGAGCAAACGACGGCCTGGCACGAATCTTTATCAGGTGTCAGTCTGGATGAAGAAGCAGCTGACTTAGTCAGGTTTCAGCAAACTTATGCTGCAGCCGCTAAAATTTTATCGACGTCACAAACCATTTTTGACACCCTGTTGCAGGCTGCGAGGTAATAATGCGTACCACTTTTAACATGAAGTACAGCCAGAGCCTGGATTCCATTTTAAGTACTCAGGACAAGTTACAAACCGCCAGTTTGATGTTGAATAAGCAAACCAAAATTTTAACTGCGGCAGACGATCCTTCAGGTGCTGCCCGTGCTGTGGGTCTGGAAGCGACTATTCAGCAAACCAGCCAGTATCAGAACAACAATACTGCTGCCCGTAATAGTCTTGAGTTACAGGAAACTGTGCTTAGCAGCATGCGTGGCGCTATGGACAGAGCAAGAGTGCTTGCTTTGTCTTTGGGCAACGGCACTTATGATGACAATGATCGTAAAGCTATTGGCGATCAGTTGGGCAATATCCGTGATGAATTGTTTGATTTAATGAATCGAAGGGATGAGCTGGGGGGTTATTTGTTTTCTGGTTTTCAGGACCAAACCCAGCCTTATAGCCTGAACAGCGCTACTGGTGAATATGAGTTTAATGGCGACGAAGGTCAAAAATCCATTCAACTGTCTTTATCTATATCAATAGCCGCGAATGACAGTGGCCGCAGTATTTTTGACAGTGTGGATAAACGTTTTCAGACCAGTGCTGCAACAGTGGGTGCTCCTGTGACGGCGGCGCAAGTCACAGTGGCCAATCAAAGTGTATTTGATAATTTCTACAAACAAAACTATGACGGTTTAACACCGGGTAACAATGACTACTCAGTGGTGTTTTCAGCACCATCTAATTATGAAATTCAGCGTAATGGTGCGGCTCAGGTACCAGCTGTAACTGGCACTTACACTGCTGGCGAGCCGATAAACTATAAAGGTTTGTCTATTGATGTCACAGGTGCTGCACCTGGTGGTACTGTGGATTTCAGTCTGCAACCGCCAGAAAAAACCAATATTCTCAATTCTTTAACCGATTTAATTAACGGCATTGAAGCGGGCGATAGTGGGGATGTACTGAACGAACGTATTCTGGATGCCACAGTTGAAATTGACAACGCTTCAGCCAAAGTCGATTCTGCTGTGTCTTCTATTGGTGGTCGCTTAAATGTAATTGAAAGCATTTTTGGCAGTAATGAAGATGTACTTATTGCCACTAAATCCCACAAAGCAGATGTGGTGGAACTGGATTACAGCACAGGTATTACTGAACTGGTGAAACAGGAAACTGCATTGCAAGCTGTGCAGGCTACTTTTAATAGGGTCACAGGCCTGAGTTTATTTGACTATATTAACTAAGTACTAACTAAACACTTTTCTTAGCCCTTTTTCTCCGGCAGGACGCCTTTATGTATAGCCACGAACTCTCTCGTTTTGATCAATTGTATTTACAAGCTGATGACTGGCCAGTGAATGAATTTCATCATTGGGACACAGTCAACTTTTCTGCTCTGGATCCACAAACTCAATTGTGCCTTTTAAAGAGCTTTAGCCCCAATTCTGTGGCTGTATCTTTATGGCGCAAATTGCGACTATTGCTGCTGGGTGAGCAAAATGTAGATGAGAAAAAGCTACTTGATCATTTTAGTCGCTTGCCTTTTTTGCAGCAGAATATGTTGTATAGCCAATTGATGCGGGCCAATTTTGTTGGCCAGTCCAGGGCTTTTGATTACGCGCCTTTGTACCAGTTGATGATTAAAAACTTTTGCCGGCAAAGTGCAGAGTTTTGCCAGGTCAACCCTTTGATTGGCACTGGCAATGAAGACATTGTGTTATTGCTGACCAATCAATTTGTCACTGCTCAGCATGGACCTACTCTGACTATTTTAAATTACGCCAGTGCGTTAAAAGCTATGGGAAAGCATCCGGTGGTGATTTGTTGCACCAGTGTGGCCAAGTCGTCTCATTATGTGTATCCGATGCCTGCCCCGGTTTTTTTCGGCACAGTGCGTAACGAATACTTCAAAGCCGAGACTTTATTTGATTTGGATACGGGCAAGCAGCAACCCAATGCTGGGGGCTCTGTGGTGAAATGCTGGGATCAATACTTTGATTTTATGCAAATTACTCCCATGGACGATGCAGAACATCTGGTTGATTTAGTCAATGTGATTAACCAGCTCAACCCACGCTTTATTATTGGCGTGGGTGGTTTAAACCCGGTGCTGGAATTTATCGCCCAAAGCAGACCTGTGCTGAATGTGCCTTGTGTCACCTCTTTAGTGACGCCTTTTTATGCTGTGCCTGTATTGCATCGTGAATTGACAGAAAAAGATCAATTGCGGGTTGAAGTCTTGTCTTTGTCTCATCCTGTGCTGACCAGTCGCTTACCCTTCAGACTACGCAAGTTTGACTGCGTTAAAAGTAGCAAAGTGACAGACAAAGTACTGAAGTTTGCCATTGTGGGTTACCGGCTTGAACAGGAAATGCGTCCAGACTTTATCCATACGTTGGTGCTGATCAAAAACCAGTTCCCGCAGTCACATTTTGTGTTTATCGGACCTGATGCTATTGAAGGATCACCAGCTGAGTTAGAGGCCTGTAGTTATTTCAGCGGCAGAGTCAGTAATGCGATAGACCTCATTGCCAGTTGCCACTTTATGCTCAATCCCAAACGGCAGGGCGGTGGTACCTCTGCTATTGAAGCTTTAAGCCTTGGCATTCCGGTATTAACTGAAGCCTATGGTGATGTCTACCAGTACATTGGGGATGACTTTGTATTTTCATCGGATCAGGAACGACTGGATTTTATTCAGCGTTATCTGACAGATGCAGAGTTTGAAGCTGATTATGTGCAGACTTGTCTGAAGGCAGCAGCCAAAGCAACAGACAGCCTGGCTATAGTGCAGTCTTTACTGCTTGATTACGACAGTTATATCTATCAACTCCAGCACTAAACTCAAGGTCGGAGCAAGCCACCAGGTGAAGCTCCGCTCCTGAAACATCACACACACCTTTATTAATACTGCCATATCCCTCACATTTCTTGTCTATTTGACTATAAAATCAACATTTGAATTAAAGTTCTGAAGTGGCGTGCCGATACTATAGTTAGCTGCAAAAATACCCGCAATAAAACGTTCTAAGTCATTAAATTTATTCAATAAAATTAAAGAAAATCCTCAAGGAAAAACTCCTGACGCCGATACAGTAATTAAGCAGGGAACAACAAAATAATTACTCTGCAAATATAAAAAAACTCAGGAGATATACCATGGCTTTATTTGTTAATACTAACGTTTCGGCGTTAAATGCCCAAAGGCAACTAATCAATTCAGGCAAATCATTAGATACAGCGTTTCAACGTTTATCTTCAGGTTTCCGTATCAATAGTGCTGCAGATGATGCTGCAGGCTTACAAATCAGTAACCGTTTAACCAGTCAGGTAAATGGTTTGGACCAGGCGATAAGAAATGCAAACGATGGTATTTCATTGTCTCAGGTCGCAGAAGGCGCGATGGATGAAATCACCAACGCCTTACAACGAATTCGTGTACTGGCAGTGCAGTCACAAAATGGTATTAACAGTTCCAGTGACCGTATTGCACTACAAAAAGAAGTATCAGCATTAAAAGCAGAAATCAGCCGGATTGCAGCAACAACACAGTTCGGTGGTGTGAAGTTACTGGATGGTATGTACTCTTCCACTTTCCTGGTAGGTGCTAATGCGGGCCAGACCATTAGTGTGAACATATCCAGAACAGGTGGTGGTTTTGGTTCATCAGGTTTAGGTATTGCAGGCTTAAGTATCAGTAGCTTAGCTGGCGCATCCAGAGCTCTGGCAAGTATCGACAGTGCAATTAACGTGATTGATTCCAAGCGGGCGGACTTAGGTGCGATTCAAAACCGCTTCCAGTCAACGATCCGTAACTTATCGAACATTGTCGAAAATATTTCGGCAGCACGAAGCCGGATCAAAGATACCGATTTCGCAAAAGAGACAGCTGATTTAACTCGTGCGCAGATTCTGCAGCAGGCCAGTACTACCATTCTGTCCCAGGCAAATCAAAGACCACAGGCAGCACTGTCTTTATTACAAGGTTAATTATTCAACAATAACTATTAAATATTGAACCATCTTTAGTACGACTCCTGAGCTTTATGCTCTTTGGCCATACGGCTTTACCGTATGGCCTTTTTTATTTGTATCTGATGTGGGAATCTTTGTTTTAAATAACTAATAAAAAGACTAAAGAAACAATATTGTTTGCCGATACAGTATTTGAGTGGATTAGATTAAATATAAAATGACGTATCCGCTTTTGTTCAATAAACGCTCAGGAGAAATGATATGGCGTTATTTGTAAATACCAATGTCTCGGCGCTGAATGCGCAGAGGCAACTGATAAATTCGGGGAAAACCCTGGATACCTCTTTTCAACGACTTTCGTCTGGTTTTCGTATCAATAGCGCAGCAGACGATGCAGCTGGTTTGCAGATCAGCAACCGCCTGACCGCCCAGATACAGGGTCTGGATCAGGCGATAAGAAACGCCAATGACGGCATTTCATTATCCCAGGTGGCAGAAGGGGCCATGGATGAGATTACTAATGCGTTGCAGCGCATCAGGGTATTGGCTGTGCAATCGCAGAACGGCATTAACAGTTCGGCAGATCGCGTTGCGCTGCAAAAAGAAGTATCGGCGTTAAAGACTGAAATCAGTCGTATCGCCACAACCACCCAGTTTGGTGGTGTGAAATTGTTAGACGGCATGTATTCATCGACTTTCCTGGTGGGGGCCAATGCGGGCCAGACCATCAGTGTGAATATCTCAAGGGCCGGTGGTGGTTTTGGGGCATCTGGGCTGGGAATAGCGGGCTTAAGTATCAGCAGTTTAGCTGGCGCCTCCAGAGCTCTTTCACAAATCGACAGTGCAATTAACGTGATCGACTCCAAACGAGCCGACCTGGGTGCGATTCAAAACCGCTTCCAGTCCACGATCCGCAACTTGTCGAACATTGTGGAGAATATTTCGGCTGCACGCAGCCGGATTAAAGATACAGATTTCGCGAAAGAAACGGCTGAACTGACACGCTCGCAAATACTGCAGCAGGCCAGCACCACCATCTTATCGCAGGCGAACCAAAGACCTCAGGCTGCGTTGTCCTTGTTAGGAGGCTAACAGGACAACAAGGACTTAAGTCCACAGATTGAGGATACGCCTGACCCATGAAGCTGCAGCTTCTGAAGGCAGGGTACAAAACGAACAGCACTGGATCTGGAAGGCATTGGGCGCCGGATCCGTACGACCAACTTTATGGCACTGCTCTGACGCACCTATAGCGAGGAGCTCCTGCCAAAGGAAAAAAGGAAAGGCTTTATGGCTACTTATTTACTAACCGGAGGATGACACCATGTCATTATATGTCAATACCAACGTATCAGCGATCAATGCACAACGTCAGTTAATTACTTCTGGCAATTCATTGGATACGGCGTTTAAACGTTTATCATCAGGTTTCCGTATCAACAGCGCAGCTGACGATGCGGCGGGTTTACAGATCAGTAACCGTTTATCAAGCCAAATCAACGGCTTGAACCAGGCCATCAGCAATGCGAACGACGGCATTTCTCTGGCACAAACGGCCGAAGGCGCGATGGATGAGATCACCACCTCTCTGCAGCGTATCCGGGTACTGGCGGTACAATCGCAAAATGGTATTAATAGTTCGGCAGACCGGGTTGCATTGCAAAAAGAAGTATCAGCGCTGAAAACGGAAATCAGCCGTATTGCAACAACAACTCAGTTCGGTGGCATTAAGCTGCTGGACGGTACCTTCTCCGCCAAGTTCCTGGTTGGAGCAAATGCCGGACAAAATATCAGCGTGAATTTATCACGCACTGGTGGAGGTTACGGTTCGTCAGGTCTGGGTATCAACAATTTGTCGGTATCAAGCGTGACAGGTGCTTCAGCTGCATTAGCCAGCATCGATAGTGCAATCAAAACTATCGACAGCACAAGAGCGGATCTGGGTGCTTTACAAAACCGGTTCCAATCAACCATTCGTAACCTGAGTAATATTGTGGAGAACGTTTCATCAGCGCGTAGCCGGATCAGAGATACTGATTTTGCTAAAGAAACCGCAGAGTTGACTCGTTCGCAGATCCTGCAACAGGCCAGTACTACTATCCTGTCTCAGGCAAATCAGCGTCCACAGGCGGCCTTGTCACTGTTAGGTTAATTTTTTAAAAAGTAGCCGGAATGACATGGTAATAAAAAACGGCCCTCAAAAGGGGCCGTTTTTTTTGCTTCATTAAAAACATCAAAAATGCACGAAATTTCTATTTATTTAAAAAATAATTTCACTTGTAACTTTATGAAAAATAAAGAAAAGTGAACTTAATTGCCGCTGGGTGGAAAAAAATTGCCTTTTTTTACTAAAGTCCTGAAGTCAGTTGCCGATAGCTAGTTAAGCCAAATTGCAGTTTGGCGAGAATTGCGGGGTTCCGCTTAACACAAAAGGTTGTGCCAGGGTTTGCAGACCCGCCGCAACTTTAAGGAGTGACTTATGGCTTTAGCAGTAAACACCAACGTATCCGCGTTAAACGCACAACGTCAGTTATTAACATCTGGCAATTCACTGGATACATCATTCAAACGTTTGTCTTCTGGTTTTCGGATCAACAGCGCAGCTGATGACTCAGCCGGTTTACAAATTAGTAACCGTTTAACCAGCCAAATCAATGGTTTAAACCAGGCCATTAGTAACGCAAACGACGGTATTTCAGTGGCTCAGGTGGCTGAAGGTGCGATGGATGAAATTACAACTTCATTACAACGTATCCGTGTTTTAGCGGTACAATCACAGAATGGTATCAATAACTCTGCAGACCGTACTGCGTTGCAGAAAGAAGTATCAGCTTTAAAAGTAGAAATCAGCCGTATTGCAACCAACACTCAGTTTGGTAGCATTGATCTGTTGAAAGGCGACTTTTCTGCTAAATTCCTGGTGGGTGCAAACGCCGGCCAGACTATTAGTATTAACTTATCGCGCACTGGCGGTGGTTATGGCACTTCAGGTTTAGGTCTGAATACCTTGTCTGTTTCTTCTGTTGGTGGCGCTTCTGCAGCTATCGCCAGTATTGACAGTGCCATCAAAACTATTGACTCAGCACGGGCAGATTTGGGTGCGTTGCAAAACCGCTTCCAGTCTACTATCCGTAACTTAAGCAACATCGTTGAAAACGTATCAGCTGCCCGTAGCCAGATCCGTGACACAGATTTTGCGAAAGAAACTGCTGAATTAACCAGGGCACAGATTTTGCAGCAGGCCAGTACAACTATCCTGTCGCAGGCTAACACCAGGCCTCAGACTGCACTATCTTTATTAGGTTAATAGTGGCCTTTTAGGTAAAGCGTAAGGGGGCGACTACTTATTAAAGTTTTCGCCTTGCTTGCCGATACAGAGGTAGATGCAAATGAGTTCAGTAATTACGGGTAATTTTGGTTATCAGCCAACAGCCCCCCAAGCTGCTGCTAATCTTGCAGTCGAGCTGAACAAAATGAAAAGTGCGCCGGAAACTGCCGCACCAGAGTCCAAAGTAAAGGCTGAAGCTGCACAAGCAGAGCAAAGCATTACAGAGGATGAACTAGGTGAAGCTGTTGAGAACATTAACCAGTTTGTTAATTCTCAGGGGCGTACTTTAAATTTTTCTGTTGATGAAGAGTCCGGAAAACCAGTAGTCAAAGTGGTTGATTTTGAAACCAAAGAAGTAATTCGCCAGATCCCGTCTGAAGAAGTACTGACCATGGCCAAAGCAATCAAAAGATTACAGGAAGATCTGGGAACTTCGACAGGGTTGATGATCGATAAAACGATATAAAGAGAGGGTGAATCATGGCTATCCGGTCATTAGGTGCAGCATCAGGGCTTGATCTTGAAAGTCTCGTCACACAGTTAGTTACAGTGGAGCGAAACAGTAAAGTCAGTCGTCTGGACACCACAAAAAAGGAGCTGGATTCATCGCTTTCAGGTTTTGGCAAATTAAAATCTGCGTTAACTAAGTTTAAAGACTCGGTCACTGCTTTGGGGGACGATAAACTCAGAGCCAGAACTACCCTAATTAAGCAGCCTACAGAGACTAAAACATACCTGGAAGCGACCTCCAGCAGTACAGCCGCGCCTGGTAATTTTGATATTAAAGTAAAATCACTTGCAACCGGCAGTCGTCTGGAAAGTACAGATCTTGCTTATGGTAGCGCCTCCGACGTAGTGAGTGCTACTGCAGGAAAACTGACCTTCACTGCTGATGGTAAAAGTTTTGATGTGGATGTGACTGCTGGCATGACGTTGGACCAGTTTCGTAAAGCTGTAAACAATGCAGAAGGCAACTTTGGTGTCAGTGCCAATATTATTAACGCAGGTTCAACTACAGGTACGAAGCTGGTTCTGACCTCTTCGATCACTGGCATGGGTAATGACCTGCGTATTACCAATGATAATGCCGCTTTAGACTCTATTTCGACCAGGGCTAATGGCTCTACAGTTGATGGCAGTGGTGGCATTGGAGTTGATATTGCTGCTGGTGATGCTGAAATTGAAGTGGATGGTATCAGTGTTAAAAGTTCAAATAATACTTTTACCAACGCTATACAGGATACTGAGCTGACAGTGTCAGCCGTGACTCCTGATGATAACAACGCTACCTTGACTATCGCAACTGACAAAAAAGCGGCTGAAGATAAAATCAAAGCTTTTATGGACGCCTACAACGGTTTGTTGACTGAAGTAAACAGCTTAACGAAAAACCGTACCATAGGAGATGATGGTAAAACAGTAGTTGCTGAAGGCGGAGCTTTAAGCAGCGACCCTATGGTTCGCAGTATTATGAGTCAGGTCACCCGTACTTTGGGAAGTGGCTTTTCTTCAGGTGGTGACGAACTAAACAACTTATATGCCTTGGGTATTACTTTTAATGACCAGGGTAAAATGGAAATCTCCAGCACTCGTGCCTTTGGTGCCGATTCAGGCCGTGAGCGTTTTGATAACGCGCTGGAAAATAACTACGACAAAATTGCCGACTTGTTTGGTGCTTCAGGTGGTATTACCAAATCATTAGATAAAGTGATTTCTCAGTTTACCGACCGTGATGGCTTGTTAGTGAACAAAGAAGACTCACTGAAGTCACAATTGAAAAAAAATTCTAAAGATCGTGAGGCTTTTGAACGATATATAGTGAGCTACGAAGAAACTTTGCGTCAGCGATACGGGGCTTTGGATTCGACCTTAGGTCAATTGCAAAGTACCTCCAGTTACCTGGTGCAACAGCTGGCAAACTTGCCACGATATGGTAGTTAACAGGAGCTTGCCATGAGTTACGGTATTAAGGCCTACAAATCTGTAGGCGTCAAAGATGATTTAGCAGTGGCTGATCCACACCGCATTATTCAATTGTTAATGCAGGGGTCGCTGGAAAATATGGCCAAAGCCAAAGGTGCTATGGAGCGCAAAGATTTCGCCGAGAAATCCCGTACTGTGTCCAAAGCCATGAGTATTATTTCTGCCTTACAACATTCGCTGGATATGGATGTAGGTGGTGAAGTGTCACAAAACTTATGGTCCTTGTATGACTTTATGGTGAATCACCTGATGCAGGCGAGCCGCGAAAGCAGCCCGGCAAAAGTGGACGATGTAATTGATATCATGATTAAAATTAAATCTGGCTGGGATGCTATCCCGGTCGAAGAACGGCAAAAAGGCTTCCAGATGTTGGCAGAGCGCCACAACCAGGCAGCTTTGGCGTCTGCTTAATGACCGGGCTCATTGTCAATTTACAAGCCAAGCGCCAGCAAATAACCACGCTGCTGGCGCAGGAAGAATACCCCACTGAAGAATTCGCATTGTATTGGCAGGAGTTTGATCAGCTGTTGCGGCAACTCTGCGAAAACCCACAACAAACACCTGATTTACAAAGTATATTGGCAGATAACTTGCAGTGGGTTAGTCTTATCACTGAACAAGTCACTTCTGAGAGAAGTACTATAGCTGCCAGGATGTTGCAAGTACGCAAAGGTAAAAAGGCGCATCAAAGCTATGGAGACAATAATTAAGCAGGTGCCAGGCCCTTATGCTGAAATATATCAATTACCAAATCCTCGATAATTCCGACCAGCAAGAAGCTCTGGAAAAACAAGTCTCAGTGAGCATTGGCCGCAATATTCGTCAGAATATTGACGCTTTCCGGCAGCATATTCCCAGCATGGTTAGCCTGATCAACGATCATCAGATTCAGCAGTATTCCTTGTTTTGTACTAAAGATGCTGAACTTAATATTGTCGACTTTGCCACAGGACGGGTGTTTTACCAAAGTTCAGCCAAACAGGAAGTACTGGCTGAGGTGCAGGAGTTTTATTCTCATGCCGCTTACTTTAACCTGCAAAGCAACACAGATGATTTAACCTGGCGTCATCAGCCATTGCCGCAAAAAGTGGATGTGTTGATGGTGTTTGGTATGGGCTTAGGTTATCACCTGAACGAACTGGTGATGAACTGCAACATTCGTTATCTGGTGGTGTATGAACCTAATGTAGATATTTTGCTTTGTTCAGCTCAGGCGAATAACTGGCAACAGTTGCTTGATACGGCCACCAGCATGGGCACTCATATATTTTTGCAGATGGGTTCTGATGCGACAGCTGTGCCTGCTGAATTAGCTGAATTATTGGAGTTTGATGCAACTCTCGACAAAATTTTTGTTTATCGCCATCAATTCCATCCGATGATGGATGATGTCATTCGTTACCTGATGCAGCACTCCGGTGACAAAGAAGCCTTGACTCATACAGGGCATCAGTTTACTGAATACAAAGAGTACGCAGATTATGTGTCGGAGCGAGCGGGTAACTTATTAGGCAGTTACCAGCCTCAGGGCTATAAAACTGAACAGGCTCAGATTTTATATGATGCCAATATGGCAGCTTTGCTGAAGTTTTATCCTAAAGTGCATAAGGCTGTACTTGAACACAAAACCAGAGCATGGCAATTGGTTGCTGACCCACAAGGTCAACCTAATTTATACCACCAGAAACGTCATGCGCTGTTTCATAATGACTTAGCGATAGAGTCGGCAGGCTTGGTCGAATACTTCATTCATCATCCTTTTAAAGATGATGTGGTTTTGAATCAGCGAGCTAGTTCTAAATATAAAAGCTATTTACATTTCTCTAAGGTCGCTGAGCTACAGCCGTTGATTGATAAAGCTCTGAATCAAGAGAGTCAACTGCCTGGCGTGGTGAATTCGTTGATTGTTTTTGGTGTGGCTTTAGGTAAACATCTTGAGCTGTTGACTGAAAAACATCAGATTAAAAATTTGTTCATTTGTGAACCCAATCTGGACTTTTTTGCCGCCAGCTTATGGGTGACTGATTGGGCTGGCATTTTTGCAAAAGCAGATGCAGCTGAAGGTCGGATTTATCTGAATCTGGGTGGAGATGGTAGTCATTACTTTTATGATCTGATGTCACAGTTTTATCAAATAGGTGCTTATTCTATTGCTGATACTTATATGCTCAGTACTTACTTTAATATTGGCATGCAAAAAGCGATCAGTGATTTGCGCTCGGAGTTAAAAGTCGTGCTGGCTCTCGGTGAATATTACGACCACGCCCGTTTTGGTATTGCTCATACTTATCACAGCGTCTTTAGTGGACAACGCTTTTTACAACACAGTAATGCAGAATACAAAAACCATGTTGCTCTAAATTTGCCTGTTTTTTTAGTAGGTAACGGACCTAGTTTGGATCACTGTTTTGAGTATTTGCGAGAATACAGAGACCAGGTCATTGTGATCAGTTGCGGCACAGCCTTGAGGTCTCTCCACAAAAACGGCATAGAGCCTGATTTCCACGCCGAAATAGAACAGAACAGAGCCACCTTTGACTGGATAACGCAAATTGATGACAGAGACTATCTTAAACGTATTCGTTTGCTCAGTGTCAACGGTATTCATCCTGACACCGCAGCCTTATTCAAAGAAACACTGTTGTGTTTTAAAGATGGAGAAGCCTCAACTTATGTGTTTCATAATGGTCTGAAAAAACGTGGTTTTAATGTTGCTTCTTTGGCTTATGCCTACCCAACAGTGACGAATCTTGTGATGAATTACGCCATCAAACTTGGCTTTAAACAATTTTATCTGTTTGGTGTAGATCTAGGTTTTATTGATATTAATCAACATCATTCTCAGCATTCTGCTTATTACAAAACAGATGGTTCTCAAGTGTATAACTACCAGCGACGTCATGGGGGGGGAGTTCCTTCGACTGGTAATTTCAGACCTATGGTGTATACCAAGCCTGAATTTGATGTATCACGTAAATTGCTGGAGCAAGCCATATCTAAGGCTGGTCGTAAAGTTGAAGTTTATAACTGTAGTGATGGTGTAAAAATCAAAGGAACCATTGCGTTGCAGCCAGAAAATATTCTGCTAGAGGCCACTGATGTGAAGGACAAAGAGACAGAGCTTGCGGGGCTGTTACAGGCCGCTTATTTCCCGGCTTTCTCTGAGTTGGCAGATCCCATCTACGCACAATTTGATTCTGCTGTGTTTGAGTCTTCAATGCAGCAGTGGTTAGACATACTGGCGCAGGATGTTGAAAACAAAGCAGATGCGACAGCTTTGATCGAAAAGCAGTGGCAGTTCTTGCGTAAAAGAGCAGTGAAAGACAATGACATCACCTTCTGCCTATTTCATGGTAGCGCAAATTACATGGCGGGTGTGCTGACAAAACTGGCCGCAAACATTACTGACGACAACACGGAGTTTTTAAAAACCTTCAATCAAGTGTTGGCCGTATGGCGCGGCTATCTGCAGGATGGGCAGACTCATTACATGCAGGAGCCTTTTGAATTTGATAGCGTCAGTGTTCAGTACTTGTTTAAACCAGTAAAACAAGGATGACCAGATGAAAAAAGCGTTGGTGACAGGAGCAGATGGTTTTATCGGTTCTCATCTGGTGGAATACCTACTGGAAAAAGGCTATCAGGTTCGGGCTTTGGCTCAATACAATTCATTTAATTCCGCAGGCTGGCTGGATGGTGTTGTTCATCCATCGCTTGAGATTCAGTATGGTGACGTGAGAGATGCGTTTTTTTGTGACGCCTTGTGTCAGGATATCGATGTAGTTTTTCATTTGGCCGCATTGATTGCTATACCTTATTCCTACAGTGCACCACAAAGTTATATTGAAACAAATGTAAATGGCACTCTGAATCTGTGTCAGGCCGCGCTGAGACATGGAGTAAAACGCTTTTTACAGACCTCTACCAGTGAAGTTTATGGCACAGCACAATATGTGCCTATTGATGAAAAGCATCCCTTGCAGGCGCAGTCGCCTTACAGCGCTTCTAAAATTGCAGCTGATGCTTTGGCGATGAGTTATTACCATGCCTTTAATTTGCCTGTGACCATAGTCCGGCCTTTTAATACCTATGGCCCACGTCAGTCGGCCAGGGCAGTGATCCCGACCATCATTAGTCAAATTGCAACAGGAGCAACACGTATAAAATTGGGGGATACCAGTCCAACCCGTGATTTTAATTATGTTCAGGATACCTGTGTTGGTTTTGAAGTACTCAGTCGTTGTGATGCAGCCATTGGTGAAACGGTCAATATCAGCTCAAATTACGAAATTTCAGTAGCTGATACCTTAGATCTGATCCGCA
This sequence comes from Gammaproteobacteria bacterium, assembly GCA_018825965.1. Lineage (GTDB taxonomy): Bacteria > Pseudomonadota > Gammaproteobacteria > Enterobacterales > Alteromonadaceae > Pararheinheimera. The sequence continues at coordinate 112,253 of JAHKAA010000034.1, forward strand.
GCCTGATGAAAAGTGACGTTGAGTTCGTCATGGACGAGCAACGTTTACGGCCTGCTGGATCTGAAGTTTTTAGATTATGGGGCGATAACAGCAAGCTGGTTCAACTCACTGGTTTTTCCCCAGAGGTCGATTTAAGTGAAGGTTTGCGCCGTACTATTGAATGGTTCACTAAACCTCTGCATCTGGCCCGCTACAAAGCCAATCAATACAATAAGTAGAAGCCCTGATGCAGCAGACTTTGTTTCGATTGATCAGAGATATTTATCAGACAAAAGATTTTATTCCTTTGCATGCCCCTCGTTTCGCAGGGCAAGAATCAGCCTACGTTCAGCACACTTTAGACTCAACTTTTGTTTCCAGTGTCGGAGCTTATGTCGATCGGTTTGAAGCCGATATAGCCTCGTACTGCAAGGCATCTAAAGCTGTCGCAGTAATGAATGGCACTGCAGCTTTGCAGGCAGCTTTGCATGCCGCAGGCGTGGTAAACAATGATTTGGTGGTGACTCAGTCATTTACTTTTGTTGCAACCTGCAATGCGATTCATTGGGCAGGTGCTGAGCCTGTATTTGTCGATGTTTCTCAGGTCAGCCTGGGGTTGTGTCCAAAGTCGCTGGCTGAGTTTCTACAACAAGAGTGCCAACTGACAGAACGCGGCTGTATTCATAGCAAAAGCCAGCGCAGGGTGAGGGCCGTTGTGCCTATGCATACTTTTGGTCATCCGGTTGAGCTGGATGAGTTGCTGTTATTGTGCCAGCAATGGCAGTTAGTGTTGATTGAAGATGCGGCTGAAAGCTTGGGGTCTTTGTATAAAAACAGACATACCGGTACTTTGGGTCGTTTTGGTACTTTAAGTTTTAACGGCAATAAAATTATTACTACGGGTGGTGGTGGTATGGTGCTTTGTGCAGACCCCGCTGATGGAGTTAGGCTGAAACATCTGACAACGACAGCTAAAGTTCCACATCCTTATGAGTTTGTGCACGACGATTATGGCTTTAATTATCGCATGCCCAATCTGAATGCAGCGCTGGGTTGTGGCCAGTTGGAGCAACTGGACAGGTTTATCGCTGATAAACGCGAAATAGCTGCTTTGTACCAGGACTTTTTTGCTGGCTCAGAGTTTCGTTGTGTCAAAGAACCACCTTATGCGCGTTCAAACTACTGGCTCAATGCAGTGATTTGTCCTTCAACTGAAGTAAAAACACAGTTGCTGGAGAGTGCAACAGAGCAGGGCATTATGTTGCGCCCAGCCTGGCGTCCCATGCATCAACTTGCTATGTATCAGCACTGTATTCGCACCAACTTAGCTGTCACACACTATCTGGCGGAGCGACTGGTTAATTTACCAAGTTCGGTTCGTTTGAAAGCGAGTTAGTATGCAAAAATACCGCAGAAAAGTCGCCATGCACCAAAGTCAGTATTTGCCATGGCCGCCTTATTTCAGAAAGATGGCTCAGGCTGATGTGTTTATTTTGATGGACTCTGTGCAGTATCAGAAAAATGGTGTGCAAAACAGAAATAAGATCCATTCTGCCAATGGCCCGCTTTGGCTGACCATCCCTATTGGTGGCTCACTTGAGCAGGACATTTGCACTAAGCTGCCTGTCAATGAGCAATGGCGAAAGAAACATATTCAAAGTATTCGCAGTAGTTATTCTAAAACCCGTTTTTTTTCCGTTCATTTTGATGCAATAGCTGAAATGATCCAAAGCTCAGGTCCTGATTTGCACAGCATTAATATGGCCTTGATTTTGTATTTCCGAGCCGTGCTTGGCATTAGCAATGAACTGCGATTATTGTCTGAACTGGCTGTATCCAGTAGAAAAAATCAGATGGTGCTGGACAGTTGCAATGTTGTTGGTGCCGATCTGTACATATCAGGCAGCGGTGCCCTTGATTATATGGACAGACGCAGCTTTCAAAATGCTGGGGTCAGTCTTGCTGTATTACAGAACGACATACCGCACTACACTCAGCATCACCAGCCTGCCGTTGCTGGATTGTCAATGCTTGACTGGTTGATGCAAGACGAAATAGACACCATCAGGCAGTATCTGAATAAACCAATGGAGCTTTCATATGACTGAACAAGTGAACACCTTGTTATGGGATGATTTATATAAGCAGCGTCAGTCATTACTAAAATATCCTGATAGTACTTTTGTGACCTTGCTGCACAGAAAATTACAGGTGGAGAAGCATAAAAGAGTCCTTGATTATGGCTTTGGTGGCGGTGCCAATATGAGAGTGTTGCTAAAGCGTGGTCACCAGGTTAGTGGAGTAGAGATCTCCGACGCAGTGATTCAGATCAATCTACAGATATTGGAGGAAGAGGGGTTAACCGCTCAGTTGCATAAGTCTGACGGGCATCGCTTACCTTTTGCTGATCAGAGTTTTGATGCCATTGTGCCATGGCATGTACTTGGATATAACAGTAGGGACTCATTGGCTGAGGTGCTTGAAGAATTTAAGCGGGTACTGCAGCCGGGTGGTGTAGTGCTTGGTACTATTCCCGCTTACGGGGATGTTTCTCACCAACATTCAGAGCAACTCAGCGATATAGAGTTTATTTCGAAAGTGCCAGAGCAAAACGGGGCACGCATCTTATGTCTGCCTGATGAACAAAGTGTTCGTAGGCTGTTGCAACAAGAACATGCAGAAGTGGGTTTGTTGCAGTGCCCGATGCTCGGAACTGGCTTCTCAAGGCATTGGGTTTATTTTTATGAAAATTAACAGCGATTTATTAATCAATCAGTGTAATGGTCGCATTAAAGTAATGGCAGTGACCGGCATTCGCTCTGAGTATGACTTAATGTTCCCGCTTTTAGACGAACTGGAGCGTAGTGACAGTTTTGAGTTGTCAGTGGTCGTCACTGGCAGCCATCTAACGCCCTTGCACAATTATTCTGTGTCAGAGATCGAAAAAGACGGATTTTCTATTGTAGCTCGGATCCAAACCGATATAGCTCGCGATGACACAGGACACAGGGTGAAAGCTTGTGCACAACTGATGATGTCGCTTGCTGATATTATCGCGGCAAAACAACCTGATTTGTTATTGGTATTAGGTGACAGAGAAGAGCCATTGGTCACTGCGATGGTGGGAAACTATATGGCTGTGCCTGTGGTGCATCTGGCTGGAGGAGACAGTACCAATCCTGAAGGCGGCAATGTGGATGAGCAGGCCAGACATGCTACTACCAAGCTCAGTCATCTTCATCTGGCAATGACGCCAATACACAAAAGCCGGATTCTGCAGCTGGGCGAAGAAGAATGGCGGGTGCATAGTGTTGGCAGTGGTGGGGTCGACCGTTTGCGCTTGACCCCAGTGTTGAGCATAAGCGAGCTAGCTGCACAAACAGGTCTGAAGGTTCAGGCCCCTTATGCTGTATTGATCCATCACCCGTTAAATGGTCAAAATCTGTTGGCTATTGAAGAAATCAATTCTGCTGTAATAGCCGCAAAAGAGTTAGGGTTGCATTTGATTATCGGTGCACCAAATTCGGATCCTGGTTCAACTGCTATCTTTCAGCATATTCAAAATCTGAATGACTGTGAGCTCTATTACAATTTGCCAAGGGATGAGTTCATTAATTTACTCCGGTATGCAGAGGTGTTGTTAGGCAATTCCTCATTGGCTTTCCATGAAGCAGATTATCTGGGGTTGCCGGCTTTAAACATTGGCGCGAGGCAAACTGGGCGTTTGCATTCAGGCCATGTCGTCTTTACTGAAAGTACCGCTGAATCTGTTAAAGACGCCTTGTACTATGTGTTGCATGATCGGAGTTTTCGCTGCCAATTGAAAAAGGGTATCAGTTTTTATGGCGATGGCTATATGGCCGAAAAGGCTTTACAGATCCTGTTGCAACTGCCGATAAAAAGTAAACTGATCGCAAAGCATCTGACCTATTGAAGGGAAAGCCATGGCTGTAATTGCAATAGTGGGAGGAGGGATTGGCGGCCTGGTTGCTGCCTTCACCTTGAAGCAAAGCAAACCAGAGCACGAGGTGGTTCTGGTTGAGAGCAGTCAATCCTTGGGGGGACTGTTGGGGCTATCTCACCAAAGCCATGGTTATCACTTTGATATTGGTACTCATATACCAGCTGAAACCCAGATCCCGCAGCTGGATCAATGGCTGTATGGTGCAATTTATCAGGATAACAGTTGGTCAAAAATTCCCCGGATTAGGGGGGCGCATTACTTTCGTGGCAAGCTCGACGAAAGTCATCATAATATTGCTTCCGAAGAGCAGTATGATCTGCTGACAGATGGTGTTCCAAACAAGGTATTGACTAACTTGTGGGATGACTATCTGTTCAGATTTGGTCAGAGCTTGACAAAAAATCTGTTCGCTCCCTGCATCAGTAAGTTTGTCCCTTTTGCTCTCAACGAGATTGAGCCAGAGGTAAAACGATATTTTGCCCTGGACAGGTTATCCGGCCACGCTGGTCGCAATCCACAACAACATGGTGCCTCAACACCTTTGGCCGAAAGCCGTATTGATTTAACAGGTAAAACTATACCTTTAGCATTCTATCCCGCTAATGGTGAAGGTGTTTTTCGTTGGATCAAACTATTGGCGGAACAGCTCAACGCTATGGGCGTTCAGTTCCTAACCGGCAAAAAGTTGGTTGAATTCTCTAAGGTGCAATCGACTATCAAAGAATTGCATTTTGCAGATCAAAGCACGCTCGCCTGCGATTATCTGGTCTGGACTGCGCCTATTGAAACTCTTGGCCAGATTGCTGCAAGCACTGTGTATCAAAACTGGGCAGGGCTTTATCAACGCACCACCATCAAAATTTTTCACTTTATAGTTGACCAGGCATTTCTTAGCAGCAGTCACTATATTAATTGTTTTGAACCTGTATTGGACCCATACCGGATCACCTTATATGACAACTTTGCCGGCCATAAGGGCGACGGACATAGGTGCACAGTTGAAGTTATAGGAACGCGTGCAGCGGACGAAGGTTGCACTGCGGCATATTTGATGTCTCAATTAAAGGAAATGAAAATAATTCAGCCAGCAGCGAACTTGCTGTATCAGCACGAAACTACCATTCATAATGGCTTTCCGGTCCGTAAAGTGGGTGCTACTGCTGCTGCTGAGCTGATGTGCGAACAGCTATTATCAAGCTACAGTAACCTCAGCTTGTCGGGTTCTGCCAAGCCTGGTGTGTTCTTTTCTAATGACGTGATGATCAAAACCTATACTGAACTGAAAGCCGCTGCTGAGGCTGGCACCTTTTTATGATCCCACATAACAGACTGCAGTTTAGTGAAAAGGATAAACAGGCTTTACTGGCCGTTGTTGACTCAGGTTTTTATACAATGGGAGCTGTGACTGCTGCATTTGAGCAGTATTGCCAAAGTTACTATGGTTATTCTTATGCTGTGGCTGTCAGCTCAGGCTCTATGGCATTGCGATTGGCTCTCATTGCCGCTGGAGTTCAGACTGGCGACTCTGTAATAGTACCAGCTTACAGTTGCAGTGCTCTGAGCAATGTGGTGATGTCTCTAGGTGCTGTTGTTGTGCCTGTGGACATTCAGAGCAAGACTCCAAACATAGACGCAATAGCAGCCATCCGATTGGCAAAACAACATGGCGTTAAAGTGGTGATCGCAGTCAATACCTTTGGCCAGCCAGCTGATATCAAATCTATGCAGGACGCTGGATTAGTGGTGATTGAAGATTGTTCCCATGGTTTTCATGCTGATGCAGAGTTTAATCCTGTTATCTGTGGCGATTTGATGATTCAATCGTTTTATGCCACTAAATTATTTGGTGCTGCAGAATTGGGGTTAGTGCTGACGAATGATCCAGAACAGCATGTATTGTTGCTCAACTGTCGTTCAGGTTACTCAGAGCGACCCTTGGCCACTTGTTTGAATGTGAAACCTGATGAATTTAATACTGCTTTGGCCCTAAGCAAACTAAAGCAAGCACCTGAGCAACTAAGGATCAGGCAGAAAAAAGCGCAATTGTATTTACAGTCAGAGTGGTTAAAGCAGCGACATTATGGCGATAATCACCACAACGTCTGGTACAGATTTGTGATCCGCTGTGTCCGCGCCGAGCAGCTCATCACGCTGCTGCAGCTGCAGTTTGGTCTGGTAAAACCTGTAAGTCCATGGCTGGATGATTTGTCTTTGTATCCTTGTGCTGAACTGGCTTATAAAGAGCATGTATCTATACCGCTTTATCCTGATTTGCTGCCGCATGAGCAGCAAACTATTGTTCGGTTGCTGACTGAGACCCCTAAAGAGTTATGGAGTGGTGACAATGGCTAAAAAAATAGTGGTGCTGGCGCCGCATCCTGATGATGAGACTTTGGGGTGCGGTGGTACTTTGTTAAAACACCGGGCCATGGGTGATGAAATTCATTGGTGTATTGCCACCAGCATGAATCATTCTGCAGATTACAGCGAGCAGCAAAAACAGCAGCGTAGCCAGGTCATCGACGATGTGAGTCGTCTTTATCCTTTTGATTCCGTTATTACTTTGGATTTTAAACCAGCAGAGCTGGATACCGTGCCTAAGAAAGAATTACTTCAGGCACTAAAAGCTATGCTCGAACAGCTCAGACCTCATATTATTTATCTGCCTTATGCGTTTGATGTGCATTCAGACCATCAGATGTTGTTTCAGGCAATGATTTCAGCGACTAAGTCTTTTCGTGCTCCTTATGTGGAAAAAATACTTTGTTACGAAACCTTGTCTGAAACTGATTTTGCTCTGAGTCCCTTAAATATCCAGTTCCAGCCTAACATGTTTGTTGATATTTCAATGTTTGCTGAAAAAAAATATCGGATCCTCGATTTGTATTCAGATGAATTTAAAGCTCATCCTTTTCCACGCAGTATAGAGGCCGTTAAAGCTCTAGGCACTCTGCGTGGAGCTCAGGCTCGTTGTATTGTCGCCGAAGCTTTTATTTTGCTTAAGGAAATTTGGTAGGAGCACATGGATGACGACCTCAATAGATTGCACTCAAATTTATCTTCATGTTGGGTATCCGAAAACTGCCACGACTTGGCTTCAAAACGATATTTTTCCTTACCATGATGGTTTTTTTCTAATTTCCAACCGATATAAGCTGACAGATTGGGGAACTCATTTAGTCTCTGCTCACAGCTTAGAGTTTGATGCGGATTACGTGCGCGATACTGTATTGCAAACGGCAAAAGCCGTTGGGAAAACCAAAATACTTATCTCTTGGGACCATTTGCTGGGTGACTCATCTTACCATGCAGATCACCTCACTGAATTAGCTCAAAGATTGTATCAATGTTTCCCAAACGCTTGTGTTACTTTGTATTTGCGTGAGCAGATTGGACTTTTGAAATCTCTGTATGCACAGTATATTCAGGAAGGTGGTACCTGGCTTTTAGCAGATTTCATTCGATTAAAATATCCGTACCGGGCTGGCTTTAACCCAGTTTACCTGCACTATGATAAGGTTATTGAGTGTTACAGCCAGTTGTTTTCCAGAGAAAAGATTTATGTCGGGTTTTATGAGCGACTCAAAGCACAACCGGCTACAGAATTGGCTGAGTTGTTTGCATGGATGGGGTTAGCTGAAGATCAGCAACTGGTGCACAGAGTGCCAAAAACGTACAATGTGAGTTTATCCCGACAATCACTGGCTTTACTAAGGTTAATGAATCATCTGGTGCCAAGCCGTTTCAACTCCTTCGGACCGGCATTATTCCGGCGCCAACCCCGTTCCAGATTTTACTTACGCAAAGTAATGCAGGAGTACATTGACCCGTATCTGATACGCAAAATATTCAGTCAGTGCGACATCACTATGCCAGCAGAGCTTGAATCACACCTTTATATTTATTATCAACAGGTTAACGAAAAGCTAAGCGAACATCTTTCCGTTGATCTGGCTGCATATGGCTATATCATTTAATTAATTTCAGGAACCTTGACGATGCATCATAGTACTTTTGTAATAGCTGAGGCCGGAGTCAACCATAACGGTGATATAAAACTGGCAAAGCAGTTGATTGATGTGGCGGTTGAAGCTGGGGCCGATGCTGTTAAGTTTCAAACCTTTAAAGCCGATTTGCTGGTGACTAAAGATACGCCTAAAGCAGGCTATCAGGCCCTGAATACAGGTGTGGATGATGGCCAATACGCGATGCTCAAAGCACTGGAATTGTCTGAGCAGGATCATCTGGTGCTGTATCAGCATTGTCAGGACAAGGGCATAGCCTTTATGTCCACTCCGTTTGATGTGGACAGTCTTGATTTTTTACGCCAGTTCCGGATGCCTTATTTAAAAGTTCCTTCAGGTGAAATCACTAATGCATTACTGCTATGGCATGCTGGCCGCAGTGGTATACCCATCATACTGTCAACAGGTATGGCGACGCTCTCCGATATCGACTTTGCTCTGGCTGTTATTTTGTTTGGACGTACGACTGAACGAATGCCTGCTTCTACTCAGGATATCCTGCGCCACAGGAGCGAAGCTTATAGCAACGGAGTAGTGTTAGAGCAAGTGACACTGCTGCATTGTACTACTGAATACCCCACACCTTTATCGCAAGTTAATTTACGTGCTATGCAGCATTTACATCACAGCTTTGCTCTGCCAGTGGGATACAGCGATCATTCGCAGTCCGTATTGGTTCCAGCTGCTGCCGTAGCTGCAGGGGCTGTATGTATTGAAAAACATTTCACCCTGAGCCGTGCAATGCCAGGTCCGGATCACGCAGCTTCGATGGAACCGGAACAGTTAAAACAGATGATTCTGATGATCCGTGAAACTGAGCTGGCGCTGGGACGTGCGGTGAAATATCCGCAGCCAGCTGAATTTGACACACAACAAATCGCCCGTCAGCGCTTGGTTGCTAAAATCGCTGTTAAGGCAGGTGAGATCTTTACGTTGAAGAATTTAACCACTGCACGATGTCCAAAGGGTATCAGCGCCAACGAAATCTGGACGTTGTTAGGCCAGGTTGCATTAAAAGACTATGAACTGATGGAGCCGGTATGTCAGAGCCTAAACCTCTGATCCTGGTGGGTGCCGGTGGTCATGCTAAAGTGGTGTTAGATCTTATCCGGATATTGGATTTGGAGTGCCTTGCCGTATCTTGTCCTGAGGCAAGTCACCTGACGCAGTGGCGCGGCTTAGCAGTGATCAGTGATCAACAGCTATCAGAACTGTATTCACCTGCTCAGGTTGATCTGGTGCTGGGTATAGGCTTTATGCCCGGAAGCAGTTTAAGGCAAAGGTTATTTGAGCAGTTTAGCCAACTTGGATACCAGTTCAGAACTTTATGTCACCCCACTGCCTGGGTTTCTGCTTCGGCGCGTTTAGGTCAGGGGTGTCAGGTGATGGCTGGAGCGATTATTCAAGCGGATGCTGAATGTGCCGATAACGTTATTATTAATACCAGTGCCAGTATTGATCACGATACGGTAATTGGTGCCCATAGTCAGATTGCTCCCGGTGCAGTGTTATGTGGCGCTGTTATGGTTGATGACTGTGTATTTGTTGGCGCTGCCGCCACAGTGATCCAATCCAGGCGTATCGGCAAAGGGGCTGTGGTAGCTGCTGGTGCTGTAGTCACTTCGGATGTGATGCGAGGATCCGTTGTCAAAGGTTGTCCGGCAGTAAGCTCAAAACCAACGAGTTAAGGTGAGAAGATGAATACAAAATTTGATTGGCGCACTTTGTTGATTTCACCTGATGTGTCACTGGTTGATGCAGTAGAGCAGTTAGACCGCGGAGCTAAACGAATTCTTATTGTGGTTGATGAAACAGACTCTTTGTTGGGAACTCTGACTGATGGTGACGTTCGCAGAGCTTTGATCCGTCGTATTGATCTGAAAACGCCAGTTTCAATGGTGATGAATACCTCACCACGTTGTGCCACTGTGAAATGGAGCAGGACTCGTCTTCTTTCTTTTATGGAGCAAACAGATTTATTACAGTTGCCCATCCTCGATGAGCAAAACAAAGTTATTAATATTTGCTTTTTATATGATTTGTTGAAAAGGCCAAGAGTGGATAATCCTGTATGCATCATGGCAGGAGGTTTTGGTACCCGATTAAAGCCACTGACAGATTCGTGCCCTAAGCCCATGCTCAAAGTGGGTGATAAACCTATACTGGAAATTATTCTCGACAGATTTATCGCCGCAGGTTTCTGGAATTTTTATATCTCTACGCACTACATGGCTGACATGATTAAAGATTATTTCGGTGATGGTAAAGAAAGAGATATACAAATACGCTACTTAAATGAGTCTGATCCTTTGGGGACTGCCGGTGCTTTGTCTTTGTTGCCTGCAGCTGAGATCCAATCGCCACTGATCCTGATGAATGGGGATTTGTTAACCAATCTGGATTTTTTATCTTTGCTGTCGGAGCATGAAAGTATGACTGCCGACCTTACCATTTGTTTACGTCAGTATGAACAGCAAATTCCTTTTGGTGTGGTAAATACAGAAGCCGGATGGGTACGTTCTATCGTCGAAAAGCCCATACACAAATACCATGTTAACGCGGGTATTTATGTCATAGAACCACAAGTGTTAAGCAGAATTGCCACGGGCCAACGTATTGATATGCCAACCTTAGTGTCAGAGTTACTGGAAGACAACAAGCCAGTCGGTTATTTTGAAGTCAATGAAGACTGGCTGGATATAGGCCGTCTGGATGACTTTCAGCGAGCGCAAAAATTGATGATGGAAAGTTTCAGTGATCTCTGACAAAACTACACTGGCTATTATTCCTGCCAGAGCAGGAAGTAAAAGACTGCCCCGAAAAAACATACTGCCTTTGGCGGGCAAGCCGCTGATTTGCTGGACAGTGGAGTCCGCTCTTGCCGCCCGCGGTATTGATCAGCTTGTAGTGTCGACCGACGATGCAGAGGTTGTGCGGGCTGTAGCTCCTTACCAGAGCGTGGTTTGTCTGGAGCGCCCTGCAGATCTTGCTACAGATACTGCCAATTCCATGGATGTACTTTTCCAGGTGTTGGATACTCTGGAACACAATGGCCAGGAGTATGACAGAGTGATCTGGTTGCAAGCGACCTCTCCATTACGACAAGCCATAGATATAGAAGCTGCACTTAGTCTTTATGACGAAAAACAGGCGAAAGCTGTGGTTTCAGTTACTACTTGTGAGCATTCGCCATTGTGGTCCAATACTTTGCCTGACAATGGCTCCATGTCACAGTTTATCCGTCCAGAAGTACTTGGTTTAAGAAGTCAGGATTTACCTGAATATTATCGCCTCAATGGTGCTCTCTATATTGCAGATGTGCAGTTGCTTAAACAGCATCGCACTTTTTTTCAAATTCCGGGATGTTACGCGTACATCATGTCGGCTTTAAATTCTGTTGATATTGACCAGCAACTAGATTTTGATTTTGCTCAGTTTTTAATTGAAAAGAACCAAAAAGGACATGTTTAAGTGGCTCGTGCATTATTTCTGATTGATACACCCAATCAGGTGTTTAATATTATCGAGGCAATCAGAGAATATCAGTTGTCGGACTATGATCTGATGATCAACGACTGCAACAGAGTTGATACCTATGCACAGTTAAAAGCACGGATCGCTGTGTTAACCCCAACACATTTGATCGAAGTACCACGAATGACTGGTGATATTTCTGGACGTATAGAAGTCTACGCCAGGCATCTGGTTTTTTTGCAGTCTCGGCAGTACAGCCATGTATTTTTCAGTGCTATACGGCAGCAATGGCAACGGGATATCGTTTGTTCTGTTGATGCACAAAAGCATATTTTGTTAGACGACGGCAACGCGACCGTTATTTTTTATGACTGCTTGTTCCATCAACAGAAGTTTTTTGACTTTCCTGAGGATCCTGACAGTGAGCGTTCTCAGCGAGCTGCTGCTATCCGGGCACAATGGCACATCAAAACTTCGGGTTTATCAACACTGGAGTTATTCACTATTTTCGATTTAAGCCCAATGCCTTGGTTAACCGTACGCCGCAACCTTTTGACTAAAATGTACAAGAATCATCAGCATTTGGATGCTGATCTGGTGTGCTTGTTAGGGGTTGGGGCCGTGACAGTCAACTACATTACGGAGCAAGGTTATTTGGATTTATTAGCACAGACCAAAGATTTATTTCCGGAAAAACGTCTTTGTTATATTCCGCATCGGATTGAATCTGATGCATTGTTAACTGCAATTGCGAAACTTGGTTTCTCAGTACAACGCCTTGATATGCCTGTCGAGAATTGGTTGTATCAGTCTAAAGTTGCACCTTATGCGGTATTAAGTTATCACTCGACCGCTTTATTCACCTGCGCTGCCATGTTTCCAGCAATTCGGGTCATTTCAATACAGCCCCCGATCGAGGTTTGGCGTGATGCTGCCAGCTCTCATATCTGGAATTTTACCGCCTGTAATAATCAAGAAGGTTTGGCAACTGTGTATAAATACTTGAAAAAAGACAAAAATGTTGAATGCATTGCCCTGAACTAGGTGATGTTACGGCTTTTACTCTGTAGTAAAAATGGGCTATGCCGAGAACAAAAGACGATAATAAAAAAACGGGCCAGACTTCAGGCTAAGGTGAGAAGCATGAAAACAGTATTAACCTACGGCACCTTCGACCTGTTTCATATAGGGCATCTGAATTTATTGAAACGCGCCCGGGAGCTGGGCGATAAGCTGATTGTGGCTGTGTCTACCGACGAGTTTAACGCTACCAAGGGCAAAACCACTTTGATGCCTTTTGAACACAGAGTGGAGCTGGTGCGTAGTGTGCGTTATGTTGATGAGGTGATAGCAGAGTCGAACTGGGATCAAAAAGTCAGCGATGTGCAAAAGCACAAAGTGGATATTTTTGTCATGGGCTCTGATTGGCAGGGCAAATTTGATTTTTTAAAACCGCATTGCGAGGTGGTGTATTTGCCCCGCACTGATAATGTGTCCTCCACTGATTTGAAAAAAGCCATTCAGGTGTTTATGCAACTCAAACGGGATTTCCTGGATTAAACATGCTTGGCATTAAATCTCTCCATTATTCAGAGTCTTATGTCCGTGCCGCGTGAAGCCGCAGACTGGCAAGGACAACGCCTTTATATAGCACCGGATAATCCTGCTGGCAGGAACCTTGCGCTTTTGCTGCAGCAGCAGGGGGCTACTGTGCTTGGTATAGTGGATAACCTGAAACAGGGCACTGATGTCTGTAATCATGCATCACAGAGCAAGCCTTATGATGCTGTGCTGATTGCTGTCAGTGATTTTCAACAAAAAATAGCGCAAGGCATGGTTCAAAACGGTTTTGTTGCCAAAAAAATCTGGTGCTGTCAGAGCCTGAACCCTTTGCAATTTCAGCCTTACAAAGCAAGTTCTGCATTGCACAAACTCAAAGCTTTGCTACAGCAGACTGTTACCTTGGTTCTGGATTTACTGCCGAAAACAAAAATTGTGTACTACGCCGAAAAATATGCCGACAGTAACCTGTTGGTGGCTTTTGCTGAGCATCATAAGCTGCACAAGAACCTGTATTTAGTGGTCAAAGATGCACAGCGACGTTTTCATCCGGCACAAATCGATTCGCCATGGCGGGTAAGATGGTTACTGCAAAGAGCCAAAGTGCTGGTGCTGGATCATGAATCGACCGATCCGCTGTTCAACCGCATCCGCACTCAAGCCAAAGTAGTGCAGCTGTGGCATGGTTTACCTTTTAAACATCTGGCTGGCAACAAGCACTTTGCCCATATTCTGGATGAAGCTTTTGTCTCCAGCTCCAGCTGGTTTAATCAGCAGATTTTCCCAGGCATGTTTAAAGCAAAGCACTATCTGGACTTTGGCTATCCGCGTAACGATGCCTTGCTGCAGAGGTCAACTGAACGTTGTTGGCACAACGCTTTACCGCTTGAGCAGTTACAGCAGCTGCGCGCAGGCAAAAAACTTATTGTGTATATGCCAACCTACCGCGACAACGGTCAGAATGAGCATCCAATTGATTGGGCTGCCCTGCAGCAGTTTCTGGTAAAGCAGGATGCTGTCTTTGTGATGAAAACTCACCCTTTTCTGGCACCTTTTGATGATCTGCACCAGCAACAGGATTGCGACCGGATTTTCCATTATCCCGGGCGTTTTAATGTCTATCCCTGGCTGGCAGATGCTGATTTATTGATCACCGACTATTCGTCTGTGGCTTTTGACTTTTTACTCTGTAATAAGCCTGTATTGCATTTTATGTACGACATTGATCAGTACGCCAAAGTACGGGGCCAGTTTGCCATCGATAAAGAGGATTTTATTGCCGGAAGCACGGCAGAGACTTTTGCACAGTTGTTAGAGCAAATGGCGTTAGATTTAGAATCAGACCGTTTTGCGGCGAAACGTCAGGCCTTGCGGCAGAAGTTTAGTATGGTGAACACGGAATCTTGCCCAGTACTCATTGAGTATCTTGAACAGCTGCAACAGCAGCGTTAAAAAGCATAGATCACCTTACGGCTAAACTGCTCTATTAAATTCACGCCATCCCAGTCCGGACTAAAGCTAAGCGCTTGTCCAACCGGCATTACCCGATCTAGACCAGTATGCACGCTCGTCAGCCAGTTTTTTAACGCTGTTGAATCAAGACCCCAGACAGTTAAGGTTTGGTGGGCCTGTGTCAGCATAGAGTTTAACTGTTGAAGATCTTCAAGTTGTAGTTCGAGAAATAAACCACAACCCTTATGCTGCTGGATAAACACAGGCTCTAAAGAGCTAACTGCCACACGGGAAATACTCTGCTGCTGAGTCAGCATCAGTTGTTGTTCACTGCTCATAATCAGCTGCTGCGCTGTGGCCAGGGCCTGATACTGCTCACTGGCATTCAGTGGCTGCTTCTGCTCTATAAGCTCTGTTAAGGCGGGCCAAAACCTCTGCTGCGCTTGTTGTACTTGCGCGGCCTCACCCAGCCATAAAACAGCTTTGGCCGAAGAGCAGCCTTGCTGGGCAAAGGTCAGTTGGTCGCGGTAAAACAGTTGCACCAGCTGTGTAAACTCTGTGTCATCGGCAGCAAGCACTTGTGCTGCGCCTACTAAACACAAGGAAAACTTATGGCCAAAACTCAGCTCGCGGGCATGGGCTGGTATCACTAACTGGCGCTGCGCCTGTATGGCCTGATCGGAACCCCACAATACCCTGCCGTCTACTGTATTTATCAGTGTTTTTAATTCAGGACTGTTGTAGTCGCATTGCACCAGTTGAAAACGGGCGTTTTGCTGTGGAAAAGTTTCGGCCAGCCCACGGATTTTTTCTATCAATACAACTGTGCTGCCACCGCTGCGGCTGGATAAACGAATGACGTTTTTATTGCCACAGAGTAAACTCAAAATGCCTGAGTACACAAATAAGCTGTCGACATTGGCAGGTGCACTATGAAACAGCAAACCCAGTGGCTGACGGATAAAGGGGCCCTGCTGATAGGGCGCAAGCAAAGGCTTTAAATTCGCCTGCCGTAACCAGAAACCTAGAGCTATTAAATCCGGAAAGTCCCTGCTTTGTGGTGCTTTTAATAAAGCTTCAGATAAGGCCTGACAATAGGCAAAATCCTGCTCTGCAAAAGGTCGCTGTAGCTCTGCTGTGGTGGTTGCGGGGTTTAAAATGGTCCAGCTCATGGAGTTGTTCCTGACGAAAAAGTATCACTACAACCCCGTGCTTCAGCTTGAGGCAAGCGGCCTAAAATATGGAAATATTTACCCAGCCGGCCACAAGGGCAGTTGTCTTCGCCTAAAAGCACAGCGCGGTCTTCTGACAATAAACTATGGCCCGGATAACTGCGCGGCAACGTAGATAACAGCTGCAATACTCCTTCTTCTCCGACAGCAGCTGTTTGCCAGCTACCTGGTGTACGGACCAGCACATCGGCGTAACTAGGGCAATGCAAATGGCCTTGTTCGCATTCAACAAAAATAGCGCCGACTTGCTCCACCATGCCATAAAAGTTATGCACTTTGCTGATAGCAGTTTGTGCCAACACTTGTTGTTTGAAGGTGGTATTGTCGACAGCCTGGTCCTGCAGTTTTTTCCAGCCACCGCTATGCAGTAACAAAGCCTGTGGCAAGACAATAGTTTTGTTCTGCTTTTGCAGCTCTTGAATAAAAAACTGCCAGACCATAAAAGTAAAACCAAACACAAAAACAGGGCCATCGCCAAATTGCTGGCAAAACTGATCCAGTGCTTCAAAGTTAATGCTCATATCATCATTCAGTGCATAACAATGATTACGCCCCATAAAAGATAAGCCCTGAATACCGGCACCACGGGCGGAGAAATGACTGCGGTCTTTAATGACACCGGGATGATCAATAATCAGCATAGGCAAACGGGCTTTACCCAACCAGTGCTGCATGATTTTCACCAGGATTTTTGATTGCATAGCGGCAGTTGCGCTGTCGAGCACAATACGGGAGGGCGTGCCTGTAGTGCCGCTGGAATACAGCACTTTAAAGACGTCAGCGTCCGGCACAGATTGCAGTTTTAACTGCTTAAATAGCCGCACCGCCAGATAAGGTAATTGTTCTGTTTGCTCTGCAGCTACAAAATCAGGCCACTGCGCCGCAACAAGCTGTCGATAAGGGGAGCAATCTTGTTGATGATGTTTTGTCAGCTCGTTCAGTTCAGCCAGCAATAAAGGCTGTTTTTCTGCCGCATTCAGGCTATAAGGCTCGCGCTCAACCAGCATGATGGCTCCCCATTGCAAGCTGTAATAAAGCCTGGTAATCGGCTTTGCCATTGGAGAGTGCAGGCAAAGCATCCAATTGCAGTACTTTGTATAAAGCCGGATGCAGTTGCAGCTGTTCACGTAAAAGCTGTTGTAGTTGTTCTGCCAAAGCGGGTTCTTGTTGTGTGTAAGCGACCACTAACAACTCATCGTTACCAGTGCAGCAGACAGGGTCAACCAAAGCAGAGAGTTGTTGTTCCAGATGATCCAGTTGCAGCCTTTTGCCCTGAATTTTCAGAAAACGGCTTAAGCGCCCGACAATACGGTACAAGCCATTGGGCAAACGTTCGGCTAAGTCACCTGTGCTTAATTCAGTGAGTACAGTGCGACTGGTTAAATCATCAGCACAGCTGGCATAACCTAACATTACATTAGGGCCACGGTAACACAGCTCGCCTTCACGCAAATCTTCGGTGATTAAAGCTTTGGTTACAGGGTGGCGCAGTAACAATTCACCTTCCGGAATAGCCACACCAATACAGTCGGCATACTGCTGAATAAATTTTGGCGCTAAATAAGCGATACGGGCTGTGGCTTCCGTTTGGCCATACATCAGATACACAGGTTTTTGCAGCGAGCTTGCGAGTTGCTGCACATAATCAGTCAGGCTGCTATTCAGTTTGCCACCCGCCTGGGTCAGATACCGCAGCGCAGGGCGGGGCATACGCTCCAGTCGCAACTGGCGATACAACTGATAACTAAAAGGCACGCCCTGTAAGCTGCTGATATGAAAATCCCGGGTTTGTTGCCAGAAGTCTTTGCTCATCAAAGGCGCTTCAGTCAGTAAAACAGAAGCACCTTTGAATAGATGGCTGTTCAGCACCGACAAGCCATAAGAATAATGCAGCGGCAGGGCGGTTATGGCTGTGTCTGTGGGCTCAATCGGCAAATAAGCACAAATAGCACGGGCATTGGCTTCGATATTTTCAAGCGATAACATCACAGATTTGGGCGAACCTGAACTGCCTGAAGTGCTGAGCAGTAAAGCGCAGTCGGGCCTGACTTGATGCTGATGGCCTGTTAACTGAATATCACCAGAGCTTTGGATCAGAGCCGCAATCTGTAAACGCTCGACTAAAGCTAAAGTTTGACTATCACCCAAATCCGGAGCCAGTAATAACAGGGCTTTGCCACAACGAAGTGCGGCCAGATAAGCCACGACCGCAGCTAAAGTAGAACTAAAACGCAACGCCAGCAAAGAGTGCTCCGGCAGCAGTTTGTTGAGTGTTGCAGAATACTGATCAGCTAGTTTTGCCAGCTGCAGGTAGCTGATAGTACTATGATCGGGTAAACGAAGGGCTATGGCCTCACCAAACTGCTCTAATCTGTTTGCGAAACTGCTCATACACTAAAACCACCATCGACTGCCAGAATATGGCCTGTGATATAACCCGCATCTGTTGAGCATAAAAATCCAATGGCAGCGGCCACTTCATCGGCCTGACCTAAACGGCGTAAGCTGATCTGTGCCATCAGTTGTTGTTTTTTCTCTTCGCTGTAATGAGCCGTTAAATCAGTTTCAATAAAACCGGGTGCTACCGCATTGACCCGAATACCAGTTGGGCCTAATTCTTTGGCAAGCGATTTGACCAAAGCAGAGACAGCACCTTTAGTGGCGGCATACACAGCCTGCCCAGCAGAACCAGCTTCTGCCACTTTGGACGATAACAATAATAAATGACCGGTTTTATGGCGTAGCATCAGTTTGCTGGCAAGCTGACAGAGCTGCACTGTAGCACCGACATTCAGCGCCATCAGCTTATCCATATCAGTCAGGCGAGTCATCGCCAGTAACGAGTCCTGCATCTGGCCTGCACAGTGCACCAGATGACTTAAAGCTTTATCTTGTAATGCTGTGTGTATCTGACGAAATAAAGCAGTTACAGCGTCACGGTCTGTTAAATCCACTGCATAAATGGAGACTAAAGCCCCCAAAGCCTGGCAGTCAGCCTGCACTTGTTCTAAAGCTATTAGATCACGAGCTATTAAAATCAGCTCATGACCAGTTTGGGCAAGCTTCAGTGCTGCAGCACGGCCTATGCCACGACTGGCACCTGTAATAAGGCTAACAGGCGTTTTGCTGATCATTGACAAGCAGCCATCAGAACGAGACTCCGTATTTACTCAATATGACTTTGGCTTTGGCGACCGAACTCATATCAATAATATCGTCGGTATCTAGCATGACATTAAAGACGTTTTCCAGCTCGGCAATCAGCAACATATGGGCCGTTGAATCCCACTCTTTAATGCTGTTGTAGGCTAAATCATCATGGATTTGCGTGTCGGCAACCACTAAAGCTGTCGCAAAAGCTGTAGTTAATTTCGCTGTGTTGGTTTGGATCAGTTCGTTGCTCATATTAATTCCGGATAAAGGTTGCAAATTTAGCGGCGGCGTCCCTGTGTGCTTGTGGCACTAAAGTCATGGCTACCATCTCGGCTGAAAGCTGTAGTGCATCAGGTTGATAACCCAATTGTTCATTAAAACGTAAGGCGGCGCTATTGGTGTTTTTGACCTGAGCGAGCAGCATTTTTTTACCAAGCTGTTCAAAAGCATACTGATTCAGTGCTAAGGCTGCAAAAAAAGCCAGTATAGTGCCACGGTATTTGGCTTCACCTAAATAAAAACCTGTTTCTACGCTGTCAGATTCTGTCACAGTCAAAGCTGTAGAGCTTTTTAAATTACAGGCGCCAACCTGCTGGTTTTTATAATAAATCACAAACTGCATCTGACGTGGGTCAGTGCAAATACCTTCAAACCAGCGTTGCTGTTGTTTTGCACTTATTTCACGTTGATCCAGCATTTGGCTGCTTATTTCAGGGCTGTTACGCCACAGTCGCAGTTGCTCTAAATCATTCAGCTGCAAAGGTTTTAATACTACATTAAAGGCGCTGATGTCTTCTTTATGCCACATCTGCAAATCTGTTTCTGACATTACACCAAATCCCAGCTCATGGCGGTGCCACGGGCCACATCTTTTGTCACTGTTTTGCCCAAAAGCATCGACAGATATTTAGGAGGCAAGCCTAAACCTGGTCTGATTGCGCGCAAGTTTTCAGTGGTAAGTACATCACCCGCTTTTAAATCAGCCGCAATATACAAAGAGCGGCGGTGTTTGCGTGAGGCGATTTCTTTTTCAGTACAGCCATAATTAACCTGACCTAAGGCTACTTTGGCTCTGGCGGTTTCTTCCACCAATTGCTTCAGCTCCCTGGGTTCTAATGAAAACTCAGCATCCACGCCACCTTCGCTTCTGTCGAGCACAAAGTGTTTTTCAATCACAGTTGCGCCCAAAGCCACTGCTGCCACAGAGACACCAATACCTGTGGTGTGATCGGATAAACCGGCCTGGCACTGAAACAGCTGAGCCAAATGCGGAATAGTCACTAAATTGGCATCGACCGGACGGGCAGGGTAGTTGCTGGTGCATTTCAATAAAATCAGCTCTTTGCAGCCGTTTGCTCTTAATACTTCTACGGATCCAGCCAGCTCTGACTGACTGGCCATGCCGGTGGACATAATCACAGGCTTGCCGGTTTTAGCCACCGCGGCCAATAGCGGATGGTCGATGTTTTCAAAGGAAGCGATTTTATAACAAGGCACATCCAAAGATTCTAAAAAATCCACTGCAGTTAAATCAAAAGGGGTACTGAACGCCAGCATGCCATGGCTTTTGGCCCGTTCAAAAATAGCTTTATGCCAGTCCCATGGGGTATAGGCAATCTGGTACAACTTATACAAGCTGGTGCCATGCCACAGGCTGTTTTTATCTTCGATATAAAACTCGCCTGTGTCTATATCCAGCGTCATGGTGTCGGCTGTATAGGTTTGTAATTTAATGGCCTGAGCACCTGCAGCAGCTGCTGCGTCTATCATTGCCAGCGCTTTATCCAAAGACTGATCGTGGTTGCCGGATAGCTCAGCAATAATCAAAGGCGGATGAGAAGGTCCAACCCAATGCTGGCCTAACTGAATATCCAAAAATGCTTTGCTCATCTGTATTTTCCTTGACTGCTGTTGGCCTTTAATGCCGACCCTGAAATTCTGTGTTGAGTAAATCTACAATAGCAGCACAACCGCCGCCTTGTGGCACCAGTTGTTTGGCTTGTTTTGACATCTGCTGCAACTGTTCTGGATTATCCAGCAGTTGTTGCACTGCTTGTGTTAATTGCTGTGCTGTTAAATCCTGGCCATGCCCCAGATAAACACAAGCGCCGACATCGGCTAAGCACAAGGTGCCGGCGACCTGGTTTTCCGCCAAAGTGACCACCAAAGCAGGCAATGCCAAAGCGCAGCGCTCCCAATGGGTAGAACCACCTGCACCTATCATCAAAGTAGCTTGACTCATCAATTCAGCCATCTGTGGCGTATTAATATGTAGCGTAAAACGACTGTCTTTAACACAACGTTTTTCAAGCTCAAACTTGTGTGGATTGGCAAGGCCTATCACTATATCGGCATGAAAGTCGGTTTTCTGAAGTTGCTGTAAAGCGTCGATACTCAGAGCGGTTAAATTCAGCTCGTCAGTACCGCCGTAAAATACTAAAAAGCGCAGTTGTTCGGCTTTTGCCGTTCGTTGAAAAGTTGCAAATTCCGGACGCAGTAGCACATAAAAAGGGCCTAACAGCAGTTGTGCTTCTTTGTTGACCAGTCGTTCATAGCGGCTATGCAGCTGTGGATAGAGGTTTTGATCCAGCAAATAATCGCACTGATGAGGCCTGTTGGCTAAGTCATCAATCACCAGCAGTTTTTGATAAAAGCCTGTCATCGCCTGCTCAAAGACTGAAGATAAAGCATAGTGATCAAGGACTAATAAATCGACAGGCTCTTGCAGCAACTGCTTAAGCTCTGCCGCATCCTGCTGTTCTGTTACGCCAAGCCAGGCGGCATAACCTGTGGTTGTCGTTTGTGTTGGTGCTGTTAATTCAAGTACGTCAAAACCCTGATCATGCAGCCACTGAATTAAGTTGCCCGGATGGGCGCGGCAGGCAACAGTGATACACCAACCTGATTGCTGTAAAGCCTTAGCTAAGGTCAGGCAACGCATCAGATGGCCTGAACCTATAATTGCTGAGGCATCTACCCGAAATAGCGCTTTTCTGCTGGCTGTCATGGCTGCCTTAAAAGCAATTGATGTAAAAGCTCAGCCCGCAGCCAATCCTCTTCTGTGTCTATATCCTGCACCAGATGCTGTGGCAGCTCATACAAAGAAGACGCTGGCGAAAACACCGGTTTGGCATCCAGCCAGCTTTGAGCGCGGCCACAATAAAACTGGCCGGCATCATGATAAGTTTCAGGCAAATCCTGTGAACGTTTAGGAATAGAAGCAGGGTCTACTGCCTGAACTCTGCCTTGTTCAGTTCTATATAAAGCGCGCTGAATCGGAAAACTAAAACGACAGCCAGAGAAGACATAATCCAAAGCCACATCCTGCTGCAATTGCAACATGGCTTCTTTCAGCATCAAAGGCTGAAGCAAAGGGGCTGTGGCGTAGATACAGGCAACAAACTCTGGTTGTAGCTGATGCTGTTGTGCCCAGTTGATCGCATGGCGAACTACAGCTGAGGTGCCTGTGTGATCGTCTGATAATTCAGCAGGGCGGATAAAAGGCACTTTGGCGCCAAATTTTTGCGCCACAGCAGCTATTTCAGCATCCTCAGTGGATACCCAGACTTCATCAAAAGCCGCAGATAACAATGCGGCTTCGATAGACCAGCCAATCATGGGCTTGCCATTAAAGTCTTTAATATTTTTACGCGGAATTCGTTTACTGCCACCGCGTGCCGGAATAATGGCTATCTTCACTTAATGTAAAAGCTCAATGAGGTTTGAACAAACAAAATCAACATCCGCTTCTGAAAGTTGAGGATGAAGGGGTAAAGTAAGAATTTTTTTGTAAAAGAGTTCAGCCCTTGGAAAATCGCCCTCCTTAAATCCAAAATTCATATAAAAAGGCTGTAGATGTACAGGGAAATAGTGAACATGGACCTGGATCCCCCGAACTCTCATCGCATCAAAAACACTTCGTCTAACTGATTCATCATGAAGCGTTATGATTTGCAGATGTCTCGCGCTAAAGCAACAGGGCAATGGTTCAACTATGTCGAGTGGCTGTTCTTTAAGTAATTTTCGGTATTGAGCTGATATGGTGTTTCTTCTTGCAGTAAAGCCGTCGATCGATTTCAGTTGGCTTAAACCCAGAGCTGCCTGTAAATCAGTGATTCTATAGTTGAACCCGAGGCTTTGTTGTTCATAATACCAATCCCCCTCATCTGATCTTACCAGCTCATTCTGTTCTTTTGTTATGCCGTGACTGCGCAACATCATTAAAGTGTTAGCTAATTCAGGGTCATTTGTTGTGGCTAATCCTCCCTCAGCTGTAGTTATTATTTTTACAGGATGGAAACTGAACACACATATATCGCTGAATTGGCATGCTCCAATTTTCTTGTGATTGAAACTACCTCCAATCGCATGAGAGGCGTCTTCAATAACTCGAAACCCGTATATTTTCGCAAGTTTATCAATTTCTTCCATATCACAGCTATGGCCAGCCAGATGGACAGGTATAACGACTTTAGGGAGTCGACCTTCCTGTTTAGCTTGTGCAAGTTTCGCAGCTAAGGACAATGTACACATATTTCCCGTTGTGATATCTACATCAACAAAGTCTATCGATGCCCCGCAATAAAGAGCACTATTTGCCGAAGCGACAAACGTTATTGGGGATGTCCAAACCAGATCTCCCGGGCCAACGCCTAAGGCTAAGTTTGCTATATGCAAGGCGGAAGTAGCGCTGTTAACAGCAACTGCAAATTTGCAATCGGTATAATCGACGATGGCCTTTTCAAACTCTTTGATTTTAGGCCCTTGCGTCAGATTACCATTTTTAAGAACGTCAACTACAGCCTTGATATCGGCGTCACTTATACATTGTTTACCGTAAAGAATCATGGTCGCCCCAGGTTGTTGTAATTGCACTGTCCGCCACAAGTAAGAGTTTTGTGACTCACATTTTGTGGTGTCTCACAACTCGCTCAGGTTGTCATAAAACTGACAGTCATATTGGATCTGTACCCACTGTAACAAACCTTAGCATAATTTATTCCACTATTAAAAAATCCTTTTTAAATAAGTGCTTAGCTCCGCGCAGGCCAGAAGTCATGCTGTTGCATAAAAAAAGTACAGACTAAAGCTTGGGGAAGCTGATCATTTTGGGGTAAACTCCAAGCATAGCCTGTCCATTCTGGAATAGCCTGAGGTAGTAGTATGAAAATCGGTAGCTCCTTCGCCAATGAAAACCAGCTGAAATTCAATTCGAATGAATCTGAAAATTTGCTGAAAAAATTAGCCACTGCCCGTCGTATCAACAGCGCTGCTGACGATGCTGCCGGACTGCAAATTGCCAACCGCTTAACTCAAAGTGCCAATGCTTCAGCTCAGGGCACACAGAATGTATACGATGGTATTTCTTTAGCTACTGTGGCCGATCAAGGTCTGCAGGGTGTGACAGACAACCTGAATGAAATGGGTCGTTTAGCCGTACAGGCTGGTAATGGCATATTGTCGGCTTCTGACCGTCAGGCCTTGCAAAAGCAAGCAGACGCTTACGCTGCCAGTATTCAGGATCAAATTAAAAACACTGAATTTGCCGGCATCAAATTGTTTGATCAGGATGGCTCTATTCCTGTCGGTACAGGCAATGGCAGCATTGCTATCAAAACTCAGGATTTATCCACTAAGTTAACTGACTCAGGTGCTTTCAGTATTGATTTGTCTTCTGCCGAAAGCGCTGAAGCTTCGCTGGAGTCTATCCGGACTTCTTCACAACTGGTGGACAACAACAGAACTGATTTAGGCGCTACTATTAACGCTTTGCAGTCTACTGCCCGTAATCTGCAAACGCAGAATGTAAACGAGCAGGAAGCCATCAGCCGTATTCAGGACCTGGATTACGCCAAAGCGGTCACAGAGCAGGTAGCAGCTGGTGTTCGTGAACAAGCTTCTGTTTCTGTAATAAGTCAGGGCCGAATTTCTGAACAACAAGCCTTAAAGCTGTTAGCTTAATTTTTTACTTTCTTCCCGTCTCTAAAACGCTATTTTTTTGACACTGGTGTCAAAAAAATAGCGTTTTACCTTGCAACCTCAGACAAGCTTTGTAGAATGACTAAAAAGCAATAAAAGTCTGAGTCTTATGACCACCAAGCTCTATATTCTTGATCAGCAGGAACAACGAACTTCTCGTTTAGGTGCAGTGCTGAGTTTTATTTCAGAAACTCATCAGTTGTTGAACTACCACGAGCTGGACCAGCATTTACATGCAGGCTCGCAGGCTGTGATTTTATTAGGGGCTTTATCCAGTCAGGATCATGAACAACTGATCCGTCGTTATCCGGCTTGTGCTTTTCTGCTGCTGGGCGAAACTCTGAAGCACCATCTGGGTTTAGCCAATGTAGTTGGCTTACTGACAGAACCTTTTTCTTACGCTTCTTTTACCCAGTTACTGCGGGATTGTCAGGAGTACCAACGATTATTGCCAGGCCAGAAAGGTCAGTGTGAGCAATCCCGTTTTATTGGTATGGTTGGACAAACTCAGGCCATGCAGCAGGTCCGTTTCCTGATCCAACAAGTGGCCAAAACTGACGCCAATGTATTAATTCTCGGCGATTCAGGCACAGGCAAAGAAGTAGTAGCCCGTAATATCCATGTGCTGTCGAATCGCAGTCAGGGACCTTTTGTGCCGCTGAACTGTGGTGCTATTCCGGCCGAGCTGTTGGAAAGCGAATTGTTTGGTCATGAAAAAGGGGCTTTTACCGGGGCTATTTCTACCCGCAAAGGCCGTTTTGAACTGGCACAGGGTGGCACTCTGTTTCTGGATGAAATTGGTGATATGCCTTTGCCTATGCAGGTGAAATTGTTAAGAGTACTGCAGGAGCGGATCTATGAACGGGTGGGCGGCAGCCAGCCGATCCGGGCTGATGTACGTATTATTGCCGCGACCCACAGAGCGCTGGAAAACATGATTGAAGAAGGGCGCTTTCGTGAAGACTTATTTTATCGCCTGAACGTATTTCCTATTGAAACCCCGGCTTTGCGCGACAGAAGTGATGATTTACCGCTGTTGGTGCAGGAACTGATTATCCGCACTGAGCAGCAAGGCCATGCCAAAGTGAAGTTTACCGAGCGGGCTTTGGAAAGCTTAAAACTGCACCCATGGCCTGGTAATGTACGCGAGCTGGCCAACCTGGTGGAACGTATGGCTATTATGTTTCCGAATCAGGTGGTGGATGTGGCTGAGTTACCGCAAAAATACCGCCATCTGGAAGTCGAAACCTATGTGCCTGTTTATCCGGATGCTTTGCTGGAGCGGGATGCCATTAATGAATTGTTCCAAAGCAGTGACGATGAAGACGAAAGCACAGAGGAGCAGCTGCTTTCTGCAACAGAGAGTATTGAAGTTTTGCCAGAGCAGGGCATGGATCTAAAAGAGTTTTTGGCTGAACTGGAAATTTCTCTGATCACTCAGGCTTTAGAGCGGCACGACTATGTAGTTGCAAGAGCGGCGGATATTCTGTGTTTGCGCCGTACTACTCTGGTGGAAAAAATGCGTAAATACAATTTAATGCGGGATGAAAGCCAGGCCTGACAGCCGGACTGTCAAAAAAATGGCCTGTTAAGTTATTGATTTTAAATATCTTAAATTAGATTTTAATTGTGGCATGTCTTGTGCATTTGAATGGCTAGTGTCAATTCATGTGCAGAGACCTTATGAGTACAGCCAAAGCTTATGCTTATGTTGCAGCAGAAATGCAGCCACAAGCGCAGCCAGAAATAGCGACAGCTTCAGCAACTGCCATTTCTACGGCCCGTCAGGCCCGTCGTCTGCAACATTTAGTCAATAATCTGCCGACAGCCGTCATAGTACTGGATGAACGGGGTTACGTGGCTGAAGCCAATCCTGTTGCTATTTCCATCCTGGGTGAACCCTTAGTGGGGCAACGCTGGCTGGATGTGATAGCGCGCTCATTCCGGCCCCGTAGTGATGATGGCATGGAAGTGTC
Organism: Gammaproteobacteria bacterium; assembly: GCA_018825965.1. GTDB lineage: Bacteria > Pseudomonadota > Gammaproteobacteria > Enterobacterales > Alteromonadaceae > Pararheinheimera. Next base: position 139,047 of record JAHKAA010000034.1, read on the forward strand.
TTTATTGGATGGTCGCAGAGTCAAGCTGGCGATCAGTTCACTGGAGCCCGAAGCAGGGCAGTTGATTGTATTAACTGATCTGACGGAAACCCGTCAACTGCAAAGCCGTCTGGCTCATCTGCAACGTTTATCTACCCTTGGAAAAATGATGGCGTCGCTGGCGCATCAAATCCGCACTCCGTTATCTTCGGCTTTGTTGTATGCCCAGAATTTAACAAGCCCCAAACTGAATCCGCAGTCGCGTGCGCAATTCCAGCACAAGCTGGTGGCCCGGCTGGTGGATTTAGAGCAGCAGGTCAATGACATGTTGTTATTTGCGCGTGCCGGACGTGAGCAACAAGTAGAAGCTTTGTCTTTACAGCAACTGCTGACAGAAGTTTTTGCAGGCGTTGAAGCTTTGGTTGAACAACAACAGAGCCAAATCAGCGTTCAGTTACCTGAACCCGATGTGCAAATTCTTGGGAATCCGCGCAGCTTAGCCGGTGCTATTCAGAATTTAATACAAAACAGCATGCAGATCATAGGTCAGGGCGCGGTACTCAGACTGGAAGCCAGGTTGCATCCTGCCAATTCACAGCATGTGATCATCGCAGTTGAAGACAATGGCCCTGGTGTACCAGAGCATTTACAACAACAAATTTTTGAACCCTTTTTTACGACCCGTAGTCAGGGCACAGGCCTTGGACTGGCTGTGGTGCAGGCTGTTGCTCATTCCCACAATGGCTCTATCCGTTATTGCACTTCAGCCTTGGGTGGTGCCCGTTTTGAATTATTGTTTCCTGTCTATCGGCCTGTCACTGCAGGTCAGGAGTTAAGTTATGCAAACAACTAGTATTTTGGTCGTTGAGGATGATGCCGGCTTACGCGAAGCATTGTGTGACACGCTGAGTCTGGCGAATTATCAGGTGGTGCCAGCCCAAAGTGCTGAGCAGGGCTTGCAACTGTTAAAAGAGCATAAAATCTCTTTGCTGATCAGTGACGTGCAAATGGGCACTATGTCAGGTTTAGATTTACTCAAAACCGTGAAGCTGAATTACCCCGCTTTACCTGTGCTGATGATGACGGCCTACGCCAACGTCAATGATGCAGTGGTGGCTATTCGTCATGGTGCTGTGGATTATCTGGCGAAACCATTTTCACCCGAAGTGCTGATCAATATGGTCAGCCGTTATGCTTTGGGTGCAGAAGTGGCGACTATTGAGCCTGTAGTGCATTCAGAGCAGGGCAAACAATTGGTAAAACTTGCGGCGAAAGTTGCCCGTTCTGATGCCAATGTGCTGGTGCTGGGCCCAAGTGGTTCAGGTAAAGAAGTACTGGCGCGTTATATTCATCAGCAAAGTGGCCGTCCCGATGGTCCTTTTGTTGCTATTAACTGTGCTGCCATCCCGGAAAATATGCTCGAAGCCACTTTGTTTGGTTACGAAAAAGGCGCCTTCACCGGCGCTATACAGGCTTGTCCCGGCAAGTTTGAACAAGCCCAGCAAGGCACTATTTTACTGGATGAGATCAGTGAAATGGATTTAAACCTGCAGGCGAAATTACTGCGGGTATTGCAGGAACGTGAAGTAGAACGCTTAGGTGCCCGCAAAACCATCAAACTGGATGTGAGGGTCATTGCCACCAGCAACAGAGATTTAAAACAAGCTGTGGCTGAAGGCAAGTTCCGCGAAGATTTGTACTACCGTCTGAATGTGTTTCCACTGACCTGGACGGCTCTGGCTGAACGCCCGGCTGATATAGTGCCACTGGCGATGCATTTGCTGGAGCGGCATTGTCGCAGTACAGGCATACCACAACCCACTTTAAGTTATGCCGCTCAGCACAAGCTGATGCAGCATTACTGGCCAGGTAATGTGCGTGAGCTGGACAACATAGTGCAGCGGGCTTTGATTATTTGTGATGGTGATCAGATCAATGCTGCTGATATTTTGCTGGAAGCAGCACCCACTATGATGGACAGCATGCCTGATGCAGCTTTTGCTCAAAGCGCTGAGCAAGATGTCAGTGTTTTTAAGTCTGAGATCTACGAGCAGGAACACAGGATTATTCTCGAAACCATGCGCGCCTGTGCCAACAGTCGCAAAGAAGTGGCTGAACGGCTTGGGATCAGCGCCCGCACTTTAAGATACAAACTGGCCCGGATGCGTGAGTCTGGCATTCAGTTACCCGCTTAACTGAAATTGGGTTCAGATCACCTTGTGAACCGTTAATAAGGTGATCTGAACCCATTTTTAATTCCCAATCATCTGATTTTATTGAATTTAATTCTGGCACGATCCCTGCTTTATCTCTGTTAATCGTAGTAATAGCAATATTTTGACAGGTGTCAGCAGATGAACATTCAAGGTCAAGGTCACAGTCTTTATCAGGAACTTCAATCCCTCGCTTCACAAGCCCGAAGTGTGTCTTCTGAGATGGCGATCCCGGCTATTCCTGAGCAAAATAACAGCCAATCCGATTTTTCCGCCATGCTCAAAGGCGCTTTGGACAAGGTGAATGGCTTGCAAGGCGAAAGTCGTCAATTGAGCACCGCCGTTGAAATGGGTGATCCAAAGGTGTCGTTAGCTCAGGCGATGATTGCAGGGCAAAAAGCTTCATTAGCTTTTGAAGCCACAGTACAGGTGCGAACCAAGCTGGTTGAAGCCTACAAAGAAATTATGTCGATGCCGGTCTAAGGCGGGGGATTAAAACGTGGCAGAAAGTACCTCAACTGAACTGGCAATATCGTCAGATGATTTTGGCAGCAGCACTCCGGTGCAACAAGAACAAAAATCCGGCTTCCTTGGCTCTATGGGGGGCGGCATGGACATGGTGCGTCAAATCAGTCTGATTGTCGCATTAACGATTTGTATCGCTTTAGCTGTAATTATTATTTTATGGGCCCGTGAGCCTGATATGCGTCCATTAGGCACTTTTGAAACCAAAGAACTGATTGAAACTCTGGATTATCTGGACAGCCAAAAAGTAGAGTACAAGCTGGAAGGGCAGGTGGTGATGGTGCCTGGTCAAGATTATCAGGATATCAAACTTAAACTGACCCGTGCCGGTTTGCAGCAAGAACAAAGCACAGGCGACGAAATTCTGATGCAGGACAGCGGCTTTGGCGTCAGTCAGCGTTTGGAGATGGAGCGGTTAAAACATAGTCGTGAACAACAGCTTGCCCGCACTATAGAACAATTTCAAAGCATAGCCTCAGCCCGTGTACTGCTGGCTATTCCCAAAGAAAATATTTTTGCCCGTCGTGAAAAGCAACCTTCAGCTACTGTGATGGTGACAGTCCGTGGCGGTAAAAGTTTAAAAGAAGGAGAGGTCGATTCTATTGTCGATTTAGTGGCCTCTGCAGTACAAGGTCTTGAACCCAGCCGGGTGACAGTCACGGATCAAAACGGTCGCCTGTTAAACAGTGGCTCGCAAGATGCGTCATCTGCCCGTAGTCGCAAAGAATACGAGATGGAACGCGCCCGTGAAGAAGAGTATCGTCAGAAAATTGACTCTATTTTAATGCCAGTGCTGGGTGTAGATAACTACACAGCTCAGGTTGATTTGCTGATGGATTTTACTGCGGTAGAACAAACGCAAAAACGCTTTAATCCGGATTTACCTGCGGTGCGCAGCGAAATGAGCATTGAAGAAAACAGCGTAGGCGGTGGTTTAGGTGGCATTCCTGGTGCTTTAACTAATCAGCCCCCACTGAACAGCGCCATTCCTGAACAAGCAGTCGGAGCTGATGCCGGCAAAGCCGTAGTGCCTGGTCGTAATACCAAAGAGATGACCCGCAACTACGAACTGGATACCACCATCAGTCATTCAACTCAGCAGTCTGGAGTGATCCGTCGGATCAGTGTCTCTGTGGCTGTGGATTATTTACCTGGTACTACTGCTGCTGATGGCACTGTCACTGAACCGCAAATCCGTTCACAGGCCGAAATTGCAAATATCCGCCGTTTATTGCAAGGTGGCATTGGTTTTGATGTGCAACGGGGCGATACTATAGAAGTGGTGTCCGTGCCTTTTGCGCGCAGCATAATGACTGAAGCAGTGGAACCACCTATTTACGAGCAGGAATGGTTTGCCCGTATGCTGAAGCTGGTGATGGGCACGCTGATCATCATAGTGCTGATCATTGCCGTAGTTCGTCCAATGCTGAAGAAACTGATTTACCCTGAAGATACACAGGACACTTATGATGAATCTTCATTAAGCAGTGGTCTGGATCTGGGAGATGATACGCTGGATATGTTAACCCGCGAGTTTGATTCAAAATCTGTTGGTTTTGCAGCCGATGGCACCCTGATGCTGCCAGACTTGCATGGTGACGAAGACCTGTTAAAAGCGGTTCGAGCCCTGGTGGCGAACGAACCTGAATTGTCCTCACTGGTCGTTAAAAATTGGTTAGCCGAAGATGAGTAATGTTGAAACCACCAAGCCAGCCTTTGACGTAGGCAAATTAGATGGCGTCGAAAAAGCCGCCATCCTGTTGCTGAGTTTGTCAGAAGAGGACGCTGCACAGATTTTAAAACACCTGGAGCCAAAACAAGTGCAAAAGGTGGGTATGGCGATGGCGCAGATCGATGATCTGAATCAGGCTAAAATTTCTGCTGTGCACCGGCTTTTTATCGAACAAATTCAGAATTTCAGTACCATAGGCTTCCAGAGCGAAGAATTCATCCGCCGTGCTTTAACCGCCGCTTTGGGTGAAGAAAAAGCCTCGAACCTGATTGATCAGATTATTTTAGGGGGTGGTGCCAAAGGTCTGGATTCGCTGAAATGGATGGACTCGAAACAGGTGGCGAATATCATCCGCAACGAACACCCTCAGATCCAGACTATTGTCTTGTCGTACCTTGAGCCTGAGCAGTCTGCCGAGATTTTGTCGCAGTTCCCGGAAAAAGTGCGCCTGGATTTAACCATGCGTATTGCCAACCTGGAAGAAGTACAACCGGCGGCACTGCAGGAATTAAACGAAATTATGGAGAAACAGTTTGCTGGTCAGGCTGGTGCTCAGGCCGCGAAAATGGGCGGCTTAAAAGCTGCGGCCGATATCATGAACTACCTGGATACTAATGTTGAAGGCCAGTTGATGGACTCCATTCGCGAACATGACGAAGAAATGGCGCAACAAATTCAGGACCTGATGTTTGTCTTTGAAAACCTGCTCGATGTGGACGACAGGGCTATCCAAAGCATTCTGCGTGAAGTGCAGCAGGATGCATTGATGAAAGCACTCAAAGGTGCAGATGCCGACTTAAAAGAGAAAATCCTGAAAAACATGTCCAAACGTGCAGCAGAATTGCTGAACGACGATTTGGAAGCCATGGGACCAGTTCGTGTCAGCGAAGTGGAAGCGGCACAAAAAGACATACTGTCAGTGGCACGGCGTCTGGCGGATGCCGGTGAAATTATGCTGGGTGGTGGTGGTGGTGAAGACTTCCTGTAACAGGGTTCTGGAGTAAAGCTGTATGACCATGGATCCTTTTCGAACCAAACAACCTTTTGCGCCAACGGATGAGTTACTGGAATTACTCAAACGTTGGCCCAGTCCACAGCTTGAGCCTGATAAAAAAGCTCCTGTTGGAAAAACTAATGCGCTGAACAAAACATTGCCGGCAAAAAAGGTGGCTCATGTTGCTTTAGAAGAAGAAGCTGAACTGGAGATCAAACCTCTGACGGCTGACGATATTGAACAAATACGTCAGGCGGCTTTTGATGAAGGTTTTGCTCAGGGGAAAGAAGAAGGTTTTTCTAAAGGCTATGAAGAAGGCCGGGAACAAGGCAGTGCTGATGGTTTGACTCAGGGCCAGGCTGAAGGGAAAAAACTGGGTTTAGAACAAGCCTCTGAAGAAATAGAGCAGAAGAAGCAGGAACTGGCGGCTTTGCTGGATCAACTGCAGCAACCTTTATTGCAGATTGATCAACAGGTTGAGCAGCAACTGGTGCAGCTTTGTCTGGCAATGGCTGAGGCTGTCATAGCGGTGGAAGTAAAAACCAATCCACAGGTGATTTTAAAAACGCTTTCTGACGCTACCTCTGTATTGCCTATGCAAACTGAACATATTCTGATCAAACTTCATCCTGAGGATCTGGCTTTGGTTGAGCAACATTTCAGTGCTGAACAATTAGCAGAACGGCATTGGCAGTTGCGCTCAGAGCCTGCCATTGAGCGGGGTGGTTGTTTACTGGAAACCGCGTTATCTTCCATGGACAGAACTATTAAACACAGATTGCAAAGCAGTCTGGAGCATTTCTTGCATTCTCCTGATTAATATCAAGCTCTGTCTTGTTGCAGGCTTTGTTTAAGGAGTTTTATGTCGTCGTCACAGTTAGCCGCTAACTTAAAGCAACAACTGCAGCATATTCAGAAAAGCAGGCCCAATCTGGCCGGACGTTTGGTGCGGGTGGTTGGGCTTACTTTGGAAGCCACAGGCTGCACTGCGGCTATAGGCCAGACCTGTCATGTGGAAACCGCCTCAGGTCAGTTATTTGCTGAAGTGGTGGGGTTTGCTAACGATCGTATTTTTTTAATGCCCAAAGATGATGTATCAGGTGTAGTTCCAGGCGCTAAAGTAACACCTCTGAATGATTTTAGAGGGGTGCCTTTGACGATGGCATTGCTGGGTCGGGTGATTGACGGCGCAGGCAAGCCACTGGATGGCAAAGGCCCTATTGTCAGTCAGGAATTTGGCGGTGCGAAAAAACCTCCTATTAATCCATTACAACGTCAGCCTATTCATGCTCCTTTAGATGTAGGTGTACGCGCTATCAACAGCATTATTACCGTAGGTAAAGGCCAGCGTATGGGCTTATTTGCAGGTTCTGGTGTAGGTAAATCTGTGTTACTGGGCATGATGACCCGGGGTACGGCAGCTGATGTGATAGTGGTAGGTTTAGTGGGCGAGCGGGGCCGTGAGGTCAAAGAATTTATTGATGAAATTTTAGGTGAAGAAGGCCGTAAGCGTTCTGTGGTTGTTGCTGCGCCTGCCGATGTTTCGCCTTTAATGCGCTTAAAAGGTTGTGAAACTGCAGTGCAGGTGGCCGAGTATTTTCGTGAGCAGGGGCTGGATGTGCTACTGCTGCTTGACTCCATCACCCGTTACGCCCAGGCGCAGCGGGAAATTGCTCTGGCGGTCGGCGAACCCCCTGCAACTAAAGGTTATCCGCCTTCAGTGTTCGCCAAGTTGCCTGCTTTAGTGGAACGAGCCGGTAATGGTGCCGTAGGTCAGGGCTCTATCACGGCTTTTTATACTGTATTGTCCGAAGGTGATGATCTGCAGGACCCTATTGCTGATGCGTCGCGCGCCATTTTGGATGGACACATAGTTTTGTCACGTCAGTTGGCCGACAGTGGTCATTTTCCGGCCATAGATATTGAAAAGTCGATTAGCCGGGTTATGCCGGCTGTGACCAGTATGGAGCATCAAAAACTGGCGCGGGCGGTGAAACAACTCTATGCCTCTTATCAGCAAAGCAAAGACTTAATTTCTATTGGAGCTTATGTCAAAGGTGCCGATCCGCAGCTGGATGCTGCAGTGCAGCTGATGCCAAAAATCCGTGGTTTTTTACAACAGGAAATGAAAGAGGTTGTGCCTTATGACGAAAGTCTGACGCAGCTGGATAAACTCTTACCAGGCACTATGGGGCGTTAAGTTATGGCATTGGCACAGCTACAGCTGTTGGTGAAAGTCCAGCAGGAAAAAGAAGACAAATTACAGGCGCAGTACAGAGCTGCATTGCAAAATTATCAGTCGATGCAGCAAAAGTATCAGGGCCTTGCAGATTACCGTATTGAGTATGTGCAACAAACCCAAAGTCGTGGCCAGGAAGGTATGGCCAGTCGTCATTTTAACCAGTACTTAAACTTTATTGGCAAGCTGGACGCTGCATTAACAGCGCAACAGCAGTATGTGCAACAAGCGAAAGCGAATGCCGATCAGCGTTTAGCTCAGCTGCTGGCGATGCAGAAAAAGCGCAAGGCGCTGGAAATATTGATTGAGCGTGATTTAGCAGAAGTCCAACGCAAAGCGGACAAACAAGAGCAAAAAATGCTGGACGAAATTGCCACTCAGCAATTTTTTCGCAGAGTCAGTTAAGTTTGGCGCGTATTTTGTATGTGTTTTCAATTATCTCTTTTGTAAAAAATGATCTGGCCTGCCAGATGCAGGCAAAGACAAATAACAGCAGCTACTCAGCTGCACCGACCCGGACCGGAGTGATCGATGGCTGAATTATTATCAATGACACTGCTTAGTTCTGAGCCCGTCTCAGCTGCAAAGCCACAGGCAGCTTTGTCACAGGATGCATCAAACGACGGCTCTGCAGAGCCAGATCAAAGTTTTGCCGCTACTTTGGCTGCAGAAGTCAATGGTAAAACGCCGGAAAAATCAGCAAAAGCTTCTGCTAAAACGCGGCAGAATACTGCCTCACTGGTGTCGGAGCAGAACAAATCCTCTGAAAACCAGAGTGCTGGCACAGCCGACACCAAAAGTGAAGCGGCCGGATCTGCGGTGACGAACAGTCCTTCAGATACAAAAGAGGATAAAACACTGACTGACACTGATGCTGAGCCGTTGAGCGCTGAAAAAGGTGAGGCCGGACAATCCCATTGGTTAAACTTGCTGGAAAAAGCAAAAAGTTTGCATGAACGTTTAACCAAAGCGGAAAAAGCAGAGGCTGATACCAGGCTAACCCCGGGACCTCGGGTGGATAAACCAGGTCCTGGTATGACGGAAGAGCCAGCAGAGCTTCAGACTGAGGTTGTAAAGGGTTCGTCTGACAACATAACAGAGGCCAGAGTTTTAGCTACAACTGCAACTGCAGCAGCAAAAACCACGGGGGCGGCTCAACATGACGGAGCCATAGTGCTCAATGAAAAGCCGCTCACTGAACAAAATACAGCAAAAAATACAGCACAAAACACAGAACAAAAGGCTGATCAGCAACACAATGCGGAAGAGTTAAAGGCGTTAAAACTGGTCGCTCAGACAGAGTCAAAAACAACAGCAAAAAATGACACTGCTGATACAACAGCAAAAAATGGCACTGTTGATACTACAGCAAAGCCAACGGACAACGCCTTAAAACAAGCTGCGGCAGTGGCAGACAAAACCCTGACGACAACAGATAAAGATACGGGCCAGGATCAGAGCAAAATCATAGCTCATATTGAAAAATCAGCGCCCAAAGTGCAGCAGGCTGCTGCTGTGGTCTTGTCAGAACACCTGGCAGAAAGGCCGGAAGCATCCACCGAAGCCCCAGAGGGTGCAGATAAACCCCTGACAGAAGCCAAAGAAGTGACAGATAAACTCCTGACAAAAACCAATAAAGATGCAGGTCCTGATCAAAGCAAAATTTTTGCTCCTATTGAAAAAGCATTAAAAAGTCCTGTGTCTGCTGTAAAGGCTGAACCTGAGCCTGCAGTGGTGCCAACTGCTGAGCCTGTTCCTCCTGTGACAGTGAATAAAGCATTGCTTCAGACAGAGCAACCCGCTTTGCCTAAAAGTGTTGTTCTGACCAGCGGCCACACTGCTGCAGAGCAGGACAGTGATGCGGAGACGGAGACCTTGCCTGCAGCAGCTCCTGCCAGTGATGTTAAAGTGTCAGTGCAGGCTCAAAGTGCTGCTGCCATAGTGGCTCCTGTCACCCCGCAAACTAAAACTGTGAATGCAGAAGCGAAAGTCACCACCGAAGAAGCATTAAAGCAACTTCAGGCTGCAACTGTTTCAGCTCAGGCAGAGCAGGGGACATCCTCCTCATCCGGTGGATCTGAGCAGCAAAACAAAGCTGAAACTTTGCTAAGTGTGATTGAGCAGCAAAAAGTCACTGCCCCTCTGGTGACAGAAACCAGCTCATTTAGCAATCAACTGAAATCAAGCCTGGAAAAAACCAACGCAGCTATGACAGTGACGGCTCGTGAAGCTGTCACTGAACAAAGTCAAAAGCAAGCCGATCCGCTTGGGCAAAAACTAAATTTGATCCAACCCGAAGCCTCGAATCAGTTAAAAGAAAAAATGCTGATGATGGTCAAAGACAAAGTACACACAGCTGAAATTCGTCTGGATCCCTCTGAGCTGGGATCAATGCAAATCAAAATAAGTCTGCAGCAGGATCAGATGTCAGTGCAGTTTATGGTGCAGCAGGGCAATGCCAAAGAGCTGATGGAGCAACAAATGCCAAAACTCCGGGAATTATTGCAGCAGCAGGGCATTGAATTGAGTCAGGGCTCAGTGCAGCAGCAAAACCAGTCTTCTTCAGGTCAGGAAGGAGGTCGTCGCACTGCCGGAGGCAATGGTACAGCTGCGAATGGCGCTGATGAGCTGGTTGATCCTGTACCAGTGCCAACCAGACATTCGGACCGCGTGGTGGATTATTACGCGTAAAAACAACAGTTGTACAGTTAGAGATTGCCTTTGATGAATGGCGAGGTCAATAATACGGCTTGATCACAGTGGATAAGGAATAAAAATGGCAGCGGGTAAAGACTTAGAGATTGGTGACGGTAAAGCGAAAAAGAAAAAGCTGCTTATCATCATAGCTGCAGCTGTAGTGCTTGCCATTGGAGCTGTAGTTGCTGTACTGATGATGTCAGGTGGTTCTTCTGAACCTGCTCCGGCCGCAGCTGGCGCTGAAAGCGTAGTGGTAACAGACCCAAATGCTATGGCTGCCAAAGGCACAGCTTTGTATGTCAGTATGCCACGACCTTTTATCTTTAATGTGCCTGGTGCTTCTAAAGACCGTTTGGTGCAAATAAAGGTGCAGTTGTTGGTGCGTGGCAGTAACAATGAAGAAACAGCCAAAGTGCACATTCCGTTGATTGAAAGTACCTTGTTACGTAACTTCAGCACCAGCAATGCCGAAGAACTGATCACAGTGGAAGGCAAAGAAAACTTAAAGAAAAAAGCACTAAAAGATGTGCAGGAAGCCTTAACCGGCGTGGCTGGCAGTGAAGTAGTGGAAGAAGTACTTTTCACTGGTTTTGTGATGCAATAAGAGAGCAATAGCTTGACTGATTTATTGTCCCAGGACGAAATTGACGCGCTACTCCACGGTGTCGATGACGTTGAAGAAGAAGAGGTCGAGGAAAGTGGCGACGGTCGCGGGCGTTCTGCGACTGAATATGACTTTTCCTCACAGGATCGTATCGTGCGTGGTCGTATGCCCACGCTCGAAATGGTCAACGAACGTTTTGCCCGTCATATGCGTATCAGCTTATTTAATATGATGCGCCGCACCGCTGAGGTTTCGATTAACGGCGTGCAGATGATTAAATTTGGTGAATACGTACACACCCTCTTTGTTCCAACCAGCTTAAACATGGTGCGGTTCCGTCCGTTAAAAGGTACGGGTCTGATCACCATGGAAGCGCGTCTGGTGTTTATTCTGGTGGATAACTTCTTTGGTGGCGATGGTCGTTACCACGCCAAAATAGAAGGCCGCGAATTTACGCCAACAGAACGCCGTATTATTCAGATGTTGCTGAAACTTATCTTTGAAGATTACAAAGAAGCCTGGGCTCCTGTGATGGACGTTTCCTTTGAATATCTGGATTCAGAAGTCAACCCGGCGATGGCAAACATTGTCAGCCCAACCGAAGTGGTGGTCATCAGCTCTTTCCATATTGAACTGGATGGGGGGGGTGGCGATTTCCACGTGGCTTTACCTTATTCGATGCTGGAACCCATCCGCGAGTTACTGGATGCCGGTGTACAAAGTGATAAAGAAGATACTGACTTGCGCTGGAGTAAGGCGCTGCGTGATGAAATTATGGATGTGAAAGTGGATCTGACCACCAAAATGCTGGATGTGGAAGTGACACTGGAACAACTGATGAATCTGCAGGCCGGCGATATTATTCCGGTAGAAATGCCTGATCATATTACGGTGCTGATTGAAGACTTACCGACTTACAGAGCAAAAATGGGACGTTCCCGCGACAATATAGCCTTAAAAATTATTGAGAAAATTAAACGACCTGAGTCCGTGAAATCAGAAATGCATGTGTTCACTAAAGGCGGTCGCCGCCTGGACAGCGATGCAGATATCAGTGAGCTGGAAGCGGATTTAAACTTATCTGAACGTGGAGAGAGATAGTCATGGCCAATGAACAAGATACGATGGACGAATGGGCTGCAGCTCTGGCTGAAGCTGAAGGAGATACCGGAGTATCAGCAGTAGAACTGGACGAACTTAAAGAAGAACCTGCACAGCTGACTGTAGATGAAAAACGTAAACTCGATACTATTTTGGATATACCTGTCACCATTTCAATGGAAGTAGGCCGCGCCAAAATCAGTATTCGTAACTTACTGCAACTGAACCAGGGGTCAGTAGTGGAACTGGAACGTCTGGCAGGTGAACCTTTAGACGTGCTGGTCAACGGCACTTTGATTGCTCACGGAGAGGTGGTTGTGGTGAACGACAAATTTGGTATTCGTCTGACCGACGTGATCAGCCAGATTGAGCGTATCAAGAAGTTACGTTGATGCGGTATTGTGCTGGCCTTCTGGCGCTGACTCCTTTACTGAGCGAGGCAACTCAAAATGCCGCTGCTGTCAGCCCGTCAGCTTCTGGCAACGGTATGAATGCCATGACCATTATGAATGTGTTTGGCTCCCTGATGCTGGTGCTTGGCTTGCTGTTTGGTCTGGCATGGCTTTACAAAAAACTGGCGATTAAGCTACCTGGCTCCAGCCACGTCAAAGTGATCACTTCTGTGATGTTAGGGCCGGGGGAGCGTTTGCTGGTGATTGAAGTGCAGGGCAAACAAAGGGTGCTGGGTGTCACCGCCAATCAAATTACCATGTTGTTCGAATTGGATCAGCCTTTGGTTGAGGATGTAACAACAACGGACTGGCGTACTCAGTTTCAGACGCTTTTACAAAAACAAAAGTCGAAGTCTTAATATGTGGCCACTTGTTGCAGTACTGCTTTTAATTTTATCCCCTGAACTGCTGGCGCAGCAAGGCGGTTCTTTATCCGCTTTATCTGTCACCACCAATCCGGATGGCTCTCAGGACTACAGCGTAACGCTGCAGGTTCTGGCGGTCATGACAGCCCTGAGTTTTTTGCCAGCCATGGTCATCATGATGACCAGCTTCACCCGTATTATCGTGGTGCTGGCTATTTTACGTCAGGCCATAGGTTTGCAATCCTCGCCATCCAACCAGGTCTTGATTGGCATTACGCTGTTTATGACCTTTTTTATTATGGCGCCCGTCTTCGATGAGGTAAATCAAAAAGCCCTGCAACCTTATCTGGCTGAAGAAATGACGTCCATTCAGGCCTTTAATGAAGCCATAAAGCCGATGAAAGCTTTTATGCTGCATCAGACCCGGATGAAAGACTTAGAAACTTTTGCTGAAATAGCCGGCACACCCAGAGTCGACAATGTGGCAGATTTACCTATCACAGTGGTGATCCCAGCTTTTGTCACCAGTGAGTTAAAAACAGCTTTTCAGATTGGTTTTATGATCTTTATTCCGTTTTTGATCATCGACTTAGTGGTTGCCAGTATTCTGATGGCCATGGGTATGATGATGTTATCCCCCATGATTATCGCCTTGCCCTTTAAGCTGATGATGTTTGTATTAGTGGATGGCTGGTTACTGGTGATGGGGACTTTAGCCACCAGCTACGGAGTGGGGACATGAGTCCAGAGGTTTTTGTTGATATTTTAAGTGAAGCGCTTTGGCTGGTGATTTTAATAGTCTCCATGGCCATTATTCCGTCACTGATTGTCGGCTTAATCGTCTCTATTTTTCAGGCCGCAACCTCCATCAACGAACAAACCTTAAGCTTTTTACCGCGTTTAATTGTCACTTTGCTGGCGCTGATGTTTGGTGGCCATTGGTTAACCCAAACCATCATGGATTACACCGAGAGGCTCTATATGAGCATTCCTTCGGTTATTAGCTGATGGAATACCCATTACAGCAGTTACTGCAGGTTATTGCTGACTTTATGCTGCCTTTTGCCAGGGTCTCGGCCATGATGTTTATTATGGTGGCTTTTGGCGCAAAAAATATTCCTACCCGCGTCAAAGCTGCATTTTGTGCGGCCTTTATTGTGATGATTATGCCTGTAGTTCCACCGGTCAAAGACATTAATCTGATGTCGCTGAATCTGGTGGTGCAAATGATCCAGCAAATTCTGATAGGCCTGGCTATAGGTTTTATGTCACAAATTTTTGTGCAGGCTTTTGTCACTGCAGGTCAAATTCTGGCCACTCAAACCGGTTTGGGTTTTGCTGCTATGGCCGATCCGGCCAACGGTGTTTCAGTGCCGGCCATAGGCCAGTTTTATCTGATTTTAGCGACCTTATTGTTTCTGGTGTACGACGGCCATCTGATCATGTTTCAGATGGTGGTGTTCAGCTTTGAAACTTTGCCTATTAACGGCCAGTGGCTTGATGTGAATAAATACTGGCAAGTCGCTGAATTTGGCAGTTGGATTATTGTGACTGCCCTTGCCATTACCCTGGCGCCAGTGACAGCAATGTTGGTGGTCAACATTGCTTTTGGTGTCCTAACCCGCACCGCACCTCAGTTAAATATTTTCTCTATTGGTATGCCGATCAGCATGTTGGCTGGTTTACTCATTATGTGGATGACGATGGATACCTTCTTGTTTCATTTTAATCTGAACTGGCAGCATAGTATTGAATACACCTGCAAGTTAATTGGCTGCTAGGAGAGCTTTATGGCAACCTCTGGTCAGGAAAAAACCGAAGAACCCACCAGTAAAAAACTGGACGACACCCGAAAGAAAGGCCAGGTTGCGCGTTCACGGGATCTGGCCACCTTCACAGTACTGGTGGGTAGTGCGGCAGGCCTGTTAATTTTCGGTAAAGAGATAGCGGCTTCAGTGCTTGAGGTTTGTCGTCGTTTATTGTCACTGGATGAAAAAGATATTTTTAACCCCTATTCGATGTTTTCGGTCTGGGGCGATGCCTTAATTGAATTATTTCCTGGTTTACTGAAGTTTTTCCTGCTGATTATGCTGGCAGCTTATGTGGGCAGTGTTCTGGTTGGAGGTTATAACTTTACCTGGCAGGCTGTTGGTTTTAAATGGAGTAAACTGAATCCGGCTGCGGGTTTTAAGCGCATGTTCGGTTTACAGGCTATGGTGGAACTGCTCAAAAGTATCGCCAAGGTGTTGGTGATAGGTGGGTTAACCTTTGCGCTTTTATCCACCTTCTTTGACGATATTATGGCGTTATCGCTGATGACCAGCCCTGAAGATATTTTTGCATCGGCTGAAATTCTGGCCTGGGTATTTTTTGGTATTTGTTTTAGCGTGATTGTCGTCGCGGCCATAGATGCTCCTTATCAGATGTGGAAGCATAATAAAGAGCTAAAAATGACGCTGCAGGAAGTCAAAGACGAATATAAAAACTCTGAGGGTGACCCCAGGGTGAAAGGCCGGATCCGTAGCTTACAGTACCAGGCTGCTCGACGTCGAATGATAGCCGCAGTGCCAACAGCAGACGTTGTAGTGACCAACCCGACGCACTTTGCCGTTGCGCTTAAATACGATCAGGCGAAGTTCAGAGCCCCTGTTGTTGTCGCCAAAGGTGCAGATGAAATGGCGCTTTATATCCGGCGTTTAGCCGAAGAAAATAAAGTCCCTGTGCTGGAATCACCTGCTTTGGCCCGTTCAATTTTTTATACCACAGAGCTGGATCATCCTATTCCTGAGCAGTTATTTGCGGCAGTGGCTCAGGTTCTTGCTTATGTTTATCAATTAAATATGTATAAAAAAGGCAAAGGAAAACGACCGAAAACACTGGAAAAAGAGTTGCCTATTCCTGAAGGTTTCCGTCACTAAAATTGTGGAACGGTTTTTGTATAACAGCCTGTAGCGTCAGTAATTTGTCAGGGCCTGTAATGTCGATGACCCAAGCTTTATCCCGTATTAACCCCGAAGTTTTGTCTTATATCAAAGGAATAGGCACGCCTTTAATGATCCTGGCCGCTTTGGCTATGGTGGTTTTGCCTTTACCTCCTTTGATGCTGGATATCTTATTTACCTTTAACATCACCCTTGGCTTAGTGGTGTTGTTAATCACTATTTACACCAGAAAACCACTGGATTTTGCCATTTTCCCCAGCGTTATTCTGGTGGCCACTATTATGCGTCTAACCCTGAACATAGCCAGTACGCGGGTCATTTTACTCGAAGGTCACAACGGTCCTGATGCCGCAGGTAAAGTGGTTGAGGCCTTTGGTGAAGTGGTGATAGGTGGCAACTATGCTGTGGGTCTTGTCGTTTTTATCATCCTTGTGATCATCAATATGATGGTGGTGACCTCAGGTGCCGCCCGTATTTCTGAAGTGACGGCCCGTTTTACCTTAGACGCTATGCCTGGTAAACAAATGGCGATAGACGCAGACTTAAACGCTGGTTTTATTGATGCTGACCAGGCCCGTAAACGTCGTGAAGAAATAGGCGAAGAAGCTGATTTTTACGGCTCAATGGACGGTGCGAATAAGTTCGTTAAAGGCGATGCGATGGCGGGTATTGTGATCATGGTCATCAATATCATAGGTGGCCTGGTGATTGGTGTACTGCAGCATGATTTGCCTTTTATGGAAGCGGTAGAGATTTATACGCTGCTGACCATAGGGGATGGTCTGGTTGCACAAATACCTGGCCTGTTATTGTCGGTCGGCACAGCTATTATCGTGACCCGCCAAAACAAAGATGGTGATTTTGGTACCCAAATGGCCGGCCAGTTCAGTAATTTTAAAGTTCTGGTTCTTGCTGCAGCTATCCTGGTGATTATGGGCATAGTGCCTGGTATGCCTCATGTCGCCTTTTTAACTCTGGCTGCTATTGTTGGCGGCGCTGCCTATTACCTGTACAGAGTGGAAAACCCAACAGCGGAAAAAGCAGCAGCTATTAAAAAGGCTGAAATGACCACTCCTGTTGAAGTGGCTCCTGTTAAAGAAATTGGCTGGGACGACGTGCAACCTGTTGATACTATAGGTCTGGAAGTCGGCTACCGCTTAATACCGCTGGTCGATAAAGCGCAGGGCGGCGAATTGCTGACCCGGATTAAAGGCGTGCGCAAAAAATTATCTCAGGAGCTGGGGTTCCTTATTCCTGCTGTGCATATTCGTGACAATCTGGATTTAGAGCCTAACACTTACCGTGTCACCATGATGGGGGTGACTACAGGGGAGTCAGAGCTTAGACACGACAATGAGCTGGCCATTAACCCGGGTCAGGTCTTTGGTACTGTCAAAGGCATAGCCACTAAAGACCCTGCTTTTGGCTTAGAAGCGGTCTGGATAGCAAAAAACCAGCGTGAACATGCACAGACTTTAGGCTACACAGTAGTGGATGCTGCAACAGTAGTAGCTACGCATTTAAGCCAGATTTTAACCAACAATGCGGCTCAGCTGTTGGGCCATGAAGAAGTACAAAACTTATTGGATATGCTGGCTAAATCTTCGCCTAAACTGGTGGACGCTTTAGTACCAGATACCTTACCGCTGACTGTGGTGGTGAAAGTGCTGCAAAACCTGCTGCATGAAGGTGTGCCTATCCGTGATATGCGCACCATAGTACAAACCCTGGTGGACTATGGATCCAAGAGTCAGGATGTTGACGTCTTAACCGCTTCTTGCCGTGTGGCGCTTAAACGATTGATCATTCAGGAAGTGGTGGGCAGTGCACCAGAAGTGCCGGTGATCACCTTTGCGCCTGATTTGGAGCAGATGTTACATCAGTCGATGCAATCGGCCGGAAATGACGGAGCAGGCATAGAACCAGGCCTGGCAGAACGTATACAGCAATCTTTGGCTACCGCCTGTCAGAATCAGGAATTGGCGGGTGAACCAGCCGTTTTATTGACTTCCGGCATTCTGCGATCAGTTATGGCACGATTCGTGAAGTACAGTATTCCAGGATTACGGGTTTTGTCCTACCAAGAGATCCCTGACAACAAACAAATTCGTATTGTCAGTGTGGTAGGCCAGTCGAATTAGGAGTTAAGCTATGAAAATCAAACGCTTTGTTGCCAAAGATATGCGCACCGCTCTGACGGAAGTTAAAGAGTTTTTAGGCCCTGATGCCATTATTCTGTCGAATAAAAAGGTTGCAGGTGGTGTTGAAATTGTGGCGGCAATAGACCCGGAAGCCGCGCCAGTAAAGGCTGCGCCTGAAGCTAAAGCTGCAGCTCAGCCTGCAGCAGGTGCGCGTTTGAATATCAAAGTCGACGATGAGCCAGAGCAAGTGCCTGCTGATTCTCTGCAAGCTTTGCTCGCCCGTCAGATCAGCAAACAACCTGCAGCTGCTCAGGCTATCTCTGCCAATAAAATGGCGGCTGCAAAAACTGCTGCGGCGACTAATGCGTTATTTTCGGTTGCAAATTCAGCAGCACCTGATGTTGAACGTCAATCTTCCGGCGCTGCTGCTGTAAACCTGAACGAATTAACCCGTTATCAGGAGCAACAAGCCAAACTAATGCAAAAACAGTTTGATGCCATGCGAAACGAAATGTCGTCTATGAAACAATTACTGCAACATCAGGTCTCTGGTTTGATGTGGCAGGATCTGGCGCGTCGTGAACCTGTCCGTGCCATGGTGATTGAAAAGCTGCTGGATTTGGGTTTATCTGAACCTGTGGCTGATCAAATCGCTTGTTTTATGCCTGAGGATATCAGCGACGCTGAAGCCTGGGACAGTGCACTGGAGCTGCTGACCGGCCAGTTGATTACTACCAATGACGATATTATGCGTCGTGGCGGTGTAGTCGCTCTGGTTGGCCCTACAGGCGTAGGCAAAACCACTACTGTGGCTAAGCTGGCGGCTCAGTTTGCCAAGCGGCATGGTGCCGACCAGGTCGCTTTAATCACGACGGATTCATTTCGTATCGGTGCTTATGAGCAGCTCGCTACTTTTGGCCGCATTATAGGTTGTCCGGTCAAACAGGTGAAAGACAGTGAAGAGTTAGCCATGCTGTTAAATCAGTTACAAACACGTAAATTAATACTGATTGATACTGCAGGTATGAGCCAGCGTGACGTTCGTCTTGCGGAAAAACTTGCGTCCTTAGTGCATAATTCGCGTGTCAAAATAAAAAGTTATCTGGTATTGTCTGCAACATCTCAAGCTCGCGTCATGCAGGAAACCGTTGAACATTTCAAACGTATTCCATTAGCGGGTTGTATTTTCACCAAACTTGATGAATGCTTAAGTTTGGGAGAAATCATTAACGTGGCAATACAAAATGCGTTACCTGTCAGTTATTTGACCCATGGACAACGAGTCCCTGAGGACATCGAAATGGCAGACGCAAAAACAATGGTTGCCAAGGCAGAGCAGTTACGGACCTCTAACAGTAGTACGGGTTATCAGTGGTATTCAGACACGACTGCCCGGGTGGAAGGAACCTATGCATAATCTTCCGATGAATGATGATCAAGCCAGTGGCCTGAGAAGAATGAACCAACAGCAGCAGATGGTAAAAGTGATAGCAGTGACAGGGGGCAAAGGCGGCGTCGGTAAAACCAACGTCACTCTGAACCTCGCCATGGCTATGGCACAGCTGGGCAAAAAAGTATTAGTACTGGACGCCGACCTTGGGTTGGCGAACTGTGACGTGATGCTTGGACTTAGGGTTCAGCAAAATTTATTTCATGTGTTATCAGGTGAAGCAGAGCTGGACGACATTCTGATTGAAGGTCCTTTTGGTATTAAAATTGTACCTGCGACTTCAGGAACTCAGTCCATGACCGAATTAAAACCGGTGGAACACGCTGGTCTTATTCGTGCGTTCAGCGAAATGCGAACCCGTTTTGATGTGTTGCTGGTCGACACAGCCGCAGGCATTTCCGATATGGTGTTAAGTTTTTCCCGTGCCTCTCAGGATGTATTAGTGGTGGTTTGTGATGAACCCTCTTCCATCACGGATGCTTATGCTCTGATGAAAATCTTAAGCCGTGAGCACGGTGTGCAACGTTTTAAAATTGTCGCCAATATGGTACGCAGTTTAAAAGAAGGTCAGGAATTGTTTGCTAAACTAAGCCGGGTGACAGACCGATTTTTAGATGTCAGTCTGGAATTGGTGGCTACTATTCCTTTTGATGAAAACGTCAGAAAAGCGGCGCGTAAGCAAAAAGCTTTTGTCGATGCCTTTCCGAAAACTCCGGCGACTCTGGCTATCCGCACCTTAGCCACCCGTGCTGTGCAGTGGCCTGTGCCTCCTGTTGCTTCTGGGCATCTGGAGTTTTTTCTGGAACAACTGGTGCAACAACCTGAAGCGAGAGGTCTGGTTTGAATAGCAAACTTGCGGCCTACGGTGCCGCGGATCAACTGACTCAAATGATCGAGCGGCATGCGCCTCTGGTGAAACGTATTGCCTACCACTTGTTAGCCCGTTTACCCGCCAGTGTCTTAGTCGATGATTTAATTCAATCCGGTATGATAGGCCTGATTGAAGCAGCAAAGAATTTTGATGGCAGCAAAGGTGCAAGCTTTGAAACCTTTGCTGGTATTCGTATCCGTGGCTCCATGCTGGATGAAATTCGCCGTGGCGACTGGACTCCACGCTCTGTCCACCGCAATTCCCGCATGATAGCTGAAGCCATTTCTGAGCTTGAATCTGAACTGGGTCGTGATGTAAAAGATAGTGAAGTTGCTGAAAAACTTGATATATCTTTAGATGAGTATCATCATATGCTGAGTGACGCCAGCAGTGGTCGCATTATTGGCATTGAAGATCTGGGCATCTCGGAAGATGTGTTAGTGACGGCAAATGATAAAGATGACGATCATTTGTACGAACAACAGGCAACTGATGCATTTCAACAGGCGTTGATAAAAAATATCAGTAGCTTACCGGAGCGAGAAGCTATAGTGTTGTCGCTGTATTATAATGACGAACTAAATTTGAAAGAGATTGGTGCTGTGCTGGATGTCAGTGAGTCCAGGGTCAGTCAAATTCATAGTCAGGCGCTGGTGCGCTTACGCTCCAGAATGCAGGATTGGTTGTAATAGTTTGAGTTAGTCCAGCTTGGGCTCTCACCGGAGGGGATTTTGGATAAGAATATGAAAATTCTTGTGGTTGATGATTTCTCAACCATGAGACGCATTATTAAAAACCTGCTAAGAGATCTTGGCTTCACCAACGTGTCAGAAGCTGATGATGGCAGTACTGCTTTGCCTATGCTGCAAAATGGTGATTTTGATTTTGTAGTCACAGACTGGAATATGCCAGGTATGCAGGGTATCGACTTGTTACGTGCAATTCGTGCCGATGCAAAGCTGAAACATATTCCTGTGTTGATGGTGACTGCTGAAGCGAAAAAGGAACAGATCATTGCAGCAGCACAGGCTGGAGTGAACGGTTACATCGTTAAACCTTTTACTGCTGCAACCTTACAGGAAAAACTGGCTAAAGTATTCGAACGCCTGGGTTAAACCGTAACTGACAAAGGAGTACACCATGTCTGTAGCTACGGCACCCTTGATTTCTTTAGAACAGGCCCGTGAACTAGTTCAGTTGCTTGAGTTTGGTGAAACCGACGCTGCGAATGAACTGGTGCAACAGCTGGCTGTTCCGGGTTCCTCTGAGTTATTTGCCGAGGTTGGAAAACTAACCCGGCAATTACATGACTCACTAAAAAGTTTCCAAATCGATCCATCTCTAAGCTCGTTACTGGCCGATGATATTCCGGACGCCAAAAAGCGCTTGAATCATGTTATTGATATGACTGAACAGGCAGCAAATAAAACGATGGATGCAGTTGAAAACTGTCTTCCTATCGCCGATGAGCTGAACTCCCACCTCCAATCAATTTTGCCAAACTGGCAGAAACTGATGAGTCGCGACTTAAAAGTCGGGGAGTTCAAAGCCTTATGTCATAATCTTGATGGCTTTTTGCATCAGGCCACCGGAAACTCTGCTACCTTACATGCACGACTGACCGAAGTATTGATGGCACAGGATTATCAGGATTTAACAGGTCAGATTTTACGGCGGGTCATTGAATTGGTCCGGGAAGTGGAAGACAGCTTAATTGGTTTATTAACGGCCTTTGGTCAAACCAACTTAAGTATGGAAGAACGACCGGCCGTAGTGAAAAAACCAAAAGCAGGTCACGAAGCTGAAGGCCCTATTATTGACGCAGCAGAGCGTGATGACGTGGTGTCCGGTCAGGATGATGTGGACGATTTATTATCAAGTTTAGGTTTCTAAAAGGGGAGCTGTAGCATGGGCTTTGATTTAGATGAGGATATTTTACAGGATTTCCTAGTCGAAGCCGGCGAGATCCTTGAACTACTGCAAGAGCAGTTGGTTGAGCTGGAAAATAATCCGGATGACGCAAATTTATTAAATGCCATTTTCCGTGGTTTCCACACTGTTAAAGGTGGCGCTGGATTTTTATCGCTGACTGAATTAGTTGACGCCTGCCATGGCGCCGAAAACGTGTTTGATATTTTGCGGACCGGTAAACGTCGTGTCACTGCAGAATTGATGGATGTTATTTTACAGGCCCTGGATGCGGTTAACGCTATGTTTGCCGATGTGCAAAACCGCGAACCTCTGACTCCGGCTGACCCTGCTATTATTGAAGCTTTGCATCGCCTGAGCATGCCTGAATCGGAAGACGAACATGCCCATCATGCTGTTGCAGCTGAGCCTGAACCAGAAATCAGCATGGAAGAGTTTGATGCTGTAGTGGAGTTCGCCACAGTTCCGGCTGTAGAAAGTTCTTCTTCCATTGATGAAATCAGCGACGACGAATTTGAATCTCTGCTGGATGAATTGCATGGTGCCGGAGCTCCGGGCCGTGATACGTCCGCCAACTTACCTCCACCTGCTGTGAAAGAAACAGCCAGTGAAGACATCACAGACGATGAATTTGAAGCTATTTTAGATCAGCTGCATGGACAGGGTTCCTTCATTCCTGGTGAAGCAGCTGCACCTGTGGCTGCTAAGCCTGCAGAAAAAGCACCGGCTAAAGCACCAGAAAAAGCCAAAGCGGCCTCTGGGGATGACATCTCTGACGACGAATTTGAATCTTTGCTGGACGATTTGCATGGTAAAGGTAAAGCGCCTGTTGGCCCGGCTGCAACTGCAAAAGCTGCACCTGTAGCCAAAGCTGCAGAGCCTGCCAAAGCGCCGGCTCCAACTCCTGCACCTGTTGCGGCAGCAAAACCAGCTCCTGTAGCTGCAGCGCCAAAAGATCCGGATGCGGATCCAAAAGCAGCCGCTAACCAGCCAGAAACGACAGTTCGTGTTGATACCAAACGTTTGGATCAAATCATGAACATGGTGGGTGAATTAGTTTTAGTGCGTAACCGTTTGGTCAGCTTATCCGGCTCTGCTCAAAATGAAGAAATGAGTAAAGCCATAGCGAACCTTGACGTAGTCACAGCCGATTTACAAGGTGCTGTGATGAAAACCCGGATGCAGCCGATCAAAAAAGTATTTGGCCGTTTCCCAAGGGTTGTACGCGACTTAGCCCGTTCTCTGCAAAAGGACATTAACCTTGTGCTGGAAGGGGAAGAAACAGATTTAGATAAAAACCTGGTTGAAGCTTTAGCCGATCCATTGGTCCACTTAGTGCGTAACTCGGTTGACCATGGTATTGAAATGCCGGATGTTCGTGTGAAAGCCGGTAAGCCACGCACAGGTTTAGTCCGGTTAGCGGCGTCTCAGGCTGGTGATCATATTCTGTTAACCATCACTGATGATGGTGCAGGTATGGATCCGGAAAAACTCAAAGGCATAGCGATAAAACGCGGTGTACTTGAACCTGATGCAGCGGCCCGCATGTCAGACACTGAAGCCTTTAATCTGATTTTTGCACCAGGTTTCTCCACCAAAGAGCAAATCTCTGATATTTCTGGTCGTGGTGTGGGTATGGATGTGGTGAAAACCAAAATTACCCAACTGAACGGCACAGTGCATATCAACTCCAAGTTAGGTCAGGGCACTATCCTGGAAATTAAAGTGCCGCTGACTTTGGCAATATTGCCAACCTTGATGGTGATAGTAGGCGAACAAACTTTTGCCTTGCCACTAGCGACAGTCAACGAAATTTTCCATCTGGATTTGGCAAAAACCAATAACGTGGATGGCCAGTTGACCATAGTGGTTCGGAACAAAGCAATTCCGTTGTTTTATCTCGAGCATTGGCTGGTGAAAGGTTCAACCAAAAAAATCCGTCGCGAGCAGGGTCATGTGGTGATAGTGCAAATTGGTACCCAACAAATTGGTTTTGTAGTGGATTCTCTGATTGGTCAGGAAGAAGTGGTGATCAAACCTCTGGATGCTTTATTGCAAGGTACTCCTGGTATGGCTGGCGCTACTATCACATCAGACGGCGGTATAGCGCTTATTCTGGATGTGCCTAACTTGCTGAAGCATTATGCCAAACGTTCCAAAATAAAATTTGATCGCTTTGATAAATTCTCAGCCTAAGAGAGTGAAGTATGACCATCAGGGTATTAGTTGTTGATGACTCCAGTTTTTTCCGTCGCCGTCTAACGGAAATACTGAGTCAGGATGCCGAGTTAGAGGTCATTGCCACCGCCAATAATGGTAAAGAGGCGGTGGAAAAAGCGTTAGCCTTAAGGCCTGACGTGATCACGATGGACATAGAAATGCCGGTGATGGATGGCATTGCGGCTGTGCGCGAAATCTTAAAGGTACAGCGCACACCTATTCTGATGTTTTCATCTTTAACTCACGAAGGTGCAAAAGCTACTTTAGATGCACTGGAAGCTGGCGCTATCGACTTCCTGCCGAAAAAGTTCGAAGACATAGCCCGTGATAAAGCGGAAGCCGCTGATGTATTACGTCAGCGCGTGAAAACAGTGGCGCGTCGTCGGGTGATCAGCAGACCATCCAGTTTAACGGGAAACACAGGTTCTACTTTGTCATCCCGCACTGCACCAGTTCCTGCGGCCAGTGCTTCAGCTTCAACAGCAAGAGCACCTTTGGCTCAAAGTCTGGCGGCCAGAGCATTGGCTGAGCGGGCAGAGTTACAAAACAGAGCTGCAGAACGTGCTGAATCCCAACGTACTGCTAATTTTGAATCCAGCGGCAAAAACTACAAACTGGTGGCTATTGGTACCTCAACAGGCGGACCTGTAGCGCTGCAACAAATTATTACCGCTTTGCCTGCTAATTTCCCTTTGCCTATTGTGCTTATTCAGCATATGCCAGCGGCCTTTACCGGCGCTTTTGCCGCCCGTTTAAATGGTCTGGCAAAAATTGAAGTCAAAGAAGCCGCAGATAACGACATTCTGAGGCCTGGTGTGGCTTATCTGGCGCCAGGTGGTAAACAAATGCTGGTCGATGGCAATGAAAACCAGGCCAGGCTTAGGGTGCGCGAAGACGACTCACCTCGTATTACCTTTAAACCCAGCGTAGATATTACTTTTGGTACTGCTGCCAAAGTCTTTAACGACAAGGTACTGGCGATAGTGCTGACAGGTATGGGATCGGATGGCCGTGAAGGCGCTCGTTTACTGAAGCAATCCGGTTCCCGGATCTGGGCGCAGGATGAAGCCAGTTGTGTGGTGTATGGCATGCCGCAGGCTGTGACTGCTGCAGGTTTGACTCATCTTGAAGTGGCGTTATCTGATGTGGCAAACCGCATTATTGCAGAAGTAGGCAATGGATAAGCTTACTCTTGCCGGTATTATTATTGCGTTAGTGGCTATAGTGGGCGGTTTTAGTCAGGAAGGTGGAGATGTTCTTACCTTGTTGCATTGGCCTGCTTTTTTAATTGTGTTTGGTGGTACTTTGGGAGCTGTGCTGATCCAGAGTCCGGCTTCGCAGTTTCGTTTGAGCATGAGCTTGCTGCCCTGGGTCATTACGCCGCCTAAACTGGACTTCGATTCGACCATAGAACGTATTACCCAGTGGGGACATTCGGCTCGTCTGCAAGGTTTTTTGTCGTTAGAGCAGGATGCGCTGGATGAAGAGCAACCTTTGCTAAAACGAGGTTTGAACTTACTGGTGGATGGCACTGAAGCCAAAATATTGCAGGACATCCTCGACACCGAACTGCATCTTGAGAAAGAACGTTTATTAAGAGCAGCAAAAGTATTTGAAGCTATGGGCGGCTATAGTCCGACTATAGGTATAGTGGGCGCTGTGCTTGGCTTGATTCTGGCCTTGTCTAATATTTCCAACCCGGATGAATTAGGGCAGGGCATTGCTACCGCTTTTGTCGCTACTATTTATGGCGTGGGCTTAGCTAACTTTGTCTTTATACCTATTTTTAATAAAATCAAAGTGTTAGTTGAAGAGCGGGCGTTATTTCATTCTATGGTGATCGAAGGTTTGTGTTCTATAGCCCTGGGGGAGAACCCACGCAGCGTGGAATCCAAACTAATGGCATACAGAGCCACTTAAATGTACAGGCCTCGCCGTTCTGCCGCCAGTGAAGCGGAAAAGTCAGATGCAGAACGTTGGCTGGTGTCTTATGCCGATTATATGACCTTGTTGTTTGCACTTTTTGTTGTGCTGTATTCGATGGCCAATATGGAGCGTGAACAGTTTAAAGCTTTACAGGACACTATTTCGAAAGTGTTTATAGCGACAGACGAAACAGGAACTGGTATCCAGGGGCAATCTGTACAACCTGGTAGTCGGCCGCAAAGTGATTTTGAGTTCTATGGTTCAGGGTTGGAAGACGCTGCAGGCCCCACTTTACTGGCGGATAATCCGAAGTTAGAACAGATAGACAGTACTAAACCTGGCAGCCCTTTAGTGGGGATCCAAAAAGACATCAATCGTGCTTTGCGTAGTCTGGTTGAGTCGGGGTTAGCCAAAGTGACGCTGGACGAAGACTGGTTAACGGTTGAACTTAATAGTGGTTTATTGTTTGGCAGCGGCAGTGCCCGTTCAAACAGCTCTGCTTCTGCGGTCATCACTGAATTAACTGCTATTTTAAAGCAGACGAATAATTTTTTAAGAGTGCGGGGTTATACTGATTCGGTACCTATCCGCACTGAGCAGTTTCCATCGAACTGGGAGTTGTCCGTAGCGCGTGCTGCTTCTATAGTGCGTTTATTGGAAGACTTAGGTATAGAACCACAACGTATGGCGATTGAAGGCTATGGCCAGTATTCCCCTTTTGCAGATAACGCTACTGCACAAGGTCGCAGTCAAAACCGTAAGGTAGTGATAGCTTTATCTAAATATGCATATGAAGCTGTTGTGGTTGAAACACCGCAGCCAGTTGAAGCAGAAACTGAAGCAGAACAGGCAGCTGAAGCGGCTGCCGCGCAAGAACAGCAACAAATACGGGTGATCCGCTTACCTCATGGTGGCATACGGATCACAACCAGACCGCCTGAACCAGGCGAAGAAGAGCCACCTATTGAGCAGGAACAGTAAATTGGTTGTTTGGACTATAGCAAATCAAAAGGGTGGGGTTGGAAAAACTACCACTACAGTCACCTTAGGCGCTTTGCTTGCACAGCGTGGCCATCGTGTTTTACTGATCGATACTGACCCTCATGGCTCGCTTACCTACTATTTTGGCATTGATGCTGAAGAGCTGGAAGTCAGCGTCTACGATATTTTTCTGCGTGGTAAAGACATTACCGGCGAAGAAATTTTGCAGTCACTTTGCCCAAGCGGTATGCCCAATCTGGATATATTGCCTACTTCTATGGCGTTGGCTACTCTTGACCGTTCTCATGGTCAACAAGGTGGTATGGGGCTTATTCTGAAAAAAGCTCTGCAAAAAATTGAAAATGACTATGACTATGTGCTGATTGACTGCCCTCCAGTTATTGGTGTGCTGATGGTGAACGCCATGGCCGCTTGTGATCGTATTTTAATACCAGTGCAGACAGAGTTTCTGGCATTAAAAGGTCTGGACAGGATGATTGCCACTATGCAACTAATGCACAGTTCAGCGCCACAGGATTACGCTTTTACCATAGTGCCCACTATGTACGACAAAAGAACCAAAGCCTCATTAGATGCTTACAAAGCGTTAAAAGCTCAGTATCAGGAAAGGGTGTGGTCTGCCGTCATACCTATTGACACTAAATTCCGTGATGCCAGTCTGGCTCAGACTCCACCCCCTGTATTCGCGCCAAAATCCCGTGGGGTCTTTGCTTACAATACGTTGCTAACCTATTTATTGCAGTTAGCGCCGGAGAACTAAGATGAGCGATTTACAAGCCAGCCAAAAAGTCATGAAGCATTATTTAAATGCTTTGTTGACCGAGGACGTGGTCGAAACGCCTATTCAGCAAGCGAAAAAACAGCAACTGAATGAACTGCTGGCTCCGGTATCGGCTCCTGTTGTTGCGCCAGTCAAAGCACCGGTGATCGCAAAACCAGCCGTTGTAGCACCAGTGACAGCTCCTGTGGTAAAAGCGCCTGTTGTAGCTCCTGTTGCCCCAGTGGTTGAACAGGTGAAAGTTGCCCCTGTTGCTCCGGCAGTCAAAGCGGCGGCACCTGTAGTCAAAGACTACAGAAAAGGCCGTTTTCAGGCGTTGTTTTTTACAGTGGCGGGTTTAAAGGTGGCATTACCTCTGAAAGCGCTGGGTGGTATTCATAAGATGATGCCCATCAGCTCTTTGCCTGGTCAGCCTGAATGGCTTAAAGGTGTGATGTTGTACCGTGAGCAAAAAATTAATGTGGTCGATACTGCGCTTTGGGTCATGCCAGAAAAATATGACCAGGGGCTGGCAGAAAAGCTAAACTATCAATATGTTATTATGCTGGGCAATAGCCATTGGGGCCTGGCTTGTGATACTTTGGTCAACACCATTGCCTTAGAGCAAGACGAAGTAAAGTGGCGGGAAACAGAAGGCAAAAGGCCCTGGCTCGCTGGTTTAATTAAACAACATATGTGTGCTTTGCTGGACGTAGACGCTCTGATTGCTTTATTAGCAAAGGGTATGAATAGTCAGCACTGATTGAGTGTAAAAGAATTTAACTTCTGGGTAGGAGCTATGCATGAGTAATTTAACAGCACAATCTGGCAAAACTAAAGAAGTCACAGACTTAGTGCTGCAATGGGTGACTTTTAAACTGCAGGAAGAAACCTACGGTATTAATGTCATGCAGGTGCAGGAAGTTTTGCGATATACAGACATAGCCCCGGTGCCTGGTGCGCCTGATTATGTCATGGGTATTATCAATTTGCGTGGCAACGTAGTCACAGTGATTGATACCCGTGCCCGTTTTGGTTTGCCGCCTTCAGAAGTGACGGACAACAGCCGCATTGTGATCATAGAATCAGAGCGCCAGGTCATTGGCATTATGGTCGACAGCGTAGCTGAAGTGGTGTATCTGAAACAGTCTGAAATTGACACTGCGCCCAACGTAGGCACAGACGAAAGTGCCAAGTTTATTCAGGGTGTGTCTAACCGCGAAGGTGAACTACTGATCCTGGTCGATCTGAATAAACTGCTGTCTGATGATGAATGGGAAGAGATCCGTAGCATTTAATGGCTAATTTTCTGACGGAATTTTCATGGATATGGCTACTGGGAATAGTAGCCATTTTGTTGTTGTCTGCAGGGATGGCAGTGCTGGCTTCGCGTCAGAATAAAAAGCTGCTGGATATCATTAATGAAAACGCAGCAGCAAGTTGGCAACAGCAACAACATATTGAGCAATTAAGTCAGCAGTTGGAACAACAGGCGCAACAGCTTAAACGTGCCCATCAGGATATAGAAGAGTTGCGTTCTACAGTCATTGGGGTAGGGCAACGTGTGCTCACTTTGGAAAGTCACTTAGGTCAGGGCATGCAGCAGGTTGCTGAATTGGCTGAACAACAAAAATCGTTGAATTTATTTGATCCGGAATCAAAAATTTACACCAGAGCGATGAAAATGGTGCATTTGGGTGCCAGCCTGGATGAAATCATGCTTGAATGTGAATTACCTCAGGCGGAAGCTGAACTGCTGTTTAACCTGCATAAGCAAACCAAATAACCACTCCTTTTCTCTGACTGAATTCTCTGCTGACTTGGTCTTACTATTATTCAATGGCTATAGTTTTCTGTACAAGGATGAAGCTTACAGGGCACTGCTATGCACAATCCAATTCTTATCCATCATGGAGCTATTGATGGCGTAACAGGCTCCTGCCACCAGTATTTTTTCAACGAACAACAAAGCGTTCTGATCGATTGCGGCTTATTTCAGGGCGTAGAGCAGGGTAGGGGCAAAGCTGGTGCAGATTCAGCGCAGATCGATTTTCCGCTTGAAGGTATTCAGGCCCTTTTGCTGACTCATGTGCATATTGATCATGCAGGCCGTATTCCCTATTTAATAGCGGCAGGTTTTAACGGGCCCATCTATTGCAGCAAGGCATCTGCTTTACTGCTGCCGCTGGTGTTAGAAGATGCATTAAAAATGGGCATCACCAGAGATGAAAAGCTGATCAATGCTTTTATCAAAGCTGTATCACGACAGCTGCGGCCTTGCGATTACAACTCCTGGTATAAACTGGAAGGCAGTGAAGACGCTGTTCAGCTGCGTTTTCAAAACGCAGGTCATATTCTGGGCTCTGCCTATATCGAAATTCGGCATCAGATCCCGCCGGATAACCCAGGTACAGAACAAGGCTGGTATAAAGCTGTATTTTCAGGGGATTTAGGTGCCCGTGATACCCCATTGTTACCTGATCCTACCCCGCTTGAGAGTGCCAACTTACTGGTGCTTGAAAGCACTTATGGCGATAAAAATCACCAGGACCGGAAAAACCGTCAGCAGCGTTTACAGCAAGTATTAGAAAAAGCACTGAATGATAATGGCACTGTGCTTATTCCTGCGTTCAGCATAGGCCGTACTCAGGAGTTGTTGTACGAGCTTGAAGATATTATTCATCGTATGCAGGGCCAGGCTATTCATCAGGGTCTGAACTGGGAGCAACTGGATATTATTGTCGACTCCCCCTTAGCCGCTGACTTTACCGCTGTATACAAAGAATTAAAACAGTTCTGGGATGATGAAGCCAAGCAGAGGCTGCAACAGGGTCGGCATCCATTGCAGTTTGAGCAATTGTTGACTGTCAAGACTCATGATGATCATCAAAAAGTTGTCAGGCATCTGGCCGAAACAGGCCGACCTGCGGTAGTAATAGCAGCCAGCGGCATGTGTGCAGGTGGCCGTGTCGTGAATTATCTGAAAGCTTTATTAGCTTCTGCCCGTCATCAAATTTTGTTTATCGGGTATCAGGCCCGTGGCACTCCGGGCGCAGCCTTGCTCACGTATGCAAAAACAGGGGGTTATCTTCAGCTTGATGGCGAGGACTACCCTATACATGCTGAAGTACTACAACTTAGTGGTTATTCTGCTCATGCAGACCAACAGGATCTATTGCATTTTGTCAGCGGAATGCACCAGGCGCCGGAACAAATCCGTTTGGTACACGGCGATGCAGAAGCAAAACTTGAGCTGAAAAAGCAACTGGAAGCCAAAGGGCACAAGGTCGTTATCGGAGTGGCTTAAGTTCGTGTTCATGCAAGCTATTTTAGTCTGCCGCCACAAGGTAAACTCTGATACCATTTCAACAGGTTCAGTTTAATGGAAGTCCCTATGATCAAAGTATTGAGTGTGTTTGGCACCAGACCCGAAGCTATTAAAATGGCGCCTTTAGTCAATCTGTTAAAAGAAACATCGGGCATTGAGAGCAAAGTTTGTGTTACAGGCCAACACAGAGAAATGCTGGACCAGGTACTGAAGCTGTTTGACATAGTGCCGGACTACGACCTGGCTATTATGAAAGCCGGTCAGGACTTATATGATGTGACCACCAGCATCCTTTTGAATATCAAAGCTGTATTACGGGACTTCAAACCCGATATAGTCCTGGTGCACGGTGATACCAGCACCACTTTTGCAGCAGCTTTGGCTTGTTATTATGAAAAAACCGCCGTAGGCCATGTTGAAGCTGGGCTTCGTACCGGCAATATTTACAGCCCATGGCCTGAAGAGGCAAACCGTAAATTAACAGGGGCTTTAACTAAGCTGCATTTTGCGCCCACTGATACCTCAAAACAAAACCTGCTGAATGAAAATATCGATCCGGCTGGCATAATAGTGACAGGCAATACAGTGATTGATGCTTTGCATCAGGTGGTTGCAAAAATTGATGGCGATGCAGGTTTGACCAAAAACTTCGAACACCAATTCCCTTATGGCCTGAATGGTCGGCGCTTAGTGCTGGTGACAGGCCATAGACGTGAAAGCTTTGGCGACGGTTTTGAGCAAATTTGTGCTGGCTTAAAACAAATTGCTCAGCAATTCCCTGATACAGACGTCGTTTACCCAGTGCACTTAAACCCTAATGTGCGTGAACCTGTATTTCGTTTATTAAGCGACACCTCCAACGTACACTTAATAGAACCTCAGGACTATCTGCCTTTTGTTTATCTGATGAGCCGCAGTACAGTGGTGCTTACCGACTCAGGTGGCATTCAGGAAGAAGCGCCATCTTTAGGCAAACCTGTGTTAGTCATGCGGGATACGACTGAACGTCCTGAAGCCGTAGCTGCAGGCACTGTCAAACTGGTGGGGACAGATGCTGATGTAATAGTGCGCGAAGTCAGTCGTTTACTGACAGACAAAGCCTATTACGAGCAAATGAGCTTCGCCCACAACCCTTATGGTGATGGTAAAGCTTGTGCTCGTATTATTGAGTCAATTAAAGCGAGCTTTTTAAAGTAGTTGTAATGGTGGTGCTTTGTTCATTCCACCTTTTTTCTGATAGACAAAAACAACTAAATTCGTTAAAGTTGCGGCCGGTTTTTTAAGAAAAGCTTTCAAGGAATTGGTCGCATGAGGATGTGCAGAAATACTTCCTGCTTTAACTCTGCTTGTGGAAAGTTTGAATTAATCTGTGTGCTTTAAAAAAGTATCAATCACTTGGTTTCTGATTGTAAAAAAAAGTACTAACTATTTGTGATGAAAACCCGTCCAGCCACAGTTTCTTACTGTGTTGAGGTGACTTTTGCTTGGAAATACAGCCAAAGCGGGTAAACTAGACAAAGTTTTTGCTAGATCTAACCAATATAAAATCTGGAGTTGTAGGGTGCTGAAATTTGTAAATATCGCCATGTTTGCTGCTTTTTTTGCGGCATTGCCTGTCTCCGCTGTGACGCCGTCACCAGCCATGATAGCTCAGTTCCAAAACCTTTCTCCTGCAGAGCAACAACGCCTTGCTAAGCAATATGGTATTGAGTTGCCTACGGGGTCTGTAGGTTCTTCAGCATCTCAGCAAGCAGAACCAGAAATCCTGGCTCCGCAACAGGTATCCTCAACTAAAGAACGGGTCAGAACAGCACCACCTGTCGCACCTGCTGCTACATCTGGACGTTTTGGCATGTCAATGTTTAATGCAGATGTCAGCACTTTTGCTCCAATAGACAATGCGCCAGTGGCTGAAAACTACCGTTTGGGCCCGGATGATATTGTGTTGTTGCAGCTTTTTGGTAAACAAAACAGCAGTGAAGAATTAAAAGTAAGCCGTAATGGTACAGTAAATTTACCTGAAATTGGCCCCGTGAATGTTAATGGTTTAACGGTCGCTCAGGCTTCCGACCTTGTTGTCAACAAAGTGCGTGAAGCCATGATAGGTGTTGATGCAGTTGTCACCATGGGCAAGTTACGCACTATCAATATTTTTGTTGCAGGTGAAGCTAAAACACCTGGTATGTTTGCAGTATCTGCTTTAACAAACGTCACTCAGGCTTTATACGTAGCTGGTGGAGTTTCTGAAATTGGCAGCTTGCGAGATATTCAGGTTAAACGTAACGGTGAAACTGTCGCTCGTTTTGATTTATACAACTTATTACTGCGTGGTGATAATAGCGGTGATATTCAGTTGAAGCACGGTGATGTAGTTTTTGTGGCTCCATTAAAGGCCACAGTGCAAGCTACAGGTGAAGTAAAACGCCCTGCTATTTATGAAATAAAATCAGGCGAAACCATAGATAACTTATTGACTATGACAGGTGGAACCAAGGCTGGTGCTTACCCTCAATCTGTAGTGTTAGAACGTTTTGACAGTAATAATTTGCGTAACTTGTTAAATCTCGATCTAACCAAAGCTGTGAATAAGCAAATGTCTTTGCGTGATGGTGATGTGTTAACAGTTTCTGCAACATCACCCCGTATCGAACATCAGGTAACTTTAATTGGTGCAGTAGTGCGCCCAGGTCAGTATTCATGGCGCCAAGGTTTAAGAGTAAACGACCTGATTAAATCCTTTTGGGCTGATCTGCATATGACAGCAGATTTAGACTATGCGCTGATCGTACGTGAAACTAACGAAGCTGGTGATGTGAAAGTGATGCAATTCGCTTTGTCTAATGCCGTTAATCAACCGCAAAGCACTGATAATGTTGAGTTAAAACCACGTGATTTGGTGTTGGTCTTTAACTATGCAGAACAAGCCGTCAATAGAACTGTATTAAATGATTACCTGCGTAAGGAAGTACAAAAAAGATATAACACCAGTGATGAAATGCGCTGGGCTGCCAGTGAAGATTTATCCAGTGTTGGTTTTAATAACTTAGTGCAGGAAAATGAAAACCGGGTAGCTCGCCGTGCTTCTTTAGGGGCTACAGACTCAATAGCAGGGCAAAAAATTGTAGATGCTCAATTGTACGATAGCCAACCCAAGCGCGCTATGTTTGACCAGACTGAAGTTGGGGTAAGCGTTGGCGAAAGTGCCTTACCAGACATTATGCAGCAGGTGATGTTAAAACTTTATTATGAAAAAGAACTGTTGAATTTATCTGCAAGTTTTAACCGCACAGAATTAATGTATCCGCTTATCGAAAAACTTAAAATGCAGGCTCGAAACGGTGCTTCTCCTTTATTAG
Organism: Gammaproteobacteria bacterium; assembly: GCA_018825965.1. Lineage (GTDB taxonomy): Bacteria > Pseudomonadota > Gammaproteobacteria > Enterobacterales > Alteromonadaceae > Pararheinheimera. The sequence continues at coordinate 173,870 of JAHKAA010000034.1, forward strand.
TGCGGGTCAATGGGGAGGTTAAAGTTCCGGGTGAATATCCATTAGTGGAAGGGGCTAACTTAAAACATTTGATTACTGCTGCCAGTGGTTTGACTGAGTCAGCTTATTTGGGGCGTGCAGAACTCACCAGAGCAGAGGGTATTAACAGCAACAGCAACTCCATAGAAGTCCGAAATATAGCTGTCAATCTGGAAACTGCTTTTAATGGTAGCGAGACTTTTTCACTACAAAGCCGCGATAGATTAAGTATCTTTCCAATTCCTGACTGGAATATAGAACGTGCTATTGAAATTCGCGGTGAAGTGAAATTCCCAGGCCGTTATACAATTCAACGTGGTGAAATGTTGTCGGATGTGATTGAACGAGCTGGTGGTTTAAGCCGAAGTGCTTTCTTACAAGGCGTGGTCTATACCCGTGAAAGTGTAAAAGAACGTGAGCGTTTACAACTTAAGAAGCTGACAGAACAATTACGTGCTGATATAGCAACTAAAAGCTTAACTGAGGATGGCATCAAAACTTCGCCACAAGATGCGTTATTAATGATTAATCAGTTAGAAAGCCAACCGCCTATTGGTCGTCTAGTGCTGGATGTTCCAGCTATTCTGGCTGGCGATATCACGGCAGATCTTCCTGTAGAAGATGGTGACTTGTTTTATATTCCTCGTACAGACTACACGGTCTCTGTTGTAGGTGAAGTTCAACATGCCAGTAGCCACAGGTTTAAAAACAATATGACGGTAGAAGATTACCTCAACTTGGCTGGTGGACTACGTAAACGTGCTGATGAAGAACGTATCTATGTAATAAAAGCAAATGGTTCGGTGGTTATTCCATCTACACAAGCTTGGTTTGCTGTGAAGGAATCTCAGCTTGAACCAGGTGATGCCATTATTGTACCTGTTGATACTGAATATAAAGATAGTTTGTCATTGTGGACAGCTATTACACAGATATTCTATCAATCTGCAGTTGCTGTCGCAGCGATTAACAGTTTCTGATGAATTAATTGAAAGAGTCAACAGTATGAATGAAGTACAAAAGCAATACTCGGATCCAGACGAAATAGGTTTACGTGAACTGATTTCCGTTACTTGGGCAGGTAAATGGATCGTCTTGGTTGTAACTATAATCGCTTCGCTTATAGCCAGTGTATACGTTTTTAGTTTGCCGAATATATACAAGAGCGATGTACTGCTCGCGGCAGCCGAAGATAGCAGTTTAAATATTCCCGGTCAGTTGGGGGGCTTGGCTGCTCTTGCAGGAGTTAATTTAGGAGAAAAAGGCGGGGATAAAACTACTCTTGCTTTACAAATTCTGAAATCTCGTGACTTCATTGGTAAGTTTATAGAGCAAAACAACCTGTATATCGAAATTATGGCTGCTGAAGGATGGGATCGCGTAACAAACAGCTTAGTTATCGATTCTGAAATTTATGATAGTGCGAGCAATGAATGGGTGCGTGAAGTGAAGGCTCCGTTTAAACCAAAGCCCAGTACAATGGAAACGTTTGACGAGTTTAAGAAATTGTTTTCAGTAAACCAAGATAAGACATCTGGAATGATTACCGTCAGTATTGAGCACTATTCTCCTTACTTGGCAAAAGAGTGGGTGGATAGACTTGTAAAAGCTATAAACGAGGATATGCGGCAGAGGGATTTGGCAGAGGCTGAGAGAAGTATCGCTTACTTGAATAGTAAAATTGACCAGACAAATATCGCTGATGTACGTTCTATGCTCTTTTCACTTATTGAAGAACAGACTAAAACTGTTATGTTGGCTAATGTGAGGGAGGAATATGTATTGAAGACTATTGACCCTGCTGTTGTTTCTGAGAAAAAGGCCAAACCTAATCGCATTTTAATTATTATTCTTACGACTATTCTAAGCAGCATGATCGCTGTTTTCGGTGTAATTATTTTACATTTTAACCGTCGCCATACAGAGAGTTTGAACATAAATGGACACTAATTTGAATCTTAAGATCTGCATCATTGGACTAGGCTATGTTGGTTTACCTTTGGCTGTCGAATTCGGAAAAAAATATGATGTGATAGGATTTGACATAAATAAGGAAAGGATCGAAGAGTTAAGAAAAGGTACTGACTCAACATTAGAAGTTACAACTGAAGAACTTAACTCAGCTGCACGTTTGCGTTTTAGTTGTAACGACGTTGATATTAAAGATTGTACTGTTTTCGTGGTTACAGTTCCCACTCCAGTAGATAAGGTCAATCGACCAGATCTCACGCCACTTAAAAGGGCTAGCGAAACTGTAGGGAAAGTGCTTAAAACTGGCGATATTGTCATTTATGAGTCAACAGTTTACCCAGGAGCTACTGAGGAAGTATGCGTTCCGGTGCTTGAAAAAGTCTCTAATCTAAAGTTTAACCAAGATTTTTTTGCGGGCTATAGCCCCGAACGAATTAATCCGGGCGACAAGATAAATACTCTTACAAAAATAAAAAAAATCACTAGCGGCAGTACAGAAAAAATAGCAGATGTGGTTGACTCTCTTTATGGGAGTATAATAACGGCTGGTACACATAAAGCGACGTCCATCAAAGTTGCTGAAGCAGCGAAAGTTATTGAAAATACTCAGCGTGATTTGAACATTGCTTTGGTCAATGAATTGTCAGTTATTTTTGAGCGTATCGGAATAGATACTCTCGATGTGTTAGAGGCCGCTGGTAGTAAATGGAACTTTTTGCCATTTCGTCCGGGGCTTGTAGGCGGGCATTGTATAGGGGTTGATCCCTACTATTTAACGCACAAAGCCGAAGAGGTTGGTTACCACCCGCAGGTCATTCTTGCAGGAAGAAGAATAAATGATAACATGGCACGTTACGTAGCCCGCAATACTATAAAGCTTATGTTGCAAAATGGGATAGATGTTCCTAGAGCGACTGTTGGTGTTTTAGGGATTACGTTCAAAGAAAATTGTCCTGACATACGGAACAGTAAAGTTGTAGATTTGGTAAACGAATTTGCTTTGTGGGGAACGAAGGTGGTTATTGTTGATCCTTGGGCAGATGCATCTGAAGTGTTTGAGGAATATGGCATACAACTTGGACAGATTGATGCAACAAATCAAGTTGATAGCTTGGTTGTTGCTGTTGGTCACAACGAATTCAGAAAATTAACTCTTGAAGAACTGCGCTCATATGTTCGTTGCAAAAAACCTGTGTTTGCGGACGTAAAGAGCCTATTCCCACGTGAAGCCATTGTTGAGCAAGGCTTCACATTGTTCCGTCTCTAATTTGATAAGTAGTTAACGATGATTAAGAAATTTGCTCTGATAGGTGCTGCAGGCTACATAGCTCCACGTCATTTAAAAGCTATTAAAGAAACCGGTAACACTTTAGTTGTCGCAATGGATGTAAATGACTCAGTTGGAATTATGGACAACCATTTCCCTGAAGCCGAATTCTTTACTGAATTTGAACAATTTGAAGCTTTCGTTGAAGACCAAAAATTGTTGGGTAATAAGTTGGATTATGTAGCCATATGTTCACCAAATTATTTACATGCTCCACATATGAAATATGCATTAAAGAATGGTATAGATGTTATTTGTGAAAAGCCGTTAGTGCTTACCACTGAAGATCTTGACATGCTAAAGCAATACGAAGATCAATTCGGCGCGAAGATAAATTCGATACTCCAGCTGAGATTGCATCCTGCAATAATAGAATTAAAGCGCAGGGTACAAAGTGCACCAATAGATAAAGTTTTTGATGTTGAGCTTACCTATATGACCTCAAGGGGTAAATGGTATCTCAAGTCTTGGAAAGGTGTAGATGATAAATCTGGTGGAGTGGCAACAAACATTGGAGTTCATTTTTACGATATGTTGCACTTCATTTTTGGCCGAGTTGTTAAGAATGAAGTTCATTTTCGTGATGAAAAGACGTCGGCTGGCTATCTTGAATTTGAGAAGGCGAGAGTACGTTGGTTTTTATCAATAGATGCTGATAATTTACCTGATAATGCAATTCAAGGCGAAAAACTTACCTACCGTAGTATTCGCATCGAAGAAGAAGAACTTGAGTTTTCTGGTGGTTTTACAGACTTACATACTCAAAGTTATCAACGAATTATTAATGGTGAGGGATTTGGTGTCGAAGAAAATCGTGCAGCAATTGAAACTGTTCAGAATATACGGACATCTGCTTTGACTCTTCAACCTGAGCATGTGCATCCCTTGTTAGCGAAGGTCATCAATAGGCAGTTAAGATAACTAATAACAAAAATAGGGAGTGAAATCTTAGATAACTCCCATTTGTCGTTTAAATTAATACTTGTTGTTGTTTTCAAGAGGCGCTATGGATAAGTGTATTGCTGTATTTTCGTATGATTTCCCGCATAGAAAAACAACAGATTTTTTGCAGCTTATAAGGGCAAAAGGCTACCATAATGTTGTTGTTTTCGCAGCGCCAATGAAAAAGTTGTCTCATCAAGACAATAGACAATATTTTAGTAAATTCAATGCAAAGTTCAATGTAATAGATACTAAAGAATTATGTAAAAACTTGGGGTATAAATTTATACCTTGCGAGCATGATGACGTAAGTCTTATTGCTAGGCATATAGACGAATTTAAAGTTGATACAGCTATCATAAGCGGCGCTAGAATTATTAAGAAAAAAGTAATCGATTTATTTAGCTTTGGCATAGTAAATATTCATCCAGGAATACTACCAGAAACTGCAGGACTTGATGCATTTTATTATACTCTGGTTAAAGATGTAGCTCCAGGCGTTACAGTACATACAATAAATCATAAAGTAGACGAAGGGAATTGCATAGCCTTTTTTGAATATGAGATATCAGGCGTTGAAAGTCTCGCTGAAATTCAAGAGGCACTTTATCATTGCCAATTAAAAGCGTTATCTAACTTTTTGGATAGCTATGCGGCAGGCGAAATAATACAAAAACCAATTTATCGACCTCTTAAAAATGAACCAATGCTACCAGAACAGAAACTCAGCGCGTTGTCGTACTTTGGTTTTTGGCGTTCGTCTCAACAGCACAGGCAAAGGATAGAGAAATTGATATCTGCTTGTGAAGAGGGGGCAATATCAGAGTTTTATAGATATGATCCACACTCTAATTTTGTAAATACACGGCTCGTGAATTCATGGACGGCACTTATTATTGCATCATTTAACCAAAATTTTGAGCTGGTAAAATATTTAGTAGAGCGCGGCGCCGATGTTAACTATTGCACACCTAAGGGTACGACAGTTCTTATGTATGCTAAGAGTGCTTTGGTTAATGCAGAAAGTCCAGATTGCCGCATAATCGATTATTTGGTTAAAAATGGTGCTGACGTAAAAGCAAAGGATATTTTTGGAAAGACAGTTATGGATTATGTTTCAGAACTTGGTGATGACTATTTAAAAGCCATTTTTGCGGAGTATATTAACAATGCAGTTCATTGATTTAGCGGCTCAATATAAACACTTAAAAGAAAAAATAGACAAGCGTATTCATGATGTTTTAGATCATGGCAATTATATAATGGGGCCTGAGGTCGAAGAACTGGAAAATAAGTTGGCAGAATATGTGGGTGTTAAACACTGCATTAGTTGCGCCAATGGTACTGATGCATTGCAACTAGCGATGATGGTTCTGAATATAAAAGCCGGTGATGCAGTTTTTTGTCCTACTTTTACTTTTTTCGCAACGGCTGAGGTAGTTGCTTATGCTGGCGCAACACCCGTGTTCGTCGATTCGGATGCCCGTACGTTTAATATTTGTATGCTGGATTTAGAAAATCAGATTCAAAAAGTTATCGCTGAAGGTTTGCTGTTACCAAAAGCTATTATCGCTGTCGATTTATTTGGTTTACCAGCAAACTACCCTGAGTTAGAAAAAATAGCTGCTAAATACGATCTGAAGCTAATTGAAGATGCCGCTCAAGGTTTCGGAGGTTCAATCAACGGTAAACGTGCATGTAGCTTTGGTGATATAGCTACTACTAGCTTCTTCCCTGCTAAGCCTTTAGGATGTTATGGGGATGGTGGTGCCATATTTACTAATAATGACGAGTATGCTTCATTGCTCAGGTCTTATCGTGTACACGGAAAAGGTAAAGACAAATATGATAATGTAAGGATTGGCTTAAACAGCAGACTTGATACTATCCAGGCTGCTATATTGCTAGAAAAATTAGTTGAGTTTCCTACGGAATTATTGGCGAGAAATAGATTGGCAGCTCGCTATGATAGTGAATTAACAGGTAAATTCATAACACCTTTGGTACCTGAAGGCTACTTTAGCTCTTGGGCTCAATATACTTTAATAAGCCCACATCGAGAAAAAGACATGGCACAGTATGCAGAACATGGTATTCCAACAATGATCTACTACGGTACTTGTATGCATCAACAAACAGCGTTTTCTCATTTGGGATATACTGATGCAGATTTTCCTATAGCGACAAGACTGGCTAAAGAAGTATTTAGCTTACCTATGCACGCGTATATGAAGTAGGACATTAGATCGTGTTGTTTGTATTTAATCTAAAATTGCCTAGCATTTATGGTTTTACTAAATGCTAGGCAACCTCAACAACAAATCAGAGTTTACCCGAAATGTATTGACGTTGTTATCGGGGACTGTTTTGGCTCAAGCCATTCCTATTATTGCAATACCTATATTAACTAGGATTTACAGACCAGAGGATTTTGGTGTATTGGCGTTATTTGTATCTATAACAGCGATACTTGGGGCAGTCGCAAATGCCCGTTATGAAATAGCAATAACACAAGCGGCTAGTGAATTAAATTCGTTTAGAGTAGCAGTATTGGGGTTACTTATATGTAGTGTATTTTCGATACTTTTAATTATTCCCTTTATAATTTTTAACGATGTTCTAGTTAGTTTAGTAGGAAATGCTAAAATAAGTGTGTGGCTATATTTTGTTCCAATTACTGTTTGGTTTATAGGCATATATAATGTTTTTAATTTTCTAAGCACAAGAAGAAAATCATACAAAGAGATAGCAGCAAGCCACATCTTTAGATCGGTTTCTATGGTATCTCTTCAGTCTTTGCTTGGGTTACTGAAATTTGGAGCATCAGGACTAATAATTGGGCATATAGTGTCTCACATTGCATCTATCTTTAGTCTAACGAGAAGTATAGTGTGCAGGAAATTGTTTATAACAATTTTCGATTTTAAAAAAATTAAAGTATTAGCATGCCGGTATAAAAAGTTTCCAATTTTTATGTTGCCAGCTACCATCATGAATTCTATATCTAACAATATGTTGTCTATAACAATACCTACACTTTTCTCTTTAAGCACTCTGGGACACTATAGTCTTGCCCAAAGAGCGTTGGGTGCTCCGAGTGCGATAATTGGTAATAGTATAGCTCAGGTGTATCTGCAGCAGGCTTCTAAGGAAAAACAAGAGACTGGTTCGGTGATTAAGTCTTTTAATAGTACTCTATTAAAACTTTTAGCCGTGTCTGTTTGTATTTTTGCGCCAGCATATTTTTTTGTAGAGCCAGTATTTGAGTTTGTTTTTGGCCAGGATTGGCTTATAGCGGGTACTTACTGTAAAATATTGATACCTTATTTTTCTGTTAACTTTGTAGTTTCAGCACTAAGTTACACAGATTCGATCATGGGTAAACAATATCTCTATGCAGCTTTTAATTTTATCCTTATAATCGGATTGCTATTAATTCTTATATTTTTTGATATCGAATCAATATACTCGTTTTTACATATAGTAGTAGGTTACTTGGTTGCGACTTATCTACTCTATTTAATGTTACTTAGAAAAGTTGCAAAAAATTAAAATATATATTAAGGAATAAGTAATTGAAAATCGTAACAATACTTGGCGCAAGGCCTCAGTTTATAAAAGCCGGATCAGTGAGTCGTGAAATTTGCAGGCAGCAGGGACTGGGCGAAGATATTACTGAAATCATTATTCACACTGGGCAGCATTATGACGCCAATATGAGCGAGGTTTTTTTTGATGAGATGCAGATCCCCCGACCAAACTATTATTTAGGGGTCAAAGCGAAAACTCACGGGGCTATGACAGGTGAAATGATTGCCAAGATTGAAGAAGTATTGGTCTCAGAAAAACCTGATTGGGTTATGGTTTACGGCGATACAAATTCAACTTTGGCGGGGGCAATTGCAGCTTCAAAACTGAACATCCCTGTTGCACATGTCGAAGCAGGATTGCGGTCATTCAATATGCAAATGCCAGAAGAGATTAATCGTATTCTTACTGATCGTATTAGCTCGGCGTTATTTTGCCCTAGCCAAGTCGCATTAGACAATTTGACGCAAGAGGGTGTTGAATTTTGGAAGCCTCGTGCTGAGGTTGTGTTTAGCGGCGATGTGATGTTTGATGGGGCTATTCATTATAAGAATTTGTGTAGTAAACCAGAAAACGTTTTAATAGATGGGGATTATATTCTTTGTACCATTCATCGGGCAGAAAATACTGATAACATCTCTCGTCTAGAAGAAATTTTGGCTGCATTAAATGAGATTGCTAAAGATCGTAAAGTCATATTACCATTGCACCCAAGAACAAAAAAGCTCATAGAGACTAACAGTTTCGATACATCAAATTTGACTATTATCGAGCCAGTCGGTTATTTGAATATGGTCTGGCTCATTATTAATTGTTCATTAGTTATGACAGATAGTGGTGGTTTGCAGAAAGAGGCATATTTCTTTTCTAAACGTTGTGTCGTACTTAGAGATGAAACCGAATGGGTTGAGCTAGTGTCTAGTGGTTCGAATGTGTTAGTAGGTTGCAATAAGCATAAAATCATAGAGGCTGCCAGCAAAAATTACAACTCTAAATTTGATGAAAGTTTCTACGGTAAAGGTAATGCCTGTGAAATAATCGTAAATTATTTGATTGGGAAATAATAGTCTGATGTATAGCCCTATTTCGTTCTTCATTGTTTATACATCAATATATTTTGTGTTGGTTCCTCTTTACCTGTATTTAACAAGAAGCAATGATACTTATCTCATGGTGGTCGTAATAGGGTTTTTAAGTAATCTAATGTTGCTGATAGGGTATTTTACAAAACTCTTTTTTAGATTTAGGATTATGCCGCATGTTATTTTGAATCCTAGAGTTTTTGTTGATTTATCTTTTACTTTTTTTTTAATGTTTGCAATGTATTCTTTTTATACTTTTGGAGGCGTACCACTTATTAATATATTTTTGGGGGATGCTGATCCCAATTTACTCAGAGGACAGCTTTTTAAAGGTAGACAAGGGATAGAGATTGTGTTGCTCTATCTTAGTGCTATTTTCTCATATGTTTTTATTCCTCTATCAGTACTTTTAGCTTTCCATTATAAAATGAAGATGCGGTATTTATTTTTAGCTTTTGCTCTTTTCTTTTCGATAGGTACTTTACAGAAGGCTTTGTTGTTAAATATTTTGTTTCCTTTATTCGCTTACCTATTGTTAAAAAGGAAGGTTGGTGTAAAATTTTTTCTTATCATGTTCGTTATATTGTTTTCATATTTTATATTTATGATACAAAGTACTGGACACGCTGGGTCAGCTATTGACAGCGGTGGTGATTTTTTTTCAAGTACATATGTGCCATCAAGCGCTTTAGATTATTTTTTCTGGCGATTCTTCGCTGTTCCGATTTATACCTCAGTGGACACAATATATGTGTTCCAAAATTGGATGGGCGGAAATCATTTACTTGGATCTTCTAGTTCGCTTCTTTCCTCTCTTCTAGGTCAGGAGAGAGTTGACGTGGAGAAAATTGTTTTTGAATATCAGTTTGGCGGTTATAATCCGCTTGCCAACGCTAATACCTATTTTGCTATCGGTATTTTTTTGGACTTTTCTTGGGTCGGGTTAGTCGTGACATCATTCTTTATAGGTATTTTCTTTCAGTCAATGGCGCAGTCAAAAGATCTTTCAATCTATTCTATAGGTTATCTTTTTGCCTGGCAGGCAGCGAATGGATCGGTTATCGGAATAATGTTGAGTTCAGGTTTTATCTACATTGTAATTCATCTTTTTTTTCTACGATATAAATTTGAGGGAAGGTATGTTACCTAAAAAATTAAATGTTTTAATGATCGCTCATTATTACCCACCAATAAATAGTTCTGGAGCGAAAAGGTTTCAATATCTTTCACAATACTTCGCAGAAGATGGAGTTGAAGTTAGTGTGTTTACCACGCAAAAAACGTCAGAAGATGGAGAGTTTTCTGAGAGAATACCTGTGGGCGTTAACATTTTTGAGTTTGATTCATTTGGCCGTTTAGCGTCTTCCGTTGATAATGGTAAGCAGTTTGTTCCTTTATATTCTGATAAGCCATCTTTTAAAAGGCGTTTTAAAGACTTTGTGATGTCTCTTTGTGGTCAGTTACCTGATCCGAGGCTTCCATTTGCGTTGAGCTTTTTGTTGCGGACACCAACAGCTCAAGTACGCAAAGCCATCGAGAGTGCTGATGTCATAATTGCGACTAGCCCGCCATGGAGTATGCTTTTGGCAGGACTTATTTTGAAAAGTCGCTATAAAAAGAAGTTGGTTCTTGATTATAGAGATCATTTTAGTTATTGCCATGAGATGCCCGGAAACTTCATAGCGAAAAAATTAGAATATTTTGTTGACCGTTGGCTAGTTAGTAAAGCTGATCTTGTCGTAACAATTTCTGAACCGATGCGAAAGTATTATTCAAAATTTGACTCTGATGTACACGTTGTCAGTAATGGTTACGACTTTGAATCAATGGAAAAAGCACGACTTGCGTCAGCAGAGATAGATTCAAAAAGAAACACTGTTAATATTCGTTATATGGGAATCGTCTCAGACGGTCGGATACCGAGGAATTTTATTTCGGCACTGAACAAGTTAAGCCTGCACGAACCAACTAAATTTGAAAAAATTAAAATCGAATTTTATGGTAATGCTGGATTGTTAAGACGATTTCTCGCAGAAAACTATCCTAATTTGCTGAAGATTTTCCACTTCAGTGATTTTGTTTCTTATCATGAGTCATTAAAACTTATGATCGAATCTGATTATTTATTATTTAGTGAGACATCCAACATTAAAGATATAAGTGCACAAGGAATATTGACCACAAAAGTTTTTGAGTATGTTGGTAGCGGAAGACCTATTCTCGCCGATATTTCTATCGATACTTTGCCTGGTAAGTTGGTTTCTTCGTGCAGCGATAGAAATTTAGTATCGTTATCAACTGACGATTTTTATAATAAAATTTCTTCTGCTGAGTTTTATGAAGTTCAGAGTGCAGAAGTATCTGAAATGGCAATGCTGTACACTAGGAAGAATCAGTCAGTACTTTACAAAAAAATTTTAGAGGAACTTTTGGGCCATGATAAATAATTTTACGATTTGTCAAAGATGCATAATGGATACGTCGGATTCTGTCATCCGGTTTGATAGTAATGGTATCTGCGATCATTGTCATAACTATGACGAGAATATAGAGCCTAACTGGCATACTGGTGACAAAGGTTACGCGGAGTTAATGGCAGCTGCAGAACAGATTAAAAAGGAAGGGAAAGGAAAGGACTTTGATTGTATCATTGGTCTGAGCGGCGGTCTTGACAGTTCGTATACAGCTTATGTTGCGAAAGAAATCATGGGTTTGCGTCCACTCCTATTCCATGTTGATGCTGGTTGGAACACTGATCAGGCGGTAGGTAATATCGAAAAATTGGTCGATGGCCTTGGTCTTGATCTTTACACTGAAGTGATCAACTGGGAAGAAATGAAGGATTTACAAGTCGCTTTCCTAAAATCAGGTATATCAGATCAGGATATCCCGCAGGATTGTGCATTTTTCTCATCGTTGTATAAGTTTGCCCGTAAAAATAGAATTAAGCACGTTTTAACCGGCGGTAATTACTCAACTGAGTGGTGTAGAGAACCAAACGAGTGGGGCGCATACCCTGGTATTGATAAGACACTGATAACAGATATTCATAACAAGTTCGGCACTAAGCCTTTGAAAACTTATCCTATTATCGACGTATTGGTGTATAAGATTTTTCATCATCAGATATTGAGAATGAAAGTATTTAAGCCACTGAACTTAGTTCCTTTTCTAAAAAAGGATGCAGAACAGTTACTTAAGGATAAATATGGCTGGCAGCCTTTCCAGCATAAACATCATGAATCTCGTTTCACTCGTTTTTACGAGGACTATTGGATGCCAAGAAAGTTTGGGTATGATAAACGTAGAGCTCATTTTTCTAGCTTGGTTGTAACTGGTCAAATGACCAGGGAAGAGGCGCTCGAACGGATTTCTAAGCCCGAGCTGCCTGAAGAGTTTATGAAAAATGAATTCAAATATGTTGCTAACAAGCTAGGGTTGAGTGTTGACGAGTTGCAAGCAATATTTGAACAGCCTAACAAGTCTTACCGGGATTACAAGAATAAATTAGGCTTGATTCAACTTGGTGCAAAGTTGATCAATTTGCTAGGAATTGAGAGAAGGCATTATAGATGATCACGCTAATTAACTATGGCATTGGCAATCTGCAGGCATTTTTAAATCTTTATCAGCGTTTACATATCCCTGTAAAAGTAGCCACTACAGAAGCTGAGATTCTGCAGGCAACAAAACTTATATTGCCAGGCGTTGGCCATTTTGATTATGCAATGCAGCTTTTTAATGCTTCGCCAATGAAAGAGGCAGTAGTTAAAAAAGTCATGGATGAAGGAACTCCCATACTTGGTATTTGTGTTGGTATGCAGATGCTTGCTCATTCAAGTGATGAGGGTGAAGAGCGAGGTCTAGGTTGGGTACCTGGCAGAGTTAGATCTTTTAGTTCGGTTTTAGAAGAAGGTGAACTTCCTCTTCCACACATGGGCTGGAATGACGTCATACCAGAGCGGTCTGTCGGATTGTTTAAGGACTTTGATCCAAGCGACAGTCGTTTTTACTTTTTGCACTCTTATTTTTTTGAATGCGAACAAGCTGGACATTCCTTAGCCCGAACTGACTATGGACTCAATTTTAGTTGTGCTGTTGGTAAAGACAACGTCTATGGCGTTCAGTTTCACCCGGAAAAAAGCCATCATTTCGGTGAACAGTTATTAAGAAATTTTGCGGAGTTGTAAGGATGCTTAGGCCTAGATTGATTCCTTGTTTGCTGATACAGGATGGTGGTTTAGTTAAAACAACTAAATTTAAAGATGCTAAATACGTTGGAGATCCAATCAATGCTGTGAGGATTTTTAACGAAAAGGAAGCTGACGAACTCGTAGTTTTGGATATCGACGCTTCGGTACACAATCACGAACCTAATTATGAACGAATTAGTTTTCTTGCGGCTGAGTGTCGAATGCCACTTTGTTATGGAGGTGGTATCAAAACCGCGCAGCAGGCGAAAAGGATCACTGCTTTGGGAGTTGAAAAAGTTGCGATCAGTTCAGCTGCGATTGAAAATCCGAAGTTAATCACAGAGATGGCTGCAGAAATTGGCAGTCAGAGTGTCGTTGTTGTATTGGATGTAAAGAAGAAACTTCTCAGTAAAAATTATGAGGTTTGGATCCATAACGCCAAAGTGAATACTAAGCGTAACCCTATTGAAGTGATGACCGAAGTCCAGTCGCTTGGCGCGGGTGAGATAGTCATTAACTTTATAGAGCATGACGGCACTATGAAGGGCATGCCTATTGATGCGATTCAGATGTTCAAGAAAGTGTGTAAAGTACCCTTTACAGTTATGGGCGGCGCAGGGACTATGGATGACTTGGGCGACGTGGTCGCTGCAAATGGTTTGCTTGGTGTTGCGGCAGGTAGCTTATTTGTTTTTAAGGGGCCGTACCGAGCTGTGTTAATTAATTATCCAAACCAAAACCTGAAACAAGAAAAGATATACGGGCGGTGTAATGTTCAAAAATAAAGTTTTACTAATCACTGGTGGTACAGGTTCTTTCGGGAATGCGGTACTGAAACGTTTTTTGGACACAGATATTGCCGAGATCCGTATATTTAGCCGTGATGAAAAAAAGCAAGATGATATGCGTAAGAAGTACAATCATCCTAAGCTGAAATTTTACATCGGCGACGTACGTGACTATAACAGCGTACTGAATGCTACCCGTGGTGTCGATTTCATTTATCACGCCGCTGCGTTAAAGCAGGTTCCAAGCTGTGAGTTTTACCCAATGGAAGCTGTGAAAACAAATGTTCTTGGCACGGAAAACGTGTTAGAAGCAGCCATTGTCAATGCTGTCGCACGAGTTGTTTGTTTAAGTACTGACAAGGCTGTATATCCGATCAATGCTATGGGTATTTCTAAAGCTATGATGGAAAAAGTCATGGTGGCTAAAGCCCGCAATCTAGACCCTGCAAAGACTGTCATTTGTGGTACACGTTATGGCAACGTGATGGCGTCCCGTGGTTCAGTTATTCCCCTGTTTGTTGACTTAGTTAAAAGTGGTAAGCCAATTACCATCACAGATCCTGAAATGACCCGCTTTATGATGACCTTAGAGGATGCTGTAGATTTAGTTCTATATGCATTTGAGCATGGTGATAATGGCGATATATTTGTGCAGAAAGCTCCTGCGGCTACTATAGACACTTTAACCAAAGCTCTATTGCAATTGATGAAAAAAGAAGGCCACGAAGTAAATGTCATAGGTACTCGCCATGGTGAAAAGCTATATGAAGCACTATTAAGCCGCGAAGAAATGGCCTGCGCTATCGATATGGGCGAATATTACCGGGTACCACCAGACAACCGTGATTTAAACTACGGAAAATTTTTCGATGTGGGTGATCAAAAAGTTAGTCAGTTAGAAGATTACAACTCGCACAACACTCAGCGCCTGGATGTAGAGGGTATGAAACAGTTGTTATTGAAACTGGATTTTGTACAAGCTATAGCTCGTGGCGAATCGGCAATTGCAGAGGACTGACAGATGAAGGTTTTAGTAACAGGTGCTGATGGCTTTGTTGGCAAAAATTTATGTATCAGTTTATTGCGTAACTCCTCAATGGAGATTTTGCGTTTTACTCGTGAGTCTGATGTGAATGACCTGCAGGGCCTGGTAAATCAGGCCGATTTCATTTTCCATCTGGCAGGCATTAACAGACCTGTGGACGAAAACGAGTTTGCTATAGGTAATGCCGACTTAACCGCTACTTTGTGTGAATGTATAAAGCAATCAGGTCGCAAAATACCTATTGTGCTTAGTTCATCGACTCAGGCTGAGCGTTTAAATGCATATGGTAAAAGCAAACTGCAAGCAGAGATGCATCTGTTAAACTTACATATGCAAACTGGTAATAAAGTTTATATTTACCGTTTACCAAATGTTTTTGGTAAATGGTGTAAGCCAAATTACAATTCTGCAGTGGCTACCTTTTGCCATAACATCAGCCGCGGTTTGCCAATACAGGTCAATGACCCGTCTGTAAAACTATCATTGGTGCATATTGGGGCTGTAGTTACCTCATTCCTGGAAATGCTTTATCGCAAGCCTGAAGACAAGCTATATGTCAATGTTGAACCTGTGTACCAGGTTACCTTAGGCGAGTTGGTGGAACAGTTGTATAAATTTCGTGATAGCCGCGAAAGTCTTATTACTGAACCTGTGGGTGACGGTTTTATCCGTGTACTTTATGCAACCTACATTAGCTATATTCCACCAAACAAGTTCAATTACGGCCTTACGAAGCATGAGGACCAACGCGGTTGTTTTGTTGAAATGTTGAAAACGAGAGACTCTGGTCAGTTTTCTTTTTTCACAGCACATCCAGGAGTGACACGTGGTGGTCATTACCACCATGTAAAAACTGAGAAATTTTTGGTAATTAAAGGCAAAGCTCGTTTTGGTTTCAGACACATTATTACTGATGAGGTTTTGGAAATCATCACTAACGGCGATAGCCCGGAAATTGTTGAGACAGTGCCAGGATGGTCTCATGATGTAACTAATATAGGCGATGACGAACTGGTGGTTATGCTTTGGGCAAACGAAAATTTTGATCGTCAAAGCCCTGATACCGTCGCTTACAAGGTGTAAAAATGAAGAAACTAAAAGTAATGACTGTTGTTGGTACCAGACCCGAAATCATACGACTTTCTCGAGTAATGGCTGCGTTAGATCAACATTGTGAACATATTCTCGTGCATACAGGACAGAACTATGATTTTGAATTAAATCAGGTTTTCTTTGATGATTTAGGTGTGCGTAAACCAGACTATTTTCTTAATGCTGCGGGCGCTAGCGGTGCAGAAACAATAGGCAATGTGATTATCACGGTAGACAAGGTTCTGGCAGAGGTTAACCCTGATGCTATGTTAGTTCTGGGTGATACGAATAGTTGTATGGCCGTCATCTCAGCCAAACGTCGTAAGATCCCAACTTTTCATATGGAAGCAGGTAACAGATGTTTTGATATGCGTGTGCCTGAAGAGATTAACCGCCGTATCGTCGATCACACTGCAGATGTCAATCTGACCTACAGTTCTATTGCCCGTGATTATCTGCTCGCTGAAGGATTACCTGCAGACAGAGTCATCAAAACTGGCAGCCCTATGTTTGAAGTGTTAAATCACTACATGGCACAAATTGATGGCTCGGATGTATTGGAACGCTTGTCATTAAAAGAACGTGAATTCTTTGTGATCAGTGCACATAGGGAAGAAAACGTCGATACACCAAAAAACTTGCATAAGTTGGCTGCTATTTTAAATGGCCTTGCTGAAAAATACGGTTTTCCTGTTATCGTTTCAACTCATCCACGTACCCGTAAACGTATAGAAGAACAAGGTGTAAGC
This sequence comes from Gammaproteobacteria bacterium, assembly GCA_018825965.1. Lineage (GTDB taxonomy): Bacteria > Pseudomonadota > Gammaproteobacteria > Enterobacterales > Alteromonadaceae > Pararheinheimera. The sequence goes on from JAHKAA010000034.1 coordinate 190,665, forward strand.
TTTCACCCATTAGTTCAGTTGTTAAAACCGCTAGGTTTTCACGATTACAATAAACTGCAAAAGTTAGCAAAAGCAGTATTGTCTGATAGTGGCACTATCAGTGAAGAATCTTCTATTATGAACTTCCCGGCGCTGAACATACGTGAAGCTCATGAAAGGCCAGAGGCTTTTGAGGAAGCATCAGTAATGATGGTTGGGCTTGAGGTTGACCGTGTGTTTCAGGCTTTGCAGATACTGGAAAGTCAGCCGTCTGGTGAGGAGCGTCTGTTACGTCCAGTATATGACTACAGCATGCCAAATGTTTCTGATAAAGTGGTGAGGATTATTCATAGTTATCGCGATTATGTGATGCGTGTGGTCTGGAGAAGTTACGAATAATGAGAATTCTTGTGGTGTCTCAGTATTTCTGGCCTGAAGATTTTAGAATAAATGATTTATGTAAAGAGTTTCAAGCCTTAGGCCATGAGGTGACGATACTTACAGGTGTTCCAAATTATCCTGCTGGTAAAATATTTGACGAGTATTCAGATAATCCAGCAGGCTTCAAGCTGTTCGCTGGTATGGATGTTATTCGTGTACCTATTATGAGCCGGGGTAAAAGTTCTATAAGGTTACTGTTAAATTATTTGTCTTTCGCACTTTTGGGGTCAATAATCGGGCCCTTAGTTCTTCGAAAAAAACAATTTGATGTTATTTTCGTTTGCCAGTTATCCCCCATTACTGTTGCTATACCTGCAATAGTTTTAAAGCGTTTGAAAAAGATCCCTTTGGTAATGTGGTCTTTGGATCTTTGGCCTGATTCTGTACGCGCTGTAGGAAAAGGAAAGTCAGATGTTATATATACAGCTCTTGCTGCATTAGTTAAATTCATTTACCGCAGATGCGATCTTATAGCCGGCCAATCTACCGAGTACTTATCTTGTATCCAAGAGTTAGATGATAGTCGTACCAAGACTATGATTTTCCCTAATTGGGCTGAGGAGTTGTTTCAAGTTAGTAATGTCGAAAGAACTAACGCTGAACGGCCTTTTACTGTTTTATTTGCTGGCAATATAGGCGAAGCTCAAGATTTTGATTCTATTGTTTCAGCCGCGAAGATTCTGAAAGAAAGAAAGTTGAATATGGTGTTCTCTATTGTCGGTGACGGTAGTAAATATCAATGGTTAAAAAATGCTGTTCAACAGTTTGGTCTGGAAAAATATTTCGTTTTACATGGAAGATATCCATTGTCTGAGATGCCAAAATTTTATAACAGTGCTGATGCTGCGTTATTATGTTTGAAGTCGAGCAAAATTTTTGAAGTTACGGTTCCTGGTAAGTTACAGTCATATATGATGTCTAAACTGCCTGTGCTTGCAATGATAAATGGTGCTGGCGGCAGATTGGTCGATTTGTCAGAGTGCGGATATTCGTGTGCAGCATCTGACTTTGTTTCATTAGCTAATAACATCGAACAAATGTTATCGCTAGGAACTAAAGAATTAAATCAGTTAGGTAATAACGGCTTAGAGTATGCCACTAAGCATTTTTCCAGAAATGAATTGGTTCATTCTTTATGTAAAGAAATGCAGCATCTAGTGGATGAAGGCTATCGAGCATGAATGTACTAATTACCGGTTCTTCCGGCTTCCTTGGTAAATATTTAGTACAAGAGCTAAACAAATCAGGAGTCGTTATTAATTTAGTTGATAAAAACGACAACCCTGAGCTTATCTCTGATAAATTCAAAAATATAAATATTGTTGAACATGGAGATTATTCTGAGATATTAGCCGGTATGAATGTTGTAGTTCATTTGGCGAATTTAGCACATGTAGATTCTCATGTTGATGAGGAAATTTACTTGAGTAATAACTGTATTGCAACTTTGAATTTTGCGAGGCAGGCAGCATCTCAGGGTGTTGAAAAGTTCATCTATATAAGCACTGCTAATATATATCGCTTTTATAACGAAGAGTATAAAAGGATTAACCTTGATTTAAATGTAGACGCGCAGACTAAAAGTAAGGCACAGGCAGAGCAAGAGCTTTTGGCTTTAGCTGGTGCTGCCAATATGCAGGTCATTATTCTAAGACCTCCTTTAATTTATGGGAATAATGTTAAAGGTAATTTAAGAAAACTTGCCAGTATCGTCAAACGCCGTTTTCCACTTCCATTGAAAGGAGTTAAAAATGTTCGTAGTTTTGTTTACGCTGGTAACGTTGCTAGCCTTATACGCTTTTTAATAGAGAGTGATTCTAGTGACACGGGTGTATTTACTTTAGCGGATTGTGAAATATCCACTGCTGAGCTGGTTAGTAATATTTCCATGTCCATAGAGTCAAATTGTTTTACATTTTTTTTCCCTCATCAATTGATTTCTCTTGTGCTCCGTTGCCTGGGGAAATTAAGCTTGGCTGATGCTTTATTTGAGTCTTTTGTTGTTCCTGAGGATATACGTCTCAAACATATGGGATGGCAAGCATCGATCACTTCAAAAGAAGGTTTTGAAAATTCCTTCAAAGAATTTAAATAAGAGTTAGGATCATCCAATGATACGTCTACTTGATATAATTTTTTCTGCTATCGGTCTTCTGCTATGTTTACCGATATTTATAATTTTGTTTGTGATTGGCTATTTTGATACAGGCTCGCCTTTGTTCCTGCAGCTTAGAGTTGGCGCGTCGAAGAAAGGGTTTACGCTAGTCAAATTTAGAACGATGAGACGTTCTACTGATTCAGTAGCTACTCACTTTGTTGATTCATCTGCTATTACAGGTTTTGGAAAGTTTTTAAGACGGACCAAGTTAGACGAGCTACCCCAGCTTTGGAATGTATTGAAGGGAGAAATGAGTCTGGTCGGGCCTCGCCCATGTTTGTTTAACCAACAAGAGTTAATTGCAGAGCGCGAAAAAAGAGGTGTTTTTAATTATCGCCCAGGAATTACCGGTTTGGCGCAGGTAAACGAAATCGATATGTCCACTCCGGAATTGCTGGCAGAAACTGACCAGAAAATGCTTCAGAGTCTTTCCTTACAAAACTATTTCAAATATATAGTGATGACGGTCGCAGGGAAGGGCTCTGGCGATAGAGTAAAGAGTTGAATTATTGAGTTCATAGCAGGTTAATTTACTTGGATTTAAGCTCTCGCCCGACTCATTTTGTATTAAGCAGGTTCTATGAAAGTTACCGTTTTTGGTATTGGTTATGTCGGTTTGGTTCAAGCCGCGGTTTTAGCTGAAGTTGGCCATGATGTAGTGTGCGTGGATGTGAATGCTGAACGGGTTGAAAAACTGAATCAGGGTATTATCCCAATTTATGAACCAGGTTTAACTCCGCTGGTAACTAATAACTTTCAGGCGGGGCGGCTGCGTTTTACCACAGATGCAGCTTTTGGTGTAGAACACGGTTTGATTCAGTTTATTGCTGTGGGCACACCTCCTGACGAAGACGGCTCTGCAGATTTACAGTATGTATTGGCCGTTGCTAAAACTATTGCTACTTATATGAGCGGTCCTAAAGTAGTGATTGATAAATCTACAGTGCCAGTAGGAACTGCAGACAAAGTAAAACAGCAAATTTCAGCGGTATTAGCTGGACGAGCTGTGGATATTCAGTTTGATGTGGTATCCAACCCTGAGTTTTTAAAAGAAGGTGCTGCTGTAGCTGATTGTATGAGACCCGACCGTATTATTATTGGAACTTACAATGATGAGCCTGTCGACCTGGTGCGTGAGCTGTATGAGCCTTTTAACCGCAACCATGACAAAATGATTTTTATGGATGTACGTAGCGCCGAGCTCACCAAGTATGCCGCGAACTGTATGCTGGCGACTAAAATCTCTTTTATGAACGAAATGGCGAATCTTGCTGAGCTGTTAGGTGCAGATATTGAAGCTGTGCGTAAAGGCATAGGTTCTGATCCACGTATTGGCTACCACTTTATATACCCGGGTTGTGGTTATGGTGGCTCTTGTTTCCCCAAAGATGTGCAGGCATTAATCCGTACTTCAGAGCAAAATGGCTATACACCGAAGATCCTGCAAGCTGTCGAGGCTGTTAATAATAAGCAAAAATACAAATTACCTGCCTTGGTGAAAAAGCACTTTGGTGACCATTTAGCAGGCAAAACTTTTGCTGTATGGGGCCTGAGCTTTAAACCCAATACAGACGATATGCGGGAAGCGTCCAGCCGTGTCTTGATTGAGGAGTTATGGGCTGCTGGTGCCACAGTGCATGCTTTTGACCCTCAGGCGATGGAAGAAACCCAGCGTATTTATGGTATACGTCCTGATTTTGTACTCTGTGGCACAAAAGAAGCTGCGTTGAAGGGGGCTGACGCTCTTATTATTTGTACTGAGTGGCAACAATTTAAGGCGCCGGATTTTGACTTCCTGAGACAACAATTGGCGACACCTGTGATTTTTGACGGGCGCAATTTGTTTGATCCTGAACGGTTGAAACAAAAGGGTTTTAGTTATTATGCAATAGGTCGGGCCAAAAGCGTGAAGTCTTATGATGTTTTATAAGACGGCCATCATTTAAGTTTAATTTTTCCCTGTGACACAACACCGCAGAGGATTGCGGTGACTAACCAGGTTCGATGCTTTTCATGAAGCATAGGGCTTTTAGGTTATTTAGAAAATGGTTTGTATATTTGGAGTGCGTTTTGCGTAATTTTACTTCTTTAGTTTTACAGCAGTGTTTGCAGCCTATGATGGATTGGTCGCGTTTTTTTAAACGTACAGTGTCTATCAGTATAGATTGTTGCATTTTATTTGCATCCTGGGTGCTGGCCTATTATTTGCGCTACGACAGTCTTGAGCTGATAAAAGACGAATCTTTTGTTTTAAGTTTTATGGCTGTGATGTTGGCTACTATTGTTGTGTTTAGCCTGTCAGGTTTATACAGAGCTGTAGTACGCTTTATTGGCCTACGTTCTATGGTGGCCATAGCTGCCGGGACTATGGTTTCCGGTGTTCTGCTGCATTTCGCCATCGATGCTAACGCTTTTTTGTATAGTCTGTCGGGTAACTTAAATTATGTATTTTTTGCCTTTGCAGGGATCGCGGGTTCACGATTACTACTTCGGGAACTTGTTACTGTCAGTGGACGCAACGCTCATCATAAAGTGCTGATTTATGGAGCTGGTGCCAGTGGGCGGCAGTTATTGCTTGCGCTTGCCAGCAGTGTTGAATTTCGAGCAGTTGCTTTTGTCGATGACGATCCTTCATTTCACGGTGTAATGATACGTGACGTAAAAGTTCATGCACCTGACTGCATTGAAGCAGTGATAAAAAAGTACGGTATCAGCCGTATTTTGCTTGCTGTGCCTTCTGCCAGTCGTGGCACCAGAGCCAAGCTGATTGAACGCTTAGAACCTTTGGGTTTGCCCGTGCTGACTATTCCGGGTATGACGGATTTAGTCGATGGTAAAATGAAAATTGATGAGCTGCAGGATGTTAAAATTGAAGACTTATTGGGCCGTGATCCTGTCGCCCCTGTTCCGTCGTTATTAACAGCTAATATAACTGGCAAAGTGGTGATGGTGACAGGAGCTGGTGGCTCCATAGGTTCTGAACTATGTAGGCAAATTATTTTGCAATCGCCACAAAAGCTTGTGCTGTTTGAGTCATCGGAATTTGCTTTGTATGAAATTGATAAAGAATTAACCACCACCCTGGCAAATCAGCAGTTGGATCTGCAATTGCTTCCCGTTTTAGGCACTGTATTGGATCAGCAGCGTCTGCAGCAAATTATGCAAAGCTACCATGTACAAACTGTCTATCATGCTGCCGCTTATAAGCACGTACCTTTGGTTGAGTTTAATGTGATTGAAGGTTTACGAAATAACCTTTTTGGCACCTGGCATACAGCTGAAGCTGCTATAGCTTCAAAGGTTGAAACTTTTGTATTGATTTCCACCGACAAAGCGGTACGACCGACCAATGTGATGGGCACAACCAAAAGGTTAGCCGAGTTGGCATTGCAGGCTCTGGCAACAAGGCAACAGAGCACCAGATTCTGCATGGTGCGTTTTGGTAACGTGCTGGGGTCGTCGGGTTCTGTGGTGCCTTTATTTCGTAAACAAATTAAAAAAGGCGGGCCTATCACCCTGACCCATGAAGATATTACCCGCTATTTTATGACTATTCCTGAAGCGGCACAGCTGGTGATACAGGCCGGCGCTATGGGCGAGGGCGGAGATGTTTTTGTGCTGGATATGGGGGAACCGGTAAAAATTTATGATCTGGCGAAGAAAATGGTGCATTTAACCGGCTTGGAAATTAAAAATAAACAGAATCCGCATGGTGATATTGAAATCAAAATTACCGGTTTACGACCAGGTGAAAAGTTATATGAAGAGTTGCTGATAGGGGACGACGAAAAGCCAACCCGTCACCCACGCATTAAAGCGGCCAATGAAGTCTGTTTAAGCTGGAATGAAATGCAGGCTTTGTTAAGTGAGCTGAGTGACGCTTCAATTAATTATGATTTAGAAAAAATCAGAGCTTTGATGTTAAGTGCACCAACAGGCTTTAATCCGACAGACGGAATTTGTGATTTATGGTGGCAAGTAAATAAAAGTATGTAGCGGCTGAAAAGCAGAAAAAAGCAGCTTGCTTAACGCTTAGTTACTAATTTATGGTTGTGCCAATATAGAGAAATATGTAAGGTTGCTGTAAATGTGAGGCTTAAAGGACATTTTTATTCATAGAAAGTTCATTTTTAACAGGGTAAAACTGGTAGATAGTCAGAGGCTGTTCTAAGCTGATGTTCTCAAAATTAGTCATACTGCTGACAAAATAGAGAATTCTATGAATGAAGAGGGAGTGAAAGCGTGACCTGGATGATGTCGCTGCCCCGTTCAGTTAAACGGGGGATTTCTGTTTTATCAGATACTGCGTTTTTGCTGAGTGCCTTATTTTTAGCTAGTTGGCTAAGCGGTATTTTGCAACCTGCCGTATTTCTATTATCCCACAGCATAGGCCTGTCGACCTGGCTGGTCTTTAGTATTACAGTTTTTTACTCTCTTGGCTTATACCGCGCAATTTTGCGTTATATGGCGCCTCAAGCTGTTGCTACAGTGAGCAATGGCGTGTTTTTAAGCAGTATGGGTCTTGTCGTTTTCTGTTGGTTCTTGCCTTTAGCCGACATTATTCGATTAGTGCTGTGCTTCGCAGTCATAGCTGTACTGCTGATCGGTGGAAGTCGCTGGGGCTTTCGCAGCGCTATCCAGATGCAGCGCCATAAAGCAAAAAGCAGGGTTTTGATTTACGGCGCAGGTTGTTCTGGCCGACAATTGCTATACGCATTGCAAAGTGGTGATGAATACAAGCCTGTCATTTTTGTCGATGATAATACTGAACTGCAAAAAACTACTGTGTGTGGCTTAACAGTCTTGCCTTTGGCATTACTGGAAAAAGCGATTCAGCGTTACCGAATTGACCGGGTACTTTTAGCCATGCCATCGGCCGGTCGTGGCCGCAAACGAGAATTGCTGGAATTGTTATCAAAGTTGCCCGTGCCAATACAAAGTATTCCCGGTATGGCCGATTTAGTAGCTGGCCATATGAAAATTGATGATTTGCAGGATATTCGTATTGAAGACTTGTTAGGTCGTGAAGTGATTGAACCTGATCAGGAATTGCTACAAGCAAATATAAGAAACAAAGTCGTGATGGTCACTGGCGCTGGTGGCTCAATAGGTTCTGAGTTATGTCGTCAAATCATTCGCTGCAAGCCCGATATGTTGGTGTTATTTGACGTATCGGAATTTGCTTTGTATTCGATAGAGCGTGAGTTAAACGCTGTGAAGCGGCGTTTTGGTTATCAATGTGCTATTAAACCAGTTTTAGGTTCAGTGCAGCAGCAAAAACTACTGGAACAAGTCATGACTAACTTTCAGGTGCACACTGTTTACCATGCCGCAGCGTACAAGCATGTGCCTTTGGTTGAATATAATATGGTGGAAGGGGTGCGTAATAACGTATTTGGTACCTGGGCTTGTGCTGAAGCTGCCATCACAGCAAAAGTTGAAAACTTTGTATTAATTTCTACCGACAAAGCGGTTCGCCCAACTAATGTGATGGGGGCAAGTAAAAGAATGGCTGAACTTGTTTTACAAGGCTTGGCCAGCAGACAGATCGGCACCCGTATGTGTATGGTACGTTTTGGTAATGTCTTAGGCTCATCCGGCTCTGTCGTGCCTTTGTTTGCTCAACAAATTAAAGCTGGCGGTCCTGTTACCCTGACTCATAAAGAAATTACCCGGTTTTTTATGACTATTCCTGAAGCATCACAGCTCGTTATTCAGGCCGGTGCTATGGCCAAAGGTGGGGAAGTTTTTGTATTGGATATGGGAGAGCCTGTGCGCATTTACGACCTGGCGACACGCATGATACATTTGGCTGGCCTAAAGCTAAAAGACAAAACCAACCCCAATGGCGATATTGAAATTCAGATCACAGGGCTAAGGCCTGGTGAGAAACTCTATGAAGAGTTGTTAATAGGTAACAATGAAAGTAAAACAGAGCATGCCAGGATTAGAGCAGCAAAAGAACAATATCTGTCATGGTCTGCCACTATGCTGTTACTAAATAGTCTGGACGTTGCTTGCCAGTCTTTTGATCAGCAGTTGCTTAGGCAGATTTTATTGGATGCACCTATTGGCTTTGCACCCAGTAGTGAGATTTGTGATTTATTATTTGTCAGTGGCAGTGTGAGTGAGGCGGTTAAAAAGGAACTGGTTCACTAACAAAATACCACTAGATAACAAGGTTTTCCTGCTTTATCTAAAGCAGGAAATTTGTAAACCAGAGGCAAAAAAGTGCTTGTCGGTTGCTCGAAAAACCTCTATTCTATCGGTACTTTTTTAAAAGGGATGATGTGATGAAAAAATTAAGTGTATTAATGGCTGCTATGTTAGTGGTTTCAGGCGCTGTGATGGCTCAGGGTGAAGAAACTGGTGCTGCAGGTGCAGGTTCTGGTGCTTCTGCTGCTGGTGCAGGTTTAGGTGCTATCGGTGGTATCGCCACTGGTACTATCGTTGCTGGTGCTATTGCTGCTGGTGTATTAGCTGCTGTTGTTGCTAACAACCGTAGTGATTCGCCAGTGAATTGCCCTACAGGCCAAACTTTGGTGAATGGTGTTTGTACTAACAATCCACGTTGTGAAGGCAACGACCCGTTAGCGGGTGGTGTTTGTACTGGTACTACTTCTACAGTTACAGTGACAAATTCAGGTACGGGTACAGGCACAGGTACAATCACAGTCCCTGTAACCTTCACTTACGCTCCTACTAATTAAGATTGTAAAACTTTTAAAAGCCGCCTGATGGCGGCTTTTTGTTATCTATAACTTTTGCTTGAAACGGATCTTATGCACAAATTCATACGGTTTTTTGTATTTTTTGCCTTAGCAAGCCTTGTTGGCTGTTCCAGTACTTTTCGCACATACACCCAAACGCTGGAGTTGGCTTTTAACTCCGGCGAAGGGGCCAGTTTAACTAAAGCTGAACTGGCGGCCAGAGAAAGCGATGCTTTATACGCCAAAGTAGGCACTTTACCTAATGCAGTTCTTGTTTTGGCTTACCTCGAACATGGTCAATATAAATGGGTATCTGCAGATGACGCTATGTTAGTACTGGAAAAAGGCCGCGTCATAAAGACGACCGGTTTTGAAAATGACCTGCTGTACCTGTCTGATACTGCGCTTGATCCGTTAAAACAAGAGATGGCAAAAATACAAGAGGGGCAAGCCTGGCAAAGTAGTACAGACTGGTCGGGCAATGCTGAATCCGGTCATTCAGTAAATTATAAAATCCTTCATACCGAAGTGGCTTCTCTGGATTTACTCGATTACCGTTTTCAAACCAAATTAGTTACAGAGCAGGTTACTTTCATCAATGGTGATACTGCGATTAATCAGTTTTGGTTTGATTTAAATAGTGGCTGGTTATTAAAAAGCCGCCAAACCATTGCGCCTTTTTGGCCTGAAGTGGAGTTAGTTCATATCAGTACTGCGGGCCGTTTGTTAGGTGTCATTAAAAAAGGGAGTTTAAGATGAATCGCTTAAGCTGTTTGCTTTTCGCTTTAGCTATTATGGGCAGTTCTGTTGCAAGTGCCTCAGGTCCTGTTGTTTTAGTGGAACATAAGGGTAACTATCAGGGCTATTTTGATCGGCCCAGATTAGGGCTTGTTGTGAGTCAATTAAACACTTCGCCATCCTTATACTGGCCTGCAGCACAACTTTTTAAAGTGGATGTAGAAACCAGATTAAAGCTTGAGCAACAGCGTACAGAGCTGCTGAATCAATTGGCTCAACTTAAGCAGGCGTTTCAACAAGATTCAGATTCAGGCATGACGGCCAGTGTTGAAAAGCTAGAAAAAGATATTTCCAGCTGGGAGTTGGCTGGCAATATGAATTTAGCTTTGGATCCAGACAGGGTGAGGGCGAAAAAATCATTGAATCCTTTGCTTTCTGCCGGGCAATACAAACTGGTAGTCGGCGTCAGACCCACAGAGTTACAGATGGAAGGCTTAGTTGCTGAACAAAAAGCTCCATTACGTAATGCTGTGTCTGTAGACAGCTATCTCGATACCATGTCCATACTGGAAGGTGGCAGCAGTTCTTTTGTTTATGTCATTCCTGCTTCTGGTAAGTTTTTTATAGCAAAAACTGGTTTATGGAATAAACATCATCAGGAAGTATTGCCTGGTACAGTGCTATTTATTCCTTTTGAACAACGAGACTTGCCGGATGCATTTAGTCATATCAACGAACAAATTGTAGAACTTTTGTTGCACAAGGTTGTTGCCCAATGAAGAAGTCCTGTTTAGCCGTATTGCTTTCTATTCTGCTGTGTCCTTTGGTCAATGGGCAAGAGAGTTTTTCTCCTTCACAAAATAATTATTCACAAAGCAATCATGGTGGTATCGGCTTAATACAGATGCCTACAGCTCGTATGAACGATGCCGGAGCTTTTAGTCTGAACTATCAGGACAGTGAAGAATACAGATTTTGGTCCGCATCCCTGATTTTGTTTCCCTGGATGGAAACAACATTCCGTTATTCGGATGTGCGAACTAAGCTTTATAGCGATGATCCTGATTTTAGTGGTGATCAAACTCTTAAAGATAAAGGGATTGATGTTAAATTTAAATTATGGCGAGAGAGCGAATTTTTACCGGATGTATCCGTAGGTTTTCGCGACTTTGGTGGTACAGGTTTATTTGAAAGCGAGTTTATCGCGGCCAGTAAAAGGATAGGCCCTTTTGACTTTCATTTAGGCATAGGTTGGGGCTACCTAGGCCGTAAGGGCACTATTACAAACCCATTTTGTGAACTAAGAGATAGCTTTTGCGAAAGACCTTCGAATTATAGCGGCTCGGGCGGTAAAGTCGAATATAATTCTTTTTTTAAAGGCCCGGCAGCATTATACGGAGGTATTGAATACCAGACTCCATGGCAACCACTACGATTGAAACTGGAATACGATGGTAATAATTATCAGCAAGATGTTGCTGGTGTGTTGGCTCAGGACTCTGATTTTAATATAGGAGTTGTTTATGCCTTAAATGATTCATTTGATCTGAACTTGAACTACCAACGTGGTAATACCTTTGGTTTTGGTGTGAACTACAAAATGGATTTTAATAACCTGAAACAAATAAAACTGGATCCACCAGCAAAAGAAATTCCTGATATACGTGTGGCTTCTGTAGAAGTATTAGATAAAGCACAGCTTCGGCAGGATCTGTATTTAAATGCTGGTTTTGTTGTAAACAATTATGTAATAAAAGACAACGAGATTATTTTAAAAGGCTCACAAATTGCCTATCGTGATGAAGATGTTGCGATGAACCGCATCGGCAGGGTGTTGGCCACACATTTGCCTGAAACTATTAAAACCTACAGGGTAGTGACCCTGGCTATGGATTTACCTCTGGTTGAAACAGCGGTAAATGCAGAACAATTTGTCAAAGCAGCTCGTTATGAGTCACTTGATGCCGATGTGAAAACTACTTATCACAGAACCGAACCTGTATTAGGTGATGAACAGTGGGCTGTAGAGCGTGATGAAAGTGGTTTTGGTTATAGTGCAGATATATTTTGGATCCAAACCTTTGGTAATCCGGAAAAGTTCTATATGTACCAAGGTGGTTTGTTATTAGGCGGTGGTTATCAGTTTAATACGAACTTTAGTTTGCAAACCACAGTGAAAGTAAACTTACTGACCAACTTTGATGATTTTAACTTCACAGTAGATGCACAAAACACAGGGGTGCCCCGGGTCCGGACCTATGTACGCGAATATGTTACCCGCAGTGATGTAACCATGGAAAATTTATACGGTCTTTGGAAAGATGAAATTGCCGATAACTGGTATGGACAGGCTTATGCCGGTTATTTGGAAACCATGTATGGCGGAGTAGGTGGAGAGGTATTATATAAACCCATCGATTCATCTTTAGCCATTGGTTTTGATATGAATTATGTTCAGCAAAGGGACTATGACAGTGATGTGGCATTTTTTGACTACAAAACTCTGACAGGCCATTTAAGTTTTTATTGGACTCCGCAATGGTTAGAGGACACTATGATCACTGCCAGTTTTGGCCAATACCTGGCAAAAGATAAAGGTGTGACTGTAGATTTTGCTAAACGTTTTGATAGCGGCATAGTAGCAGGTGCTTATGCTGCTATTACGGACATGTCGTCAGAAGAATATGGCGAAGGTAGTTTTACCAAAGGCTTTTATGTGTCTATTCCCTTTGATTTATTCTCGCTTAAATCGGCAACAGGCCGTGGTCGTATTCCATGGGTTCCTATAGCACGGGATGGTGGTCAGATGTTAAATAAACCAGTAAGTTTAAATGGACTAACAGAAGCCCGTTCTCCGTTTATGCGTTAAGTGGTGACTGGTAAGATAAAGCCACTCTTTTGAGTGGCTTTTTAATTTAATGGATAAAACATCATGATTCAGACAACAGCTTTACCTCTGCCTGGTTTATTGCTGCTGCAACCCAGGGTGTATGCAGATGAGCGTGGCTATTTTTTTGAAGTAAACCGTAGCTCTGAATTAAAACAATCGTTAGGTGATATAGACTTTGTGCAGGAATCACAGTCCGGTTCTTTTCAGCATGTGCTAAGAGGTTTGCACTATCAACTGGATAAGCCTCAGGCCAAATTAATACGGGTTTTAACAGGCCGTATTTTTGATGTGGTGGTGGATTTAAGACGACAATCTGCCAGTTTTGGCCAGTGGTTTGGTCTGGAATTGTGCAGTGATAAAAGACAGCAGCTTTTTATCCCTGCAGGCTTTGCCCATGGCTTTTTAACTTTAAGTGAATATGCTGAAGTGGCTTACAAAACTGATCAGTATTATGATCCAGCCTCTGAGCGCTCTATCAGATGGGACGATCCGCAACTTGCTATACAATGGCCTATTAACCGGGAGCCCATAGTTTCAGCCAAAGATACCAAAGCGCAATCTTTTGCCAGTGCTGACATTTATATTAAAATGGGGGCAGATCAGATTAAATGCTAAAAGTATTGCTACTTGGGCAATCAGGGCAACTGGCCTCTGAACTCCAATTAACCATGCCTGTATCAATTCAACTCAAGGTACTAAGCTACGCCGGGTTTTGTATTCTGTCTGATGCTGAGTTAAATCAGATCTTCCTTCGTTATAAACCGGACTGGGTGATCAATGCTGTGGCTTATAACCAGGTGGATCAGGCTGAGCTTTCGCCTGAGCTGGCGATGGCCGGGAATTTTTATCTGGTGCAGAAGTTACAACGGTTTTGCGCTTTAACGCAAAGCAAATTGCTGCACATATCCACTGACTATGTATTTGATGGCACTCAATTCAAGCCCTACAAAGAAAGTGATAGACCAAAGCCGTTAAACCACTATGGCAATAGCAAATTATTGGCTGAGCAGTGGTTGTTGCAGCAGTATGCAGAGTCCAGTGTTATTATTCGTACCAGTTGGCTCTATTCTGCCTTTGGTTCTAACTTCGTGAAAACTATGTTGCAGTTGATGCAAAGTAAAGTTCAACTGCAAGTGGTTCAGGACCAAATCGGCTCTCCTTGCTGGGCTTATAGCCTCGCCTGCGTGATTTGGCAAATTATTGCGGGTAAAACTATTTTAGCAGGAGTGTATCATTGGGCTGATTCTGGTTATTGCTCGCGTTATGAATTTGCTGCTGAGATCCAGGCTTTGGCTTTACAACCAGGCTTACTTAGTCATAAAGCAGAACTGGTTCCTGTGAACTCTGAACAATTTAACAGTCCTGCAGCGCGACCAGCTTTTAGTGCTTTGGACAGCACTTTATTGAGAGCATCATTGTCTTTGCCGGAAGTCGCATGGCAACAGCAGTTATTGCAGGCTTTACAGTTGTTTACGCCTGCATCCATGAATAATAAGGACTAAAGATGAGCTATGTAGTATTAACAGGTGGTGCCGGTTATATCGGCAGTCATACGGCCTTAGCTTTGCTTCGGGCCGGCGAGCAGGTGATTAGTTTTGATAACTACAGCAACTCCAGCTCTGAGTCGTTAAAGCGGGTAGAGCAATTAACGGGCAAATCCATCATTCAGATTGAAGGGGATGTGCTGGACTCTGATGCTTTGGCTGCAGTATTTGCACAATACCCTGTCAAAGCTGTAGTGCATTTTGCTGGTTTAAAAGCTGTTGGGGAATCTACCCAAAAGCCTTTGTGGTACTACGAAACTAACGTGGGTGGTTCTATAAAGCTGTGCCAGGTGATGGCGAAGTTTGGTGTAAAAAATCTGGTATTCAGTTCTTCCGCTACAGTGTATGGGGATGCACAAAATAGCCCCTTGCCTGAAACTACACCCACAGTGGCGATGAACCCTTATGGCAAGTCTAAACTGATGACGGAGTGGGTGCTGCAGGATTTATATCATTCAGACAACAGCTGGAACATCGCCGTATTGCGTTATTTTAACCCTGTGGGTGCAGATGAGAGTGGCCGTATAGGTGAAGACCCAAATGGTATTCCAAATAACCTGATGCCTTTTATTACCCAGGTTGCTGTGGGGAAAAGAGCAGAGTTGCAAATTTTTGGTAACGACTACCCAACTGCGGATGGTACAGGTGTGCGGGATTATATCCATGTGACAGACTTAGCTTTGGGCCATGTGGCGGCCTTACAACATCTGTTTAAAGGCCAGGGTTTTGGTACCTTTAATTTAGGTAGTGGTGAAGGTTTGTCTGTACTGGATATAGTGACTCGTTTTGCTGCAGTGAATCAAATAGAAGTGCCGTATAAGTTTGCAGCACGACGACCTGGCGACGTGGCTCGTTATTTTGCCGACCCATCTAAAGCCAAAGCAGTGTTGAACTGGCAAACCGAAAAGACACTGGACGATATAGTGCGTGACAGCTGGAACTGGCAAAAAAACAACCCGAATGGGTATAACTAAACTGAATCGGAGCAGATCGCACTCTTCACTGAGGCGATCTGTTTTTTTATTCTGCCGGGTAACCCACTGTATCAAGCAGATATTTACCATAAGCGTTTTGTTTAAAAAGCCTGGCGCGAACCACTATTTGCTCTTTGGTCAGCCAACCCATTCTGTACGCAATTTCCTCAAGGCACGCAATTTTTAAACCTTGCCTTTTTTCCACAGTTTCAACGAATTGGCCGGCATCTAACAACGAATCATAAGTACCGGTATCCAGCCAGGCAAAGCCACGGCCCAGCGAGCTGACTTTCAGGTTTTTAGTGGTGATGTAACTTCGTATGACGTCTGTGATTTCCAGCTCGCCTCGTTGTGACGGAGTAAGACTCCTGGCGATGGATACAGAGCTGTTGTCAAAAAAATACAGGCCGGTCAAAGCAAAGTTTGATTTTGGCTTCAGAGGTTTTTCTTCAATACTCAATACATTTTGGTTTGCGTCCATTTCCACAACACCAAAGCGTTCCGGATCTGTGACATGGTAAGCAAAGACAGTGCAGCCTTGTTTAACTTTGGTCGCCTGATTCAGGCGTTCAATAAAATTCTGACCATAAAAAATATTGTCCCCCAATACCAGGCAGCAATTGTCACCTGCAAGAAAGGGCTCAGCCAGAATAAGTGCCTGAGCTATACCTTCAGGTTTCTCCTGCACTACATAAGTGAATTCAACACCAAAATCTTCACCTGTCCCCAACAGATTCAGAAAGCCAGACAGGCTTTCAGCTGTAGTGATAATTAATATTTCACGGATCCCAGCCAGCATCAGTACAGAGATAGGGTAAAAAATCATAGGTTTGTCGTAAACCGGCAAAAGTTGTTTTGATGTAGATAAGGTTAGAGGGTACAACCTGGTGCCCGAACCTCCGGCTAACACTATGCCTTTATACTTTGCCATCATTCAATTCCTGAAAGACCTTTACGGTTAAGCTGATAATGACCGGATAAAATATTCTGCCACCATTGTGGGTTGTTCAGATACCACTTTAGGGTTTGCTGTAATCCAGCCTCGAAACTTTGTATCGGCTGCCATTGCAGTTGCTGTAAAATTTTTGTCGTATCAACAGCATAACGTCGGTCATGGCCAGGCCTGTCTTTGACAAAACGAATTTGCTCTGCATAGGATTTATTTGTTGCCGAAGGCTGTAATTGATCCAATAAGCTGCAGATGCTGTGTACTACTTCGAGATTGGTTTTTTCTGCATTGCCGCCAATCATATAAGTTTCACCCACCTGACCCCGGCATAACACTGCCCATAACGCACTCACATGATCCTCTACATGCAGCCAGTCACGGATTTGGCCGCCATCACCATAGACAGGTAATTCTTGACCTTGTATCGCTGATAAAACTATATGCGGGATCAGTTTTTCCGGGAACTGATAAGGGCCATAATTGTTAGAACAATTAGTGATTAAAACCGGCAGGCCGTAGGTACGATGCCAGCTACGAACTAAATGGTCTGAGGCCGCTTTTGACGCTGAATAGGGAGAGCTTGGCGCGTAAGCTGTCTCTTCATTAAACAAAGCTTCTGTACCCGCCAGATCGCCAAAAACTTCATCGGTAGAAATATGATGAAACCGGAATGCCTGTTGTGCTTCAGGGCTTAAACTTTTCCAATAGTGCAAACTGGCTTCCAGCAACTGGAAGGTGCCCTCAATATTGGTTTGAATAAAATTGCCGGCGTTTTCTATGGAGCGGTCAACATGAGATTCTGCAGCCAGATGCATAACGCAGTCAGGTTGAAACTGTGCAAAAATCTGAGTTAATTGCTGACGATTTATAATGTCAGCCTGATAAAACTGATAGTTGCTATGGTGCTGCACATCCCGCAATGACTCCAGGTTGCCTGCATAAGTGAGTTTATCCAGGTTAGCGACCAGAACATTGGGTTGATTCAGTAAAAAACGTACTAAATTTGAACCAATAAAACCTGCGCCACCTGTAACCAGTATTCTCATAATCTGCCTGATGTAGTCTAACTAATTGACAGGGCTATCATTACATAATAAATGCCCTGAATAAAACTGCTAAAAATGAGGTCATAGCATCTGCTGAATTTGATCTTTGATGAAATGGTATCTTTTGCGTTGATCTTTGGGTAAATCCGTGTCGTCTATCACGTTCATGCATTTGTGGGCCAGATAGATTAAATCTTCATTTAAACGGCCACGCTGGCTGATGGCTTGCAGCAAATTCATGGCTATGCTGGCGTTGGCTGGCATGGTTTTTTGTGCTTCGATAAAGTAAGTGATGGCCTCTGAATACTGGCCCAGGCTGTAAGCTTCCATTCCGGCGTTGTGGCTGGCCATCATGCTGGATCTTTTGTGGCTGTACTTATCCTGTTCGGATAAAAACATCATATTCAGCGCTTTGTTATACAGATCTGCACTTTGTGATAAGGTGTTGAGTGAGCCCATATAATGGTCACTCATCGCCAGATTGCCGGTTTCAAAATAAGCTCTGGCTCTGTCCAGTAACGCAGAGGGCGACAAAGTGCGGCCTAAACTTTGTTCTTCACTTTGTTGCAGCAGGTTTTTCGCTTTATCGGTTTTACCTTCAAGCACTGCAACCCTGGCTTCTATCACCAGCTTGTCATGCTCGTAAGTCGTAGGGTTAAAACGCTTTTTTACATCTTTCAGAAAATAATCCACTTTGCCTAAAATGCTGCGCTTGTCACGCACAGATAAAAGCTGGGCATTTTGGATCATAGCGCGGGCGTAGTTCAGCATATTATCTGCGGTGTCGTAGATGGAGTATTTAGCCGCTTCCAGTAATTTGGAATGCACCCGAACTGCTAAATCCGGCTGGTTGTTGATCACGGCCAGGTTGGCCAATACATGCTGGCGCAAATAGTTTTTGGGGGAGGCGTCAGCTACAACACGCACTGTATTAAAGGCTTCTTCGGTTTTGTTTTGGCTTAAATACAAACGGGTGAGCCAGTCCAGGGCTTCAATTTTGGTTTCAGGCTGCTCTGTGAGTTCTATCAGCATGTTTTCCGCTTCGCTGTCCTGTTCCTGATAGCCTTTAGCCACAGCCAGACCAAGCTTGGCCCAGGGTAAATCACGAAAGGCCAATACCTCGCTATATAAAGTTTCAGCCTCTTTATAGCGCCCAACTTTCACTAAGAGTTCACCTTTTAATCGCTGAATGTAGGCATGATGCACAGGGTATTGTTCGAGGGATACGTCACAGGCCTGAATTGCATCAGGGTAGTTCTCTTCAGCGATCATCTGGTACGCATACTTCAGCGCCCTTTTGACCTGAAAAGCGCGGCCAATGCGGCGTTCAAGTTCGGCATAGCTGAAAGGTTTTAGCAGATAGTCGTCGGGCAGGAACTCGATCATGCCATACACGGCCTGGCGATGACGTTCACCACTGACCACGATAAAGCAGCAACTGTGTTTGAGGCAGTGTTCGGCTTTTAAGGCTTCAAATAACTGATAACCGTCGCGGCCCACACCTAAGTTGTAGTCGCATAAGATAAAGTCAAAATCAGTTTTACGGCAGGCTGACATGGCGCTTTCGGCATTACGTGCGACCACAACCTGGTCGAAACCAATCAGCGCCAACATGCTTTTCATGTACGCTATCACTTGTTCGTAATCTTCAATGACCAGTACTTTTTTCGACCGGTAAAATGCCTGCCTGGATACCACTTAGCTTAACTCTCATTCCAACAGCCGCTAGCCTACCACAACCTAAAGCTGCTTTGGGTAGAAGTGATTTTTTATCAGGCTTGCTGGTCAGCGGCTCAAGCCTTGTGGTTTTGCCATAAATTAAGCTGCTGCAATTCGGTAGGGCAGGCGCCTGCGCGGATCCATTTGGCCAGAGCCAAAGCCACATTGGCGTACTGCACTGTGTTGCCTTGTATGGGGGAGGTCAACCAGTCAGCAATCACAGCTGTATTGAGTGTGCTGGTGCTTTGCCCCAGTTGCAGCTGAGTCAGCGCCAACGCATTCGACTCCTGTTCCATCTGGCCTTGCAAGGCTTTGACTAAAATACGTTTTTGCAGTTGCAGTGCTTCGCTAACCAGCTCAAAACCAGAATTACTCAACACTGCATAGGATTGATGTAAATCCTGTTTGAACTCATCAACACAAGGGCCTGAACATTGAATATGCCCTAGTTGTTTTTTACTCAGGCCAGGGCCATAGAGATAAAATTGATACTGGCTCAGAGGTTGCAACCACTGGATCACCTGTTGCTGATCTTCAAAAGGCAGATAAACCAGTACTTTATGAGGATCTGCTGTGTTTAGCGCAGGCTCTAAATCGACAATAGGCGGCAATATGGGCTGATTAAAATGATGCCAGTGCAGGCCTATTTGTTGTTGGGCCGGCGCAAAGAATTTAAAAATACCCCGGCTTAGCGGGTTGTCATGAATTTGTGGGATCTGGTGTAAGAAGGCATATTGGTGACCAAAAGCGACAGAGCGTTTTTTTTGTCGTCGTGCCGCCCATGCTGTGATGGGTTCAAAGTCGGTCAGTACTAAATCATAAGCTGAACAGTCGAGTTGTCGAATATCACGCCACAGCTCAAGAGGTTTAGCTTCAATTGCAGTTTTCAGGTAGTTGATATGGCCTTGTTCTGTCACAAAGGTTAAACCGGTTTTGACCTGAAAGTCACCAAACTGCTGCATATCAAAAAACTGGTCAGCAGGGCGGCCTGAAAACAGAAAGTCGACTGCTATACCCTCTGCTTCGAGGTACTTGCCCATAGCGCGGGCTCTGCTGATATGTCCATTGCCTGTTGCCTGCACACCATACAAAACCCGCATAGCCTTACTCCTGTCAGTCCCTCCAGACCAGCGCTTTAAAGTGGACGCGGCACATAGAGATATATTGATTATTTCCGCCTATCTGCACCTGACTGCCTGTGGTAGCGGCGTGGCCATGCTCGTCCAGTCGCACCACAAAGTTGGCTTTCCGGCCACAGTGACACACAGTTTTTAGTTCCACTAATTTATCTGCCCAGGCCAATAAGGCCTGGCTGCCGGCAAAGGTTTCGCCCAAAAAATCGGTTCTAAGACCAAAAGCCAGTACTGGCACATTCAGATCATCAACCACATAAGTCAGCTGTTTGACCTGAGCTTTGGATAAAAACTGTGCTTCATCAATCAGCACACAGTCCAAAGCGCCTTGTTGTTTCAGTGTCTGGCAGGCAGCAACAAAATCAAAGTCGGCATCAAAAATTTGCGCGTCCATCGACAAGCCAATACGTGAGCTGATTTTGCCTATGCCAAATCTGTCATCTATAGCGGCTGTAAATAACGCCACTGTCATGCCTCTTTCCTGATAGTTATACGCACTTTGCAGTAAAGAGGTCGATTTGCCTGCGTTCATCGCTGAATAATAAAAATACAATTGCGCCATCTGCGTGGTCTCGGTTTTTTAAAAGTCCGTCGCAGTATAACCAAAAGCCTAACTCTGTCGTAGCCTAACGTCGGAAGATGACAGTAAGAAGACAATTGACGTACACTGCTACTTCACGCAAATTGGGCCAATATGGTGCTAAAACTTTAGGGGAAACAATGGACAAGTGGTTATTTGGCTCTGTGCTGCTGCAGGTGGTGTTAACACTGCTGATGATGGTATTGATGGGGAAACGTCGTTTTAAAGCGGCAAAAAACCGGGAACTGCCTTACAAAGCATTCAGGGTGATGGATTTAACCGGTGCCAATGAAAAAGTGATTACGGCCAGCCGTAACTTTGACAACCAGTTCCAGCTGCCTGTGTTGTATCTGTTTGCTGTGGTTTTTGCGCTGCAGTTTGGTACTGCTGATCTGAGTCTGGTTGTGTTGGGCTGGCTGTTTGCCATCAGCCGTTTGGTGCACGCTTATGTACATGTGGGCGCTAACCATGTGCGTTTGCGCTTTGCTGTTTATGTTTTTGGTGCACTGATGTTATTGCTGTTCTGGCTGAAGTTAAGTTTTGCCTATTTGCTTGCTTAACTCCGATTGCTTAACGATGGATCTGTTGTGGCCTTACCTCAGTTTGGCGCTTAGCGCTTTTGTGTCTGCCACTTTGTTACCTTTTGGTTCAGAGTTGGTGTTAATGGGGTTGGTGCATCAAGGTTATCCGCTGCTACTGCTTTGGTTGGTGGCTACTGCATTTAATACGCTGGGCTCTGTGCTGAACTGGTATCTGGGCAAGCAACTACTGAACTTTCAGCATAAAAGCTGGTTTATGTTTAAGCCAGCCCAAATAGAACAAGCCAGCAACAGATTTCAGCGTTGGGGTTTACCTTCATTAGTGTTAGCCTGGCTGCCAGTTGTTGGAGACCCACTGACCTTAGTGGCAGGCGTGTTGAAAGTGCCTTTGTTTTGGTTTGTCCTGCTGGTGGGCTTAGGCAAAGGTTTGCGTTATGGTGTGGTGATAGGCCTGATGCCCGGGCTATAAACCGAATGAGAGGAGAGTGAATGAAAGCGTTATTGATCTCAGGTCTGGCGTTGGCTCTGGCCTTAAATTTTGCCAGTGCTGAGGCACAACAAAAAACCGCAACTGCGTCTGAAACTAAAAGCGGTTGGCAAACTTTACCACAGGATAATTTGCTCTATCTGGACACAGATCAGGGCCGTATTGTTATTTTATTAGCACCTCAGTTTGCGCCTGAACATGTTAAACGTGTCAAAGACTTAGTGAAAAACCGTTTTTATGATGGTGTCACTTTTTATCGGGTGATTGAAGGTTTTGTCGCTCAGTTTGGTGTACCTGAACATGAGTGGGGCAGCAGAGCGAAATTAACTCCGATGAAAGCTGAATTCAACTGGCCCGTGCGCGGTGCTGATCCCTATCTTTTGGTGCAACGCCCTGATTTGTTAGCTGAAGAAACCGGCTTTAATCAGGGATTTGCCGTAGCCCGTGAACAAAATCAGGAGTGGCTGGTGCATTGCCCTGGTGTGGTGAATATGGCGCGCGCCAATGAAGCCGATACTGCTGTGGCAGACATTGCTATTATGATGGGGCAAGCTCCGCGCCATCTGGATAAAAATATGTCGGCTTTTGGCAAAGTGATCTGGGGTCAATATGCGGTGAATCGTGTGCGTCGTGGTGAAGCCACAGATGGTGGCGTTATAGGCTCGGCTGCAGCACGTACTGTGATTAAACAAGCGCGTTTAGGTTCTGAGCTGGCGGCAGACAGACAGTTGCCACTGGAGATGCTCAGTACCAACAGCTCTGAGTTTTCGCAGTCTCTGGCTGAACGCCGTTCCCGTACTCATGTGTTTTATCAGCACAAAGGCAACGGCAATATGGATGTTTGTTATCCACAGGTGCCAGTGCGTTTGATAAAAGCTGTATAAAGCCGGTAAAACACAAAATTAACTGGTCGATGACTGCATTTTCAGTCATTATGTGCGCCTTTTCTGTGGCGCTCCGAGGGGATAGCAATGAACTACGAATTAACGGCTGACGATTTAAACAAACTCAGTTTATTGGACGCTGAACAGCGTTACGACTACTTCATTCAGGCCGTGGCCGATCTGGAAAAGATCTGGATCCTGGTCGATGAAGAAGGTTTTGTATTGGTTGATGCCGATGAAGAGCGTTGCATCCCGGTATGGCCACATGCTGAATTAGCACAACTGTGGATCAATGGTGACTGGGCTGAATGTCAGGCTCAGGCAGTAGACATAGCCACCTGGTTAGACAAGTGGACTGCTGGTTTAGGCGGTGACGAATTAGCTATAGCTGTATTCCCACACGCCGCTGAACCTGGTGTGGTGATTGGCCCTGAAGAGTTCTCTGAAACTCTGATTGAAGCTACACAAGACAACGAATAACAGCTTTAAAAACCGATAGGGGTCAGAAATTCTGGCCCTTATTTTTTCTTGCTGAAGCTATTGATAACCATTCTTGATTAGATTAATATGCCTGCAGTTCATTACGCAGGTGCATTTATGTACGTTTGTCTTTGTAAAGCAGTTACAGATAAAGCCATTCGCCAACAGGTTGAAGCCGGTGCTTGTTCTATGCGCGAGCTGAAACAAAATTTGGGTGTAGGTACTCAATGTGGCAAGTGTGTGTGTCAGGCCAGCGATATTCTTGACTCTGCATTATCCAAATACGCGTCACAACAAGCTATTCCCGTCTTGATGCTCAACACCTCTCGTCCTGCAGCCTAAGCACTATTTTTCATTTTTATTCATAAAATCAGCATTTAAAGTTAAATGGGCTGCATTTCTTGCTATGGGAAGGCATAATGTTGGCATCTTTTTCTGAGGTGAACCTGATGACTAAAATTGCTAAGGTTGCGATAGTGGGCGGGACCCACGGCAACGAATTCTCCGGTATTTATGCTATTCGCCAGTATCAGGCCAACCCGGCTTTGATCAAGCGTTCAAGCTTTGAAACCAGCACCTTATTTGCCAATCCTGAGGCGCACAAAGCCAATAAGCGGTATATCCACAGCGATTTAAACCGTCAGTTTAAAAACGTTGATTTGGCCAATCCAGAGCTCACCAATTACGAACAAAGCCGCGCCAAAGTGATCAATGAAATTTTGGGGCCAAAAGGCCATGCCAAAACCGATCTGGTGATTGATTTACACAATACCACCAGCAATATGGGCGCTTGCCTGATCATGACGCAGGCTGGCCCTTTTTATAATCAAATGGCTGCTTATGTAAAAATGAAAATGCCGGAGGCTATTATCTCCCGCGATGAAGACCATTTAGAGGCCTCCGATCACGCGCTGATGTGTACGCTGGGCCGTTATGGGGTGATAGTGGAAGTAGGGCCGCAATCTCAGTCTGTGCTGCGTCAGGACGTGCTGGAGCAAATGCACGAAATGACAGCTCATATTCTGGATTTTGTAGAGCTATACAACACCCAGAGCCTGCCAGAGCTGCCAAAACGCACTGAAGCCTATTTGTACTTGCACAGTATAAAATTGCCGATGAACGAAAAAGGCGAACGTTTGGGTATGGTGCATAAAAATGTGCAGGACAAAGACTATCAGCCCATTCATCCGGGCGATCCGATCTTTACCTTATTTGATGGCACCGAAGTACCTTACGATGGTGATACAGTGGTGTATCCAACCTTTATCAATGAGGCCGCTTATTACGACAACAATCTGGCGATGTCACTAAACGACAAAATCTGGATTGAGCTGGAATAAGCCAGCGAGTCATTAAAAAAGGAGCCAATCGGCTCCTTTTTGCTATCAGTAGATTACAGCTGAACGTAGCTGGCTTTTTTCTGGATAAGCTCAATCGCGTAGTTGTCCGGGTCGCGTACAAAAGCAATTTCTGTGCTGCCGCCTTTCACAGGACCTGGCTCACGGCTAATTACACCACCTTTAGCACGGATCAGCTCACAGGCCGCATAAATATCTTCTACTTCTAAAGCTATATGGCCATAAGCAGTGCCCGGCTCGTAGCTATCCACACCCCAGTTGTAGGTCAGCTCCAATACCGCACCTTCGCTTTCATCGCTAAAACCCACAAAAGCCAGGGTGTATTTGTATTCAGGGTTTTCTGAAGTACGTAACAACTTCATGCCCAACACTTCAGTGTAAAAGGCCAAAGAGCGTTCTAAATTCGTAACCCGGAGCATGGTATGTAAAATACGCATAAAAATTCCTTCATCTATTTTTTCAGCAAAGGTGCACAGATCTTCATCGGTTCTGTTGCTAACCCGGAAGATATGGGACGACCGCTATAGCAGGACAGCCTAAATTCGCAGTGCGGTGGTGGATGGTAACATAGTCTGCTGTTCTGGAAGAACCGCTCGATACCAGACGCGGTCAACGTTTTGGTTGCTGTCGAACGACCTCTTTTAAAGCAAACAAGGCATCAGTTTCCAAAAATTAGCCTCTCTAAACAACAGCTATTGTCACTAAATCGCTATTTCCCAGTAGGGATTAACAGCTTCGACCCTCTTCACATAGAATTTAATGGTCTATGGCACTGCGCTCTGTCGGTCTTTTCGGATAAACAATGTGATGTCCTGTCTATGCAAATTTGTTATTGACGGATAAAACCTTATCTACTACATTTGTAGAAATTAAAACTACAAATGTAGTAGATAAGGCGGACAATGAAACTTAGCGAATTCGAACTTGATGTGATGCAACTCCTCTGGCAGCGTGAGCCCTGTACAGCAGCGCAGCTGCACGAGCATTTGTCGCAAACGAAAAAAGTAGCGTACACCACGGTGAAAACTATCGTCGACCGGCTGGAACAAAAGGGGGCGGTTGAGCGCGCCGGACAGCAAGGTAAAGCAATTATTTATCGTTCCTGTGTGGACCAAAGCACATTGTCAGATCAAGCAACGCCGGGTTTTATGCAGCGGTTCTTTGGCGGTGATTCGAGAAGCCTGATTGCACACTTTATTCAGCAGGAAGAGCTTAATGAAGAAGATATCGCATATTTGCAAAGTTTATTAAAAGACAAGAAACAAGCTAAGTAGGCAATTTATATGATGGATTATTTGATCACCTGCACCACCATTAGTTTCAGTGTATGGCTTGCCAGTATCTTTTTAAAAAATGCACCTGCCAGAATAAGTTTCTATCTGCTGATGTTTGCACTATTCAGTTGGTTTATTCCGTGGCAGCTAATCCCTGACACTTTTGCTGCCAAAGTGCGGGTCGATGCCTGGCTCGACATGGCTCCATTCAGTCTGCAGGGGCCAGTGATCAGCACACAAGCTGAAGCGGGCATCGGGCAAATCCATGCGGCTCAGACCCACTGGCTACAGCAGTTTACCTGGGAACAGCTGTTGACTGCTGCTTTCTTTGTAGGTTCCGTAGTATTTCTGCTTCGGCTGTGGAAGTATCAGGCAAGGATTAAGTTGCTGAATAAAAGCGTTATTCATTGCCAGAGCCTAACAGCGGCCATCCAAACCTATCCGGTCAAAGTGACGGAGCTGAATACGCCTGCAATTGCTACTGGACTCTTCAAACCAACCATCTGGGTTGACTATCAGCTGTTGCAACGCCCCGAATTAGGCTCTGTGTTATTGCATGAAGCTACCCATATCAGGCAAGGCGATATTATCTGGTTGTGGCTGATTTGTTTGACAGAAAGCCTGTTCTGGTGGAATCCCATCTGTCTGAAGCTTTCTGAGAACGCTCGCCAGTTATTGGAGCTGAGTTGTGATGAACGTTGTTTTCAACAGTTACAACAAAAATACCAGTTTGATTTGGCCAGCCTGTTATTAAACCCTTTGGCTGGTTCATCAAAACAATCTTTGGTTGGTATGCCGATATTAAATGTCGTCAACAACAAAGATTTTAATATGCTAAGAGTGAAAATGTTGAACAAGGAGAAAGTTATGAAGATAAAACATCTGGTGATCTTGATGGCAGCTGTATCAGTCAGCGCCGTTGCTGCGGCGCAAATCAGCGAAAGTAAAGCTGCGGAACCTGTAAAACAGACCGCACAATCAGCAAAGAAAGTAAATTTGAGCGAAGCCTTCAAGGCGCAACAGGCCGCGTTATTGCAGGCAGCAGCTAAAGCGAAAAGTCAGGATCCAGCTGATTTGAAGCAGGTTGTGGCCAATATCACTGACTGGCAGGACAATCGTACTGAGCTGACCTGGCGGGAAGAAGAAAAAATGAAGTTGAATGCTTTTATGTTGCTGGCGCATGTACAACATAAACTAGGGCAGTATCAGGATGTGATCACCAGGTTTGAAGCATGGTACCCGGCAGGTAGTGACGTACCATTTTTCCTGCGAAACTTCACTGCCAGTACCTATCTTAAGTTGAACAATCCGGATTTTGCGCTGAAAGAATTAGCAATACTGCAGCAAGCTATAGGTGACGATATTCGTCCTGGTTCACTTTATATGCTGGCATTGGCTTATACCGAAAAAGCCGATTATGCAGAGGCTATCAAGGTGCTATCACACCCTAACGTGCTCGATAACCAGTCAACCAGGATGTTGCGATACTACATCTACAGTCAGCAAAACGACGTGATAACGCGTGATCAGGTTAAAGCCTCGTTGCCAAAAGACATAGCAAGCAAGCCAGCTACTCTGCCTGAAGTTGGGATCCCAGGTTCACCTTTGCTGCACTTGTTGTCAGCTACGTAATCGCAAGAGCCAGCTGTGGCAGCGATGTTCATTACTCTGTCAAATTTATGATTTGTCGGAGTTTTGCTGTTTAACAAAACGAAAAATGCAGCACTGGCTCCGATGAGAGCATTTTCTCAACAAGTCTATTGCGGCAAATAGATTTTCACCACCGATTTAAACGGCTACACAAATTTATCCGTTTTGAAATAATGAGGCGGGATCATGGATTTCCTCTAACTTGGGCTGGTATTCACGCTATAGGGTTTACCATCCATCCGCATCATTCAGGACCGGCATAAACCGAGAACAGCCTGGTCCCTTAGGCTTAGTGTTACCTTTTAGCCAGCCAATATTCGCAGTGCTGTAGTGGAAGGTCACATAGTCTGCAGCCCTGACAGGGCGGCTCAGCGCCAGAAAAGCACAATTATAGGTTCAGAATGTATAGCCCTAAGAGACGAGCTGTCCTGCCTGAATGAGTTGCGCGACAGTTGTCGCAGATTTTTCTTGACTGGTAGCGACAGGTGTCGCACTCTTGGCGTCCTGAATTATCCCGTGAAGCAATAACCGGCTGTGGCTGAGCTGAATAAACAGAGAGTACGGCAGGGAAAGCAATTATTTATAGAAGTTCTTCCACTTGGCCAATACATTTTATCGTTAGCAAAAGCCTTGGCTACGATGCTAAACAGGTACGAGATCGCTCTGAGTGGCACACAAGATGGTGAATCAAATGAAGTTGTATCTGCTATCGGCATTACTGCTGATCTGTTTTAAGTTAAGTGCTGAAACCCCCTATGAATTGCCACGGAGTTCAGTGATTGAGCTTGAAGAAAAATCTACGGGTCGTGTCTATCCGTTGTTTATTCAGTTGCCTGCATCCTACGCCAGTCAAAAGGACAAGCTTTATCCAGTGGTTTATCTGACCGATGCCCATTACACTTTTCCTCTAGTCGCAGGTGCGACGCGTTTTCCGATGAACACTGGTGTTATGCAGCATGCCATTATTGTGGCTGTGTCTTATGAAAAGGGTTCAGTGGGCACCAACAGCAGAATCAGAGACTACACGCCCACAGTCGCAAAAACCTGGAAGCAACAAACCGGCAACGCGATAGGGCATAAGCTGTTTCTTCGCGACACAGTGATTCCGTTTATCGAACATCATTATCGGGCAAGCAAACAAGATAGAACTTTTATCGGCAATTCGCTCGGTGCTTTGTTTGGCGCTTATATTTTGTTTAGCGAGCCAGATCTGTTTTCAAACTACATACTGGGTAGCCCGTCCGTCTGGTTTGATCATCACGTGATTCTGGCGTTGCAAGCCGTTAAACCAAAGCTAAAAACAAAAGTGTACTTATCCGTTGGTGAGTATGAAACGCCTGCTTATGGCGAAGGGCAAGATATGGTCAAGGGAGCAATTCAGCTGAAGGAAAAAATTGCAGGCCTCGCTGGTGCTGATATCGAACTGAAATTTTCAACTATTTCAGGCGCGAGTCATGTCACCGCATTCCCCACTACAGCCATTCAGGGTCTGGACTGGGTGTATGGCATAAAACGGCAATGATGTTTCACAAGCAACAGGCCAAGCCAGAAAGACAACAACAAAGCTAACGCCTCGGCTTGAGGTGTTAGTGCTCGCTATTCGCTTTAACCCGTCATCTGGCTATTCTGTTTTTTCTTTAAACTCGCAGAGGTCTTCAATGATGCAAGAGCCGCATTTAGGTTTACGTGCCACGCAGGTATAACGGCCATGCAGGATCAACCAGTGGTGCAGGTCGAACATAAACTCTGATTTATTTGGGGTGTTTTTAATAATGCTTTGCTCGGTTTCTTCAACCGTCTTGCCCTTGGCGTAGCCTGTACGGTTTGCTACACGCTGGATATGGGTATCGACGGCGATAAAGTAGTTACCTTCGTTATCTTTTAGCCAGCCAAATCCCGTATTCAGCACCACATTGGCTGTTTTACGGCCTACACCAGGCAAAGCTTCTAAAGCTTCGCGGTTTTCCGGTACTTCGCCATTGTGCTTATCCAACAAGATACGGCAGGTTTTGATCAGGTTCTCGGCTTTTGAGTTAAAGAGCCCAATGGTCTTGATGTAGTGCTTTACACCCTCGACACCCAAGTCAAAAATAGCCTGTGGCGTATTGGCGACAGGGTAGAGCAGACGGGTGGCTTTATTAACGCTGACGTCAGTGGCCTGAGCTGATAACAACACAGCCACCAGCAATTCAAAAGGCGAATTAAATTCCAGCTCAGTGGTGGGGTTAGGGTTGTTTTCCCGCAGACGCTGTAATATCTGAATACGTTTTTCTTTATTCATTTGGCTCGTTTTACTTTAACTGCTGACATGGGTGACCCGTGCTCTGCTGATTTTTTGTTCCACAGGTTTAGCTTTGGCCGCAATTCGGGCATCCACAGCGTTTTTCCCTGCGATCAGAAAGCCCATCACTAAAAAAGCGCCTGGTGGCAATATGGCCAATAAAAACTGGTTATCAGCCTGATACAGATGAATGGTCAGCACTTTGGCCCAATCACCCAGCAGTAAATCCGCTCCGGCAAACAAAGTACCAGAACCTATGACTTCGCGTACCGCACCTAAAGTACATAACACTAACGCAAAACCAGTGCCCATCATCAGGCCATCAAAAGCCGCTGGTGCCACCGCATTTTTTGAGGCAAAAGCTTCAGCCCGGCCAATTACTATGCAGTTGGTGACGATCAGCGGAATAAAAATGCCCAAAGCCTGATACAGGTTATACATAAAAGCATGCATCAACAGCTCGATCACAGTCACCACAGAAGCGATCACCATGACAAAAACCGGAATACGGATTTCATTCGGCACATAATTGCGGATGAGCGACACCACAGTGTTGGTGCTTAATAACACCAACATAGTGGCCAAACCTAAACCCAAAGCGCTGGCCAGGCTGTTGGTGACGGCCAATAAAGGACAAAGGCCTAATAACTGCACCAGGCCAGGGTTGTTTTTCCACAAGCCCTGACGGACTAACTCCTGATATTGATTCATTTTGTTTTCCACTACTGAGGCTTCCATCACAGTCGGACTGCACAATCAGAGGGCAGACTGGCCAGTTCCGGATGTTGCTGAATATAGATCGCCGCGTTTTTCACGGCTTTCACTACAGCCCGAGGCGTAATAGTAGCACCGGCAAACTGATCAAACTGACCACCGTCTTTTTTGACGGCAAAACTACGATCATCTTTTGAACCCAGAGTCTGGCCATCAAAGCTCAGTACCCATGGGCTTTTTCGCAGTTCGATTTTATCGCCAAGGCCCGGAGTTTCTTTATGGCTCAGCACCCGCACACCAATAATCCCGCTGTCCGGGCTGATGGCGGCCAGCACTTCAATGGCGCCGCTGTAGCCATCTGGTGCTGTGGTTTCGACTAAATAGGCTTTGACTGCGCCGTCCACCCTATAGCGGTAGATATTCTGTTTGGCTTCTTTGCCTAATAACTCTGTATCCAGCGCTGCTACACAGTCGTTCAAAATAGTGGTGTTACCCGCCAGTTCTGGCATCACTTCCACTAAGGTGCGAAGTTTGCCGTCAAGCTGCTGCTGAGCGATTTCGCTTTTTGTAATTTCATTGACAGCAGCCACAGCAAAGACACAAAGTACGGCGGCAGTGCCGAGCAACAGCGCATTTTTACCTACAGAACTTAACATCAGCGTACTCCTTTGCTTTTATGGCCATAAGTGCGGGGCTGGGTGTAGTAGTCAATCAGCGGCACCGTCATATTGGCCAGCATTACGGCAAAAGCAAAAGCGTCCGGATAACCACCGTAACTACGGATCACAAAGGTCAATCCACCTATCAGTGCACCAAAAACCAGCCGGCCTTTTTCTGTGGTTGAAGCGGACACAGGATCGGTTGCAATAAAAAAAGCAGCCAGCATAGTAGCGCCGGAAAATAGCTGAAATAGCGGGCTGGCATTGGCGTCCGGTGATATTAGCCAGGCGATTAAACTAAAACTAAACAAGGAGCCTAATACAGCCACAGGAATACGCCACTGAATCACTTTTTGCTGCAGTAAAAACAAACCACCTGCCAAATAAGCTAAATTGACCCAAAACCAGCCTTCACCGGATAACCAGCCAAATACTGGTTTTTTCATACTTTCTTCTGTGGTGTAGCCTTGAGACAGATCGGTTTTTAAGGTATCCAGAGGCGTGGCCATACTGATGCCATCTGCATCCTGGCGCAGCTGGCTGATACTATAGCCACTGCAGCTAAAGTTGGTGAAAATAGTGCAGACTGCATCGGCAGGCCCCAGGCTTTGCTGCTGCAAAGGTGCTGCAGGCAACCAACTGGTCATAGGCAGCGGAAATGACACCAACAGCAATACATAAGCGGCCATGGCCGGGTTAAATAAGTTATTACCTAAGCCCCCGTACAGTTGTTTCACCACAATAATGGCAAAAGCTGTACCTATGACCACCAGCCACCAGGGGGCATAAGAGGGGATAGCAACAGCAAGCAACAAGGCTGTGACTAAAGCGCTGTGGTCCAGCAATTTGGCTTTGACTTTTTTACCACGAAGCGCCAGTACAGCAGCTTCACAAAGCAAAGCTGTGATAATGGCCAGCAGCAGTTGAACCAGCACACCGTACCCAAAGAAGTAAGACTGTACGGCAATACCAGGCAGCGCAGCCAAAGCCACCAGTTTCATCAACTGGGCCGTGGTTTTTTGACTATGCTGGTGCGGGGAGCTGGCGATCTTAAAACTCATAACGGCTCGCTGTTTTGTTGTTTTTTAGCTTTGGCCCGGGCTATAGCAGCTGCTATGGCGGCTTTTTTTGCATCTTGGTCTGGTGGTGCTACAACCTCTTCAGGTTCTGCTGATAGAGTCTGTTGTGGTGTAGCTTTAGCTTCTGGCTGTGTTTCAGCTTGTTCGGCTAGTTTTTTCGCTTTAGCACGGGCTATAGCAGCGGCTACTGCGGCTTTTTTAGCATCCACATCAGGAACATCAGGAACTACTGTTTCAGCCGGGGTTTGTTGTTCAACAGTTTCTGGCTGGGTTTCAGCCTGTTTTTTCGCTTTGGCACGGGCTATAGCAGCGGCTACTGCAGCTTTTTTGGCATCCACTTCTGGAGCTACTATGTCCGCTGGAGCTGGTTGCTCCATAGTTTCTGGCTGTGCTTCGGCTTGTTTTTTTGCTTTGGCACGGGCCAAAGCTGCAGCTATAGCCGCTTTGCGTGGATCTTCGGCAGTAACTGGTGCTGTGTCTTCAGCCAGTGTTGCAGTTTGAGCCTGTTGTTTTTGCTGTTGATAGGCCAAGGCTTCGGCTTTTTTACGTTCACGCTCTGCAATAATTTGTGCTTTATCCAGTGGCTGGTCGCTTTGCTGCTGAGTACGCGCCAATGCTTGTTGCACTGCTGCTGCGCTCTGGCTTGCCTGACCACTGGCTTGTTGTTGTGCAACCCGCTGAGCCGCCAGTTGCTGGTTGCGTTCCAGGCGCTCTTGTTTTTCCCGCTCTAAACGTTCAGTACGGGCATCAAAACGGGCTTTGGCTTGTTCGGCTTTTAAGGCTTCACGCTGAGTTTCACGAATTTCGGCTTTGGCCACCCGATAATAATGCACCAGAGGAATTTCGCTTGGGCAGACATAAGCACAGGCGCCACATTCAATGCAGTCGGATAAATTGTATTCGGCCAGCTTGTCCTGATCTTTGGCTTTGCTGTACCACAACAGTTGCTGCGGCAATAAGCTGGCAGGGCAGGCGTCAGCACAGGCGCCACAACGGATACAGTCCATTTCCTCAACGGCGGCACCCAGCTCGTTTTCAGTCGGGGCTAACACACAGTTGGTGGTTTTGACCACTGGCACAGACCAGTCGGCTATGGCAAAGCCCATCATAGGGCCACCCACAATAATACGCTGCTTCGGTTCGGCCTGAAAACCACAGGCATTTAACAAGTCTGAAATGGGCGTGCCTATCAGCGCCAGCACGTTTTGTTGCTGGGCTAAGGTTTCACCTGCTACTGTCACTACACGATGGATCAGTGGAATATCATCCAGCACCGCCTGAGCTATCGCAAAAGCAGTACCGACGTTTTGCATTACGATGCCAATATCCAAAGGTCTGCGACCTGCAGGAACTTCTTTATTGGTCAGCAGCTGAATTAATTGCTTTTCGCCACCTGAAGGGTATTTGGTCGGGACTTCCCGTACGAAGTAATTGTCTTTTTGGCCAATAGCAGCTTTGAGTGACGCAACAGCTATAGGTTTGTCGTCTTCAATACCTATCAATACAGCTTTTGGGTTCAGCAGTTTTACCAGTATTTCTATACCGGCAATAATGTCGCTGGCGCGTTCCTGCATTAGCATATCATCAGCTGTGATATAGGGCTCGCACTCCACAGCATTAATGATCAGATAATCAACGGGTTGTTTTACATTCACTTTAATATGAGTCGGGAAACCTGCGCCGCCCATACCGGAAATACCGGATTCCTGAATACGCTCCAGTAAGGTGTACAGATCGACCTGCTCTGGATCCAATGGCTTACGAGGCCGCCATTCGTCCATGCCATCCGGTGCCAGTACTAAAGTAGGTTCAGCTAAGCTTGATGGGTGAGTGCTGGTATGGAGTTCTATCGCAAGCACCATGCCTGAGGTTGGCGCATGCACAGGCACAGCCATCGCATTATCGGCCTGAGTTAAAGCCTGACCCTTGAGTACACGATCGCCCACTTTGACCAGCACTTTACCTGCCACACCTATATGTTGGCGCAGTGGTATATATAAACGGTCAGGAATATCCAAAAGCGCCACAGGTTTTTGGTTCGTGCGCTCTTTGCGGCTTGGCGGGTGAATACCACCGTGAAAGTCCCAGACTTTTCCTGCCTGAATTTGTTGAAATAAAGTAGGCAAGTTACGACTCCAGCACTTTTACCGGAATGGCATTTAAGTCCCATTTCCAGCGTTCAATACTGCTGGCCAATGGCACCATATCAATGCAATCCACAGGACAAGGTTCAACACATAAATCACAACCCGTGCATTCGTCGACGATAACGGTATGCATCTGTTTAGAGGCGCCGACAATGGCATCCACAGGGCAGGCCTGAATACATTTAGTGCAGCCAATACATTCATCTTCACGGATATAGGCCACACGTTTTACCGCCGGAGTTTGGGCTGCATCCAGAGGTTTGGCTTCGACACCCATTAAGTCGGCCAGTTTTTTAATGGTGGTATCGCCACCGGGCGGGCATTTATTAATGTCGTCTCCATTGGCAATAGCTTCGGCATAAGGCCTGCAACCCGGATAACCACATTGACCACATTGGGTTTGCGGCAAAATTTCATCAATTTGTTCAACCAGTGGATCGGCATCCACTTTAAAACGTATGGCGGCGTATCCCAGAGCGGCACCAAAAACCAGCGCCAGAATACCCAAAGCCCAGAGGGCTGTGATAATAGACATTTACGCTTTCACCAAACCAGTAAAGCCCATAAAGGCTAAAGACATTAAACCCGCGGTAATCATACCTATAGCTGCACCTTTAAAAGACACTGGTACATCGGCAGCAGCCAGACGCTCGCGCATAGCGGCAAATAAAATCAACACTAAAGAAAAACCAACTGCTGCACCAAAGCCATAGACCACAGAAGAGAAAAAATCATGACGGGCATTGACGTTTAAAAGCGCCACACCCAGCACTGCACAGTTGGTCGTGATCAAAGGTAAAAAGATCCCTAATAAACGATACAAAGTAGGGCTGGTTTTATGCACTACCATTTCAGTAAATTGCACCACCACAGCGATCACCAGAATAAAACTTAAGGTACGCAGATAGATTAAATCCAGCGGCTGTAACAAATAAAAATCGACCAGATAACTGCAAAGCGAGGCTAAGGTCAGCACAAAAGTAGTCGCCATCGACATGCCAATGGCTGTTTCGAGTTTTTTTGATACGCCCATCACAGGGCATAAGCCGAGAAACTTCACCAGAACGAAGTTATTCACCAGCACTGTGCTGACCAGCAACAGCAAAAATTCCGACATAAAAGAACCCCAGAAAAAAGTCGCGCTATTATGCGGCTTTGTAACAATCGAAACAACAACACAGAACGATTCTGAATTACAAACCTATGTTCGATAAAACAAAAAACCTGGAGGCGGGTCTTGTACCCGCCCGTTTTAGTCCAGCGGCGCTGGTTTACCTAAGAAATAACCTTGAATACCGTCAATCAATAAAGACTCCAGCATTTGTTTTTCTGCTGCAGTTTCTACATTTTCGGCGAATACAACCACGCCAATGCGGTGCGCTAAATCCACCATCAGCCGGACGAAATACTGGTTGTTTTTGTCTTCTTCAATTTGTCTGGTGTAGCTGCCATCCATTTTGACAAAATCAGGTTTTAAGTCGCGGAAAAATTTAAAGGAAGTAATACCTGCACCAAATTTTTCCACTGTAACCCGGGATCCACACTGATGCAGCATATCAATTAACCTCTTGCTTAACTTCAGGTTTTGCTGCAAACCCCATTCACTGATTTCAAACACCAATAGTGGCGTCAATTCGGTTTCTTTAAGCAGACGCCGTTCCAGATAACTGATGAAGCCTTCGTCCTGCACTGCATGAGCAGACAGATTCAAACCAAAACTCTGGCCCGGATGATTCGCCACCAGAGTGAGTGCCTGTTCTACAATCATCTGCTCAATCTCGATCAGTTTGTCGAGTTTTTGTGCCATGTCTAAAAATAATGCAGTAGGCAATAACTGATCTTCACTACTGCGAAAACGCACTAATAATTCGGAATAGGTTTTGCTGGTTTTATTCAGCCCCTGTATAGGTTGTGCCAACAAGGTTAAACGCTGACCTTGTAATACATCATCAATAAGGCTACGCCAGTTTTTGGTGCTGAAGGACGACTCTGCCGTTTGATCCTGAGTATCGGTAAACAAGTACCATAAGTTACTTTGTTTAGTGATCTTACTTTGTTTGGTTTTTGCCAGCCCTAAGGCTGTATCCGCCATCGCCAGCAATTCACCCAAAGGTTTCCCCTGCGCCACCTGCACTAAGCCTGTTAATGCGACCGAATCCAGTTGTTTTTGCTGCTGATAAGTGTCGAAGTTGTGCTGCAACAGTATAACCAGCTCTTCGGTTTGCTCTGTGCTCATTTGTGGAAACAATACACAAAAATCCGTGTTGTTTAAGCGGAACAACGGGCTTTCATCCGACAGTTGAGGCAGTTGCTTTAATAAATCGGCCATTTCCTTAATATATAGATCACCAGCCAGATAACCCTGTTTGTGGTTGATCTGAGCCAGGCTGTTGCAACGCACCAGTAAAAACAACGACTGATACACCGCATTGGCGGCTTTGAGTTGCTGTTCGTAATAACGCACAAATTGCTGACGGTTAGGTAAAGACGTGAGCTGATCATAAAGCGCCAGTTCCAATAAGTAGTCAGTGCCTGAATTATTTGCCTGAGGCTGGAATTGTTGCACTACGGCTGGGGCTTGTTGCACCGCTGCTTCTATAGGATGAGGTGGCAGCGCTTTGATCTTTTTGGGGCGGCCAGGCTGCAGGTAATAAGGCAATACACCCAGCAACAGTATGCCAAAAAACAAAAACACACTAAAAAGTTCCAGGGTGCTTAATTGTTCAGATAAAGCCGGTAAAAACTCGACCTGTAAATTATGCGGCTGATCTTTGATCGAAGCCGCAGTAATAGGTCTGTTAAACTGCACCAAAATCCAGGAGCTTAGCCTATGAGCCGGCATAGTATTGCTTTGTTCATGCAGTACCACGCCATCCAGTTGGCTGACTTTTAAATAAGGTAAATCGAAACTGCTGCTCAGCTGGCGGGTCAGAATTTTTGTATCGCCGGTTAAATCACTGGCTAACATTTGCTGAATAGCGCTGTAATGCAGCTGATACAAGCTTTGAATTTGTTGAGCAGCAGCAAACCAGAACAGCCAAAGCGCCAGCAAAGCCGATGCAAAAGCGGCAGTCCAATGACTTAACGCAATAAAGGATGGAGACTTCATAGCAGGCAACCCATACTGAATTTTTGTCCGAGCTTGAACATCAGAAAATAAGCTTAAGGTATTTCAGAGAAAAACACTAAGAAAAAGAAAGAATTAAGTAGGAGTAAAAGAAGTATTTTAGGTGGCTCCCCAGGTTGGACTCGAACCAACGACCTACGGATTAACAGTCCGCCGCTCTAACCGGCTGAGCTACTGAGGAATTGTACACGGTTATCAAATTGTCATTATTTCAGTTGGCTCCCCAGGTTGGGCTCGAACCAACGACCTACGGATTAACAGTCCGCCGCTCTAACCAGCTGAGCTACTGAGGAACTGAAATAATATGTTGCAACTACAGTGGCTCCCCAGGTTGGGCTCGAACCAACGACCTACGGATTAACAGTCCGCCGCTCTAACCAGCTGAGCTACTGAGGAACTGTGTTCTGCAACGGGGCGCAATACTAATGCCCGTCTTAAACACTGTCAACACTTAGACTGGTGCTTTTTCATAAAAGAAGTTTACTTGCTGTTTGTTTAGCCAAAGCCAGTAGAAAAGCTGTGCAATCACAGATTATCCCTATGCAAAAGCTATTCGTGCTTTAGTTGCATCAACGAGTTTTGTCAAAGTCAGGCCACTAAAGGGCTGGCGTAAGTTACCCACAGAATCTGTGGATAAGTCTGTGAATTGTTGGCCTGAAGGGTAGGGCAGGCCTTAACAGATAAGGCTTAGCGCCAGATCAATAGGTTTGAGACTAATTTTTTATTCCATATAAAACAATGACTTACAAATTTGAAAGAACTGAAACTTTATGCAGGACAGCACTAAACAAACAAAATTTCTATGCAGAAGCAGATTGTGAACATTTTTTATTATTCCTGTGCAACTTTGCACCAAATTGGCTTTATATTTGTCGCATCGCGGGTAGTGCGAAGTCTGACTTTTCTCTACAATAGCGGCCACTTGCGCTTAAGCTGACTGTTATGACTCAATCTACTTCGAAACGTCCTGATCTGCTCAAAGGTGATATACAGGCCACTATCAAACAAATGACGGTGCCTGTGCTGTTTGGCATGATCACCTTAATGTCATTTAACCTGGTGGATACCTTTTTTATCAGTATGTTGGGCACTGCTGAGCTGGCCGCTGTCAGTTTTACCTTTCCTGTAACTTTTACCGTCATTAGCTTAGCCATAGGTTTAAGCATTGGTACATCAGCTGTGATAGCGCGCGCTTTGGGCAGTGGTGATGAACAAAGTGCCCGCAGTGATGGTTTAGCGGCTTTATGGTTGTCCGCTTATCTGGTTATGGCCTTGTCTGTGGTGGGTTATCTGACGATAGAGCCTTTATTCAGTGTATTAGGTGCCAAAGACGATACCTTGCCTTTTATTCATGACTATATGGAGATCTGGTTTTTTGGTGCTGTATTTTTAATTACCCCTATGATTGGCAATGCGGTATTGCGCGCTGCCGGAGATACCAAAACCCCCAGTATTCTGATGGCCTGTGCCGGTTTATTAAATGCCGTGCTGGATCCGATTTTTATTTTTGGCTGGGGACCAGTGCCTGCTATGGGCGTAGCCGGAGCCGCTTTAGCCAGCTTGATCTCCTGGTTGTTAGGTTTTGGTTTGATCCTGTATTTGCTGATGGTGCGCCGTAAACTGGTGGATCCAGGGCATCAGCCTTTGAAAGAATTCATCAAAATCAGCCGTA
The DNA here is from genome assembly GCA_018825965.1 of Gammaproteobacteria bacterium. Taxonomy (GTDB): domain Bacteria; phylum Pseudomonadota; class Gammaproteobacteria; order Enterobacterales; family Alteromonadaceae; genus Pararheinheimera. The sequence goes on from JAHKAA010000034.1 coordinate 229,877, forward strand.
AAATTTTACATATTGGCTTACCCGCTGCTGGTGCCAATATGCTGACCCCTTTGGCTATGGCCATTTTAACTGCCCTGATGGCAAGTTATGGTGCAGAAGCTGTGGCAGCTTTTGGTGTTGGGGCTCGTATTGAAAGTATTGCGTCTTTAGTCGTACTGGCACTTTCGATGACTTTACCGCCTTTTGTCAGTCAGAATTATGGCGCCAGTACTTATCAACGTATTGATGATGCCTATCGCAGTTGCATTAAATTTATTCTGGGCTGGCAGTTAGTGGTTTATATAGTGTTAGCTGCAGGAGCCTGGGTGGTGGCCGATCTGTTTACTGAAGATCCGTTAGTGGCGCAGTATATTCGTTACTTTATCTGGATTTTACCTTTAGGCTACGGCTTGCAGGGCATTATTATCCTGACCAATTCCTCCTTTAACGCTTTGCATTTGCCCATGAGTGCGCTGCAACTCAGTGTGATCCGCTTATTTGTATTTTATGTACCTTTTGCTTACCTGGGGGGGGTGTTGGGAGGAGTGATGGGGGTCTTTGTTGGCGGGTTGATTGCGAATGTATTTACTTCAGGTCTGGCTTACAGCTGGTTTAAGCGTAAGCTGATGGCTCTGAGATTAAGTGGAGAGTCCTGATGGATCATTGTGTGAACAGGCTTTTCGCTCAAAGCCTGCAGTCGCTTCAACCGGAGAGCTTTTATGAGCCGTGATTTTGAACTCGTCTCCCATTATCAGCCCGCAGGCGATCAACCCACCGCCATTTCAAAGCTGGTGGAAGGCTTAGAAGCAGGCTTGGCCCATCAAACTTTATTGGGGGTCACAGGCTCTGGTAAAACCTTCACTATGGCTAACGTCATAGCTCAGGTGAACAGACCGACTCTGATTATGGCGCATAACAAAACTCTGGCGGCGCAGCTTTATGGTGAGATGAAAGAGTTTTTCCCGAATAACTCGGTGGAATACTTTGTGTCTTATTACGACTACTACCAGCCTGAAGCTTATGTGCCCTCCAGCGACACCTTTATCGAAAAAGACGCCTCTATTAATGAACATATAGAGCAAATGCGTTTATCGGCCACCAAAGCATTGATGGAAAGACGGGACGTGGTGATTATCGCCTCTGTGTCGGCCATCTATGGTTTGGGCGATCCGGAATCCTATATGAAGATGCTGTTGCATCTCAAAGTGGGCGATATAGTGGATCAGCGTTTTATTCTACGCCGTCTGGCTGAGCTGCAATACAGCCGTAATGATATGGCGTTTGAACGTGCGACTTACCGTGTACGGGGTGATGTGATTGATGTATTTCCGGCTGAGTCGGATGAAATTGCAGTGCGTATTGAGCTGTTTGATGAAGAAATTGAGCGCATCAGTTTATTTGACCCGCTGACAGGCTCAGTGGAAAAAGTGGTCAGCCGTTACACTATTTATCCAAAAACTCACTATGTGACGCCACGGGAAAAAATTCTGGCGGCCACTGAACGTATTAAAGTGGAGCTGAAAGAACGCCGCGCTCAATTGCTGGCAGAAAACCGCCTGATAGAAGAGCAGCGTATTGGGCAGCGCACTTTATTTGATTTAGAAATGATGGTCGAGCTGGGCTACTGCTCCGGTATCGAAAACTACTCACGCTATTTATCAGGCCGGGCAGAAGGTGAGCCACCACCCACCTTGCTGGATTATTTCCCGGCTGATGGCTTGATGTTTATTGATGAATCTCACGTCACCATTTCACAAATTGGCGCTATGTATAAAGGCGACCGTTCCCGTAAAGAAAATCTGGTGAACTATGGTTTTCGCCTGCCTTCGGCTTTGGACAACAGGCCACTGAAGTTTGATGAGTTTGAATCTATAGCGCCACAACGCATTTATGTCTCGGCCACACCTGCAGATTACGAGCTGAAACAATCAGCTGGCGAAGTGATAGAGCAGGTGGTGCGGCCAACAGGTTTAGTAGACCCTGTCATCGAAATCCGGCCTGTAGCCACACAAGTGGACGATTTAATGTCGGAAGCGTTCCGCTGTGCCAAATTAGGTGAGCGGGTACTGGTGACAGTACTGACGAAAAAAATGGCCGAGGATTTAACCGACTATTTAGCGGGCCATGGCGTTAAAGTGCGTTATTTACACTCAGACATCGACACAGTCGAGCGCATGGAGATTATCCGCGATTTACGTTTAGGTGTCTTTGATGTGCTGGTGGGCATTAACTTACTGCGGGAAGGTCTGGATATTCCGGAAGTGTCCTTAGTGGCCATTCTGGATGCGGATAAAGAAGGCTTTTTACGTTCAGAGCGTTCGCTAATCCAAACCATGGGCCGCGCGGCGCGAAATCTTGCAGGTAAAGCTGTACTTTATGCCGACCGTATTACCGGTTCTATGCAGCGCGCTATGAATGAAACCGAACGCCGCCGCAATAAACAGATCGCCTACAACGAGCTGCATGGCATCACACCAACTGCGATTAAGAAGAAAGTGTCGGATGTGATGGATCTTGGACAGGATGCTGATCTGCCTAAAGTGGCGGAAAAAATCAAACTGGCCAAAGGCAAAACGCCTTATCAGCTACAGGCAGAAATTAAGCAACTGGAGCAAAAAATGCTGCAGCATGCCAAAGATCTGGAGTTTGAGCTGGCAGCACAAGTGCGGGATCAAATTCATCATCTACGTGAAGCCTTGCTGGAGATTTAATGCACGGGGTCAGAGTAAAATTAAACCGCGGCTTTAATTTTACTCTGACCCACATTTCACGCATTCCATCAGGTTTTTCCCATTATATTTATTTATCTGTTTGATATTAATACACTTATTTACAAAGCCATTCAGAGAGCATTAACTTTCATAGCTTTACACTGACTGCGTTTTCTCAACCAAAAGGTAGTAATTATGAAACGTTCTATGCTCGCTTTACTTATCGCTGTAGTCTCAACCGGTGCAGCAGCGAACAGCTATCAAAATGAATCTTCAGTGGATTATGCCAATGGTGACATCAACGGCGTTGATGTGGATGGATGGCAGCTGAAGCACCAGTATTTCTTTAATGCCGTAGATACCTCTGGCAAGTCTCCATTGGCTGAAGCTGCATTTATCAATAAAAATGCCAGCGTCTTTGGTTCGTTATCGCGTTTGTCATCAGATTCAGACCATCAAAACTCTTGGTCTGTGGGTGGTGAATATATGGATCAAAGCCATAACTTCTACGGCAAATTGGAATGGAGACATTTTAGTGGCACGGATCAACAAGATGTTGATGGTACTCTGGGTTACTTCATCAGCAATGACTGGTTAGTAGGTGCAATTTTTGAGCACGACAGACCTGAACAAGGTGGCAGCAGCACTAACTATGGTGTGATGACCAAAAAACTCTGGGATTTAGGCACAGGCGACATGATCAATCTGGAAGCAGAAATTCTGGATTACCGCCATGCTTCAACCACCCGTTATGGCGTAGCTGCAGATTATTACTTCGGTAAAAATTTCTCTGCCGGTGTAGGTTACCAGTGGTTATCTGACGGTTTCCTGAGCGAAAGCGATGACAGCCTGAGCCTGCGCGCGAAATGGTTTGCCTTGCCGAACCTGTCGTTATCAGCAAGCGTAGCCTTTGATGCGCTGGAAACGGGTGATGATCTGTATCAGTTGGGCGCAAGCTACCGCTTCTAATCTATTGCCCGTCGTATTTGGTGCCGCAGCGTTGTTGGCCGCGCTCGTCGCCCCAGTCACATAGGACAACTATGCTCCTGGGGGCTCGCTCGCTTGCCGCCTAGCTGCAACACCAACTACTTAGGGCAATGCCTGTCGTCGTATTTGGCGCCGCAGTATCCGGGCGGGGATAAACCCCGCCCCTACAGTTTATTGATTTTATTAGAGTTATTGTAGGGGCGACCTTTATGGTCGCCCTTAGTTTTTAATCAATTTTATTGCCTGTCGTGGTATTTGGCGTCGCAACGCTCTGGCTGGGATAAACCCCGGCCCTATAATTTTTTAGGGTATTAACTTGCGGTCAGTTGCTGCCAGATGGCTTTGGCCACCGGGCCTAATAACTGATCTTTATGCCGCACTATATGCACTTCGCCCTGAATAAATTTTGGAAACTCCACAGGTTTTAACTGGACCAAAGCACCAGTTGTTAACTCATCCGTCACCTGATGCCGCGCCACCATGCCCCAGCCCAAATGGGCTAACAGAGCCTGTTTCATACATAAACTGTTGTTCACTTTCACGCGGCGTGCCGACTGCAGCGGGAGTAATTTTCCGCTGTCAAAATCCAGCGCTTCTGAATTCGCCACCAATTGGGGCAATTCGGCTAACTGAGCCTGATGAGTTAAAGGTTCAGTCAACTGCTGTAAAAACGCAGGGCTGGCGACACATAAAATATCAAAATGACCAATAGCCACTGATTCAAAATCGCCGAGACTGATAAAGACTGGATACCAGGGACTGATGGCTAAATCAACCTGCTGATTTTTCAGCTTTTCCAGCGCCTGTAGCCGATAGTCGCAGCTTAATAATAATTCGGTATGTGGAAACTGGTGTTGAGCCTGACGAATGGCTGGTAAAAAAGGTGCCAGATCCACAGCTTCGTCAAAAGCCAAAGCTAAACTGGCCTCAGCACCACGGCTTAAATGCTGTGCTAAAGATTTCAGTTGGGCACTTTGATGCAGAAGTTGTTGAGCTTGTTGATAAAAACGTCGGCCCGCTTCGGTAAATTGCAGGCGATATTGACTGCGGTCCACTATAGTAAAACCGCATTCCTGTTCGAGTTTTTTCAGCGCCATACTCAAAGCAGGTTGAGTTTTATGCAATTTAATCGCAGCTTGTAGCAGGCTTTCACTGCCAGCCACAGCATCAAGAATATAGAGCTGAGTTAAGTTCATCAATTTTTCTTATATAGAACTGAAGTAAATATAAATTTTAATCTTATTGTGGCTTTTGTATAGTGCCAGCGCAAATGCAGTGGTGTCGCCAGAACAAAAAAGGGAGAGGTTCAAATGTCCAGACAAAATATGATCTATGCAGTCTTAACTACGATGTGGCTTGCGGGCTGTTCTGAGCCTGTGGTCACCGCAGAACAAAGCCTGAGCAGGCCTGTAAAGCTGCATCTGGTGCAGGATGGCCAGCAAAAATTGATCCGGCAGTTTCCGGCTATAGTTGAACCTACAGAAAACGCCCGTTTAACCTTTCGTGTCAGCGGTAAACTGACTCAATTTTCTATTCGCCCTGGTCAGGAAGTTCAGAAAGGCGACGTGCTGGCGCGTTTGGATCCAACTGATTTTAAGCTCAGGGTGGAACAGGCCCAGGCAAAATATCAACTCTCTAAGGCTCAGTTTGACAGAGCCGCCAGCCTGATTGGTCAGAATCTGGTGTCACAAGCCATGTACGATGAAACCAAAGCTCAACTGCAGGTGGCTGACGCCGATTTAAAAACAGCCCAAACCAATTTAAGTTACACCGAATTAGTGGCACCTTTTAGCGGCACTGTGTCGCGTTCTTTAGTTGAGAATCATGAAAACGTCGCCGCTCAGCAAGCTATTCTGGAATTGCAGCTTACAGGTATGGTGGATGTAGTGATCCAGGTGCCAGAGGATGTGATAGCGCTGGTGAGAAAAGATGTCAGTTATCAACCCCAAGTGGTTTTTGATTCCTACCCCAGTTTAAGTTATCAGGCTGATCTTAAAGAATGGGATACCAGAGCTGACAGCGCGACCAACAGCTTTAAAGTGGTGTTTAGTATGGCTGCACCAAAAGAATTTAATGTGCTCTCTGGCATGACAGCCAATGTATTGGCGGATATGAGTAAGCTAATGCGCGCTCAGGCGTCTGTGGTTATGGTGCCTGCCACAGCTGTATTTGCCGCCAATGATCAGCCTGTGGACGCTGCAGAGCGTTTTGTCTGGGTGTTCAATGAAGGCAAAGTGAATCGTCGTGCTGTGACAGTGGGGCGTTTAACAGAGCAGGGCATTGAAGTTTTATCAGGTTTAGCCGCAGGGGATCAGGTGGTGACAGCTGGTGTACAGCAACTGACTGAAAACCAGCAGGTGCGTCCATGGCAACGTGAGCGGGGGCTGTAAATCATGGATGTTGCTCAGTATTTTATTAAAAACAAAACCTCGTCCTGGTTGGTGACTGCCATTTTACTGATAGGCGGCGTTATGGCCTATTTCGGCCTGGGCCGGTTGGAAGACCCGCAGTTTACGCTGAAACAGGCGCTGATCATTACCTCTTACCCTGGCGCTTCACCTTTGCAGGTAGAAGAAGAAGTCAGTTATCCGATTGAAAACGCCATTCAGCAGTTGCCTTATGTGGACCACGTCACCTCTATTTCTACCAATGGCACCTCGCAAATTATGGTGGAGATGAAAGGCATTTACCGGGCCACTGAGCTCAAGCAAATCTGGGATGAATTACGCCGTAAGGTGAATGATTTAAAGCCCCAGTTGCCTCCCGGTGTACAAAGCCCTGTGGTCAATGATGACTTTGGTGATGTGTATGGCATGTTGTATGCCATTACAGGAGATGGTTATTCAGACGAGGAAATTCGCGACTATGTCGATTTTTTGCGTCGTGAGCTGGTGCTGGTCGAAGGCGTTGGCAAAGTCTCTGTTAGTGGTCGTCAGCAAGAGCAGGTAGTGGTGGAGATCTCCCGTTCACGTTTAACTGCTTTAGGTATTCCGCCAACACAAATTGCCAGTTTATTGCAAACTCAAAACGTAGTGTCCAATGCCGGTGCTTTGCGGGTGGGGCCGGATCGGATCCGTATTCATCCAACGGGTGAGTTTCAGTCGGTGCAGGAGCTGGAACAGCTGATCATCAGTAACCCAGCCGCTAAAGAGCTGATTTACTTAGGTGATGTGGCCAAAGTATACAAAGATGTGCAGGAAGTGCCGGGCCAGATCATCAAGTTTGATGGTAAAAATACCCTGACGCTGGGTGTTTCTTTCAGCAAAGGCGTGAACGTGGTTGATATAGGCGCTTTAGTCACTCAGCGTTTAACTGAACTGGATTATGCGCGCCCTGTTGGCATGGAAATCAACAGCATTTACAACCAACCTGCTGAAGTAGAAGCCTCAGTGGGTGGTTTTGTATTAAACCTGCTGGAAGCAGTGGTCATTGTGATTGTCGTACTGCTGATTTTTATGGGACTGCGTAGTGGTGTGCTGATCGGGCTTATTTTGCTGCTGACCGTGCTTGGCACCTTTATTTTTATGCAGCAGATGCAAATTGAGCTGCAGCGGGTATCGCTTGGCGCCTTAATTATTGCTTTGGGCATGCTGGTGGACAACGCCATTGTCATTACCGAAGGTATTTTAATAGGGATGCAACGACGCTTAAGCATCAGCCAGTCGGCTTCGGCTATTGTGAAACAAACCAAATGGCCTTTATTAGGCGCCACCATCATCGCCATTACCGCTTTTGCCCCTATTGGTTTATCCAGTGATGCGACGGGGGAGTTTGCCGGCAGTTTATTTTGGGTTTTGCTGGTGAGTTTATTGTTAAGTTGGCTGACCGCTATCACGCTGACGCCCTTTTTTGCCAGCCTGTTTTTTAAAGAAGAACTCAAAGCTGAGGCAAATGAGCAGCAGGGCGAAGCTGAACTTTACCGAGGTGTTATTTTTGACGGCTACAGAGCGGTTTTAACTGCAGTGCTGAAGTACAGACTGTTAAGTTCTGCCCTGATGATTCTGCTGTTAATTTTGTCTGTGCTTGGTTTTAGCAAAGTGAAACAAGTATTTTTCCCTGCATCTAACACTCCTATTTTTTTGGTGGATTTATGGCAGCCTGCTGGTACTGATATACGACAATCCGATGCGGAAGCTTTAGATATAGCAAAGTATCTGAAAACTCTGGAAGGGGTGGAAGCTGTGACTTCAACCGCAGGTCGTGGTGCAGATCGTTTTATGCTGACCTATCAGCCTGAACGTTTTTATGCAGCTTTTAGCCAACTGATAGTGCGGGTTGAAGACAAAGCGTTTTTTGTTGAGCGAATGAAGGATGTTGAACGTTTTATCACAGAACAGCATCCGGGTTTGCAATTCAAACTAAAACGGCTGGATGTAGGGCCAGCCACACCAGCCAAGCTGGAAGCCCGTTTTAGTGGCGCTGATCCTGATGTCTTGCGGCAATTGGCGGAGCAAGCCAAAGCTATTCTGGTGGCAGATGCGGGCACCCGCAATTTACGGGATGACTGGAGCAACAGAGTAAAAGTGATCCGGCCACAGTTTAACGAAGCTGTAGCGCGCAGAGTGGGGATCAGCAAGCAGGATATTGACGATGTGCTGCTGACTCATGTCAATGGCCGCACTGTCGGCATTTACCGGGATGGTACTCATTTATTGCCTATTATCACCAGAGCGCCGGACTCAGAGCGGCAAAGTGTCGATGCATTGGCTGACTTGCAGGTGTATAGCCCAAAACTGAACCGCTATATCCCGATCAGCCAGGTGGTCAGCAGCTTTGATCTGGAATGGGAAGATCCACAAATTAAGCGCCGTGACCGTAAACGGACCCTGACTGTGATGGCCGATCACAATATTCTCAGTGATGACACTGCCGCTGCTTTGCTCAAAAGAGTGCGGCCAGACATCGAAGCTATAGTGCTGCCACCTGGTTACAGTCTGGAGTGGGGCGGTGAGCTGGAAGCCCAAAGCAAGGCGCAAAAGGCCCTGTTCAGCTCTTTGCCATTGGGCTATCTGGTGATGTTTGTGATCACCGTCTTGCTGTTTGGTTCTATGCGGGATTCGCTGGTGATTTGGGCTTGCGTGCCTATGGCACTGATCGGCGTCACACTAGGCTTGCTGGTGGTAAATGTACCTTTTGGCTTTTTAGCCTTGCTGGGTTTTTTAAGTTTGTCTGGCATGCTGGTGAAAAACGGCATAGTGCTGGTGGACCAAATCAAGCTGGAACTCAGCCAGGGGTTGGCACCTTATCAGGCTGTTTACGACAGTGCTGTCAGTCGGGTTCGTCCTGTGTCTATGGGCGCTATTACCACTATTCTGGGCATGTTACCTCTGGTCACAGATGACTTCTTCGCCAGCATGGCTGTGGTTGTTATGTTTGGCTTAGGTTTTGGTACTATCCTGACCTTACTGTTTCTACCTTTGATGTATTGTTCTATTTATCGGATCCCTTCAAAAATCCAGCCCTGAACCTCAGATCAACTGGCATTGTTTATACTGAACAATGCTGGTTGAGCCTGATTTTATCGCCCAGGCCACTTTATCTGGGCGCAGGTCTGGCATGTGTTGGCGGTTAATGGTAAAAACTGGGTCCATATAATTGAAAGCCCCTATATGGATCTCCTGCTCATGAAAAAACTCGCCCTTAGTCTGGCGTGCAGCTTTGTCTTTTCTGTTACTGCTGCCGACCATTTACCGCCTTTGCCTGACTGGCAAGGTGCCAGTTTAAGTTTGATCAAACCCAGCCAGCACCCCTGGGTGACTCCGGCTGAAGTTTCTGATCTGTCCGAAACACCCGATTACGAAACCACCATCAAATATCTGGAACGTCTGGCAGCAAGCACCTCATTAGTAAAGCTGGAAGTGATAGGCCAAAGCCCACAGGGCCGGGCTATTTATCTGGTTAAAGCAGGCACAGATCCGGATATGATAGGCCGGGACGATAAACCGCTGTTATTGGCGCAATCTGGTATACACAGTGGAGAAATTGACGGCAAAGACGCAGGTTTAATGTTGCTGCGTGACATAGTGCATGGCGATAAGGCCGCTTTATTAAAAGAAGTAAACCTGCTGTTTATCCCGATTTTTTCTGTGGATGGTCATGAGCGTAGCGGTAAATACAACCGCATGAATCAACGTGGGCCAGAAACCCAAGGCTGGCGGACCACAGCCCAAAACTTAAATTTAAACCGTGATTATACGAAAGCTGAAGCCCCTGAGATGCAGGCGCTGCTGAAGTTACTGAATCGTTATCAGCCGGATTTATATCTGGACTTGCATGTCACAGACGGTGAAGACTACCAGTACGATATCACTTATGGTTTTAACGAACCTTTTGCGGCCATCAGTCCTAATGCAGCCAGCTGGCTGGCCAGCAGCTTCCGTCCTGCTATGGATCAGGCTTTGAGCGCAGCCGGTCATATTCCGGGCCCTCTGGTGTTTGCCTACGACAGTACAGACTTCAGCAAAGGTATAACTGGCGCAACCTCCAGCCCGCGTTTTTCCAATGGCTATGGGGATGTGCGGCATATTCCGACAGTACTGGTGGAGAACCACAGCTTAAAGCCATATAAGCAGCGGGTGTTAGGCACTTATGTACTGCTGGAGCAGAGTTTGAAACTGCTGCAGCAACAAGGTGCTGTGCTGAAACTGGCTAAAAAAGCCGATGAAAATGCCCGGCCTCAACGCCAGGTATTGGCGTGGAAAGCCAGCGAAACTCCAGAGGTTATCAGTTTTAAGGGCGTGGAAGCTGTGCAGAAAAAAGATGCTGTTACAGGCGTAACTTATCAAACCTGGACGGGCAAGCCAGTGCTGTTTGACCAGTTGCCTGTGTACTGGGAAAAAGAAGTTGCGGCAGAAATTGATGTACCCAAAGCCTACTGGATCCCACCAGAACAGCAAGAAGTGATCGCCAAACTGGCCTTGCATGGCGTGCAGTTTACCAGCTTAAAATCGCCAAAAACGGTGCAGTTGCAGCAGTTAACTGCTGTTTCGCATCAGTTTGCCGATAAACCTTTTGAGGGCCGTTTTGGCGTTACCGCTGAATTTAGCCGCAACTGGCAAAAAATCCGCTTACCTGCAGGTTCAGTCCGTGTCAGCACCGATCAGCCTTTGGGTGCTTTGGCTGTGGCATTACTGGAGCCCACAGCACCTGATTCGTTATTCAGCTGGGGTTATATGCCTGGCATGTTTGAGCGGACAGAGTACTTTGAAACCTACGCTATAGTGCCCCTGATTGAAACCGCACTGAAGCAGGATAAAAAACTTAAAGCTGAATTTGAAGAGGCGTTAAAGCAAGATAAAAAGCTGGCAGCAGACTCCAAAGCCAAGCTGCAATGGTTGTATCAGCGTCTGCCATACTACGATCAAAACTACCTGAAATACCCGATATTGATTGAATAACTGGCTGGTTGACCGGGGTCAGAGTATTGACTCTGCCCCTGGTTTTCCAGCAGAAAAATTACCATGCCTTCCTTGATCAACGCCTTGATCATTATCTTTACCACCAAAGACTCGCTGAACTGTTAGTGAACTCTCATATAACACTAAATAAGAAGCCCCCAACGCCATTACATAAAATTTACCGCCTGCTGTGTTAAATCTAATCAGAGGCATTGCCAAAATCAAAACAAAGTACTAACTTGGAACAGGAACAAAAAGGCTTGCTGCATGTTAGAACTTAGAATGGTGCCGAAGAGCTGAGAGTATCAGCATAGGAGCTGATTTCTGTCATTGTGCTTTTACCTTTTGTGGCGCGATTTGAGTGATGCATGTTGATACCCATTAACGTGCATTATTGATGTAGTTTTGTACATGGTTCTACGATTGTTAGGTGGAGTATTTTCAAAAAGAAATAAAATAGTGTTAGAAAACATCTAGGTTGCAGTGTTTGATTTTTAGTAATGTTTTAATGTGTCAATTTACGGGAGTGTAGATTGTCACTGTAGTATATCAATCTACTAGGAATAGATATTTTAACTCAGAACAATTTTCAAAATTCACTTTGTGGAGGACTAATGGATAAAATAACTTTAACTAGTCAGATAGATCTGATTTCGCCAAATTACAAAAAGCTGCCGTTCTACAAAAATTTATTCGAAAAACGATATACAAAAGAGCAAACAATGAAGTCTCATCTACAAGACCTGGCGCGTTCACTAGGTTGCCAAGGGTTGAGAGAGATTCAGATCAGTAAGCTTAAAGACGCCTGCGAAAACGGTTTAATAGAGAAAGAAGATGCAGAAAAACTACTTGATGTAATTCTAGACGAATTACCTGCGGAAAACAAAAAAAGTCATCTTGATATAAGATTGCAGATGTTTTCTGAATCTGGATATAGCATCGAACAACTAAAAAAAGTCAAGCCACTTCCAGAGGCTGTTGCGGCTACAAAGATATTTAGAGATATTTTTGAAAAAAGAAATATTTTTGAAATTACAGCTGCTGTAGGAGCTATAGAAAAATGGTATGTCCCATTGGCAGCAGAACTTGAATCTATTTACTTAGAAATTGGATATAGTAGTTATCAAGTAGCCACATATAGCATACATAAGGTAGCTGATCAGATTCACTCCGATGTGTGTTTCGGTTTCATCAGTAAGTATGTTGATGAAAGTGAACTTGTAAATATAATTGACGCGGTGGCGGATGGATTTAAATCTGTCTTAATTTATGACGAGGCTCGGTTCAAAGCTGCAGAAGGTGAACTATTATTCGGAGATTATTTGGCATGAACTTGAATAAGCAAGAAACACTATTAGTCGGGACTAATAATGGATTGATTGTTTTTCAAAAAAATCAGGTGATGGATGAATGGGATGTTTTAGGGCGTTTTCTGGGAGGGAATTGGATATCGTCTATTGAAAAGCAAAATGACTATATTGTAATGACCTCAAAAGAGGGCAGGGTTTCAAAATTAAGTTTAGATGATTTTGAAATAATTACACAGGACATGTTTGATTTTAGGCTATGGTTCTCACATGAAGTGTCGCCAGGAGTAACAGCATTCGGTGGAAGTAAAGATGGATTGTATTTTGAAAAAAGCAAATCAGCGGAGTATGTTTCTTTGGCGGCTATTGGGAATGAAAGAAAACGATGGAAGTCTCACTCAGGTAATTCAGCTCATTTCAATACAATGATAAATAACCCTAAAAAACTAGGTGAGCTTTTTATGTCTATTGAGGAAGGCGGTGTTGTAAAAAGTGAAAACAATGGAAAAAATTGGGAAGATATAACTTACAACTTGAATCCTGATGTCCATACGATTTGCTTTGGTATGGATAATAACCTCTATGCGTCAACAGGTGTTGGCATTTATCGATACTTGGAAAAAAAGATGGAGTGGGAACGTTTTGGTTTTGGATTTAATTCATATTGTCAGGCACTTGTTTATGATGATATAAATGAAAGGCTTGTTGTTAGTTACGCTGATACTCCATTCGGTAGGGTTTCTAATGGATTGTTTTCTTATACAAGTGAAAAGAATAATTTTGGAGTTTGCTCGATAGAAAGGAATGGAAGTTGTTCTATTATTCTGTCTTCGGAAAAGTTAAAATCTGGTATTTTGAGCAAGTCATTGTCTAAAATGGGTAATTTTTTGGTTGCATCTACAGTTGTTGGAACGTTATATGAAATTGACGGAAATAATGCAAAAAAATTATTTGATGTTGATGAAAATTGTTTAGTGGAATGTGTTTTTTACTACGCCAAATGATGAAAAATGAAAAAAAGTAAACGACGAATATTTTTGCATTTCCATAATTATGAAATATTAAAGTTATATAGCGGAGACTTGAGAGATAAAGATAAGTTACTAAGGCATTCTTTACTGTTAACTAAGTACGCTCTATTGGTTTCTCATGATCCTTTGTTGATTCAGCCGAAGTTTTTCTTTGAAACACCTTACTTTAATGAATACATGAAAAAAATAAGAGCTCTAGTTAGTGCAGGATTAATAGACTACACTGGTAGTCAGCCCATAATATTTGAAATTGAAGAGAAACAGAATCAGTATAGGAATCATGAATTATTTCATCAGTATAATAATGAGTTAAATGTGGAAAATTCAAGAGTTGAACTTAGAAAGCTTAGGTTCATTCCGCGTCAAGAAAGTTCATCACTTGCTATCAAAAATGACTGGATTAAAGATATTTCAAGTGAAAGTGGTGCAATGTATAATTCACTGATTAATGATGGTGCTTCTGGATGCTTGCCAGAAAAATTAGTATACGAAATTGTCGATGCGCCTTTACGCCTTAAGGGAGAAGCGTTCATACTGGATAATGTTAACAAAGTACTATCAAGAGAATTGATTGGATCTCAGAAGTTGAATGCTAATATATTAATTAACAAGGCATTTATTCTTAGCTATTTGAATGAATTCAACGCAATGATATTAGTTGATACTCCCTTATTTGCCTTAGATTGCGGTTTGAATACTCCGGATCACTTAGATAAAATAGTGAGTGTTAATGATTTTAGAAGGTATTTGAACTCTTTGAGCTTGCGTAATGTGATAGATGATTCTCTAAGTTGGAGTCGTATCGTTCAACTAAGGGAGATGCCAGAATTCATAAATATTGTCGGATTTTATTTCTCAAACACTAATAATTATAGCGCTTTACTTATCAACGATGATTGGAGCTATAATTTTGGTGATGCTAAAGGTGAGCGATTGTTTGATGAGGTTATAAAGCACATTAAGGTAGTGTCTTTGAAGTTGAGAAAATATTTCGACTTTTCTGGATTTCCTGATGAAGCTAATTATATTACTTTGGCGAATAAAGACTGGATTTCTAAACAAAAAAATAGAAATAATTCAGAACGCAACAAAGTGGAATTCTATATTTTCGAGAGCGGAGCAAGTATGAGTAAAAATACAATTGAAGTTAAAGGCGATGTCACTGGATCAAATTTCATGCAAGACTCCAATCACTCATCACAAAGTTTGGTGAATAGCAAAGAATTGGATTTAAATGATTTGCTATCAATTGTAACAATATTTAAGGAGCAGTTGAATAAACTAGAAGTATCTAATGATTTGCGAAAAGAAGTGGAGGCTGAAATTGGAACTCTAGAGGTTCAGATACAGTCACCTAAGCCAAAGATGGTTATTATAGGCGAATCGATTAAAACTATTCGAAATATCTGCGAGGGGGCAACAGGAAGTATTTTAGCATCTGAGTTTTTGCTAAAACTCACACCTTTCCTAGCCCTCATACCATAAATCATAATTAGTTAATTCGGCTATTGGGCGGTCCGCAATGATAGGCAGACTATCCTTCACCACGTTATCACGGGTTTCTGAAGCAAAGGAGGTTTCTTCGTAACGCTGATACAACCTGATCTACATATGCAGTAACCTAAAGCTGTAGTCATTGGAGAGCTGAAAAATCAGCTCTCCAAACTTTTACCTTATTTAGTGGCGGCTTTCATTTCCCGAACAAAAGTTGCCAGCTCGTTCAGCAGCCTGTCTGGCTGATGTTGATGTTTTTCAATGATTTGCACTATAGCTGAACCTGAAATAGCACCTGCTGCACCACTTTCAATCGCAGCTTTAACATGCTCTGGTTTGGAGATCCCAAAACCCAGCAAAGTAGGGGCTGCATTGTATTCTTTTAATCTGTTAATCAATGTGCTGGCGGGCATAGTGGCCTGAGTTTCAGTGCCTGTGACACCGGCGCGGCTTAATAGATACGTATAACCACGGCCATAAGAGGCCAGTTCACGTAAGCTGTCATCAGTGATATTAGGCGGTGCGATAAAAATCGGCGCTATGTCATGTTTCATCGCAGCGTTTCTGAATAACTTGCTTTCATGAAGTGGCACATCGGCGATAAGAATAGAATCGACACCGGCTTGTTGCGCCTGCTGGTAAAAACTATCTATGCCTTTAGCCATCACCAGATTGCTGTACAGCAATAAACCAATGGGGATGTCTTTATGGTACTGACGAATACGGCCTATCAGCTCAAAACACTGAGCAGGGGTGACGCCAGCGGCTAAAGCGCGGATATTGGCGTTTTGGATCACAGGGCCGTCTGCTATAGGGTCTGAAAACGGAATACCCAACTCCAATGCATCGGCGCCTGCGTCTATTAAAGTTTTAATAATGTCAAAAGACAGCTCAAGACCCGGATCGCCCATAGTGACGAATGGCACAAAAGCACCTTGTTTGGTCTCGCTGAGGCGGCTGAATAACTGCTGATAACGTTGCATAAAAATCTCCTTAGCTGCGCTCTGCCATGTTGTTAGGTTTGATATGGGCTTCGCCGATAATCGAATAGACGTGGTTTAAATCTTTGTCACCACGACCGGATAAGTTCACTAAAAGCACCAAAGGTTCTGTGGCAGCAGCTGCCATTTTCAGCGCATGAGCTAAAGCATGAGAGCTTTCAAGCGCTGGAATTATGCCTTCTGATTTTGCCAGATGCTGAAAAGCGGCCAAAGCTTCATCGTCGTTAATAGCCACATATTCGGCGCGGCCTATGCTTTGCAAATACGTATGTTGTGGCCCGACTGCAGGGTAATCTAAACCAGCAGACACAGAATAGGACTCTTCAATCTGACCATCTTTGGTTTGCATAATAGCGGTATAAGCGCCGTGCAAAATACCAAAGCTGCCTGTGCTTAAGGCTGCGCCGTGCTGATGGGTTTCAATACCCATGCCACCTGGCTCAATGCCAATTAAGCGTACACCTTCTTCTTTAATAAAATCGGTAAACATACCTATGGCGTTGGAACCACCGCCAACACAAGCCAGCACAGCGTCAGGTAATTTGCCTTCGGCTTGCAGAATTTGTTGTTTGGCTTCTTCGCCAATCATTTTCTGGAATTCGCGCACTATGGTTGGGAATGGGTGAGGGCCAGCCGCAGTACCTAATAAATAATGGCTGGTGGCATAACTGCCGGACCAGTCACGCATGGCTTCATTGACTGCATCTTTTAAGGTGCCAGACCCTGCTGTCACAGGAATAACAGTAGCGCCCATCAGCTTCATACGAAATACGTTGGGCTGCTGACGGTCAATATCTTTAGCGCCCATATAAATTTTGCAGTTCAGGCCCAATAAAGCACAAGCCAACGCTGTAGCCACACCATGCTGACCTGCACCTGTTTCGGCAATAATGTCTTTTTTGCCCATACGTTTAGCCAACAAGGCCTGGCCTAATACCTGATTGGTTTTATGTGCACCGCCGTGCAATAAGTCTTCACGTTTTAAGTAAATTTTTGCCAGCGGGTTAGGGGACACATTACGGCATAAAGTTAAAGGCGTAGGGCGGCCGGCATAGTCTTTTAACAGCGCCTGAAATTCGGCAATAAAAGCCGGGTCTTGCTGCGCGTCAACAAAAGCCTGTTCCAGTTGCACTAAAGCGGGCACCAGTAACTCAGGCACAAACATGCCACCAAAATCGCCAAAATAAGGGTTTAAATTTAATTTAGTCATAACTGAATTCTCTGATGTTCACAAAAGCCTGTTGAATTTTGCCCGCATCTTTGATGCCGGGAGCGGATTCGAGGCCAGAATTAAGATCCACGGCCAGTATCTGATGTTTCAGTGCTGCAATCACATTGTCCGGCTTTAAACCACCAGCCAGCATCACTTTTTTATCCAATAATTGTTCGTCCAGTAACTGCCAGTTAAATTGCTCTCCTGTACCGCCTGGCTGCTCCGGATGATAGGCATCCAATACATAACGGTCGGCGTAGCGTGTCAGCTCTGGCAGCTTGTGTTGCACCCGGTAGGCTTTCCAGATCTCCGTCGTTTTGGGCAATAAAGGCCGCAGTTTTTGTACATACAAGTCGGATTCATCACCATGCAGCTGCACTGCGGAGAGTTTTAAATCCCGGGCTGTTGCTGCTACGGTTTCCACTGCTTCATCAACAAAAACTCCGACATAATGCAGTTGTGGCGCGCCTTGTTGCACAGTTTTGGCGTGCTCAATGCTGACAAAACGTGGTGATTTTGGATAAAAAATCAGACCGCCAAAATAAGCACCAGCGCCATAAGCTGCAGCACTGTCTTCAGGGCGGGTTAAACCACAGACCTTATGTTCACCGCGAATTAAAGCGCGACAGGCAGTGGCTAAATCAGGCTGCGCCATCAAGGAGCTGCCTACCAGATAAGCGTCGGCCACTTTCGCCAGTTGTCGTACCTGCTGTGAGCTGTAAATGCCTGATTCGGATACGATAGTAATGCCCTCCGGGATCAGGCGTGCCAGCCGGAAACTGGTTTCCAGGTTGGTATCTAAAGTACGCAAATCACGGTTATTAATGCCAATCAGTTCTGCACCTAAAGCCACAGCTCTTAGGGTTTCAGCTTCGTTACTGACTTCGGTCAGTACCGTCAGCTTTAAGCTTTTGGCCACCTTGGCCAGTTCCAGATACTCCAGATCATTCAGCACTGATAACATCAGCAGCACGGCGTCGGAGCCCTGCAAACGGCCAAGGTAAATCTGGTAGGAGTCGATAATAAAGTCTTTATGCAGCAGCGGCTGGTTTACCTTGGCGCGCACTTTGGCCAGATAATCGTAACTGCCCTGAAAAAACTTCTCGTCGGTTAATACAGAAATGCAATCAGCGTACTGGCCATAAGCGGCACAAATTTCGTCTAAATCAAAAGGGCTGCGAATTAAACCTTTAGAAGGTGAAGCCTTTTTGCATTCCAGAATAAAACGCGGGCCTTTTTGTTGCAGCGCTTTTAAAAAATTACGCTGGCTGGGTTGTACCAGCTCCTGAAACTGTTGCAGCGGCAGCTTTTGCTTGCGTTCAGCCACTTCCAGTTTTTTATGATCGATAATAGTGGTTAACACATTAGCCATGACTAAGTTCCCTTAACTGCGTCAATGTCGAAAAAGCCTGTCCTGAAGCCAAATGTTCAAGCACAGATTGGGTGAGCTGTTTTAAATCTTTGCCTTTGCCGCTGATATAAAGCATTGAAGCTACATTAGCCGCCACGGCCTGATTGTGTGCTGTTTTGCCAGTGCCTTGTAAAATGGCCAGCGTTGCTTTGGCATTGTCTGCCGGATTGCCCCCTTCAAGCTCGGCTAAGCTGACTGATGGTAAAGCAAAATCTGAGGCTGTCAGTTCAAAGTGCTCAATAGCACTTGCTGTTACAGCACTGACATTAGTCACACCATGCAAGGCAATTTCATCACAACCACTGCCATGCACCACCCAGGCTGCTTTGACTCCCAGTTGCTGCAGCGCTTGCGCCATCACAGTTGTTAAAGCCGGATCGTACACACCCAACAACTGATAATCAGGTTTAGCCGGGTTAATCAGTGGCCCCAACAAGTTAAAAATGGTGCGGCTTTTTAGTGCTGTGCGTACCGGCATCGCATGTTTAATGCCCGCATGATACAAAGGTGCAAATAAGAAGCTGCTGTTGCATTGACTCAGGGCTTTGGCTGCCGTTGCCGGGCTCATCTGAATGTTAATGCCCAATTGCTCCAGCAAGTCGGCAGAGCCGGACTGAGAGGATACGCTTCTGTTGCCATGTTTGGCCACAGGCAATCCCATACTGGCCGCCACAATAGCCGCAGTGCTGGAAATATTAATGGTGTTGGAACCATCACCGCCTGTGCCGCAGCAATCTATGGCACCTGTAACTGAAGCAGGAAAAACAGTAGCTGCAGCACGCATAGCAGCTGCAGCACCTGCTATTTCTTCTGCCGTTTCGCCACGCATTTTCAGTGCTACCAAAAGCGCTGTTAACAACACAGGTTCAACTTCGCCTTGAACTACAGCACTAAAAAAAGCGTGGCTTTGTTCAAAAGATAAAGCTTCACCTTTCAGGCTTTGTTGCACTACACCTAAAATTGACTGGCTCATATGTTTGCTCCTGCGCTTTTCATTAAGTAGTCCAGGCTTTGCTTCAGCAAAGGCTTACCTAAAGTAGTCAGAATAGACTCAGGGTGGAACTGGTAACCCAAAGCTTTATGGTCTTCATGCACTATCGCCATAGGAATATGCTGATAGACAGCTATTACCTGTAATGAATTGGGGACTTCTGTTGCCATTAAGGAGTGATAACGGGCAACAGGAAATTGTTTAGGTAAAGCGCCAAACACAGGGTGATCGTGAAGTGTAATAACAGAGGTTTTACCATGCACTGTTTCACCGGCCCGGCCGACCATACCGCCATAATGTTCCACCAGCGCCTGGTGGCCTAAACAAATGCCCAGCATCGGAAAGGTTCCTGCACAAAGCGCTATCAATTCAGGCATGGAACCCGCTTGTGCCGGTGCGCCAGGGCCCGGGGATAACAGCAAAACCACAGGTTGTTGTTCCTGCTGCATTTTTTCAAAGATATAAGCAGCTGGCACCGTATTACGATACAGCTTTAAGCTAAAGCCTAATTGGGCGACTTCGTCGACCAGGTTGTAGCTGAAGGAATCTAAGTTATCTAACAGATAGACCACACTCATTGCGCCTCTCCTGCAAAGTCCACAAGGTTGTAGCTGAAGGAATCTAAATTATCTAAAAGGTACACAACGCTCATACGGCAGCTCCTGCAGATTGAATAGCGTTAATCACGGCCTGAGCTTTGCTGCGGGTTTCATCCGCTTCGGCTTGTGCCACACTGTCGTACACCACACCAGCGCCGGCCTGAATGTACGCCATGCCGTTTTGCACATAAGCCGAGCGAATGACAATACAGCTGTCAAAATCACCATTGCCTGCCAAATAGCCTACAGCACCACCATAACTGCCACGGCGTTTTTTCTCGACACCACGAATAAGTTCCGCCGCCCTTACTTTAGGGGCACCGACCAAAGTGCCCATATTCATACAGGCCTGATAGGCATGAAGTGCATCCAGTTCAGTTTTTAAAGTGCCAACCACACGGGAGACTAAATGCATCACGTAGGAATAACGGTCTACTTTCAACAGTTCTTTGACATAACGGCTGCCAGGCACACTGATACGGGCTACGTCGTTGCGGGCTAAATCGACCAGCATTAAGTGTTCGGCTTTTTCTTTTTCGTCCTGACGCAGCTCCAGTTCAATGCGGCTATCCAGATCGCGGTCTATGCTGCCATCGGCGGCAAAACCACGGCGGCGGGTGCCTGCTATAGGGTAAATTTCTACTTGGGCTGTGGCCGCTTCATACTTCAACGCCGATTCCGGAGATGCACCAAATAAACTGAAATTTCTGTCCTGCAGGTAAAACATATAAGGGCTGGGATTTTGTTGTTTCAGTTTGGCGTAGGCCGCTTGTGGATCAGGGCAAGGCAAGCTGAAACAGCGTGATGGCACCACCTGAAATACATCACCTGCCACTATATTTTGTTTCAGTGCTTCCACCTGAGCGACAAAGTGTGCGTCGCTGATATCTACTTTGACTTCCACTTTGGCGGCTGGCTCTGTTGCCGTTGTTGTATTAGTTGATTGCTGCAATAGCTGTTGCAGTTCTGACAGACGCTGTCCTATGACAAAATACTGTTGCTGGGCTGCAGCGCCACAAAACACATTTCCAATCAAGCGGCTGTTGAGAGCCTGATGATCCACCACCAACAAGGTTTCAGCCAGATAAAACAGGTAGTCAGGGCATTGGTTTTCAGCAGTGGGCACTTGGGGTAAATCTTCGACCATGGCCACTAAGTCGTAACCAATCACTCCCCCTAAAAAGATGGCCAGTGGCTCGTTACTGTTGTTTTGTAGTTGTTGTTGCAGTAAACGCAATACAGTCAGTGAGTTGGGCAATAATAAACGGCTTTCTTCATCCAGCAGTGGGTCGGCTTTGGCAAACTGCACTGTCAAGTTGCGCTCTTCAAGTTGCAATTCAGCTTTGCTTTGCAGCAAAGACGCCAGATAAGGCAATAAGGTTTTGCCATTGTCGGTTAAAGCTTCAACCTGAACCTGTAAGCCGTTGCATTCAATCCGCAAAGCCGCATCAATCAGCATCAGACTTTTTAAGCTGTTTTTGCTATCAATTTCAGCTGATTCTAACAATAACGCCATTTGCCCCTGACCTGTTAAGGCCCTGAAACTTTGTAGCGGATCAGGCTGAATGCTCAGCGTCTGGCTAAAGCTGGCTACCTGGCCTGTGGTGGTAGTTATTTGCTGTAAGTTCATGGTTTTCCCTAAAAAGTGTTAAAAAAAGCCCGCATCAAGCGGGCTTTTTGGCTGTATTCGGACAATAGTTGTCCGGCCCGCTAAACAGGAAATCGCCACCAACGCCAACGAGTTACTTGAGAATTCATTATGATTTTTCCTGTATTTAAATTTTTACTAGCTCAGAAATCTCTACCAAAACCACCGAAAATTGCTCCTGCATTTTCGGTGTACCGTCCATCCATGGACATAAAAAAAGCCCGCATCTTTCGAAACGGGCCTGGTTTTATAGCGAATACAACGCCTCCACACGCCCGTTAAGGAGTATGCCACCACCAAATGTGAGTTTGAGTTGTTGTCTGAAATTGCATTGGCTATAAATCCATTCTTGTACTTCATCTTGAAAACGCCTCTATAAAACCCTGAATTCAAATGGCCGTCAAGCCCTGTTTGGTTATAACGCTAAATAAAAACGTATAAGCGGATGGATGGCTAAAGCGAGTGAATGTGAGCAGGAAGAGAAAACCAAGCCTGGCAAGCTCTTTTGTGGCACAATGACGGCCGTTTATTCAGGTACTTCTCATGAAAATTGATTTACACAGCCACACCTATTGCTCAGATGGCGTCTTAAGCCCAACCGAACTGGTACAGCGGGCGGTCAGCAAAGGCGTGGATGTGCTTGCCATTACCGACCACGACACTATTGCAGGGCTTGCCGAAGCCCGCGCCGCTATTAGTGACCAACAGTTGCCTTTAATTTTGATCCCAGGTGTGGAAATCTCCACCAGTTGGTATGAATTTGAAATTCATATAGTGGGTTTAAATATCAATACCGACTGCCCGGTGTTTTTACAGCATTTAGCTGCCCAGCAGCAACGTCGTGTCGAACGGGCTGAAGAGATGGCACGTCGATTAGAGAAAAACAAAATACCGGACGTGCTGGAAAACGTGTTGAAAATTGCCAATGGCGCTGCCTTAACCCGCACTCACTTTGCCCGTTATCTGGTGCAGATTGGCAAAGCCAGCTCAATGAATTCAGTGTTTAAAAAGTATTTAAGCCGCGGTAATACAGGTTATGTACCAAATAACTGGGTGCCTATGGCTGAGGCTGTGCAGTGGATTTTGGCCGCAGGCGGTACTCCTGTATTGGCCCATCCGTTGAAATACAAACTGAATGGCCGTTGGTTAACCCGTTTAGCTGAAGAGTTTTCTGCCGCTGGTGGCAAAGCCATGGAAGTGGCTTCTGCCCAGATGACGCCAGTGCAAAAACGCCAGGTCTGGATGCTGTGCCAAAAGTTTGGTTTAACTGCGTCTGCTGGTTCAGATTTTCATCAGGAAACGCCATGGAATGAGCTGGGCCGCCAACTGTATTTTACTGAGGATGTGACGCCTGTCTGGTTTGATTGGGATTTGCCGGTTAAAGCCACAGCAGAGCTACAGGCTTGAGTTTCATCAGAAAGATTGCTATTTCTAATATCTACTCCAAAGTCCGAATAAAAAGAACCACTTATGAGCCAATTTTTTTATGTACATCCAGAGAATCCACAGCAACGTTTAATTAAACAAGCTGTGCATATTATCAAGCAAGGTGGGGTGGTGATTTACCCTACAGACTCGGGTTACGCTTTGGGTTGCCATATAGGCGATAAAGCAGCGCTGGAGCGTATTTTACAAATCCGTCAGATGAGTACAGAACATCACTTTACCCTGATGTGCCGCGACTTCTCCGAATTGTCTGTGTATGCCAAGGTTGAAAACAGCGCTTTTCGTTTAATTAAAAACCATACGCCTGGTGCTTATACTTTTATTTTGCGTGGCACCAAAGAAGTGCCTAAGCGTTTGTTAAATGAAAAGAAAAAGACCGTAGGTTTACGTATTCCGCAAAATAAAATTGCGCTGGATCTGTTAGAAGAGCTGGGTGAACCTTTGATGTCGAGCTCTTTAGTCTTGCCTGGCAATGACTTTGCTGAATCAGACCCGGAAGAAATGCGCGACCAATTAGAACGTCAGGTCGATTTAATTATTCACGGTGGTGTCATCGCAGAAAACCACACCACAGTGATTGATTTGTCCGAAGACAACCCTGTAGTGATCCGTCAGGGGGCAGGCGATAGCAGTGCTTTCACATAACTTTGGGTTGGAAATCCGGTTGAGCAGTAATGTCTGAGTCACTGGCCGACAGCTTTGCCAGCCTGACGATACAGCAGCCTTTGCCGCTGGCTTTTGTGCGTGGTGAGGCTGTGCTGGATAAGCCGGAAGACTTGTATATTCCGCCTGAAGCCCTGTCGGTATTGCTGGAAAGTTTTGAAGGCCCGCTGGATTTTCTTTTGTATTTAATTCGTCGTCACCGTTTTGATATTGTCGATTTGCCCATCAACGAAATCACCCTGCAGTATATGGAATACATTGATTTAATGCAGGATATGAACTTTGAGCTGGCTGCAGAGTATTTGTTAATGGCCGCTATGCTGGCGGAGATTAAATCGCGTTTATTGCTGCCGCAGCATGACCATAAAGCTGATGATGAAACCGACCCAAGAGCAGATTTAGTCCGGCGTTTGCAGGAATACGAAATTATCCGCAAAGCTGCCACTGACATGGATTTATTGCCACGCCAGGAGCGGGATTATTTTCCTGCCAAAGCAGGCTTAGATGATAACTTTGAACCTTATGTGATTTTGCCTGAAGTGTCCTTGCAGGAAATTTTGCTGGCACTGAAAGACATAGCCAAACGCGCCAAAGATTTTCAGCATCACCAAATTAAAAAAGAACATTTATCTACCCGTGAGCGTATGAGCAAAATTCTGGAGTTATTGCGTGGACGCACCGACTACCTTGAATTTGCCGAATGTTTTGAGTTGGCCGAAGGTCGGCAAGGGGTAGTGGTCAGCTTTTTGGCTATTCTGGAGTTGGTGAAAGAAAAGCTAATTCAGGTCATACAAATAGAAGCTTATGGTCAGATCCATGTGAAATTGGCATAATAACCAGCTTATTTGAAGCTACAGCGGCGTTAACTCAACTCTCTCGCCCCAATCACATAGGACTACTATGCTCATGGGGACTCTATCGTTGGTCGCCTTGCTGTATCATCAACTACTTGGTTATTCGTTTTGACAACAGTCCGATGGACAAAAAAGGGAAATTCATGGCGAAAAAAATTAACGAGCAACAACTGCTGCAGTTAGTCGAAGCCGCTATTTTTGCCTCTGATAAACCTTTGTCTGTCAATGACTTGCAAAGCACAGTGCTGGAAAGTTTTGAGTTAACCCGAAAACGTTTGCAACAGGCTTTAGCACAGTTGCAACAGGATTATTCAGGCCGGGGTATTCAGTTGATTGAAACCGCCTCCGGTTTTCGGTTTCAGACCCGTGCTGATTTAAGTGAATATCTGGCCTTACTCTGGCCGGAGCGTTCACCCCGTTATTCCCGTGCTGTGCTGGAAACTTTGGCTCTGATTGCCTATCGTCAGCCTATTACCCGCGGCGAAATTGAAGAAGTGCGGGGTGTGACTGTCAGCAGTCAGATTATGCGAACCTTGCTCGACCGGGGTTGGGTCAAAGTGGTAGGGCATAAAGAAGTACCGGGTCGTCCTGGTTTGTATGCCACGACGCCCACATTTTTAGATTATTTTGGCTTAAAGGATTTAAGCGATTTACCTGCTCTGGCCGAGTTTCAGGCAACGCCGGATTTTTTTAACCCAGTCTCAATGACTGAAGAGATACATTAAATCATGAGTGAAAAACTACAGAAAGTGCTGGCGCGATCCGGTGTTGGATCCCGCCGCGAGATGGAAGAATACATCAGTGCTGGACGTGTGACTGTGGATGGCAAAGTGGCGACATTAGGCGACCGCATCAATGCCAACCAACAAGTGCGGGTCGACGGCCATCCGGTCAAAATTGCAGCAGAAGCTGAACAGGTCTGCCGTGTGATTGCCTATCACAAACCGGAAGGTGAAATTTGTTCGCGTATCGACCCTGAAGGCCGTCCAACTGTATTTGATCGCCTGCCAAAAATTAAAGACTCCCGCTGGATTGCCATTGGCCGTTTAGATATCAATACCAGCGGTTTATTGCTGTTCACCACAGACGGTGAAATGGCCAACCGTTTAATGCATCCGAAGTTTGAAGTCGAACGTGAATACGCAGTACGGGTATTTGGTGATGTGAACGATGCGATGATCCAGAAACTACGTTTAGGCGTGGAGCTGGAAGATGGTAAAGCCAACTTCAAAAAAATTAAAGCCATGGGTGGCGAAGGTATTAACCGTTGGTTCCATGTGGTACTGACGGAAGGCCGTAACCGTGAAGTTCGCCGTATGTGGGAATCTCAGGGCGCTGTCGTCAGCCGCTTAATTCGTATTCGTTACGGTGATTTGTTATTGCCTAAACATTTACCTGCAGGGGGTTATGCCGAATATCCGCTGGAAGATGTGAACTACTTACGTAAGCTGGTGCATTTGTCGGCCGAAACTGAAAGTTTAATGAAACCTGAAGACCGCGATGAACGTCGTCGTCGTATGGCGGGTATTAAACGTGCTGTGCGTAAGCATCAAATCATGGTGCAGTCTGGCGTTAAACCTGAAGTGGTGAGAGCAGAAAAAGCAGCAGCCGCTTCAAGCGCCAAAGCGAAAAAGCCAAAACAAACGCAGAAAAAACGTACCCGCATCTGATCCAGCCCTAACTTTTGTAACTTTCGGGTCAGAGAAAACACTCTGACCCGAACTAAATTCCGCGTTATTTCATTCAGTTAGCATTAATTTATCTGGTCGGACATCAAAATGACATCTTTGCGCGTCTAACTTAGGACTGAAGTTAAGTTATAAAGCCTGAGGAGATGTGCGATGAATGTATTAGAGCTTAAATTAGGCATGGTATGCCAGACCAAAAAAGGTATAGGCATAGTAAGCTGGATTGATGCACAGGACAGAGCTGTGTATTTATCTGATCTGGATAATAAAGATCAGCATATAGCTGTATCTTTTGACGATCTGCAGGACGAACCTCAACTGCATCAAAAAGCGGATATTTATTACTGAGCTTTTGATAACAATCCTTTATTGCTAAAGACCCGTTGAAGCCATCAACGGGTTTTGTTATTTACTTGTCTCTGCCTAGCTTGTTACTGTAACTCCATGATCCCCTTAGAGAGCTATCAATGAAAACCATAGGCTTAATAGGCGGCATGAGTTGGGAGTCGACTATTCCTTATTACCGCCAGATCAATCAGCGCATTAAGCAGCAACTGGGTGCTTTGCACAGCGGCAAAATTATTTTATACAGCGTCGATTTTGCTGAAATTGAACAGCTGCAGCGCAGTGGCGATTGGGACAAAGCAGGTGAGGTGTTAGCGGATGCCGCACTTAAGTTACAGGCTGCCGGTGCTGAGTGCATTGTGCTGTGTACTAACACCATGCATAAAGTAGCAGCGCGCATTGAAGCCGCTGTGACTATTCCACTGTTGCATATAGCTGATGCGACGGCCGAAGCTATAGAGCAAGCTGGTTTGAAAAAAGTCGCCTTATTAGGCACCCGTTTTACCATGGAGCAGGATTTTTATAAAAAACGCCTGACAGAGCTCTATGCTTTGGAGGTGTTGGTGCCGGACGACGAGGGCAGGGCCCTGGTGCATCAGGTGATTTATCAGGAGTTGTGTTTGGGTGTGGTGAATCCAAATTCAAGGCTGCAGTATCAGCAAATCATGGCTGATTTAGTGACACAAGGTGCAGAAGCTATAATTTTGGGCTGCACTGAAATTGGTTTATTGGTCAGTAGCGAAGATTGCGCTGTGCCGTTATTTGATACCACAGCTATACATGCACAAAAGGCTGCAGACTGGGCATTATCCCGGACGTTTTTGAAGCCGCAGCATTGTTGACTTTATGTTCTCAATTTTGATTTGATGAGACGGGCGCGGATAAACCACGCCCCTACAGGTCGCTGCATTGCAACTCCAATGACTTAGGAGATCGGGCAGAATAAGGAATTGATTATGTTGTATTTATACCTCGAAGTAGATTTATCGGACGATGATGCTGATTTAGCCGAAGTAGCGCGTGATTGTGGTCATACGCTAAAGCACCCTCAATTAACTGACTGGCATTTGCTGGGTGTAACTCAATGGCATGGTCATGCTTGTCTGGAGTTTCAACTGGAGATGAAAGAGCCAGTTGCAGAGGCAGAGCTGCATCAGTTGATCAGTGACATCCAGGTGCAGATTTCACACCCTGCTGTATCCGCCAGCCGGACTATGCTGGTCAGTGATAAACAAGAACGTTAGCTTTTTAAATCAATACGCTGGTGAATATTGTGCCACTCGTCCGGAAATTTGCCCTGCAACACATAAGAAAAGGCGATGAGCTCAGCGATGATAATATACAGCTCTTTTGGGATATCAGTGCCCAGCTCAATACGTTGCAGTACTTTCACCAGCTCTTCATCTTCATGCACCAGTACGCCATGTTCTTTGGCTGTGGCAATAATATCCTGCGCCAGTTCGCCATGCCCTTTGGCAACAATCTGCGGTGCATTTTTACCGTCATAAGCCAGAGCTACGGCACTGGCGTCTATGTCTATGTGATCAGGGTTTTTAGTCACGTCTTTCATGCTCTACACCCTGATGGCCAGCAAGCTGGTGGTTTTGGGCATTAACGTATCCGGAATTTTGCCAAGCTGACAATGTGCTTCCGTCACTTCTATGCCCTGAGCTTTGCATCTGTCTTTTAACAGCGGCAGGTACTTTTCGGCTAATAGTTTGAGTACTGTGGTGTCGGTATAGAGCTGCAAGGCCAGAGAGTTTCCCGATAACTTGCTGATCGCCAGCAACTGCCCCAGCTGTTTTAGATCAAACTTCATCGATAACTGCCATTGGGTTGATTTACCTTTGCCTTTGTCCTGATCCTCTTCCTGTTGGGTTATGGCGATCTGGCAAAAATCTGACACCTGCTGATTTTGGATCGGCAGCGTTAAAAACAGCTGTTGTAGCGGATCTTTACTTTGTTGTTCCAGCGTAGACAACTGGGCATGTTGCAGCGATGAGCTTTGGCTCGACAGCTGTTTTAATAACTGACTGCTTTGGTTTTGATCCAGCTGAGCGACAAATTCTTTCAGCTTATGATCTTTATTCACGGCTTTGTCATTTTGTGGCAGGCTTTGCCCCAAACGGCCTAATAATAACTGAATAGCCACAGCTAAGGTGCCAGCTGCGGTTTGCGGCATAGTCACATTCTGCAGCGGATTAAATTGCAACAAGGCCTGCAGCTGGGCCGGTAGTTGGGCCAGATTGGTCATCTTACTGGCGTCGGGCTGGCTTTGCCGCACTAACTGTAAAATAGCTTTGACTGCCTGCGGTAACTCCGGCACTTCGGCCAGATTTTCCCATTCGGGATTGAGCATAGGCAATAACTGTCGCCAGGCCTGATTAAGCACCGCAGGTTCTATCGCAAGTTTCACAACTTTAGTTGCTTCCACTGTGCCTGATGCAGTCTGGGGTTGTGCTGTTTTAGCGCTTTGCACTTGCAGTACTTTGGGCTGAGGCTCTATCTGTATGGTTTTTTGTTCTGGTATAGCTTTGAGTTGTAACTGGCCCTGAGGGTTGAGTTGTAACTGATACGCAGGGTCTGCCAGTTGTTGTTTCATCGCAGCGGGCAAAGGCAGCTGTTTTAATTCGTTTAAACTCAGCACCACACCTGAGACAGCTGTGGTCAGCGCAGGCAATACCAAAGGCAAAATACGCTGCTGTACAGTGGCTGGTAACGGAATAATAGTCTGGGCTTGCAAAGCTGCAGGGGCTTGGGTGTTGATTTGAGTTTTGCTCTGGTTTTGGACCGGAACCTGTGGCTGAGTTTGGGCTGGACCTTGAGTCTGGATCTGATGTTGGGTCTTTACTACGACAGGCTGTGGCTGATTTTTTACAGGGCCTGATGTGGTTTCGTGTTTAAGGGGCACAGTCAGCAGCTCAGTGTTTTTTCCCTGAACCACAGCAGAAGCAGTTTTGCTTTGTGGTAGGTCCGCAGCTTTGCTGCCTGCAGTCTCCGGTTGCAAAGCAGCTTTTGCTAATACCAGGCTTAACTGACCAGCTTTTAGTTGCAGTTTTGCATTCAGCCATTGTGTGGCCGGCAAGCTTTGCAGAACTGCGGGTAAGGGCAACTGAACTTTATTTTGTCCCAGTTGCAAAATCAGTTGCTGCTCCAGACGCTGTATTTGTACAGGCACTTGTACTACTTTGGCGCTGCTGCTGTTTTGCTGAGGTTGCAATTGACTGGTCAGTTGTGCCGGTAGCCGGGCTGTAACCTGAGCTGTAAGCTGAGTTGGGCTTTGTGTGGCCTGCGGGGAGCTAAGCTGACTACTGAGTTGGGTCACCAGCTGTTGCAATTGCGGCTGAGTTAACTGCACCGGCATAGGCTGAGGGCCATTCTGACTGAGTTTTAACTGCAACTTGCCTGACAAGGCCTGACTCAATTGCACCATGAGCTGGCCTTGCAGTGCAGGTAAATTCAGTTTGGCATCCTGAATAAGCACCATACCAGAGGCTGTATGCAGTTTTAACTGACCTATACCGTCTTTGCCAATATTCAGCAAGGCCTGATAATTCTGCTCTTCCACCAGCACAGCAGCGGGTACAGACCCTTTGGTCAGGGCACTTAACGCGCTATCTATCGTTATCTGGTTCACTTCTATTCAGGTCCATTGTTAGCTATCAGGCGTAGTTGCACAGTTCTATCGGCAGTTGTGACTTTGATCTGAAACATTAATTTCTATAAAGCCCGCTGTTTCAAGGTTATAGCGCATTCGTATTCTATTGCCAATATGCTAAGATGCCGCGACTTTTTTTGGGAGTTTGCCCTTTGTCGATAATTTTGGCCGCCGAAGCACTAAGCTGTGTCCGCCAGGACAGAGTGTTATTTGAAAACTTAAATTTTCAGTTAAGTGCAGGGCAAGTGCTTTATATTCAAGGAAAAAACGGAGCCGGTAAAAGTTCGCTGTTGCGACTGCTGGCCGGTTTAACCTTGCCTGAAGACGGTCAGATTTTATTCCACGGTAAACCTCTACCCTCTGTGGCTGAGTTTTTTTCTGAACAACTGCTGTTTATTGGTCACCAGAGTGGCATCCATCCTCAACTGACTGCCTTACAAAATTTAGCGTTCTGGTCGGCTTTGACCGAACAACAGGTGGCCGATCCTTATCAGTTATTAGGCTCTTTAGGTTTAGCTGGTTTGGAGGATATTCCTTGTTTTATGCTCTCTGCCGGTCAGCAGCGCCGTGTCTCTTTGGCCCGCTTATGGTTCACAACTAAACCACTGTGGATACTGGACGAACCTTTTACCTCCCTGGATCAGCAGTTGATTGCCAAACTGGAGCAGCGTTTTTTACAGCATCTGGCATCGGGCGGGGTCATAGTTCTGACCAGTCATCAGGCCTTGTCCGCTTCTTACCCAGAGCTTCAGGCGATAGAACTGGAGTACAGATGGTGATGTGGTGTTCTTTAATCAAACGCGAATTACAATTGCTGGGGCGGCAAAAAGCCGACTGGCTTAATCCGCTGGTGTTTTTTTTGCTGGTGCTGAGTTTGTTTCCACTGGGTATTGGCCCTGAACCCGGTATGCTGAAACAAATAGCGCCAGGTTTAGTCTGGATAGCTGCGCTTTTAAGTGTGTTGTTGTCGGCTGAACGCTTATTTAAAGATGATTACCGTTATGGGGTGATAGAACAATTAGTGGCAGGACGACAGGGCTTGTTTAGTTATGTCACTGCGAAAATTTGTTGCCATTGGTTATCGACCGGTGTGCCCTTAATTCTGGTGTCGCCTCTGATTGCTGTGTTGCTTGGGCTGGACTGGCAAAGCTGGCAGGTTTTAGTAGTGACCCTGATGCTGGGTACGCCCGTATTAAGTTTATTAAGTGTATTGGGTGCAGCATTAACTATGGCCGCAGACAAAGGCGGTATATTGCAGGCTTTGATTATTTTACCTTTGTATATTCCACTGCTGATTTTTGCCAGTGGTGCTATGGAAGCCGCAGCCACAGCTTTGCCTTATACAGGGCAACTGGCTGTACTGCTGGCCTTTTTATTATTTGCTTTAGCGCTGGTGCCTCTGGCCGTGCGTCAGGCACTTCGAATGAATGTGGGGTAGTATGTTCCGTTGGTTAGATCCTTACGCCAAACCTGAAACTCTGTACCATCTGTGTGGCCGCTTATTGCCTTATCTGATGGCGCTGGCTGTATTTACCTTAGTGCTGGGCAATATCTGGGGCCTGGCTTTTAGTCCGGCCGATTATCAGCAAGGCGACAGTTACCGCATTATTTATATTCATGTGCCTTCTGCCATCTGGTCCATGGGCGCTTACAGCAGTATGGCTATAGCTGCTTTTATTGGCTTAGTCTGGCAAATCCGGGTGGCGCAATGGGCCGTACTGGCCATAGCTCCTGTAGGTGCTATCTATACCGCTATTGCGTTAATTACCGGAGCGGCCTGGGGCAAACCTATGTGGGGCACCTGGTGGGTATGGGATGCACGTTTAACTTCTGAGCTGGTGTTGCTGTTTTTGTATTTAGGTGTCATAGCCTTAGCCGGTGCTTTTTCTGAAGCGGCTCGTGGTATTAAAGTCGCCTCTTTACTGGCCATAGTGGGGGTGGTGAATCTGCCTATTATTCACTTCTCGGTAGAGTGGTGGAATACGCTGCATCAGGGCGCCACTATTACCAAGTTTGCCAAACCTTCGATTGACTCTTCGATGTTATGGCCACTTTTGATCAGCCTGTCAGGTTTTGCCTTGTTGCTGGCGGCACTCACTTGTTTACGATTACGCAGTCAGATTTTGATTTTTGAACAACACAGACCCTGGGTTCGACAACTGGTTGAGTCAAAGAATGGAGAGCAGAACTAATGGCTTTTACATCCTGGGCAGACTTTTGGGCCATGGGCGGTTACGCTCTTTTTGTCTGGTTATCTTTTGGTACCACTTATGTATTGTTGCTGGGTTTGTGGTGGTATAGCAAGCAGCAACATAAAAGCATACAACAACAAATCCGCGCCAAAGCAGCGCGGGAGCAAAGGGTGCGGCAACATCAGGAGAAAGAGAAGTAGATGAATCCGAGACGTCAGAAACGCTTAGTGGCTGTAACGGCCTTTGTGTTGTTGTTAGGTGGTGCTATAGGCGCCATGTTGTATGCATTGCAACAAAATATTGATTTGTTTTATACCCCAAGCCAACTGATTGACGGTATGGGAAAAGACAAGGTGAAACCTGAAATAGGCCAGCGCCTGCGTATTGGTGGCATGGTGGTCAAAGGTTCGGTTCGCCGTGCACCTGACTCGCTGAAAGTCAGCTTCGATTTAGTCGACACAGGTCCTATAGTCACAGTGGAATACGAAGGCATATTGCCGGATTTATTCCGTGAAGGGCAGGGCATAGTGGCGCAAGGTGTGCTGGTGGACGCCACCACCATTTTAGCCTCAGAAGTTTTGGCCAAACATGATGAAGAGTATATGCCGCCTGAAGTAGCCGAAGCGATGAAAGGTATTAAGCATGTACCACCGTCGCAGTTGTATAAAGAGTCTGATAAGGGTCAGCAGCCATGATTGCAGAATATGGTCAACTGGCGCTGACCTTTGCCTTTTGTGTTTCTCTGGCCTTAGCTGTAGTGCCTTTGTATGGCAGCTTTAAAGGCAATCAAATTGCATTAGAGCTGGGTAATCCGCTGGCTTATGCCCTGTTTTTTCTGACTGCCTTTTCATTCTGGGCTTTGTCTTACGCCTTTTGGGCCAATGATTTTACTGTCGTTTATGTCGCCAGCAACTCGAATTCTTTATTGCCATGGTACTACCGTTTAACGGCCGTCTGGGGCGGACATGAAGGTTCTATGTTGTTATGGCTGCTGGTTTTAGCTGGCTGGACTGCGGCAGTGGCCTTGTTTTCCCGCAGTTTACCTTTGCAGTTTCAGGGCCGTATTTTAGGTGTGATGGGCTTAATAGCAGTGGGCTTTTATGCTTTTGTGCTTTTTATGTCCAACCCTTTTATGCTCAGCTTGCCGTATTACCCTGTGGATGGCCGTGACCTGAATCCATTATTGCAGGATTTTGGCATGATCATTCACCCGCCTATGCTGTATATGGGCTATGTAGGTTTTGCGGTGTCTTTTGCTTTTGCTATTGCAGCGCTGATGGGCGGTAAGTTTGACAGTACCTGGGCTCGTTGGGCCAGACCCTGGACTTTAGCGGCCTGGATGTTTTTAACATTGGGTATCATGCTTGGCAGTTGGTGGGCTTATGCTGAACTGGGCTGGGGCGGCTGGTGGTTCTGGGATCCGGTTGAAAACGCTTCTTTTATGCCATGGCTGGTGGGTACTGCGCTTATCCATTCTTTGGCTGTAACAGAAAAACGCGGCACTTTTAAATCCTGGACAGTGCTTTTGGCTATAGGCGCTTTTTCGCTCAGTTTATTAGGTGCCTTTTTAGTGCGTTCAGGCGTTTTAGTGTCTGTACATTCCTTTGCTGCCGATCCGGATCGGGGCCTGTATTTATTGGCATTTTTACTGGTGGTAGTGGGTGGTTCGTTACTTTTGTACGCCATTCGGATGAACTCGGTACGCAGTCAGGCCCGTTACGAATTGTTTTCCCGTGAAGTGCTGCTGTGGGGCAATAATATTTTCCTGTTAACAGCCACTTTGGTAGTGTTACTGGGCACTTTGTTCCCACTGGTGCATAAAGAGCTGGGTTTAGGTTCCATCTCTATTGGCGAGCCGTTTTTTAACCAACTGTTTTATTACCTGGTGATCCCATTTTCATTGTTATTGGGTTTAGGTCCCTGGGTGCGCTGGAAACAGCAACAGGTGCAACCTTTATTAAAGCCGATGAGTTTAGTGGCTATAGCCACTTTAATTCTGGCTTTGGGAACTATGGCTGCAACCCAAAGTATTCAGGCCAATTTAGCTTTATTAGGTTTGTTGTTAGGAGCCTGGGTGGGGTCGTCCGCTATTTTTGAGTTGCTGCAGCGTTTGCAGCAGTTTGGTTCCATCACACAAGGCCTGACCAAACTCAATGCCAGTCATTTTGGCATGACGCTGGCGCATATTGGTTTTGCTGTGCTGGTGGTTGGGGTTGCTATGACCAAAACCTACAGCGTGGAAACCCAGGTCAGAATGAAAGCCGGTGATCAGGTCGAACTGGCCGGTTATCAGTTTAAACTGGTGGAAGTCTATGACTTAAAAGGCCCGAACTACAGCGGTGAAGCTGCTGAATTGGATGTCAGTTACCAGGGCGACTATGTCACGCATTTACACGCAGAAAAACGCTTTTATCCAGTGCAGCGTAGCGTCATGACCGAAGCTGCTGTGCATGCCCGTTTGAGCCGTGACTTGTACGTGGCTTTGGGGGAGTCGCTTTCCGAAGACAGCTGGGCTTTAAGTTTGTATGTGAAGCCTTTTGTGCGCTGGATTTGGCTGGGTGGTTTACTGATGTCGCTGGGCGGATTAATAGCGCTTTGTGATAAGCGTTATCGCCGCCGTACAGCCTCTCTTGATCAGAAGGATAAAGCTGATGCGTAAACTGGCTTTTTTTATCCCATTTGTGCTCTTTATTGGTTTGTCGGTATTTTTATTCAGTGGTTTGTTTTCTGATCCCATGGCGCGTGAGTCCTCGGTACTCAATAAACCCCTGCCTGCTTTTTCGTTACCTGATTTGCAGCAGCCGGATAACCTCTGGACTGCAGAGAAGCTGAAAGGTAAGCCTTATTTACTGAATGTCTGGGGCACCTGGTGTGTAACCTGTAATGCAGAGCTGGCTTATCTGACAGAACTGCGTGAGCAGGGCGTGATGATTATAGGTTTGTATTATCAGCAACCCAGCGATGCCGCTTTTGGTGAGGTCTTTAATTTGACGGCACTGCAGCAGGAAGTAAAGCTGAAGCTGGAGCAACAAGGCGATCCGTACCAATGGAATATTCTGGATAAAGACCGCACCCTGATTTTTGATTTAGGGGTCACAGGCGCGCCGGAAACCTTTTTGATCGACACCAAAGGCATGATTCGTTATCACCATATAGGTGATATTAATCCGCAAGTCTGGCAACAGAAGCTGGCCGCTGCTTATCAAAGTTTGCAGGAGTAGGGCATGAAAACATTTTTTCTCAGCTTTTTGTGGTTCAGCTTGTTGTTCGCTGCAACAGCTCAAGCCTCGCAAGCTTTGATTGAGTTTCAAAGCCCGGAGCAACAAGCCTTGTTTAAAGAGCTGACTCAGGAATTACGTTGCCCTAAATGTCAAAACCAGAATATTGCTGATTCGAACGCTGTAGTGGCTGTGGATATGCGTAATAAAACGCTGGAGCTGGTGCAGCAAGGGCAAGACAAAGAGCAGGTGCTGGACTATATGAAGAGCCGTTACGGCGACTTTGTGCATTACCAGCCACCACTGAATAAATTTACGCTGATTTTATGGTTGTTGCCTGCATTGATGGCTTTTGGTCTGGTGCTGGTATTGCTGCTGCGACGCAGAGCTGAGCGCAGTGGTGCTGTGACTGAATCAGCGGAGCAGGCCGTGCCACAGCCACAACTGGAACAACAACTGGATCAGTTGATTGAGCAGTACAGGAGAAAAAGCTGATGCTGATGTCGTTAAGTTTTGCCGGCGCTTTAATGCTGGTACTTATTGTGCTGTTGCTGCTGTTTTTCCGCCGCAAAGGTGCTGGAGTGCAATTAAGCCCTGTGGTTCAGTTTGAAGAAAAACTGCAGCTGTTGTCCCAGGCCAGAGACAATGGTGAATTAGCAGAGCAGGACTTTAGGCTGGCGGCCACTGAATTAAAAACTCAATACCTGCAGCAGCAACAAAACCAGCAGCGGGTTTCTGGTTCGGCAACTGCATGGGTGCTGGGCACCAGTGTTCTGGTGTTATCAGGAACCCTATGGCTTTACAGTCTGACCGGCCATTTTACCGCGCTGCAAAACTGGCAAAAGGCGCAGCAGCTCTTGCCAGAGTATGGTGAGCGTGCACTGCTGAATAAAGGTGAACCTTTAACTGAAGAAGAAATTACCCTTTTTGCGTTGGCGCTGCGTACTAAAATCAGTAAAGATGGCGATGACGCAGTCGCCTGGTTTGTGATTGGCCGCATCTGGTTATCCAAAGGCATGTTAGATGATGCTATCGAAGCTTTTGAAAAGGCGCTGGCTTTAACACCGAACCGCATCAATGTGTTGATCAGCTACAGCCAGGCTTTGTTAGTGGCTGCTGGTGATGAACATCTGGCCAAAGCAGCGCGCAGTTTGTCCAACGTCTTACAACAGGACCCGGACAACACGGATGCACTTTCTATGCTGGCGATGGTGGCAGAAGAGCGGGGCGATCAAGAGCAGGCACAGCAAGCATGGCAGTTATTGTTACCTAAGCTGGAGACCACTGACCCACGTTATGCATTGGTGCAACAAAAGCTAGGGCTGAGACCGGCAGCGGAGCAACATTCCGAAACAGCAGTATCAGGCCGTCAGGTGAGTGTTGAATTAAGCATCAGCCCTGAACTGGCACAAGAATACAAAACCGGGACTTTGTTTGTATTTGCCAAAGCAGTGGACGGGCCACCTTTGCCATTGGCTGTACAAAAGCTGCCGGTATTTAGTGGTACTCAGACCATCACTCTGAGTGAGGCTCAGGCTATGCAACCGGGCTGGACTTTAGCCAAGGCCGATCGTATTCAAATCAGTGCACTTTTGTCTTTATCAGGTCAGGTGCTGAATGATGAAAAGGGTCCACAAGTACAATCGGACATCCTTAGTTTTGATGAAGCTGCTTTGAAGTTGAGCCTTAGCCTGCAGCCTTAACTCAGGCTGAAGTTCACTAAAAAAACCGCTTTCAATTGGTGGTTAAATAAGCAAAAGGTCAGGCTCCGGCCTTTTGCTTTCCCCTTCTGTCCTTTTGCCTCTTTTCATTTGGTGCCCAATAGGCTATAACACGGCAGCTAAAAAACTATATCCTGCTGTTTTGGCCCCTGTACTATGGGCGTGCACAGGTAGTGTTTACTCCAAACCATAATTAAAATAAACCCACAATCTAGGATCACGTTATGAATCAACCGCCAGCTTCGGGGACTTTATTCGGTCATCCGAAAGGACTCTTCCTGCTTTTTTCCACAGAAATGTGGGAGCGTTTTTCCTACTACGGGATGCGCGCTTTACTTATTCTGACTTTAGTTGCTGCTACTGAATCCACTAACCCGGGTTTTGGCCTGAGTAATGGCGATGCCTTATTACTTTATGGTTACTACACAGGTTTGGTTTATGCCGCTACTTTGTTTGGTGGTTTGATTGCAGACAACCTGTTAGGCCAGCGTAAGTCCATTATTTTAGGTGGTGCTTTAATGGCCATTGGTCAGTACACTTTGTTTGCTGCCACACCACACAGCATGTCGTTATTTTATGTAGGTTTAGGTTTTATTATTGCCGGTAACGGTTTATTTAAACCCAATATCTCTGCCATAGTGGGCGACCTGTATCCTCAGGGCGATGCCCGTCGTGACGGTGGTTTCACTATTTTTTATATGGGTATTAACTTAGGTGCTTTTATTGCGCCTTTAGTGACTTCTTCTTTAGGTGAAAGTGACGCTTTTGGCTGGCGTTATGGTTATTTAGCCGCAGGTATAGGTATGACCTTATCTGTGGTGATTCAGTTATTGTTTGCACAGAAATACCTAGGTGACTTAGGTAAAGTACCAGGTCGTATTTCATCACGCAGCGCTTCAGGTACACCAACTCCTTTAACCAAAGTTGAATTTGACCGTCTGCGAGTAGTGTTATTCCTCTTTGTGTTTGTCACTATGTTCTGGCTGGCCTTTGAGCAAGCCGGTGGTTTAATGAGTTTATTTGCTGCTGAACATACCGACCGTATGGTAGGTGCTTTTGAAGTTCCTGCTGGCTGGTTCCAGTCGTTAAACCCGTTATTTATTCTGATGTTTGCTCCTGTGTTTGCCTGGTTATGGGTCAAACTGAATGCGATGAACAAACAACCTGACGCCCCTATCAAAATTTTGTTTGGTATGTTGCTGACCTCTATCGGTTTTATTTTCCTGATTGTTGGTGTATTTGAAATGCAGGTGAATCCTTCAGCGAAGTCCAGCATGATGTGGTTAACCTTAGCCTTTTTATTCCATACCTTAGGTGAGCTTTGTATTTCTCCTGTTGGCTTGTCTTTAATGACCAAGCTGGCTCCGGTGAAACTGGCTTCACTTATCATGGGTGTCTGGTTCCTGATGCCTGCTGTGGCTCATTATCTGGCAGGTTATGTTGGCGCTTATTCAGATACTGCCGGTGATAACCCTGCAGTGGTTGAATTTGCTGCTTCCTTTGGCGTACAGGCTGCTCACGCTGGTTTACTGGTAGTCTTTGGTGGTATAGCTGTAGCACTGGTATTTTTTGCCGCCTTGTTGTGGATGTTGTCCGGTACTTTAGTTCGCTGGATGCATGGCGCTGAGCGTATGCAAAGCTAAGTATTGCTGAATGCTTAAAAAGGCCAGTTGGAGCAATCCGCTGGCCTTTTTTTATGGAGTGAAAGATGAAATTAGTTTATCTGTTGTGTGGCTTGCTGAGTTTTCAGCTCATGGCAGGCAGCCTTAACTGGCAAAGAAAAGCGGATCTGTTACTACCGGTCCAGGAAATTTATCCGGCCGTCTTTCAGGGCGAAATTTATGTAGCGGGTGGCCTGAGTTCTGAACTGCCAAAACAGCAGGGCCAGATGACGGCCGCAGTACAAATCTACAATGCAAAAACCAATACATGGCGTTATGGCCCTGCTTTGCCTGAGGGGCGTCACCATGGCCAACTGGTGGCTGTAAAAGAGCAGTTGTTTTTATTTGGTGGTTTTATTCAGGCCAATGGCGGCAATTGGAGTGCCAGTGCTGATGTACTGAAGCTGGATCTGCAACAGCAGCGCTGGTTAAAGGTCGCCAGTTTGCCACAGCCGTTAAGTGAAACAGTCAGTTGGGTGCTTGAGGATAAAGTTCATTTGCTTTCTGGCCGTTCACCTGTACCTGAAGCAAATGCTCAGTGGCAGGATCAGGCTGATGTGGCGGTACATTGGGTGTTTGATCCGTACAAGCTAACCATTGAAACCGCGCCAGTTGTACCAGAAGCTAAAAATAGTGCTGCCGCAGTAGTCTATGAAGGAAAAGGTTATCTGCTGGGCGGACGGCAAGTTCAGGCTGGCAATAAGGCTGATGTGCATAGTTATGACGCAAAAAGTAAGCAATGGCTGGCGTTAGCCCCAATGCCGGAAGCTCAGGCTGGCTTAGCGGCAGCAGTGTTCAATGGCAAACTATGGGCGCTGGGTGGAGAGTTTTTTCAGCAGGGCGGTGGCGTATTTAGCAACCTATGGGTTTATTCTTTTACAGAGCAGCGTTGGCAACAGTTGGGACAGATGCCCACACCACGTCATGGCTTAGGCGCTGTGGTGCTGGATAACAGCATTTATCTGATAGGGGGTGCTACAGCTGCCGGGTTAAAACAGACCAGTGCTGTGCTGGAACAGCTTAGTCTGGAATAAAAATAGTCAGCATAAAAAGGCCAGCAGAAGCTGGCCTGAAGGTAAACCCCTGATTAGGGTAAATATTCGTCCAGATAACTTTCATCTTCTTCGGCTTTTTTCGGTGGATTGCCGTCGTAGACTTTAAATTCAACCCGCTGGAAATAAGCTTCTTTAATAAAGGCGTATGGATCCACTGAATCGTTCAGCAGCTGTTCCATCGACATCATTTGTTCACGTCCATCCAAAGCAGACAGAGTAAAACGTGTGATCGTCAGATTTGAATTTAACATGCCTAACGGGAAATACAGACCGTCGACCACACCAGCCACCAGACCTCTTGTTGTGGTTGGCCCCATGGCCGGGATCATCAGATAAGGGCCATCACCCACACCCCAGACCGCCAGTGTCTGGTTAAAGTCTTCATCTTGTGCATTTAAATCAATACGGCTTGCGACATCAAATAAACCAAATAAACCTAAGGAGCTGTTTAATACAAAACGGCCCAGGCTGATGGCTGCACTTTTAGGTTTGGCTTGCAGTAATCCATTGACGAAACTGGCCGGTTCGCTCAGGTTGTTGACCATATTGGCAAAACCGGTACGGGCTGGTTTTGGTACGACCGTCATATAACCTACAGTGACAGGACGCAGTACATAAGCATCCAGCACATCGTAGTTAAAATCCCAGATATCACGGTTGACGGATTCTAAAGGGTCCCGGGGATCCTGATAATTGGTTTGTGCTTGTTGTTCGTCCACTGCTTTTTTGCTGGCGCAACCCGTTGCCATCAGCAGTACCAGGCACGACACTAAAACAGGCTTCATGCGTAAGACCATAAATTTGCATCCGTTTTTTGGGAGGGGAAATAACAGGTTGATGATTATACTGGTAAAGCAGGATTTGGATCATCCGCTTTACTGCATTGATTTGTACTCTTTAGTAAAAAAACTTGTAACAGCCTGAAAAATACAGCTGAACCCACACAATACTTTATTTTAATACCTCTGGTACAGCTGCAGAGAGCTGTTGCTGCTCGGGGCTAAAGATCTCTTTTTCAACTCTGAGCCAGCTTTGGCTGTAATCCCAGTCAGAGCTTAATGGCAACCAGTTCATACCATCCAATACGCAGTTTAAGTTAAACAAAAAAGGATGGGTTCCCTGTAGTCGTTCGATGCTGTAGGTTTCACTGGCACTGCTTAGCAAAGCTATGCTGCCAAAAGAGATAGCCCAATTCGCAAAGGCCATCAGATCAACTGTAGCCCCGGCTTTAGGTTGCAGCTCATTGGCATCTATGGCTTGTTGCAGTAATACATCGATCATCTGTGTGACTTCTTTTTCCAGCTCCTGCTGCATAGTTAAACGGGCAGGTGAGCTTTTTTCCCGGACCCAGGGCGATTTGGCCGTCAGCACACAGCTAAACAAAACAGGTTGCAGTTTTGCCGCTAATAAATAGGCCTGATGCAATGCCAGCGCTATTTCTCTGGTATTTCCGTCAAACCGCAGGGCTTTTTTAAATAAACTGATTTCATGACGCAAGGAAGCATTACACAAGGCTGTGATCACATCTTCTTTACTGGAAAAGTGATTGTAGATAGTGCCTTTGGAA
Organism: Gammaproteobacteria bacterium; assembly: GCA_018825965.1. Lineage (GTDB taxonomy): Bacteria > Pseudomonadota > Gammaproteobacteria > Enterobacterales > Alteromonadaceae > Pararheinheimera. The sequence goes on from JAHKAA010000034.1 coordinate 271,714, forward strand.
TAGGGGCTGGCTGCCGTCAGTTTATCCATTGTCAGATTGGCATAACCTTCAGCTTCAACCAATTGTTGCGCTATGTGCAGCAATTCCTGCTCACGATCGGCAATAGCCTGCTGCTTTTTGCTAAACCTTTGCTGCAAAGGGCAGCTGCGGCTTTCCTTCGCAGCGTGGGTGATGTCACACAAAAACTTCAGCATAAAAGATGGTTTTTCCTGTTCGCTTCCATCAGAACTCTCTGATTTAGCATACTTCAAACTCTGCTCATCAGGGGTTTGTTATCTGTTGGAATAACAAAACCCTGCGTTTAGTAAGGATATAGTCAGAGTATTATAACTTCAGCTTAGTACGGGCTTGTTGTAAGTGAGGACGGCATAAAGCAAAAGTCAGAGGTCGGGTCAACAGCGGATAAGCGGCCAGCAACAGCAGTATGGTGAGGGTGCTTTGCCATGAGTCCCATTGGGCTATCACTAAAAACAGCGGAATTAAAATAGCCAGTTTCAGCAGATTCAGCAGTAGTTTTTGTGGTATAGGCACTTGTTCTGTTGCACTTCGGATCACCTGCATCCGCTGTGCAAATTTAAGGTCTTTGAGTTCAGGAATAGCTTGGCTACTAAAATACATGGGGCAGACTCCAAAAAAACAGGCCCCGTGAATACAGGGCCTTTTCTACAGACAACAGCAATCAGAGTGATTTTAACTGAGCCACTACATCGGTCAGTGGCAGCATTACTTTGTCACCCGTCAGACGGTTTTTCAGCTCAACTTTCTGCTCATCCAGATTACGCTCGCCTACTATGATGTGATAAGGCACACCTAACAGCTCCATATCAGCAAACATCACACCAGGACGCTCTTTACGGTCGTCAAACAGCACTTCAAAACCAGCAGCTGTCAGCTCTTTGTAAAGCTGCTCCGCTGCTTCCTGAATACGCACCGACTTGTGCATATTCATCGGCACTATAGCCACCTGAAATGGCGCTATAGCCACAGGCCATTTAATGCCATATTCGTCATGGTTTTGCTCAATAGCAGCGGCCACAATACGGGACACACCCACACCATAACAGCCCATAGTCATGATCTGGTGTTTGCCTTCTTCGTTTAATACGCCAGCTTTCATCGCCGACGAATAACGGTCACCTAACTGGAAAATATGACCTACTTCAATACCACGGCGAATGACTAAATTACCTTTGCCACATGGGCTTGGATCACCTTCGACCACGTTGCGTAAGTCAGCGACCTGGTAAGTTGTGATGTCACGGTCGAAGTTTACTCCGGTGAAGTGGAAACCGTCTTTGTTGGCGCCTGTAACAAAGTCAGCTAAGTGAGCTGCAGCACGGTCAACCACTACTGGGATAGTTAAGCCCACAGGGCCAACTGAACCTGGTTTGGCGCCTGTGACTACAATCACATCTTCTTCTGAAGCAAACTGCAGCGGGCAGGCCACCAGTGAGTGTTTTTCCGCTTTGATTTCGTTTAAATCGTGATCGCCACGCAGTACCAAAGCCACCACTTTGGAGCGCCAGGTATTTTCCAGTGTTTCAGCATCTGCATCGGCCAATAAAACTTTTAATTCATCAAAGCTAAGTTCCGGGTTCAGCTGCACCAACAAAGTTTTGGCGATAGCAGAAGCATCCACTGCTAAAAAGGCCGACACTTCTTCAATGCTTTTGGCATTTTGGGTTGCCACTTCGGTTTTGGCCTGGGTTGCTGCAGGGCGCTGACCTTGAGGAGGTAAAGCTTCAGCTTTTTCGATATTAGCGGCGTAATCGCTGCCATCAGAAAATACAATAGCGTCTTCACCTGATGCGGCCAGTACATGGAACTCGTGTGACATGCTGCCACCAATAGCGCCGGTGTCCGCCAGGACCGGGCGGAAATCCAAACCTAAACGGGTAAAGATATTGCAGTAGGCCTGATACATAACATCATAGGTTTGCTGCAAACTTTCCTGACTTAAGTGGAAAGAGTAGGCGTCTTTCATTAAAAATTCGCGGGCACGCATCACACCAAAACGAGGACGGCGTTCGTCACGGAACTTAGTCTGAATTTGATACAAATTCACAGGCAACTGTTTGTAGCTGCTGATTTCTTTGCGGACTAAGTCGGTGATCACTTCTTCGTGAGTTGGGCCTAAGACAAAATCACGCTGGTGACGGTCTTTAAAACGCAGCAGTTCAGCGTCCATTTTTTCCCAGCGACCCGATTCCTGCCACAGCTCAGCATGCTGCACTACAGGCATCAGTACTTCGATAGCGCCGGCTTTGTTCATCTCTTCGCGGACAATGTTCTCAACCTTGCGTAAAACCCGTAAGCCACTGGGCAACCAGGTGTATAAACCTGATGCCAGACGACGTACCATACCGGCACGTAACATCAACTGATGGCTGATAATTTCGGCATCGGCCGGGGTTTCTTTCATAGTGGAGAGTAAATACTGACTTGTCCGCATAAATAAATAGTTCCGTGTTTTTTAAGTTTAATTACTTTGGAAATTGGCCGTTATTGTAACAAGCTCGTTAGTTTGGCAGAAGTTTAATCTGATGTTTTATCCACTCTGCGGTCAGATTTTGCCCCGCTACCATACCACCCAGACTGTAGAGCTCGTTGTTCATCGTCACTAAAGTGCGTAAATCCATCACCGCAGTGGTATTTTCAGCCTTCAGCCAGCTTTTGTCTGTAATTGAATAAGCCCAGACCTGGGCTGAAGGCTCAGCCGGAGTACCGTTGTAGCCTATGCCATTGTAGTTATAAGCGGTTTCGCTGCCACCAATAAAGACAATCAACTCTTTGCCATCCTGTGTTACTGCAGCAGCTGCCATGCGGTAACGGGCTTTGCCTGTCGGGTGTTGAATTTGCTGCCAGCTGATCCTGTTAGGGTTGGATGTGTTGATTTCACCTAACCAGCACTGAGCTTCGGTTTCATACTGGCGTGGTAAGGTCTGATAACTGACTTTGACTCCATCACACAAGAGCATATGCTGACCTGATAAAGCGCCTGCCAGGCCAAAAGTGGGGGTACCAGGAAAAGGTGTCGCCTGACTCCATTTCTGAGTGAAGTTGTCAAACAGCTGTATTAAGTTCACATTGCCATCCTGTGACCAGCCGCTGGCCAGATAGATATATCTGTTCTTGTAAGCCAAAGCCACACTATCATCTACAGCAACCGGCATGTCCGGCAGTTTGTTATAGGCTTTGGTGACAGGGCTGTAACGATAGCCTTCACTGCTGGACACTTCAGTGCCATTGGCCGCTACTGTGTAGCCACCAAATATAAAAAAGTGATTTTGTAAGGTCACGCCAGTGCTGGCCAGCCGGCCACTTAAACGTTGGCGGCTCGGAACGACCGGTGCTTTCAGCCAGGTCGGATCGCCTACAGTCCATTGCCATACTCTGTTATGTACATCAGCATGGGTTTTACCTGATGAGAGCCCCATAAAACTGCTGACATAAGTGCGGCCAGCGACGCTGGTACTCATCACCAGATTGTTACTGACGGCTTCGGGCAATGCGGGCAGTTGTGCCGCGCTCAGCAACAAGGGCGCGCTAAGACTCAGACAAAAACTGAACTTCATGAGCCTGTTGCTCTTTAACCCGGCTGATTTATGGAACTTGCCTGATTTCTGTAACATGGTTATGTACTCCGTTCACTGTCCATTTGATATTAAAGTGATACAGCGTCATGCCGTAGCTTTGTTGTTCCGCTTTTTGTTTTTTGTAAGGAGGACGCGGGTCTTGTTTTAACACTTTTTCTATCAATACTGCTAATTCCGGCTGATCTTTTTGCCGCTGGCAAAATTCCAGCACTGCAGGTTCAAAACTGACCGTCATGTCGGTTTCTGGTGCTGCATCTGCAAAACCACCTGCGGCATCCGGCAAGGCATCTGCGTAGGGCAGGTAAGGCTTAATATCCAGTATGGGTGTGCCATCGAGCAGGTCAACGCCGGATAGCTGAATAATCAGACGGCCTTGTTTGCGTACTACGCCTTCGAGTTTTACGACAGAAAGGCCAATTGGGTTTGGTCTGAATGTGGCCCGTGTGGCAAAAACGCCTTTTTTTTCATTGCCACCCAAACGTGGTGGCCGTACCAGCGGTGACCAGCCTTTATCTGCGGTTTCATGAAATACAAAAACCAGCCATAAGTGGCTGAAGGCTTCGATGCCGCGCACTATAGCATCATCGTCGTAGCCAGGTTCCAACACCAGTTCAGCTTTAGCTTCGGCAATCAGACCAGGCTGACGGGGTATGGCGAACTTTTGTTTGTAGGGAGAGCGGATGGTGCCCAGCACCTGCATTTGATAAGAGGGCATCAGTTCCTCAGTAGATAAAAAAGCCAGCAAAAGGCAAAAAACGGAGTCTATTATGGCGTTGCACGACTTAAAGGACAAGCAAAGCTCTGATTGAAAATAACTTTACAATAGTGTTAAAACTTGGGATTAATAGCAGGCAGTTGCTTTATGTTGATTTACCGTCTTACAGCAAGCATCCAAGAGCGGTATAAACCGCCGTTTATAGAAAAACAACCAAACCACCTGAATCCACCTTAATCTATGCGGCAAATTTGCCGTGTTTTTGCTATGGCTTGACGAGAGTTGATAATGGAAAAAAAAGTTTTATTAATTGAATGCCCGGATTCAAAAGGTTTGATCGCACAAATTACCAATATTTGCTACAAACACCAGTTGAACATTATCCGTAATACCGAATATGTGGACCCGGATTCCGGGCAGTTTTTTATGCGTACTCAGCTTGAAGGCATTTTTAATGACAAAACCCTGATGCTGGATTTAGACAGAGCTTTGCCACAAGGCAGCAGCCGTCAGCTCGTAGCAGCAAGGCGGAAAAAAGTAGTGATCCTTGTGACCAAAGAAGCACATTGTCTGGGTGATATTTTAATGAAGGTGTATGACGGCTCGCTGAAACTGGATATAGCAGCTGTAGTGGGTAATCATCCGGATTTACAAAGCCTGGCAGAGAAGTTTGATATTCCCTATCACTTTGTCAGTCATATTGACAGGAGTCGTGAGCAGCATGAAGCAGCATTGCAGCAGGTGATAGACCCTTATCAGGCTGATTATCTGGTGCTTGCTAAGTTTATGCGGGTATTAAGCCCGGCTTTTGTCGCACACTATAAAGAACGTATTATCAATATTCACCATAGCTTTTTGCCTGCCTTTATTGGCGCTAATCCTTATCATCAGGCGCATAAAAGAGGCGTCAAAATTATTGGCGCTACAGCACATTTTGTCACGGACGATCTGGACGAAGGCCCTATTATTAAGCAACTGGTGACGCCAGTGGATCATACCTACAGTGCTATGGATATGGTCAAAGCGGGTCGCGATGTGGAAAAAAACGTGCTGAGTAAAGCCTTGCAACTAGTGCTGGAAGACAGAGTGTTTGTGCATGGCAATAAAACAGTGATTTTATAGCAGATAGTGTATAAAACGGGCCGCAGATCAGCGGCTTGTCTCGATTTTTCTGCTAAAACGGCTATGCTCAGAAAAACAAAAATAAGGCACTAGTCAGATGTCAGGTAAAAGAGAAGTTGAATTCCGGTTTTTAGCAGAACCTACCCATGTCAACTTTGGTGGCAAAGTGCATGGCGGTATGGTGATGAAGTGGATCGATCAGGTGGCTTATGCCTGTGCAGCCGGCTGGAGTGGTTTGTATTGTGTCACCATTTCAGTGGGAACTATCAGGTTCAGACGACCTATTCTGGTGGGGCATCAGGTGGAGCTGATTGCCCGTATTGTCTACACAGGCAATACCAGTATGCATGTGCTGGTGCAGGTGCGCTCAGGGGACACCAAAGGCGGCGACATGCTGGAGACCAACCATTGCATTATTAGCTTTGTTGCTTTGGACGCTGAAGGCCATACAGCATCAGTACCAGCCTGGGTTCCACAAACAGAAGAAGATAAATTTTTGCAGGCTTACGCCGTGAAAACCAAAGCCTTTTCACAAGAAGTAGAACAAAACATGCTGGATTTTTATCAGGAGACCCATCAATGAAAGCCTTGTGTTTAATAATTGCGTTGTTTAGTTTTTCATTAACCGCTGCAGAGCCGGTATTGCATCCACAGCTGGAAATTTTCCGGCCTTTTTTGGATAGTCACTGGGAAGGGGATTTAACAGAACCTGGCAAAGAGAAAAAAATGATTGATCGCTCAAGCTGGAGTAGGGCTTTAAACGGTCAGGCCATAAAAACTGTGCATTCGATAAATGATGGTGATTATGGCGGGGAGAGCATGATTTTCTGGGATCAGAAACAACAAAAAATTGCTTATTACTACTTCACTACAGCAGGCTTTTATACCCATGGCACTATGACGTACAACGCTGCGACCAAAAGTATTGAAGCGCTGGAAAAGGTTGAAAATAACAAGCAGGGCATCACTCAGGTGCGTTCTTCATCAGTACTGGATGAACAAGGTACACTGAAGGTCAGTTCAGAGTATTTAAAAGACGGAAACTGGGTAAAAGGGCACAGTGCTACTTATAAACGCGTGCCCCAAACCCGGGTGAAGTTTCGTTAGCAGTTATTTTTCGCTGACAAATTCTTCAGTCGGTTGCAGTGCATAGATATTATCTATTTGTGTGGCGCTGGAGTGACTGACGCGTAAATCTTTGATATGGCCGTTACGCAGGCTATAGACCCAGCCATGCACAGTCAAAGGCTGACCCCTTTCCCACGCATCCTGTACAAAACTGGTATGGCATACATTGCGTACCTGTTCCATCACGTTCAGTTCACACAAGCGGTTGACTCTTTCGCCATCATCGGCAAAACCGTCCAGCTCTTCTCTGTGCAGCGCATACACATCTTTAATATTACGTAACCAGTTGTCGACAAAACCAATACGTTGCTTGTTCATCGCTGCCGCAACACCACCACAGCCATAATGCCCACACACTATGATGTGTTTTATTTTTAGAATATCGATAGCGTACTGAAGTACAGATAAACAATTGATGTCGGAGTGCAGCACCAGATTGGCTACGTTGCGGTGGACAAAAAGCTCACCAGGTAACAGGCCCACTATTTCATTGGCCGGAACCCTGCTGTCTGAGCAACCTATCCATAAATATTCAGGCGCTTGCTGCTCTGAAAGTTGCTTAAAAAAGCCCGGAGCTTCCTGCTCAACCCGCTCAGCCCATGATCTGTTATTGGCAAATAAGTGTTTTAACGAACGCATGGAATCACCCTATAGAAAACTGGCGCTACCATAACAGATCTTACCTGTTGGAGAACACCGACCAGCCATCAATAAAGCGACCCGTCAAAGAAACAAATTCAGCGGCTATAAATCTGTCTGGCTGCTTAATGGCGCTCAGGGTATGATATCCCTATCAATAACTTAATGCTTATTGCAAGGACTATACAGCATGGTAAAGCTAAAAAAAGCAGTGATCCCAGTGGCAGGTTTAGGCACCCGAATGTTGCCTGCAACCAAAGCTATTCCAAAAGAAATGCTTCCTGTGGTGGACAAACCTTTGATCCAGTATGTAGTAGAAGAAGCTGCAGCTGCCGGGATCACTGAAATAGTGCTGGTGACCCATTCCAGTAAAAACTCGATAGAAAACCATTTTGATACCAGCTTTGAACTGGAAACCCAGCTTGAGAAAAGGGTTAAACGTTCTTTATTGGATGATGTGCGGTCTATTAACCCAAAAAATGTCACTGTGATCTCGGTACGACAGCCAGTGGCTTTAGGCTTAGGCCACGCCGTGTTATGTGCCGCGCCAGTGGTAGGGAATGAACCATTTGCAGTTATTTTACCCGATGTATTAATTGATAAATATCATGCCGATGCCCGTATTCATAATTTAAAAGCCATGATTGAACGTTTTGAAACTACAGGGGCCAGTCAGATTATGGTCGAGCCTGTCCCTGCGCTGGACGTCAATAAGTACGGCATAGTCGATATTGCAGGCGAAGCGCTGCTGCAAGGGCAATCAGCTTTGATCCGGACTATGGTGGAAAAGCCTGATATTGAAGATGCTCCTTCCAATCTGGCGATAACAGGACGTTATGTTTTATCAGCCAAAGTCTGGGATTTGTTACGTCGCACAGCCCCTGGTGCAGGCGGTGAAATTCAGCTGACAGATGCTTTGCATCATTTATTATTAATTGAAAAAATTGAAGCCTATCATTTACAAGGCAAGTCTCATGATTGTGGAAGTAAAATAGGGTATCTCAAAGCTGTGGTTGAATACGCGTTGCAGGATAAAAAACTGTCAGATGAATTCCGTAACTATCTGAAAGAACTGTATCTGCTAAAAGACTAAATTGAAAAAATGTGCAACTGGCTTTTCTTTTGTGTATCGTTTTTTTCACTAGCCTTAGTATGACTGGTTGCACAGTGTTCGCTTTGGTCTCAACCCAGTCACTTTTAATCTTATTTAGTGAATAATATTGTATTTAAGCTTTAATTTAGCAGAATGATTCTGTACTATCTTTAATAGTATTTATCCATGGGAGATTTTCATGTCATTGTTACTTGATAAAAAAGAACTGAAAAAAGCCGCCAAAGAAATCACAACGGTTAAATTGCATGAAGTAATTGAAACGTTAAATTCAGTATTGGTTGAACGTCAGAAAGAAACAGAAGTATTGTCTCAGATCCGTGCTTTGGCTAAAGCTCAGGGTTTTACGCTGGAACAGTTGGGTTATCAATTGAACGCTGATGTAGTTGTCAGCCATGATGATGACTCTGAAGTGAAAGGCAAACGCCCGGTGAAGCCAAAATTCAAAACCATTAATAAAGAAAGTCAGTTTTTCTATGTGGACGCAGGTAAATTAAATTTACTGAAAACTCATACGATGAAAAAGGCCTTAGTAGACCGTGGCATCAACGTAGTGCCATTCCATAAAGTAGAAAGCAAATACGCTAAAGATATCGAAGCTTTGTTAGCGGAAGCAGGTACACAGGCTGTTGAGAACTTCAATAGTAAAGTGGACGTGTGGAATGCATGGGCTCAGGCCAATGGCGAAGAAATTTTGTCGAAGAAGTAATTTTCTTTGAATTACTTTTTTAGTAAAAAAAACCGGCTTGAGCCGGTTTTATGTCCATGGAGGGACGGTATGCCGCAACTGCCGGGAGCGTTGTTGCGGCGATTCATCGCTACCCACTAGTTCTGTTGTGCATCCAGTGACTGGCCATTCACGGCTTTGCTGTCGTCACTCATTAAATACAAATACAACGGCATAATTTGCTCTGCTGTTGGCAAACTCAACTGATCTTCACCCGGATAGGCTTTACTGCGCATTTTAGTACGGGTAGCTCCGGGATTAATTGCATTGACCCTCAGTGTTGTGCCTTCATACTCAGCCGCCATCAGTTGCATTAAACCTTCAGTGGCGAACTTTGATACTGCATAACCGCCCCAGTAGGCTCTGGCCTGACGACCTACGCCTGAAGAAGTAAAAACAACTGAACTTTGTGGCGCTGACTTTAACACTGGGATCAGAGCCTGACTCATCAACATGGCTGCTGTGACATTGACCTGTAAAATATCCTGCCAGGTGGGTAAATCAAGATGTTCAAACGGACTCAATACCCCTAACAATCCAGCGTTGTGCAGTACCCCGTCCAATTTACCAAACTCAGCTTTAATAGTACCCGCCATGTCCTGATAGTGTTTGGCTGTGGCACCTTTTAAATCCAGTGGAACAATAGCGGGTTCCGGCCATCCAGCTTCAACTATTTCATCGTACACTGCTGTGAGTTTGGATGTGGTTTTACCAAGTAAAATAACAGTAGCGCCGTGTTTGGCGTAGCAAAGTGCCGCTGCTTTGCCTATGCCGTCGCCAGCGCCTGTTACCAGAATAACTTTGTCTGCCAGTGCTTGAGGCTTAGCTTGATAATTAAACATAAAAAGGGGTCCCAGACGTTGAAAAACGGCGGCAGCATACCTGCTCTGTGCTAATTTTGCACCTTTCTTCAACAAGCTTGAATTTGAGCTAGCGAATTTTTTCTGATTGGGTTAAGTTTAACTGGTCGTAGCTGTTAAAGGCTAACATCACAAAACGAATGACTCCTCTAGGTAACTACAGGGGCAAAATAAGAAAAATACAGGACACGGGGAGAAGATATGAACAAGCTTTTGCTTAGCTTTGCTATTGCCAGTGCGTTAGGTTTAGCCGGTTGTGGTGGCGAATCACTGGACGAAATTAAAGAAGATACTCAAACAGGTGGTGAGGTTCAGATCCCTTTATCACGTGTAGTCTATGACCCGGCCAACGGTGTGTTATCCGCACCTAACGATTTATTATTACAAGGTACCACAGATGGTACTTTGTTTATGCCAGGCGAAAAAGATGCGGCAGGAGCACATCTTGCAGCTCCGAACTATGCTGATCCTTCAACGGCCTTAGGTGCCTTAGATGGCTGGTCAACACAAAACCCATTTACCATTGCACTGAACTTTACTTCTGGTGTCAGCTTAGATGCAGCCAGTGTGCAGCAGCCTGGTTCAGTGTATTTAGTGGAAACCCTGATGGGCGATCCGGCATCACCAGATGCAGATTGTCGTGCTGTGCCTCGGGGTGCTGCTTGTAAGGCGGTTGGCAGCCTGACCTTTGGTGTGGATTATGTGACTCGTGCCAGCGGTAACAGTGTTGCTGTGATCCCATTAAAACCATTAAAACCTGCCACTACTTATATTCTGGTGTTCACGGATAATTTAAAAGACAGTGAAGGCCGTTCTGTCGCACCTTCGAGCAGTTATGAGTTGGTCAAGCAGGACATCAACACTAAGCCATTAGGCACAGCTGCTCAGTTGGCTTTACAAGGCGTCATTAATAGTTTTGAAAATGCGGTGTCGGCCGAATCCATTAACAAAGATGGCATTATTTATACTGCAGCTATTACTACCCAGTCCACAGCTCCGGTATTTGGCACTATTAAACAGTTAATGGCGCCAAGTCCGTTAAATAATAATACGCCTCCTTCAGTGGCACTTGCTGATACTGGTGTTGTGGTTTCGGATCTGTTGTTCCCTGGACAAACAGTAGCGGATAGTCTGGCTGATCCTCGTTTTATATTTAAACTGGCCAAGTTATACAGCGGTACCATTAACCTGCCGTATTATCTGGGTGCAGCAACGGTTGAAAATCCAATGGCTCCTTTAAGCACCCGCTGGATGGCCCGTTGTGACTCAGGCGCTATTATTGCTTCATTAACAGATGCACAAAAAACAGCCTTAGAAGGCAGTATTACTGATCCTGCTCAGGCGGGGAATGATGCCTTTTGTAATGCCGCTTCAAATGGCGCTTTACGCGATTTTGGTCTGGATAAACAACGTCACCTGACCAAGTTTAACGTGATCCCCAAAGTAAACAGCACTCAAACTTTAGCAGTGCAGGTCACAGTACCTGATGAAGTTCGTGGTGCCGCTTTAGGTTTGGTGAAACCAGCAGCAGGCTGGCCTGTGGTGATGTTACAACATGGTATTACTTCGAAAAAAGAAGATATGTTAGCCATCACTGGTGCTTTATCTGCCCGCGGTTTTGCCACTATTGCGATTGATCATCCGTTACATGGCAGCCGTGGTTTTGGTCCGTTAAATGCCAGCAATGGCAATGCAACTATCTATATGAACCTGTCGAACCTGTTGGTGACCCGTGACAATTTACGTCAGAGTATTGCTGATATGCTGGGCTTACGTTTAGGTATGAACTTCAATAACCAGCCAGGTTTATTGAACACTCAGGACGTACAGTTTTTAGGCCATTCTTTAGGTGCAATTTCTGGTACTGCTATGGTGGCTTTGGCTAACAGTACAACAGGCAGCGCCCAGTTGGATGCTTTGTATAACATTCGTTCAGCTACTTTAGCTATGCCAGGTGGTGCTATAGCTAACTTCCTGCTGGAATCAGCAGCTTTTGGTCCTACCATTAAAGCCAGCGTCTTGTTAGGTGCTGGTGGTACAACTGCTCAGGGCTACATAGATTTTGCCACTAACAATGCCTGTGGAGCAGGTCAGACTGCCCCTTATGCGGCTTGTTTTAATGACTTTGTTCAGGCGCTTGCTGTATCTAATCCAGCGGCACTGGCAACATTAAACGCTTCGTTCTCGTCTTTTGCTTTTGCAGCTCAGACAGTAACAGATGCGGGTGATCCAAATAACTATGCTTCTATGCTGGTGGCGTCTGAAACCCCAACCTATATCATTGAAGTGGTAGGTGACGGAGCAGAACAGTTACCTGACCAGGTGATCCCCAATCGCTCTGCTGCTATGCCTCTGGCAGGTACTGAGCCTCTGGCTGCTTTATTAGGTGCTTCAGCTTTAAGTAATGTGGCTGGTACTTATCCGGTGACGGGTACAGCATTAAGCCGCTTTATTGCGGGTAACCACAGCTCTATTCTGAGCCCAACAGGCAGTGCTGCAGCAACAGCTGAAATGCAAGGCCAAAGCGTAAGCTTCTTTATGGGCCGTGGAGCAGCTGTTGTGGTTACCAACGGCGCTGTAATGGCTCCGGCTAACTAATAGTTTTACGTCTGTAAAAGCCCGGCTCTGATGCCGGGCTTTTTTATAGCAAAAAATAAAGTGTCGATGCGCCTCAGGTCGGGACTTATGTCTACTGTGTTATAACCATAGCGATTTTTTTTAATACGACATCAGGCTACAATGCCGTTCGTTTTTCTTTAAAAGGACTGGAAGTGGAATTTTTATATCAATACGGTTTATTTTTAGCGAAAACAGCCACAGTGGTGATTGCTGTCGCAGTTATTGTGGCTGTGGTGCTGTCAGCTAAACAAAAAGCTAAAAAGGGTGAACTGGAGTTTAACGATTTATCTGAAGATTACGCTGATTTAACTGCTGATTTACAGCAACAGTTGCTGGATAAAAAAGCCTTTAAGGCCTGGACTAAAAACCAGAAACAAAAGGACGAGCCAAAAGAGCGGCTTTTTGTGCTGGATTTTAATGGCAGTATGGATGCCCATGAAGTTGAGGCATTACGTGAGGAAGTCACAGCTGTGCTTGCCGTTGCTGCAGAAACAGATGAAGTGTTGATCCGGCTGGAAAGCCCGGGTGGGGTAGTGCATGGTTATGGCCTGGCGGCTTCACAGCTCGACAGAATTAAGCAGCAAAATATCCGCCTGACGGTGGCCGTCGATAAAGTAGCAGCCAGTGGGGGTTATATGATGGCCTGTATTGCCGATCGTATTTTAGCTGCCCCTTTTGCCATTGTCGGCTCTATTGGCGTAGTGGCTCAATTACCAAATTTCCATAAGCTGCTGAAAAAAAATCACATAGACGTGGAGCAGTTTACAGCGGGTGAGTTTAAACGCACTGTGACAGTATTTGCGGAAAATACAGAAAAAGGCCGTGAGAAGTTTCAGCAAGAGCTGGAACAAACCCATATTTTGTTTAAAGATTTTGTGTTTAAACACCGACCTGTGCTGCTGATGGAGCAGGTCGCGACTGGGGAGCACTGGTTTGGTTATCAGGCTCTGGATTTAAACTTAATCGATCAGTTGCAAACCAGTGATGACTATCTGGTTCAGCACTTTAAAACCAAAAAGGTTGTGCAGGTGAAATACCAGCTCAAACGCAAACTGGCGGAAAAAGTGGGTTTAGCAGCAAGCACAGCTTTAACCAAAAGTCTGCACAAATTAGCTAACCTGAGTTTTTGGCGTTAAGTTATGCAGTCTGAATTTTGGCTCCATTGCTGGCAACAACAGCGAACAGGCTTTCATCAATATGAAATTCACCCGCTGTTGCCTGTGGTGATCTCTCAACTGAGCTGGGATCAGTCTAAAGCCGTTTTTGCGCCTTTAAGCGGCAAAAGCCTTGATCTGTGGTGGTTGGCACGGTATGGCAAAGTAATTGGCGCTGAATTGTCTGAACTGGCCTGTCAGCAGTTTTATCAGCAGCAGAACCAGTCATTTTCAGTTTCAGCACAAGACGATTTTCAGTACTTTAGTCACCAGTCTGTAGATATCTGGCAAGGTGACTACTTTGCTTTAAAGCCAGAACAAGTAGCTGACATTGGATTGATTTACGACAGAGCTGCGCTGATCGCTTTGCCTGCTCAGATGCGAATTGATTATGTGCAGCAGTTAAAAGCTTTATGTCCGGGGCCTGTCAGCTTAGTGTTATTGAGTTTGGAGTACCCTGAGCATGAAATGTCAGGTCCACCGTTTTCGGTGACTGAGCAGGAGGTTAGGCAGTTGTTTGATTTTGCCTCCTCCATCGAATTGCTGGCGATGCGTAATTTGACAGGGCGGCTTTTTGCACAGCGCCAATTCAACGTCAGCAAGCTTGTTGAAAAGGCGTTTTGGATCCAGTGGTAGTTCTATCAATCAATAAAAAACGCCGCAGTCGGCGGCGTCTTTTTATTTCAGCGTATCTGACTCAAAGGTTTTTGCCGGAATCCGGGTTGTTAAAACACTCTGCATCAAACTGATTTTCGCTTTTTGCTATCAGGCAGGACACCATAGCATCGCCTGTAATATTAACTGCTGTGCGGGTCATATCCAGTAAACGGTCCACGCCAATAATCAAGGCAATACCTTCCACTGGTAAGCCCACTTGCTGCAATACCATGGCCAGCATAATTAAACCTACACCAGGTACACCTGCAGTGCCGACTGAGGCCAAAGTGGCGGTCAGAATCACCATCAGGTAGTCCATAGTGGTTAAATCAACCTGAAACACCTGAGCGATAAATACAGTGGCAACCCCTTGCATGATGGCAGTGCCATCCATATTGATGGTTGCACCTAAAGGGATTGTGAATGACGCAATACTGTTGCTGACACCCAGTTTTTTGGTGGTGGTTTCCATGTTGACCGGAATAGTGGCATTACTGCTGGACATGCTAAAACCAAACAAAGCGGCATCTTTCATTTTGCGGAAAAACATCAGAGGGTTTAAACGACCTAAAAGGGAGATAAATAAGCCATAAACAACAAAACCATGGAAAAACAGCACAAAAAGTACGGTACTAAAATACCAGCCGAGGCTTTCCAGATTTTTCAAATCTAAAGTAGTGAAGAGTTTGGCCATCAGGAAAAACACACCATAAGGTGCCAGAGCCATCATAAAACCAACCAGTTTCATCACCACTTCGTTTAAGTCATTAAACAAAGCCCGCACTCTGGAACCTGCTTCTCCCGTTAAAGCAACGGCTAAACCAAAAAGAACTGAAAACACAATGATCTGCAGCATTTCCCCTTTCGCCATAGCTTCTACCGGATTACTTGGGAACATATTGATAAAAACCTGCGTGATAGAGGGAGCTTGCTGCACGCTGAATTGTGCGTCCGCAGTCATTTGTACTCCAGTTCCTGGGGATACCAGAAGTGCAAAAAAGATAGCCAGAGCTATAGCAACAGCTGTGGTCAAAATATACAAACCCACAGATTTACCACCAAGGCGACCTAAGGTGCTGCCATCACTTAATGAACTGGTACCGCAGACCAGAGAGACGAAAACCAGCGGCACGACCAACATTTTTAAACTGGCGACAAAAATTTGTCCACCTGCGTGAAAAATACCGTCGACAAAAAAGGCCCGCAAGCCAAGCTCAGCACCTAACAAACTTAAAGTTCGTTCAGCTTCACCTGCTAACAGGAATTTAAAAAAAGCACCGACCAGTATGCCCAACGCCATACCAATCAAAATACGTGGGGTTAGACCTAATTTCTTTTTTGCAGTCATTTTTATTTTATTATCAGCCCGGAAAATGCCGCTTAGCCTAACAGTTTGTGAGTCAAAAGAAAAACCGCAACTGACGGAATTATTTTGCATCTGGACTTAGCCCACAGCATAAGTTTCGACTAAGCTAGAATAATTACAATAAGTTAGCGCATCCAACGGAGAATCCAGATGCTTAGAGTCAGGTGCTACTTTGTCGTCGTTGTCTTGTTTTTGTTAACTGCATGTGGTGGAGGAGGCACTATTACTGACGATGGAGACGGTGGTGGTACCACCGAAGTGATCAGCATCAGTCTGGTACTGACCAATGCATCTGCTGTGCAGTCTTCAGAGGTTAGTAAAGCTCAGCCCCTGACATTAACCGCCACTCTCACTTCGTCAACAGGCCGTTCTATGGCGGGTCAACTGGTCACTTTTAGTCTTAACGACGCACTTTTAGCTAACTTTAATAATGAAGCTGGCACAGCTCAAACCAACAGCAATGGCGTTGCTGTCATAGGTGTGCTGGTGGGAACCAAAAGCGGCGCTGGTACTATAGCGGCCACTTTAACTGGTGGACAATCCAATACCATTAGCTTTGCTTCAGCCGGCGATGCGGATGATGTAGAACCTGAAAAACCTGTCGGTTCACTGCGCTTAATTGCTGATACCTTGCAGTTAGGTTCAGGTAGTACAGCACAAGTGGCTTTGTCTGCTGTTGTGCTGGATACCAGCAACGTATTACAACCCGGAGTCACAGTGCAATTCAGCTCATCCTCAGGGGAGTTAGAAGTGGTCAGTGCTGTCACTGAAACTGATGGTGTAGCCAAAGCCATTTTATCCAGCAGTGTGGATCCATCCTTACGGACTATTACAGTGACAGCAGCAGTGGGGGATAAGGTTGCCACTGTGGATGTCAATGTGGTGGGCACGGGCATTCTTATCAGCGCACCACGTTCTATGGTGTTGTCCGATGAAGTAACTATTACCGCGGATTTAACCGACTTTGACGGTAAAGGTATTCAGGGCCGGACCTTAGCTGTAACTTCTGCTTTAGATAACCCTATCACCAGCACGTCTCTGGTTACCGCTGGCAATAGTGGCCGCGTTTCTTTTACTTACAGAGCTAGTGTGGGCGGCACAGATGAGCTTCGAGTGACTGGTTTAGGGGCCACTGCAGTGGCAACTATTAACATTCAATCAGACCAGTTTCAGTTTTTAAATACAGAAGTGATTGAAGTACCTTTGGGCACAGAGCAGCAACTTACTGTGGAATGGCTGGTGAACAATTTACCTAATGCCAATAAAGCCCTGAATTTAACAACCACCAGAGGTACTTTGGGATTACTGGCAGGAAACCTGACCCAGGTGTCTGTTGATCAAACTACAGACCTGCAAGGGCAAGCTTCAGTTCTGGTCGCGTCCAGCTTTGCAGGTTTTGCCAATATAGCGGCAACAGAAATTCGCCCTGGCGCTACTGATTTATTAACGACACAAACTCAGATCGAATTTGTTGCCACTGTGCCCGATTCAGTAGGGGTTTCAGCCTTTCCTGCTCAGTTAGGGCCTGGTGAGCAAAGTGTGGTGCGTGCAGTTGTCAGGGATGCAAATAATAACCCTGTGAAAAACCGCACTGTGGCTTTTACGCTGGATGGTGCTCCTGGTGGGCAAATTAATCCGGCCACCGCTATCACAGATTCGCAAGGACTGGCCAGTACCGTATTTACTGCGGATAACACCACAGGTGCAGGCACAGGAGCTAACTTAAGTGTCTTAGCTACAGTGCTAAATACAACACCTGTGGTTGGTGGCAATACGCCGGTTTCTGTCGGAACCCGGACGCTGTTTTTCCGCTTTGGTACAGGTAACTCTGTTGCAGAACCCAGCACTTCATTGTTCAGAAAAGAGTTCTCTGTTTTAGTGACTGATTCGTCAGGCAACCCGGTCGCCGATCAGCAGCTCAATGTTTCTGTATTGCCACTGAGCTATAACAAAGGTTTTTGGATGGCAGTACCGGATCTGATTGAGTTTGAATACTGGGATCCGGTGATCACTAGTGTTGACTGTCAAAGTGAAGATGTAAACAACAATGGTATTTTGGACCAGGGTGAAGATTTTAATGGTGATGGTCAATTAACGCCTGGCAATGTGGCTACAGTCCCCCGTACTATCCAGGCTGACAGTAATGGCATTGCCACCTTTGATTTAACCTACCCTAAAGATATAGCACCATGGACAAGGTTGTTGTTGTCGGTAACAGGCTTTGCGGATGGTTCAGAAAATGTGTCCAGTCGTGAATTCAGGACTACTGTGTCAGGTAATTATGTGGCTGACGAAACTGCTTCTCCTGCCAGAAACCCTTTTGGGATTACCGCCAGCTGTGCGAACACCTTTTAATAGGTGTTGAGCGGCTTTCGTTATCAAACAAAGCGCAAAAAATAAGGCGGATTGAATACCCGCCTTATTTATTCCGGTTTATGCAAGCCTCTCTTCAGGCCGCAGTTGCCCTTGGTAGCTTAAAGTGTCAGACCATTAATTCCGCTGGAACTGATACACAGACCCAAGTTTTAAGATCTGTGTCAGTTCATCCAGCGCCTGACGACTTTCAATCAACAGTTGTGGATCGGCTAAATCTGCTTCGCTGATCTGGTCACGATAGTGTGTATCCACCCATTGATTTAAGCGGACAAACAAGCTGTCATTCATCAGCACTGCAGGGTTCACCGCCTGATGTTCAGCTTCGCTCATAGCCACACGCAGACGCAAACAAGCTGGACCACCGCCATTTTGCATACTTTGTTTCACATCAAAATAATGCACCTGACGTACCGGAGTGCCACGGCCAGTCAGTTGCTCCAGATAAGCGGACACAGTGTCACTGTCACGGCATTCAGTCGGCGCAATAATGGCCATATCGCCATTAGGTAACGTAACCAGTTGGGTATTGAACAGATAGGTTTTTACTGCTTCAGATACTGAAACTTCAGAAGTTTTTACTTCAATAAAGTGTAAATCTGCAGCTGTGCCAAACTTACGACGAATTTCATCCTGCTTGCTTTGGGTATCAACAAAAGCCTGCTGATGGAAAAACAACACATTTTGGTTGCCAACCGCAATCACATCATTGTGAAACACGCCCTGATCAATCACATCCGGGTTTTGTTGCATCATCACAGCGCCGTTTTCAGACAAGCCATGCAGGCGGGCGACCGCTTCGCAGGCTTCCAGTGTGTGGCGGGCTGGAAAGCGTTTAGGTGCTGGTTTAGATGAGTCAAAGGCATAACGACCATACACAAACAATTCCACACCAGCATCACCATAAGCGCTGCATAAGCGGGTATGGTTGGCTGCGCCTTCGTCACCAAAGTGATCGTTGTCCGGCAAATGTTGATGATGTGCAAAATGTTTATCATCGCTGAACATCGCCTTGAGGATACGACCTGTGGTCAGTGGTTCCAGTGAGCGGTGAAATTTATTGGTTAAGTTTGCCGGGGTAAAATGAATTTTACCGTCCGCTGTGTCTGCACTGGGTGAAATAGTGGCGGCGTTGGCTGTCCACATACTGGAGGCTGAACAGACGGCCTTGAGCACAGCTGGCGCTTGTTTTGCTGCTTTGCTAATGACTTCACTGTCAGTGCCAGTGAAACCCAAACGTCTTAAGGTATAGACATCAGGACGCTCTTGTGGGGCCAAAACGCCCTGAACTAAACCCAGTTCGGACAAGGATTTCATCTTCTGCAAACCCTGTTTAGCGGCTTGTTTTGGACTTGAGGTATTTTTGGCGTTATTTAGCGATGCAACGTTACCGATGGATAATCCGGCATAGTTGTGCGTCGGCCCGACCAGGCCGTCAAAATTTGCTTCAAAGAACTTCATTTTTGCTTTATTCCTTCATTTTTTGGGAAGGGGCTCTGCTTTTATTATTATTGCGGCCGTTTTAGTTTGCTTCATTTTCCCTGCGTACTTAAAGCTACAGCGTTGTTGACTGCGCTACTCGCCCCAGTCACATAGGACCGCTATGCTCCTGGGGTCTCGCTCGCTTGTCGCCTAGCTGTCACTTCAATTACTTTGGGTAATATCCCTGCGTACTCAAAGCCACAACTTTGTTGACCACCTTAGGGCGGGCAGTTTGCTGCGGCTTTTGCTACTTTATGCAGGTCCCGCTGATTTATTCAGCGAAAAGTCACTAAATTGTGACCTTCTGGCATAATAATGAACTTATTCTCTTGTCACAACTTGAGTTTGCGGATATACGTAAAAAAAGAAGTGCCCACCGGCACGCGAAAAGGTCAGGGATCTCAATCACAAAATGGCGAAATCACTAGTCATAGTCGAATCACCGGCGAAAGCTAAAACCATCAATAAATACCTGGGAAACGATTTTATCGTTAAATCCAGCGTAGGTCATATCCGCGATCTGCCCACCAGCAGTAATAAAGACAAGGTCAAAGAAGACAAAACTAAGCTCAGCAAAGAGCAAAAAGAGTATCAGGCTCTGGTTGAACGTATGGGCATAGATCCAAACAACGACTGGCAAGCCCGTTACGAAATTTTGCCCGGCAAAGAGAAAGTCGTCAAAGAGCTGAAAGCTCTGGCTGAAAAAGCTGACACTGTTTATCTGGCAACAGACTTAGACCGCGAAGGGGAGGCTATTGCCTGGCACCTTCAGGAAATTATTGGTGGCGAGCATCAAAAGTTTAAGCGGGTGGTGTTTAACGAAATCACTCAAAACGCTATAAAAAATGCTTTTGTTGAACCGGGTGAAGTCAATCAGCACCGCGTCAATGCTCAGCAAGCCCGTCGCTTTTTAGACCGGGTTGTGGGTTTTATGGTCTCCCCATTGCTGTGGAAAAAAGTAGCCCGTGGCTTATCCGCTGGTCGTGTGCAGTCCGTGGCTGTGCGTTTAGTGGTGGAGCGTGAGCGTGAAATTAAAGCTTTTGTGCCTGAAGAATACTGGACTGTTGCTGCGGATACGCAAACCAATGCAGGTGTAACGCTGCAGCTGGACGTCGCTAAACAGGCCGGAAAAGCCTTCAGACCTGAAAATAAAGCCCAGACCGATGCTGCTGTGGCTGTGTTGCAAAAAGCAAGCTATGAAGTCATTGAGCGTGAAGATAAGCCGTCGGGCAGTAAAGCTCAGGCGCCTTTTATCACCTCGACTTTACAACAAGCCGCCAGTACCCGTTTAGGTTATGGTGTGAAAAAAACCATGATGCTGGCACAGCGTTTGTACGAAGCCGGTCATATTACCTATATGCGTACCGACTCAACCAACTTAAGTGTGGATGCGCTGACCGCCTGTCGTGACTATATTGAACAAAATTTTGGCACCAGGTATTTGCCAGAGCAGCCATTAAGTTACGGCAGCAAAGCCAATGCCCAGGAAGCGCATGAAGCTATCCGTCCATCTGATGTCTTTGTGTTGGCCAGTAGCCTGCAGGATATGGAAGCCGATGCCCGTAAACTTTACGAGCTGATTTGGCGCCAGTTTGTGGCCTGTCAGATGCCTTCTGCCCAGTATGATGTCACAGTCATCACTGTGGCGGCTGCTGACTTTGAATTAAAAGCCAAAGGCCGGGTGTTACGTTTTGATGGCTGGACTAAAGTGCAGCCTGCTCAGAAACGCAAAGACGAAGAAGAGTTGGAATTACCGGATGTAAAACCGGGTGAAGTATTAAAGTTGGAACAGTTGGTTCCGGCTCAGCATTTTACTAAACCTCCGGCCCGTTTTAGCGAAGCCAGTTTAGTCAAAGAGCTGGAAAAACGTGGAATAGGTCGTCCTTCCACTTACGCTGCCATTATTTCGACTATTCAGGAACGAGGTTATGTCAAAGTAGACAACCGTCGTTTTTACGCTGAAAAAATGGGTGAAATTGTTACCGACCGTTTAGTCGAAAACTTCGGCGATTTAATGAGTTACGATTTTACTGCCAATATGGAAGTACGCCTTGATGACATAGCTCATGGTGAACTGCAATGGCGTAAAGTATTGGATCAGTTTTATGGCGATTTCTCGCAGCAGTTAAAAACCGCAGAATCGGACCCGGAGCAGGGTGGCATGCGTACGAATCAGTTCGTACTGACGGATATTGCCTGTCCTACCTGTGGTCGCCAGATGGGGATCCGCACCGCATCTACAGGTGTGTTTTTAGGCTGTTCAGGCTACAACCTGCCGCCAAAAGAACGTTGCACCACCACTATGAATTTGACGCCTGGTGATGATGCGGTGGAAGTGGCGGATGACGACGAGTTAGAAACCGAAATACTGCGTCATAAAAAACGTTGCGCTAAATGCGGCACCGCCATGGATCATTACCTGATTGACGAGCAGCGTAAGCTCTATGTCTGCGGTAATAACCCGGGCTGTGACGGTTATCTGGTTGAAGCTGGTGTCTTCAAACTCAAAGGTTATGACGGCCCACTGATCGAATGTGAAAAGTGTGGTTCGGATATGCAGCTAAAATCAGGTCGTTTTGGTAAATATTTTGGTTGCACTAATGACAGCTGTAAAAATACCCGTAAACTTTTGAAAAATGGTGAAGCTGCACCACCAAAAGAAGACCCGGTGCATTTGCCTGAACTCAAATGCGAAAAATCAGAGACCTATTTTGTGTTGCGTGATGGTGCTGCAGGTTTATTCCTGGCAGCTGCTACTTTCCCTAAATCCAGGGAAACCCGGGCGCCACTGGTGTCTGAATTAGCTCGTTTTAAAGACCGTCTGGTGCCGAAGTTCCATTACCTGGCTGATGCTCCTGCGGCTGATGCTTCAGGCAATCCAAGCATCATCCGCTGGAGTCGTAAGACTAAGCAGCAGTATGTAATGACGGAAAAGGACGGTAAAGCCACTGGCTGGTCGGCCTGGTACGAAAATGGCCGCTGGGTTGTGACTAAAGAAAAAGAGAAGTGATAGAGTATTAAAAAAGGCGCCTCAGGCGCCTTTTTTAATACCACATTACCACTTACGTTTCGGGGCGAACAGCACATCCAGATCGTTGTTTTCCTGCTCGGCTTTTTTCTGTCTGTCGCGCAGGTTGCCTTCTTTTAATTCAGTCGCAATATCTTCAAGTATGGTCATCACTTCACTTTTACGGGTTGTGACATAGTCATCGGCATGGGCACAGTTCGATAAAGTGGTGAGTGCTTTTTCATAACACTGACGGGCTGAGCCCAGCATATTGCCTGCTCTTGCCTGATTGCCTCTCTTTATCTGGCTTTCCACATTAATGCGTAATTGCAGCATTTCCAGTCGTCTGTCTTCCTGCACTACGGTTTGGGTGTCTATATTGCCGCGGGCATGTTCGCTTCGCAAAATAGTGCGGAGCTTTTTAATGCCCTGGATCATGCCAATAATTTGTTTGTCATTATCTGGCATGGTTAAGCCTTCGACCACCATATCGCCTGCGGCGGTATCATTTAAACGGGCTTCTGTCTCTCCAATACGTTTTTTCAAATCTTTTGAATTGGGTTCCAGTTCCAGCATGGCTTTGAGCGTAACAGCTATACGTTTAAGCAACATCTGCATAATGCCTTTTGTCATAGGCACATTGGCTGAGTTCAACAGAATGTCTTCTGTATCTTCCAGCAGAGTTCTGAGCTTGGAAAACTCAGCCCTTTTCAGGGCGGCCAGTCGCTCTTTATGCTGCTGCACGGCGTTCATAATGACGGCGATAATCACCAGTGCAACAACCAGCACAATGATAATAGTAAAAAGCATCCAAACTCCGTTGCCCGGGCCTTGACCCGGCTTTTTGTTTTAAGGCCGGGTGTTAATCCTGACCTTACTAAATTTCTGTGTAACGCTCAACTCAGGGTAAATACAGGCTGAACATAGCTCCGCCATATACACCCCCATTATTTAAACGAATAAAACCAGTTTTACCATGATTTTTGTGCGCTTTGGCGATTAATCCTGCAAAAAACAGGCCTAAACCTGTACGGCCAGCGGCTAAGTTTAAATCTTTCATCAGCGTATCGGCATTTTCCAGCATAAATTCAGGATAACCCGGGCCATCATCATGCAGTTCTATCGCCAGCCCATATTCAGTCAGCTCTGCTCTTAATAACAATTTGCTTTTGGTGTAGCGTAACGCATTCACAAACATATCGTTCAGCAGGTTGCTGATCAGATCGCTGTCAAAATACCAGAGTAAATCGCTGCCATCCTGCACTTCGACCTGAATATTTTTCTGATTGATGTACATTTCATTTTTCAGAAGAATTTCTTCAAATAAATCAGAGATATAATACTGGTCAATTTGCAAAGGTAACTGGTTCTTTTCGATACGGTATAAAGACAACAGTTGCAACAGATTGATATTGAGTCTGTTGGCTTCGTAATGAATACGGGACAATTCTTCCCGGCCGTTGCTGTCCAGTTGTTGCTGTTCTTGTTGCAGGTTATCAATGGACTGGATCAATAAACACAAGGAGTTTTTCATATCATGTGCCGCTGATGCCAGCACTGTCGCAAAGTCGATGGATGAGTCTGAAGTTGACATACAGTCCCCGATGATCCCGTTGTACTGCCATTGAGAAGCAAACAGCAGTTTTTTTAGTTACTATTGGTTATATATTCCAAGTAAATCAAAATAAGTTGGAATATCCAGATGAATATGTATAGTGTTTATATCATATGCCAAGAACGGATCACTGACACATGAAATTACAACAGCTACGTTATATTGTTGAAGTTCTTAATCACAACCTGAATGTCTCTGCGACAGCAGAGAGTTTGTATACCTCACAACCCGGCATCAGTAAGCAGGTGCGGATGCTGGAAGACGAACTGGGCATCCAGGTCTTTGGCCGTTCCGGTAAACATTTAACTCATGTTACACCAGCTGGCAGAGATGTTATTGAAATAGCTCAACAAATACTAGCAAAAGTTGAGAGCATCAAGGCGGTTGCCAAAGAACATACCTTGCCTGATCAAGGCAAGCTGAATATAGCCACGACCCACACTCAGGCCCGTTATGCTTTGCCGCCAGTGATCAGTGGTTTTATGAAAAAATTCCCAAAAGTCTCTTTGCATATGCATCAGGGCACACCGTCACAAATTGCTGAAGCGGCCTCCCGTGGTGATGCAGATTTTGCGATAGCCACAGAAGCTATGCATTTATTTAATGATTTAGTGATGCTGCCTTGTTACCACTGGAACCGCAGCGTGATAGTGCGTCATGATCACCCGCTGGCAAGCTTAAGCCGTAAAATTGCGGTGGAAGATGTGGCACAACATCCTATTGTCACTTATGTATTTGGTTTTACCGGCCGCTCAGAACTGGACCGTGCTTTTGGTGAAAAGGGCTTAGAACCTAAAATTGTTTTTACTGCCACAGATGCTGACGTGATTAAAACCTATGTACGTTTAGGTTTAGGCGTAGGGGTGATTGCCTCTATGGCCATGGATAAAGAGTTAGACAAAGATTTGGTGTCTATAGACGCCAGTCATTTATTTGCCGCTTCCACCACTAAAATTGGTTTCAGAAAGGGCACCTTTTTACGGACTTATATGTATGATTTTATTGAACGTTTTGCACCGCACTTAACCCGCGAAGTGGTAGAAAAAGCCAATATGTTACGTAATCAGGATGATATAGACAGAATGTTTGCCAAATTTGAACTGCCGGTGAAGTAGGTCGGTTTGACAGAGAAAAGGGCCTTGATGGCCCTTTTTTAGTGCGTGATCTGAATGGGAAAATTCTTGCCATAGTCCGGGTTAGCCCACAAATGCTCAGCCTGTAAACTGCGCTGCTGTCTTTTTACTCACGCATGTTATTTTTTTGTTTGGGCATCTGGATGTTTACATGGCCATTGTTGAGGTTTATGCTAAACAGAGACAAACACATGAATTGCATGGGCAGTATGAAGAAAACTATTGTTAGAAAGGAATGGGCAGATGATTGATTTAAAACTGCTGCGTACCTTACAGGCGTTGCAGCAGAGCGGCACTTTAGTGGCTGCTGCTGATCAACTGTGCCTGACGCAGTCGGCCTTATCGCATCAGCTCAAAGAAGCCGAATCCTATCTTGGCGCTGCACTTTATCTGCGTAAAAGCCAGCCTGTATCATTTAGTCCCCAAGGTCAGCTGCTATTGGAGTTGGCAGCCCAGGTCCTGCCCTTAGTGGCGCAGGCTGAAGCACAGCTTAAAGGAAAAAGCTTAAACCGTATCCGATTGGCAGTGGAATGCCATGCCTGTTTTCATTGGTTAATGCCTGCTGTGAAAGCTTTTGGGTTGTTGCAGCCTCAATGCCCGGTCGAGTTTTCTGCTGAAATTGAACACAACGCTTTGGATGCCTTGTTAAGTGATGAGCTGGATTTAGTGCTGACTACAGACCAACGTGAGTTGGCGGGTTGTTATTTTGAAGCTTTGTTTGAGATGGAATTATGCCTTGGCGTCAGTGCTGATCACCCACTGGCATCGCAGCCTTTTATCACAGCACAGCAGCTAAAACAGGACACTTTATTAGGTTATCCATTGCCTTTGGACAGGCAGGATTTATACCGTTATGTGCTGGCTCCGGCTGGTTTGGAGGCAAAGTTCAGAACTGTGGCGCAAAGCAGTCAGATTTTGCAGCTGATTGCAGCAGGACAGGGAGTTGCATTATTACCGCGTTGGCTGATGGAACCTTATCGTGCTCAGGGGCTGTTGGCTGTTGTGCCTATAGGGGAACAAGGTTTATTCCGAACTATGTATGCAGCCTGTCGGCAGGGGCAGCAAGAAGCCAACCCACTGCGACAGTTATTAGAGCAAATCAGCCTGTATCAGCCTTCGTAAGCCAGTGGATCTGTTGCTTGGTTTAGCTCAAAAGCTTCCAGCCGTTCCTGACAAGATCCACATTTACCACAGGCTTTTTCACGACCGTTGTAGCAGGTCCAGGTTTTGCTGTAATCCAGACCCATGGCTAAACCATCCCGTAAAATTTCGATTTTGGTCTGGCTTAAATAAGGGCTGACAATGTCTACCGGTTCGTAGTTAGCCACCTGACAAACTTCATTCATTTTATGCACAAAATCAGGACGGCAGTCCGGATAGATAAAATGATCACCAGAATGAGCACCGTAATACACAGCACGGGCATTCAGCGACACCGCATAACCTACGGCCAAGGACAATAAAATCATATTGCGGTTCGGCACCACAGTGGATTTCATCGTATCTGCCGCATAGTGGCCTTCAGGAATTTGAATATCTTCATGAGTGCTGTCTGGTGCCATCAGGCTGGAACCGGCCAGTAACTGATTAATCGCAGAAATATCCACCACTTTATGCGGAACCCCTAACTCCTCACACACACTGCGGGCACAGACCAGTTCTTTAACATGACGCTGACCATAGTTAAAAGACAGGGCATAGACTTCATGACCATCAGCTATGGCTTTGTGCAACACGGTAAATGAATCCATACCGCCGGAATAGATCACAACAACTTTTTGCGGCATCTGTCAGGCTCTCTCGCTATAATAGGCAAAATTTCGGGCGCGCATTGTACTGTATCTGAGCCTGTAGCTAAAGGAAAACCCCACAAAGTGTATAAAGTAAACGAGATTTTCGAGACCATTCAGGGTGAAGGCAGTTACACCGGCACTCCTGCTATTTTTCTGCGTTTACAAGGTTGTCCTGTAGGCTGCTCCTGGTGTGACACCAAACAGACCTGGGAAATCGATCCGGATCTGCAATTGAGCCCTGCGGCTATTTTAGAGAAAAAAGCCGACTCGGATCACTGGTGCAGTTTATCTTCAACCCAAGTGTTGCAGTTGTTTGCCGACAAAGGCTACCGCGCTAAACATGTGGTGATCACAGGTGGCGAGCCTTGTATGTATGATTTACGGCCTTTGTGTGAACTGTTGCATTCTGTCGGGTATTCCACTCAGATTGAAACCAGCGGTACCTTTGAAATTCTCGCGCCGCAAAGCACCTTTGTCACGGTTTCGCCAAAAGTGAATATGAAAGGGGGTTACGAAGTGCTGCGTACAGCACTGGAACGCGCTAATGAAATTAAGCACCCTGTCGCTATGGAAAAACATATAGAGGAGCTGTTGGAGCTGCTGCAGGGGCTGGATTTAACCCATACACTGGTATACCTGCAGCCGATCAGTCAAAAAGCCAAAGCCACCCAGCTTGCTATTGAATTCTGTAAGCAGCACAACTGGCGTTTAAGTGTTCAGGTGCATAAATATCTGGGGATTAACTGATTTCCTCCAGACTGTCTTCCAGCCAGAGTTCCAGATCTTTGGCTGTGTCAGTCAGCTCCTGCTCAAGCCACTGACGTTTTAAATGAGGCGTCAGGGGTAACAGCTCCATCCAGCGTGACACCAGCCAGCATAAATTGTCAGGTTCGGGCTGCGGGTACAAAGTGGCCAGTTCAGGGTATTGTTTAAACACCAGCTGTAATTTATGCCACAACAGCTGCTGCTCCGCGCTGGTGTTCTGTGCTGTCCAAAATGGCAGCGGAGTCAGTTCTGCCACATGTAACTGATCATATTCCTGCCACCTTTTGCTGATGTGATAACGGCCTGTTCCTTCGACAGTAATGCCAAGCAAACCATCAGGCAGTTGCTCAAAATCAACAATAGACACCAGTGTGACTTCAGGGCAAATTCTGTCCTGATGATGCTGGCTCACCAAAGGGTTAACACTGGCGATGGCAAAAGGCCTGATGCCGCTGCTGGCGTCTTTCATCAGGCGTAAATAACGGGGTTCGAATAAACGCAGACGCATTCTGCCTTCAGGCAGCAGCAGGGTATTCAATGGAAATAAAGCTATTGTTGGGTTCATAACCGCATGTCGTTAACTACTCTGCGATTATGTACGCTGGCGTTGTTGCTTTAGATTAGTCTTTGATGCTTCTTATTGGATCATCTTTTAATTTAGGGATTTTTAAACCCAGCTCTCTGCCTCTGTTGCGGGCGTAATAAGTGCAGCCAACAAACATCAGGCAGGAAAACAGCAGCTCCAGCAGCGCCAGATAAAACTCAGTACCGGAACTTACCCACAAATGGGTCAGGCTGTGGATCATATACAGCATCACAATAAAATTCGCCCAGGCAAAGGTATAAGCTTTGCCGGTGATCATGCCCCAAAGCGGAAACCACAAAGGGGCCCACAACAAAGCCAGCAGAATCCTGGCACTGCCAAGTTCTGGTGGGGCTAACCATAAAACCCAAAGGGGGATCAGCAGAAAAAGCCCGCTAAAACCAAGACGGCCAAGCCAAAGATAAAGGCGGGTGGAGGAGGCCATAGCTACAGAAGAGTGTGTCATAAAGTACTGAATCCGGAGGTTTTTAATGCGATAGCGGCTAATGCCAGACGTTTGCCAAATTGAAGCGCCAGTTGATGCTCATCTTTGCTTAAGCTGTCTGAAGCCGATAAACCACTGACATGACTTGGACCATAAGGAGTGCCACCTGTTTGGGTATGATGCAGCTCTGGTTCAAGGTAAGGTAGCCCAACAACCAGCATACCGTGATGCAGCAAAGGTAACATCATACTGAGTAAGTTGGCTTCATTACCACCATGCATGCTGCCAGAGGAAGTAAATACACCGGCAGGTTTGTCCATTAAAGCGCCTTTGAGCCACAGACTACTGGTGTTATCCCAAAAGGCTTTCAGTGGTGCAGCCATATTGCCAAAACGCACCGGACTGCCAAAAGCAAAGCCGTCCGCATCCAGCAAGTCCTGCTCCGTCACAACAGGATGAAGGCCAGGCACTGAACCGTCTAAAGCCGGTACAGTCCGCAGCATCACTACAGCGCCGGCTTGCTGGGCACCAATAGCAATTTTTTCAGCTAAAGCGGCAACAGAACCATGACGGGAGTAATACAAAATAAGTAACACAGCTTTCATGCCAGCAGCGCCAGCATTTTATCGGCAGGACGGGCGATCACTGCTTTGCTGCCCACCTGCACCACTGGTCTTTCCATCAGTTTTGGATGAAGCACTATAGCTTCAATCAATTGCTGTTCGGACAAAACAGGATTGGCCAGATCCAGCGCTTTGTATTCATCTTCTTTGCTGCGTAATAAATCACGCACAGGTAACTGCAGCGCCTGAAGTAAAAGGCTCAGTTCATCAGCAGATAAAGGTTGTTCCAGATAATAACGGATAGAAAAATCTTTACCGCTTTGCTCCAGCAGTGCTAATGCTTCACGACTTTTTGAACATCTATTGTTGTGGTACAGCGTAATCATAAATAGTGCCTTGAATTTATAAACGTTTCAGACGGTTTAATTCGGTTTGCCATTGTTTTTTCTTGGCTTCAATCCGTCGGTTTTCTAAGCTGTTATTTGGTTCCAGATGATTTAACGCTTCGTTTAAGTCATCTATGGCTTTAGGGTAGATTGCCATTTGGTAATATAACTCAGCTCTGGCTTCGTAATAACGTGCAAAATCTTCCATCGCTTTGTAGGTATCTGCCAGCATTTCATAAGCCGGGAAAATATCATTTTTGTAATAAAGTAAGTTACGCAGCAAGTGAACGGCTAGTCGGTAGGCTTTGCCCTGAATGGCGGCATTGGCATAATTCAGAGTCACCACCTGATTATTAGGTTTGAGCAGGTACTGTTGCTCCAGCATGGTCATGGCTTGTTCAGCCTTACCCTGTGCCAGCAAAATATCAGTATAAGCGTCTATGTAATACAAATTATCTGGCTCTTGCTGACGCAGCTTAGTGATAATTTGATCCGCTTTTCCCACTTGTTTGTCATCAAAATAAGCTAAGGCCAGGCCATACTGATTGGCTTTGGTATTACCGCCAGGTTCGGCCAGTTTACGTAAAAAATAGCTTTGAGCGTCTTTGCTTTTGTAGTGATAACGTGCCATTACCCTGGCTTTGGCCAGTGCATAATCCTGACTGTCTGCAACAAAACGTTTAGGGTATTGTTCGGCCCTTAAACGTGAATCAGCAACCCTGGATTGGGACAAAGGGTGAGTGTACAAAAAAGCCAGCTGAGTATTGGCAAAGCGGCTTTTTTCCGCCAGTTTATTAAAAAACTCAGGCACAGCATAAGGGTTATAGCCGGCATCGGCCAACAGCTGAATACCTATACGGTCTGCTTCCTGCTCGTTACTGCGGGTAAAATTGATTGCACTTTGTTGCGCCAGTCCCTGAGCGGCCATAATACCTGCCATACCTGCTTCAGGATTGACTGTTGCCAGCAAAATTGAGCCTAAAATACCTGCGAGTGTTAATGGGCCATTTTGCGAACGGGCTTCGACAGAGCGGGCTATATGGCGCTGCGTGACGTGAGAAATTTCGTGTGCTATCACAGAGGCAAATTCACTTTCGCTGTCTGACACAGCCAAAGTGCCGGTATGGGACACTATATTGCCGCCGAGCGTGGCAAAAGCGTTAATGTTTTTATCATTGACCCAATAAAACCTGAAGGGGAATTTAACGTCCTGGGCTTTAGCCACCATTTGGTTGCCCATCGAATTCAGGTATTCATCCAGTAAAGGGTCATACACCATAGGCAACTGGCCTTTGGTCTGGCGCATCATGACATCGCCTAACTGCTTCTCTTTATCCGGTGTTAAGGTGGAAAAGGCATTGCCACCAATGTCAGGTAACGCATTATTTGCCTGAACTGAAGTTACAGAGGCCAGAGCTAAACATAAACTGAACAGGCTCAGCTTCACGAGTTGTGTTTTTACTGCAAATTGCTTCATTTATTTTTGAACTCAGTCATACCGGCTTTAAACACAGGCAATTTTAATTCACTTGGTGTGCTTACCCCAGCTTTTTTTGATAAATCTGTAATAACAACACTCAGATAAAAAATCTTGAAGTTGCACCAGAGTATTTATCAAAGCCGGGATAAAACGGAGTCTACAGTGGTTCAGTTCAATGTGGGTAAGCCACTGATTAATTTCACTGTCTTTGGCAGAAAAAAACCTGTGAAGTTCAACCCAATCTGTTTTTTAGCAGAAGACAGGGCTTATCCAACGACGGATAAACCCTGCGATACTATTAAAAACTCAGGCTAAGTCCCATAGAAACCGAACGGGGCAAGGCAGGTTCAAAAGCACGCCCATTGGCCTGATTGACCACAACTGCACCTACATAGTTTTTATCGGTCAGATTGTCCAGACCCAACCAGTAACTTAGTTGCAGAGCGGACAAAGTGGATTGCCCCATCAGTTTCAGGTGATACAGAGTAGCAGAAGGTGCAAACAGCAGGTTTTGATCGCTGGTTGCTACTTTGCTGCGATACAAAGTGTCCAGTTGCAGCATCCATTCAGAGCTTTGGAACGGCATCCAACTGATTTGCCACTGAGCCTGTTGTTTAGCGACACCAGGCAGCAATTTACCGTCCAGATCGCCTTGCACAAAGCTGGCATTGAGTTGGGTCAGAGTCCATTGATGGTGCCATGAAGCAGAGGCAAACCATAAAGCCGACAGCTCAAGGCCGGTGCGTTTTGTTTCGCTGGCATTACGGTAACTGGTGCGACCGCCGGAGGACCTGTCTACCACCAGCTCGTTTTCACTTTCAACCAAAAACAGGGCTACACTGGAGCGCCAGTTGTTTTGCTGCCACTTATTCCCTAGTTCCCATTGCTGATTGGTGCTCTCTTTTAATCCCAAATTCAGACCATCGCCATTAGTTTGATAGGCCATTTCAGTAAAAGTTGGGGTTTCAAAGCCTTGTCCAGTGCTGATATACCAGGATAAATGCTCAGATTGGGCAAAATTAAGGGCTAAAGCTGCTGAGGTTTTGCCAAACGAAGTGGAGCCGCTGTCGTCCGGATTTTGTGCCGTGATATAAAAATCTGTCACCTCAAAATCCAGTTCAGAGTGGCGCACACCTCCACTGAGTTGCCAGTGTGGGTTTACATCCCAGACAAAACGGCTGTACAGATCAGTGGATTGTACTTCGCCTTCTTCATCACGGCGCAAATCACCTTGTATGCCCTGATTATTGACATAACCCCGGCGTTCATCCGTACTTTGTTCCAGAGCGCCGCCAATACTTAAACGCAGCTGCTTCAACTGCCAACTGTACGACGCATCCAGTCCCTGATAAGGCCGGCTTAAATCAATCACACCACCAGCCGAAGTGGGGGCTGCACCATCAAAACCTAAATACTGACCTACATCCCGTTGACCAGACCAGGCCGCCAGACGCCAGCTTTGCTGATCCAATTGCTGCGACAGGTTCAGGCTCCATTGCTGTTGTTTGCTAAATTTACGGGTATCAAAAGTCAGCGCATTAGCCGCGGTCTGACGAGGATTGTCCTGCCACTCTTGTGCAGTTAACCCCAAAGGATCCTGCAATAAAGGATCGTAAGACCAATCGTAGCGCAGCTGTAGTTTGAGCTCGTTATCAAAAGCACTTTGCCATAACCACTGCGCTTGTTGTTTTTTTGCATTGCTGTGTGCTCTTGGGCTTTGTAATTCTGCATTCTTCAGGCTAAGTGAAGTTGCATGCTTGCCCTGCACCAAAGCGCCGGATAGCAGCTGTTGACGGGCAAACTGACTATGGCTTAGCTGCACTGAAGCCGAGTTTTCTGTTGGCCAGCGGCTTTGTAACGCCACTACACCACCAGCTGCATTACCATACAAGACAGCAAGTGGGCCTGTCAGCACTTCAACAGATGAGAGCTGATCCAACAACACTGAACTCAATTGACCCTGGCCATCCGGGCTAGACAGCGGAATACCGTCCTGCAACAAGCGAATGCCTCGAATACCAAAACTGCTACGGCTACCAAAACCTCTGGCACTTAAACGGCTGTCCTGAGCATAGTTGGCTCTGCTGTCGGCCTGAATGCCTGGAATCTGTTGCAATAAAGCGGCAGCATCTATCTGCAGCGATGGGTTGTTAAAGTCTTTGCGAAAACTACTGGATGCACTGCCCAGCCACGGAGATTGCTGGGCCTGAGCTGTGATCACAATAATTTCATCAGGAAGTTTGTTTTCTGCGCTTAAGGCGACAGAAAAAAAACTGAGCGCTAAAGCGCTCAGTTTAAAAGGTAAATAATTCATGTAGATGAGGTTCTCGTCACTGTGGTGATAAACGTAATAACTTACCGTCATTTTCGTCGGTCAGCAGATACACTGCGCCATCCGGTCCTGCCTGCACGTCACGAATGCGGGAACCGATACGAATACGTTCTTCATGGCTGACTTTATCGCCTGTCAGTTCTAAACGCACCAGTTGACCAAATTTAAGCGAGCCGACTAACAGGTTATTTTGCCAGCCATTGATTTGACTGCCGGTGTAAAAACTCATACCACTTGGGGCTATAGAGGGCACCCAGTAATGCAAGGGTTGCTCTAAACCTTCTTTACTTTTGTTGCCTATTACACCTCCGCCGTATTCTTCACCATAGGTGATCACAGGCCAGCCGTAATTTTTACCTGCAGTGGCTATATTTATTTCATCGCCACCCTGAGGGCCATGTTCATGAGTCCATAAAAGGCCGGTTTGTGGGTGAATGGCAGCACCCTGAATATTGCGGTGACCATAAGACCAGACATCGGCTTTGGCATCAGCCTGGGCTGCAAAAGGATTACCGGCAGCGGCTGAGCCATCTTTATTTACTTTCACTACCTTACCAAAGTGACCTGACAATTTTTGAGCGTCATCACGACGTGAGCCTCTATCACCCAAAGTAATAAACAATTCACCGGCAGGGTTAAATACCAGACGGCCACCGTAATGGTACTTGCTGTCAATGGCTTCAGCCTGACGGAAAATCACCTTTACTTCTTTTAATGTCTGGCCATCCAGTATGGCGCTGGCCACTGCTGTTGCATTGACATCACCATCGCGGGGTTCACTGAAGCTGATGTAAATAGTTTTGTTTTTGGCAAAATCCGGATCCAGCACCAGGCCTAACAACCCCCCCTGACCTTGGGCATGCACAGTTGGAACACCTTGAATAGGCTCACTTTTTTCGCCGGTTTTGCTGATGTAACGTAAAGTGCCAGTGCGTTCTGTGACCAGGAAGGAGCCATCTGGCAAAAATTGCATGGCCCATGGGTGGTTCAGTCCGGAAGACAGCGTTTGCATCTCCAGCGTCACTTTTTCAGTTTTTAAGGATTCAGCCAGCAAGGGTTGAGTGGTCAGGCTAAGTCCGACAATCAGGCTGAACAGGGATAATTTATGCATACCACAGATCCTTTTTTAAACAGATTAAAAAATTGAGCATAAAGGATACCGTAAAAAAGTACCGAAAATGCGGCTGGTATCCGGATGGACAGGACTAACGGGGTTAAGCCTGACTTTTCAGGTAAGCCAGCACCACATCATGGTGATTACTGGTTTTAAAGTGATCAAATACCTGACTGACTTTGCCATCCTGTTCTATTAAAAAGCTGATGCGGTGAATGCCATCATAAATTTTACCCATAAATTTCTTCTCCCCCCAAACCCCAAAGGCTTCAGCTGCTTTGTGATCTTCATCACCCAGCAAGGTAAAATTTAACTGCTCTTTTTGTTCAAATTTAGCCAGACGGGCAGGGGCGTCGATACTGATGCCAACAACCTGAACCTTATATTCAGCAAGCTGTGTTTTGCTGTCACGTAAACCACAAGCCTGAACTGTACAGCCTGGTGTCATAGCTTTCGGGTAAAAATACACCAATACACGGCTTTGTTTTAATAAAGTGCTGAGTTGTACCATCTGACCTGTCTGGTCTGGCAAACTAAAATCCGGTGCCTGTTGTCCTGCGGTTAATCTGTTCATGGTTTTTCCTTTTCACTTTTTCTGTTTATAGCTGAGCTTCAAAACGCCCTGATAGCTGAAGCTGTTCAAGTAACACAAACAGGTCCTGCTTTATCCGCTCAACCTGTGCACCTTGTGGCAGCTGTACCGTCATAGTGCAATGGTTCACCAACTGCTGAGTTTCAGCGTCCGTCAGCGTTTCAGTACGCAGCGCACCTATATGGATTTGATGATTAGCAAGCAAAGTGGCAATAGCCCCCAAAGTGCCCACTTTATCTTTACCTCTGTACTCCAGCACATAATGTGCGCTTATCGTAGCGGTGGGCTGAGCAGATGTACGTTTGGTCATGGTGAGCAGATCAAGTTCAAAACCTAATCCTGGCAACAAGTGTTCTATGCGGCTGATGGCCACTGCATCACCGGATAACAACATAATAAAAGTGAATTCGTTGCCAAAAATAGCCATGCGGCTATCGACTATATTGCAGTTGCAGTCTGTAACCAGACGCGCCAGACGGCTGACCAACCCTGTTCTGTCTGCACCTATTGCAGTGACGACCAATTGTTGTGGCATGCTAAGTTGATGTCTCTGAATGAAAAACGGCTGCGAAGTTTAGCATATTTAGCGTAAATTTCACCTGTGTGACAGTCCCTTGCTTGTGTTTGTTGTCGTGCGTCATTACCATAGGCAGCCTGAAAACTACGGAGCCTTTAGCATGTTTAGCGGAAGTATTGTTGCTTTGATCACCCCAATGGATCCTGATGGTGCTGTGGATTATGGCAGCCTGAAGCGGCTGGTGGATTTCCATCTAAGCAATCAGACTGACGCATTGGTGATTATGGGCACCACTGGCGAGTCCGTGACTTTAAGTTTTGCCGAACAATTAGCAGTGCTCAAGGCTGTTCTTGAACAGGTTGATGGTCGTATTCCCGTGATCGCAGGCAATGGCTCGAACTCAACTGCTGATGCAGTGGAGAAGACCAAAACCTTATCGGCGTTCCCCATAGCAGGTTTTTTGACCGTCACCCCTTATTACAATAAACCTATGCAAAAAGGCATGCTGGCGCATTATCAGGCCGTTGCTGCCTCTACTGATAAGCCCGTTATTTTATATAACGTGCCAGGTCGTACCGGCGTGGATCTGTTGCCGGAAACTGTGGCTGAACTGGCGAAAACCCCGAACATTGTGGGTATTAAAGAAGCGACGGGTTCTATGCAACGTCTGGCCCAATTGCAGGCCTTGTGTCCGGCAGATTTTTTATTATTCAGTGGTGACGATGCAAGTTGCTGCGAATTTATGTTAAAAGGTGGCCATGGCGTCATTTCGGTGACCACCAATATAGCGCCTGCTTTGATGGCCCGGATGTCAAAAGCAGCGATAGAAAAAAATACAGAATTGGCAACGCAGCTCGATCACAAGCTTCAGGGCTTGCATCATCAGCTGTTTATCGAAGCCAATCCTATTCCGAGTAAGTGGGCTCTGCTGAAAATGGGGTTAATTGCTGATGATATGGCAAGATTACCTTTAACCCGATTGGAACCAATTCATCAAAGCGTAATCGAACAAGCGCTGAAACAAGCCCAGATTAATGTGTAGGAGTTTTATAGTGCAGTATTGGATCACGGCAAGCTTAGCTGCCTCGTTATTAATTTCTGGTTGCTCTTTATTCCCTGAAGATGCTGCTGATCAAGCAGTTCCTGAGGCAAAACCAGTGGCTGAGTTAAAAGTACCGGCAGGTTTAGCTGCTGCGAAAAAGCCAACACAATTTGATATTCCTCCTACTCCAAACGCTCCTGTGACGGAAGCAGAACTGAAGTCACCTATGCAGGTGTTGGCTCTTGCAACCAATAGCAGGGTAGAGGAAGAAGAAAAAGAAGCACGGATTTGGTTTGAACGTTCAGAGTTCAGCGGTGAGTTATTGCCTTACCTGAAAAAGAGCCTGCAGGATTTTGGTCAGGAAAAGCAAATCGAAATTACGCAAAAAGATCAGGACGCTTTAGTTTTTGAAACCGCTTGGGTCAGCCGCTTCGAAGAAGAAGGTTTCTGGTTATGGAAGAACATGGTCGAAAAAGAGCAAAGTCGTTTCCTGGTGGTATTTGAACCTAAAAGCCACGGTCGTTCTGTAGGCGTTCGGGTCCAGTTGCTGGAACATCGTTTTATTGACAAAGATGCTAAGCTCTCTGCGATAGCGCAAAAACGCGAAGAAGTGTACTTCCTTAATCGTTTTGTCGATAAAGTGGCTACTGTAGAACTGGCGCAGATTAGACAGAAAAAAGCTCAGTCCCGTCAGATCACGCTAACCACAGGATTTGATGCTGAAGGCAATGCGGCCATGCTGACAGGCCAGTCTATTGATTTCGCCTGGCCACAGTTAGAACTGATGTTTGAACAGAATGGCTTTTTGGTGAATGATCTGGACAGAACAAAGTACACTTTTTTCCTGACTTATCAGCAACCTGAAGCGGGCTTCTGGGATTCATTGTGGAGCAGTGAAGAGACTATTGCTGTGCCTTTGACGCCTGGTGACTATCAGTTAGTGCTGACAAAAGCAGACCTTGGCACCAGTCTGAGCTGGCGTGACAGTTCAGGTAAAGTATTGTCTGCCGATCAAATCACGGCTTTGCATCAGACCCTGGTGCAAATGATCAGAAAAGATAATATTGAGCTGTAACAGCTTGCAAAGAGCCGGACGCTGAATGCATTTATGCCTGTAGTCAAAGCCTCATAACACTGGTTCCAGATCAAATAAAACCACCGCAAGGTGGTTTTTTTTGTCGCGATTGGAGCCGCTTTTTTTAAGCAGAGTCTGATCTCAGGCAACAAAAGCCGTTGTCTTTGCACCAAGCGGTGCAGCATGAATAAAATAACGTTATGATTAGGCTCAATTTAATCGCCTTTAAAAGCTAATAAAGGACAGCGGATGCTGAGCATGCTGTATCAGCTGAACACTTTTATCGGCATCAAGTTCAGTTATTTTGTATGTCCACTACGTAGACGGCTGGCTTTATGGCCTGATAATTTCAGCAGAAACAGCAGTTGTTGCTATTCTGTTGGCGATCCTGATGCGCTTATCAGGTAAAATAACAGGCTTCTGAGGGCAAACCTGGTGATTTGGCTTATTTTTGGTGGCTATCTCCATTAGTCTTGGCTTAAAGGGCGTTTTCCCTGTTTTAGCTGATGAAGAGTACTCGCAGGTTAAGGGTAAAAGATGAGATTACTTAGTGTTGTGTTATGTTTGATAGCGTGCCTGAATGTTGCACATGCAAAACAATTAACTGATTTGTATCAGGCCGTTGTGCCTGCAGGTCAAAGCCAAAGTGCCTGGCAACAACAGGCTCTGGCGCAGGTCCTGGTGAAAGTGACAGTGGATCCCCTGGTGATTGAACACGCCGCTATCAAAGCCGAGCTGAAAAATGCCGGTAACTATATTAAAACTTTTGCTGCGGTCAGTTCAGATCAGGGGCCTGCATTAAAAGTAGGGCTGGACGAGCAAAAAGTGCAGCAGTTGTTAAGCCAGCACCAGATAGCAATTTGGGGCAGCAGACGACCTGCCATAGTACTCTGGGCTGTGGATCAAAACTCTGAAAACCGTGTATTTATGCAAGGTACTGCTCATCCTGTCCTGGAACATTTAAAACAACAGGCTTTAGCTATTGGTTTGCCGTTGGATTTACCTACAGCCAACGATGCCTATGTGCCATCCTTAACCCAGGACGACGTATGGGCTGGTAACTGGTTGCTGATCGAACAGGCCAGTTTGCCTTTTAACGCGGATCAAACGCTGATTTTGTTGTTCGATCAGCCTTCTGCCGATCAATACAGATTAACCTGGCAAGGTTATGAAGCAGGTCAGTTGATCAGTAATGAACTGCTGGCCAGTTCACAGCAAGAACTAGCCAGTCAGTTTTTAACCGATTTAACGGCCCAGCTAGCCGGTAAATATGCGGTTCAGTTGGGCAGTCAGCAGGGGGAGACTGAACTTGAGCTGGATATCGAAGGCCTTACTAATTTTGTTGATCAGGTTAAGGTCCAGCAGCTACTGGGCGCTATGTTGTCGGTAAAACAAGTGACAGTGCAGGAGCGTAAAGCTGATTTATTGAAGTTTAAAGTGCAATTGGCGGCAGACCGCAGTGCCTTTCTTAATTCTTTATCGCTGGAACGCCGTTTCCAGTCGTTGCAAACCCAGGCTGAACACATTACTCCAATAGAGGCAACAGATGCAGCGGACGAGCTGTTTTCTGAAATGGCGGCAGAAATGGCAACAGAGGCAGTGGTCTCCGAATCTGAACCTGCTGTCTTACGTTACAGGTATATTCCGAACTAATGACTCCGGTGCAATACACTCTGGCAGTGACACTGCCGGAAGATGAAACTCTTGATACCTTCTATGGGGCTGAAACCAGCCCTGTGGTGGGGTATATCAAACATTTTTTAACCACTCCCTCTGAGCATCGTCTGCCCTTGTATTTATTTGGTGCCAGCGGCAGTGGCAAATCACATTTGTTATACGCAGCTTGTGTGCAGGCGCAGGAGCTGGGTTTAACCAGCCAACTGTTGAGCCTGGAAGATTTTAAAGCCTGGAGTCCGCGTATTCTGGATCAACTGGAAGAACTGGATGTTGTTTGTCTGGATAATATTCAGGCGATAGCAGGAGATATCAGCTGGCAGGTGGCGGTATTTGATTTGTACAACCGCATGACAGAGCAGGGCAAAGCTTTGATTATTGTTGCCGATCAGGCACCAACAGAGTTGGGCATTACCTTGCCGGATTTAGTCTCACGTTTGCAGGCCTGCACCAGTTTTCAGTTGCGTTTATTAGGCGATGAAGATAAACAAAAACTGCTGCAACAAAAGGCCCGTTTACGTGGCATGGAGCTGCCGGACGAAGTAGCACGCTTTTTACTGAACCGTCAGCAACGTGATATTCGTGAACTGGTGCAAATTCTCGATTTACTGGATAAAGCATCCATAGTGCATCAGCGTAAGCTGACCATTCCTTTTGTCAAAGATATGCTGAGCTTATCTCACTGATTTTCAGCTGTTCTTTGCTGTGAAAATAAGGGTTTAAACACAAAAAAAGCCTTATTTTACGCAAGCTCTGAGCGTAAATCTGGTGTATTATTGCCCCCTTTTTATACGACATCTTTACTGGGTTTGAGGATAGCGATGAACTTAACCGCCATTTTAGAAGAAGCCTTACAGGCAGTCGCTGTAGCGAACGATATCAATGCACTGGACGAAGTGCGCGTGGCCTTTATGGGTAAAAAAGGCAGCATCACTGAGCTGCTGAAATCTTTAGGTGCTATGGATCCGGAAACCCGCAAAACTGCAGGTCAACAGATCAATGACTTAAAACAGCAAGTGCAGGATGCGTTAAACAACAAACGTGATCTGATGCAACAGGCTGAGTTGGCAGAAAAACTGTCAAAAGAGCAAATTGATGTCACTTTACCAGGCCGCGCTTTAGAAGCCGGTGGCTTGCACCCTGTCACCCGCACTATTCGCCGTATTGAAAGCTTTTTTGGTGAGCTGGGGTTTGAAGTCAAACATGGCCCGGAAATCGAAGATGATTTCCATAACTTTGACGCGCTGAATATTCCGGCGCATCACCCGGCCCGTGCTGATCACGACACCTTTTACTTTAATCCAAAGCAGATGCTGCGTACTCAGACCTCTGGTGTGCAAATTCGTACTATGGAAACAGAACAGCCACCACTGCGGATCATTTCTCCTGGCCGTGTGTACCGTAATGACTACGATCAAACCCATACCCCTATGTTCCATCAGGTGGAAGGGTTGATGGTGGACAAAAACGTCAGCTTCACTGAACTCAAAGGTATTTTGCACGATTTCCTGAATAACTATTTTGAAGAAGACTTGCAAATCCGTTTCCGTCCGTCCTTTTTCCCTTTTACTGAACCTTCAGCTGAAGTGGATGTTATGGGCAAAAACGGCAAATGGCTGGAAGTGTTAGGCTGCGGTATGGTGCACCCTAATGTATTACGTTCTGTTGGCATAGACCCTGAAGTGTACAGCGGTTTTGCTTTTGGTATGGGCGTTGAGCGTCTGACCATGTTGCGTTATGGCGTAACAGACCTTCGTTCATTCTTCGAAAACGATCTGCGTTTTCTAAAGCAATTCAGATAAGCGGGAGCAGATAATGAAATTCAGTGAATCCTGGTTACGTGAGTGGGTCAACCCGCAGTTATCGACCAATGAGTTAGCAGAACAAATTTCGATGGCCGGTCTGGAAGTAGACGGTATCGAGCCTGTTGCCGGTGAATTTAGCGGTGTAGTGGTAGGCCATGTGGTTGAATGTGGTCGTCATCCTGAAGCCGATAAGTTACAAGTCACCAAAATTGATATTGGCATTGGTGAATTATTAGATATCGTTTGCGGTGCAGCCAACTGCCGTCAGGGCTTAAAAGTAGCAGTAGCCACAGTAGGCGCTGTATTGCCAGGCGACTTTAAAATTAAAGCCGCTAAGTTACGTGGTCAGCCGTCCAACGGTATGTTGTGTTCTTTATCTGAGTTGGGTATGGCGGAAAGTTCAGAAGGCATTATTGAACTGCCATCTGATGCGCCGCTGGGGCAGACTATTCGTCAGTACCTGACCTTAGACGACAATGCCATTGAAGTGGATTTAACGCCAAACCGTGCTGATTGTTTAGGCTTAAAAGGCTTAGCCCGTGAAGTCGGTGTACTGAATAACTTAGATGTAAAACAGCCGGAAATTGCTGCAGTAACTGCAACTATTAGTGACAGCAAAGGCATTCAGTTGTCTGCTCCACAGGCTTGTCCACGTTATTTAGGCCGTGTGATCCGCAATATCAACACTGCTGCTGTGACGCCGCTGTGGATGGTGGAAAAATTACGCCGCTCTGGTATCCGTTCTATTGATGCCGTAGTGGATGTGACCAA
Organism: Gammaproteobacteria bacterium; assembly: GCA_018825965.1. GTDB lineage: Bacteria > Pseudomonadota > Gammaproteobacteria > Enterobacterales > Alteromonadaceae > Pararheinheimera. Next base: position 313,955 of record JAHKAA010000034.1, read on the forward strand.
CTTCGTCTTGCTGGAGCTGGGTCATCCGATGCACGCTTTTGATTTAGCAAAAATCGAAGGTGATATTGATGTGCGTATGGCCAAAGAAGGCGAAAAGCTGGTGTTGCTGGATAGCAACGAAGTGACGTTAAAAGCCAATACGCTGGTGATTGCGGATAGCCAAAAAGCTTTGGCTATGGCCGGTATTTTTGGTGGTTTACACAGTGGTGTCACCAAAGAAAGCACAGATATTTTCCTTGAAAGTGCATTTTTCTCTCCGGTTGAAATGGCAGGTATAGCCCGTCAATACGGGTTACACACTGATGCTTCACACCGCTATGAACGTGGTGTTGACCCAGAGTTGCAACGCACAGCCATGGAAAGAGCAACAGCTTTGCTGCTAGCTATTGTGGGTGGTGAAGCGGGTCCTGTGGTTGAAGCAGTGTCAGATCAGCACCTGCCAAAAGCGGCTCAAATTACCTTAACCCGCACTAAGCTGGACCGTATTTTAGGTATCAGCATAGCGACAGAGGCAGTGACTGAAATTTTCCAGCGTTTAGGCATGCAGGTTGAAGCATCAACTGATCAGTGGCAGGTGACAGTACCAAGCTACCGTTTTGATATTTCTATCCCTGAAGATTTAATCGAAGAAGTGGCGCGGGTTTATGGCTACAACAATATTCCTAATGTAGCGCCACAAGCTGCGCTTGCGATGAGCAAACATCAGGAAAGCCGTATTTCTGTGCACAGCTTACGTGATTTGTTAGTCGCCCGTGGTTATCAGGAAGCTATTACTTATAGTTTTGTTGATCCTAAAGTGCAGGAAACCTTGTTCCCGGGTCAAGCGGCTTTAGTTCTGCCAAACCCAATTTCCGTCGATATGTCGGCCATGCGGTTAAATCTGTGGCCTGGTTTATTGCAAGCTGTGCAATACAATCAGAACCGTCAGCAAAACCGTATTCGTTTATTCGAATATGGCCTGAAGTTTATCCCTGATGCAAACGCTGAAGGTGGTGTACGTCAGGTGCCGGTTTTAGGTGGCGTCATTGTTGGCAGTTATGGCAACGAACACTGGACCATAGCTGAGCGGGCCTTTGACTTTTATGATGTGAAAGGTGATGTGGAAGCGCTGTTAAGCTGCACTTCAGCTACAGAGTGTTTTACTTTCGCTACAGGTCAACACAGCGCCTTACATCCGGGTCAAACGGCTGTGTTAAACCGGGATGGTAAAACTGTAGGTCTGCTTGGCGCCCTGCATCCGGAAGCGGAACGTAAATTGGGTATTAAAGGCAAAGCCTTTTTATTTGAAATAGAGCTCGAAGCATTTGGTGATAAACATATTGTTTTAGCTCAGGAAACTTCAAAATATCCGGCAAACCGTCGTGATTTGGCTATTGTTGTGAAATCTGATGTGCGTTTTTCAGATATCCTTGCTACTATTAGAAAAGTTGGCGGAAATCAATTAGTTGACCTAAAATTGTTTGACGTCTACACAGGGCAGGGTGTTGCACAAGGCCATAAGTCATTGGCAATAGCTTTAACCTTGCAGGACAAGGCGCGAACGCTTGAAGATAAAGATATCCAACAGGTTATCTCTTCCGTGGTCGAGGTGCTGAGCAAAGAGTTCAACGCAACGTTGAGGGATTAAGAATGGCGCTTACCAAAGCCGATTTAGCAGAACGTTTATTTACCAAGTTTGGCATCAGCAAGCGCGATGCAAAATTAATAGTCGAATCTTTTTTTGAAGAGATCCGCATTGCTTTGGAAGCAGGCGACCAGGTAAAACTGTCAGGTTTTGGTAATTTTGACCTGCGTGTAAAAAACCAGAGACCAGGCCGTAACCCAAAAACAGGTGAAGATATTCCGATCTCAGCCCGTTGTGTGGTGACTTTCAGACCTGGTCAGAAGTTGAAAAGCAGAGTCGAAGTAGGCACCGCCAAGAAGTAATGCCTTATCTTGTGGTTAAAAAAGGAGTGGCCTGAAGGTTCACTCCTTTTTTATTGTCAAAAATCCCTCTGAAACGATTCTGATCAACACCTTATGTTGCCGCTGCAACTCTTTTGTACAAAAAAGTCACAAATTTTAATAAATTCAATCAATTGTAAAGAATATATAATAAATATATAACAATA